>JANQEN010000015.1 GCA_028278335.1 Chitinivibrionales bacterium | reverse complement strand
ATGTTAAAAAGGAGAAAACCATTTAATAAGAGCCAATTTCTCAATCCGGGGGGTGATGGAACAGCATCAAAGTCTAACTGGGGCCGATAAGGCAAAAGCACGGCTCTGTCGATGTCTATGGATTATACCTGGCGTATTAATGCCCTGATCGACATTGTGTTACGCTTTGGTAACCACTTCATTTTGATTAGCGTTTCATCACGCTCCCTTTAAACCAGTGAAAATCATGAAGCGAGAACAGTAATTGTGTCGTCTGCACCTCGCTCTGGCTCAAGCCAACTGGATAATACCGATATTAAGCCTGTACCCTTTGAATAGCCGGAGAAGAGGTTAACTTCATTTTATTCTAGGGCACCTGTGTTTAAGGCACTTTGCTTGTGTGAAAAAGCGAGTCTCAATCTTTTCTTTCATTTTCGTTCCTCCATTCAGGGTGAGAGGAACGAAAATGAAAGAAAAGATTGAGATTGATTCCGTAAGACGAATGAGCTTTGAGTTAGATGACCCTCTATATGTGTTTAGTGCAGATATAATCGATCTGCATCAGAAAAAAGAATACAAGACAGTCACAACAATTACGGTTTGGTTGCCATGATTATTTTTGAAAGAAGTGTATGCCTTTTTTTCACCGGGATTAATTTATCTCTTGACTGGGGAACGGCTCATATGTGTGTGTTATCTTTTACAGTATCTTGTCAATAAAGAGCTTTACTGTAGTTCTCGAGAATAGTTTGATCTTTTGTTACCAAGAAATCTCCGTCAATCGCTGCATTTGCTACAATAATCCTATCGAATGGATCACGTGTCCAATTGTGAGTCATCGAATTATTTATGATATTGTTGAAGTTTTTATCGCAAACCTTTAGCCCTATGGAATTTGAAAGCTCTGTAACAATATCATTTGGAGATACAGTTATACGTTTGATCTCGTTGAGATATTGCAGTTCTAAACGCACAATTGGGGATATTTGAATTTCGTTATCGTTTAATAGTTCTTTTGCTTGATTACTGAGTTTCTCAATCTGCCCCGCAAACAACCAAACTGTAATGTGAGTGTCAATGTAAATCAAGATTGACCTCCTTTTCCCAACTAATATCTACAAGATCATCTGGATTTCCAACGATGATATCTGGCTTTGGTTTTAGATTTGCGAGCTTGTTGCTTTTTGCAACAGGAACAATTCTAAGCAATTTCCCTCCCTTGTTAATTTCTAGAGGAACACCACTGTTAAGCACCTCATCTAGTAGTTTATAAATATTGCTTCTTAGTTCTGTCGGACTTATAGTTTTCATTTTTACCTTCTAAAAATACGTACATAAACCAATTTGCATACGTACATTGTGATTCTTTTTTTATTATTCGTCAAGTAATCTTGGTGGGGCTAATATGAGTAGACTTCAGAAGATAACGACCGATGTTGAGCGGGCCGCCGGTCTGCATTTGAGCCGACTGGCGGTATGTATCACATAGCTCGAACGACATTGATAGGCAGACCCTTGCAGAGTCTTTCGGTCTAGGGTCATTATTAGACCCGTTCAACATCGGTCGATAAGCAGGCCCGTTCAGGGTCTGCTTATCGCTGCTAATCAGCCGCGCGGCTTTTTGCGTCGGCTGAATTAGCCTTGTTGGACTAAGCCGCTACGCGGCAGTTGTCATACGTCTCCCATTCTTGCATGGCATTAAAATAGCGGTTCTCTATCGTTTTGTTAATCCGTTTTTAAT
>JANQEN010000014.1 GCA_028278335.1 Chitinivibrionales bacterium | reverse complement strand
ATTAAAAACGGATTAACAAAACGATAGAGAACCGCTATTTTAATGCCATGCAAGAATGGGAGACGTATGACAACTGCCGCGTAGCGGCTTAGTCCAACAGAGTGTTATAAAATCAATTATTGCTTTCACACCCTTTAGTGTGTAACATTATGTGTAAAAGGAGGTAATTATGGCTACAAATCTACAAATTGATGACAAGCTGATTCAAACAGCTGTTCAACTCGGTGGTCATCGCACCAAAAAAGAAGCTGTTACACAAGCATTAATTACTTATAATCAACACCTTCAACAACTTAAAGTGTTAAACCTGTTTGGAACAATCGAATACGAAAGCGATTATAATTATAAAGATCAACGGTCTAAAACATGAAAATAATCGTTGATACTTGTGTTTGGTCATTAGCTCTTCGCCGTAGTAAAGAAATTTCAAATGGCATAATCGCTGAATTGAAAAGCCTCATTGGGGATTTCAGGGTTCAATTAATTGGGCCGATCCGCCAGGAAATCCTATCTGGCATCAAAAATGAGATCCAGTTTCAAAATTTGAAAGATCATTTAAGCGGATTCCCAGACCTTCAGCTTAAAGAGGATGACTATGTTCTTGCTGCTCGATATTTTAATATCTGTCGTGCTAAAGGAGTTCAAGGATCGAATACCGATTTTCTAATTTGTGCCGTTTCAGCAAATCATAACCTTGGCATTTTTACTGTAGATCAAGACTTCCAGCACTTTTCAAAATATCTTCCGATCAACTTACACAAACCTAATACTCAATAAGGCCGGCTTCTAACGGAAGCATATTATGAACATTGTTTTCAAACAAGTTAGGTTCCATAAGTGATATTGCCAAAAGTGAATCATCTTCTGCAAAATTTATATCTTTACCTCCAATTCGATAAATCGTATCGAGTTTTTCTTCTCCAAGAATAATTGAATCTCTAACAAGATCAGTCTTAAAATTATGATAATCTTTCCCATCACACTCGATACCGATTTTTTTGTTACGCATAAACAGCACAAAATCAACTCTATACAAGCTTCTTGTGGTATTAACCACGTATTGATTGCCTAATCTTACACCATCTTTAAAATTAGACTCATGGCGAAGAATTCGCCTTGCAAATTCTTTTTCAATAGGACTTTCAAGTTTTTCATCTTTAAAGTCTAACAAGCATTGAATTAAAGGGACGAAGAGTTCTAATATTTCGTAATACCAGTCATTTGTAAAAAGTGATTTTATAGATTTGTCATCTTCATAAATACTTTTGACCCATTTTATTATTTTGTCTTGAAACCAATAAAACGTATTCTCATTTGGGCATTTGGCTAGTTCATTTACAATCCCACTGAATTCCAATACTTATGAATTTGATCTATTTATATCACCTAGTTCACCTTGCTCTATTCTAGGAGAAATAACTTTTTGATAACTTCTGAACAAGTCTTCAATACTTCAATAGTGATTTTGTTTTGTTCCATTTTTTGATCCAACTGAAGAGGTCTGTGTATCTGTTATAACGATTTACTAAGTTTATTCAAAGATTTGAGAAGTTTCAGTATAATCAGTATAATTTAAGAGAAGTAATGTTCCTGGTTGACTTTTCTAAATCCAAGCTTTTTACAGATGGCTATTGATGGATAGTTGTCTTCCATTACGTTCCAAACAGGTACTTTACTCATGGAAAGTGTTGCCTCTATAACTTTTGCTGCTGCATCACTTGCGTACCCACGACTTCTGTATTGTTTTTTCGTTCGTATACCTATGTCGACGTATTTTTCGGTAAATGCAGAAGTATAGGCAACTGAAACCAATTCGTTGTCTTTGATGATACCAGAGATGAGACCAGCTCTGAGCATATCCTCCCCAGACATAAAACCAAACCAATCGAAATGATTTGAAGCTCTATTAATAATATCTAAATCATTCATATCCAATAAAACAGCTTTCGTTGACCTCTGTTTTGGCTTGTTTTCTAGAACAAATGTATTGCAATTGAGTTTAGTGAGTTTTATACCATGTTTTTCATAATACTTCTCAATAATTTTATTGGCATTAGCGTTTGCAACACTGAATCCCACAAGCTTTTCGACATTTTCTAATAGGTCAATAATCTCTTCTTCATCAATCCCAAAGCAGAAGGGTTCTCCAGGTTCATATGGTGTCTCCACAATCATACTCTGTAATTTGTCTATTGAACCTGAATAGTGAACAGTGGCGTGTTTTTGAATAAGGGAATGATTAATAACCACATTTTGGGGTGAGTCTCCAATATGTCTATATACTTTTGAATAATATTCTTGACTTAATTTTGTCATTATTTCGTTATAATCGGGATAGGGGAACACCTCGCGACGCTCCTCCTCCCACACCACCCGGCATACGGATCACGTACCAAGGCGGTTCGGTTGATTAAGTCTAGTTATCGGTAATCTCCAGATAACCGAACCGGAGTGTCCTCTTTGACAAATCCAACCAAAATCTCATCCTTCGTCAGGGTTGTCGAAGGTAGCTGTTGCCACTTGTCAGATGCAATATTCTGATTCATTTGCTCAACGACTGCTCCACTCATTTAATCCTTTATTTAAGGAACCGTTCGGGCCTTCCTTTCGATTTTGCGACTCGGCCTATCCCTTCTCTCCAACTTTCGGCCAGGAGTGCCTCAATAGCTTTGCCTTTCAAAAGTACTATGCCTTCTGTATACCGATCAAACGGGATTGCTCCCGATTCGGTCCCGAAACACGAGACAGTATACAGATCTCCCGGGGTAAGACACTAGGCTTTCAGTACGTTGACGCCGGATTTATAAAGCACACCCCAGTTGCGGATGGAGGACTTAATGGTCACGTGCCCACTGGTCCCAGATGTGCCACACCTCATATCCGATTCCTGTGTGTCGCCCCGTACGTTTGGATTGGGCTTCCTCCAGACCCCATCTCGCGATGACGCCCTTGCCCTTTTCCTAGCCTTCGGCTCCGCGAAAACCTGGCGGGAGGACTTTCACCTCCCTAGTCTAGTGCCATGCCCGGCACACACGCAGCGAATCAGCGGCTGCGTTAGCAGTCCGCTGTATTATTTTGTTCAAGTAAGCCGCTACGCGGCAATGGCCTGTTTCCTGAATCTTGCCTGATATCATCCTTTTTGCTTTAACTCATTTCTTTTTCTTTTGTGAAC
>JANQEN010000299.1 GCA_028278335.1 Chitinivibrionales bacterium | reverse complement strand
CTTTTATTTTATGGAAAAAGCATTTATTGTCATGCGGTCAGGGGATCTTAATCGCTCTTTCTAAATTGTCCCTCGGTCGATTTTTGTTGTCTTTCCCAGGCCACTACTTCGATCGGGGGACCTTGAAACTTGTCCCTTGGCTGAAGCCCTAAGACGATGTATACCCTTTCTTTTCCAAACTTCGGTCAGGGGGCCTTATTTACCCATAAAGGCCTGTATACCCCTCGGCCAAGGCTGTTCCCTGCATAAATCCGAGTTTGGTGTTTGGCTGAGGGGTATTTAAGAACGTCAAAATCGAACTTAACAAATATTTAACACTCCTCCCGGCCAGGTGGATTCCCAATATTCCGTCCCCCCTTTTTTTTCTCGCTTGGTCGGGAGGTTTTTTATATATTCACTGATGGATTGATTTTGTATACTAAGACATATCCTCCGGCTGCGTTACTGTTTCTTTACCTTTTCTGACTCTCATCGTAGTCGGGGGATTCTTATGAATCAAATAACCCACTTACTCATAGGCAATAGAATGGATGTATCTTATCACCGTGAAGTTTTCTTCTGCCCCTCTTATAGAAAGCCTGTCATCGTCACCTATAGTTCAATATTGCTTCCAGTGGATAAGGGAAGGTCTATGAAAAAGGTCACAAGGGCTGAGCGGTGTAATTTTAAAAATGTTTGCGGTGTTCATGATTGGTCAAAGTGCGCAAATGAAGATCTGAGGAAGAGCCTGGCAATAGAATAGCCCCCTAACCGCACCAACAGTTTGAGAAATTGAGGCCTTAAATATTGGGCGCCATGCGGTTAGGGGGTTTTGTTTTTTGAAACTTTAGTTAATATGGCGAGATTAAATTGAATATTAAAAGTCAATCCCTCAGTCGGGCGTGTGTATTTTTGGTGTTAGGCATAGCATACGGGACCACCCGGCTGGGGGGCTTACCAACTCAATTAAATAAAAAACCCCTGCCTGCTTTGAACATGGTTAGTAGGAGTGAAGCAGACAGGGGCTATACCTGGATGGTTGGATCCCATCCACCTCCGTGATATAGTTATCGGGTGTATGGATCGGGATTTGGTGAAATATTAAATAATTTGGTAAAGCTGAGACCCAAGAATCCCCGCTTGCAATGGAAAAGTCGATGGCATGGCAGACGGGGATTCAAAAGAGTTATTATAGGGTTCCCTTTACAATCTATTCGAGAAAAACCGCTTAAGTCTTGAGGGGTGTTTTGGGGAAACCTGATGAGCTGAAAAGATCCTCGCCTGCTTGAGTAAGCGACTGGCAGGAACAGGCGAGAATCAAAGAATAAAAGTGTTTCGCAGTAATC
Source organism: Chitinivibrionales bacterium (assembly GCA_028278335.1). GTDB lineage: Bacteria > Fibrobacterota > Chitinivibrionia > Chitinivibrionales > JANQEN01 > JANQEN01. The sequence continues at coordinate 10,571 of JANQEN010000299.1, read as the reverse complement.
GGCAAAAAGCATATCGACTTGTTTCAATTAAGCCCTGAGGGGAATCTGTATTTGCATACAAGAACAGGTAATATTACGTATAGAGCCTCCTTCGTTTATAAGAGGTCACAGTAGTGTGCCAAGATTACGGGAAATTTAGAAAAGGTTTGAAGGGGGAAGTTTACGGTTCCTGGAGATAAAGACGCTTTAATTTTATTTTTTCTGTTCGCTTTGGCAGGTCGCCACACTTTTTTTTATGTAAGGGTATACGTTGCTATTTTTGGCCTTGTGTTTGTAACGGCCAAAAACCAAAGCGCTTAGTCCTATTGCACAGCATTACCTGTCAGGTTGTACTATCGAGTTAGATTTTTTTGAGGAGAATGTTATGCGAAAAACATTGGTAATGGCGGGATTTTTAGCAGTTCTTTGTCTGATTTGCTACACCGGGTTGTCAAATAATGAAAGTGTTGCTTCTAATGATCAATGCACATGTTGTTTAGCTGATCAATGCACTCTTGTGCTGACTACAAGTGTAACTCCAAGCGTCAGGAATAAGTCATTTTCATGGGGTGCAATAGTTACACAAAGCAATCCAACAGAAAATTGTGGGGGCGTTATAGCCCTTGAGGCAAAGCTGCATATTGAACACGAGGATGCGCAAGGAGTAAAGACATGGACAATTGTTGATGAAGGGCCTGTATATGTAGATCCAGACTTTGATAACCATACTGATTATAAGGTAGTTGCATCCGCCTCATGTGCATGTGGTATGTCAGTTTCATCTAATTAAGATAATCTATCTATAGGTATTAAAACACACCCTCGGTCACACCGGGGGTGTGCGTGTAATTTACAGGATAGTAGAATTATCTTAAAAGCCCTCCAAACCGACGACTCCGGGAGGGAGGAGGAGTCGGTGGGGAAGTTGTGAGGGGGGGGGCTAAGCTAAGTTAAGGTGATCTCATCTATCCAATTAGGCGCTTTCTCTTTTGTATAGCCATAATATCGCTCGATAAGACCTTTAGATGAACTAATGGTTTTCTCTGCTGTCTCTATTGAGCAGTTGGTATAAGCATCATTACTCGTGGGGCTGTAATGAATGAGTGCGTTTCGGAACTTTCTTGCTTCATCAAAGTCTTTGTACAATGAATCAGATTTATCAAAATCGTTTCCAGTAATTATTTTGGTCTAACTTCTAATTTTATCAGGCAAACTAATTTGTTGGAGCCTTTATTTTATATCACCTTTGGAAATATAATATTGTTTTTCTGATAAATGCCCTTTGGTAACTAAATCAAGATTTGGATTTTTATTAATGTGGTCTGATGCAACCATATTGAAGAAAGCTTCGACAGATGTAATTGAAAAAACTACCGCACTTCTAATTTCATGCCAAAGTTCGAATATTTTAGACTTGTCAGTAGCATAGAATTTAGCTTGCTTTAAATGCCATACAGCATCTTTTAAAAGCTCATTGGGTAAGTTAACAGCAAGAATATATCCCCCAACCATAAATATTCTCCTTATTAAAACACATTATAAAGAATAGTAAGTCGATGCCTCAAAAGCTCCCCACACTCCATCCTCCCAAACGGGGTTTGGTGCGTGGGTAGGCTAACTGTCTCTCGCTCCATCCTCAAAACTAGGATCTTATGCAGCCCGGTAAATTGATCTTCATAGGTTTATTTCAATTTACCACGGATACATCTTACGACCCGTCCGCTCTTTAAAGCTCTTTTCTTATCAAACCCAATCAAAGATTCACCCTCTTTAATTGATCTATCAATATCTAAGATCAACATTGTTATGTAGGGCGTTCTATCTTGACTCTCTGTCGCATTATATGTCTGGCCTGATACTTGATACGCTGATCCTGACACCTGTGCATATAGCAGCAGGGAAAAAGAGAGAATTCAGCATGAATAGTAAATCAGATTGATGCCTATCTATCTATTGGAGATTTCCCATCACCCCCAGTCAATCAGCATCTTGAGTCCAGTCAGGACATAACTAAAAACAAAAAAAATCCCCACCCGCCGCCACTCAAGAGTGAAGTGAGGCAGATGAGGATTCAGAACGAATGCTGTTTCGGTTCTCTAACCCCTGTTATCGGAAGCCTGGAAGAGGATCGGGAGAGGATTCTGGAGTTTAGAGGTAAAATGGGTAGAAGTGCTTATGCCAAGGGCTCTATTTCCTACCCCACCAAAAACACCTTCACCAAAGTCACAATCGTCCCGCCTACGATAACGATTACAAGCTTAGCCTGGAATGAGAATTTACCTGAAAGAACTTTTATCCGCTCCCCGTGCTTTGTAATGGTCGAATTGAATTCATCGGTTTGTTTATGGCAGTGAAGACGGCAATTCTGAAATCCCTTATTGACCTCAACTACCCCCTTCTTGATGTACTCAAAATCCTTGCTCATTTTGGTGATTTTCTTGCTCTCGATCTTATCAATTTTTTCCAATCATTAATCATCATTTTAGCCACTCGATCCACCCCATGGCGTTCAAGAAACTCCTTGTGGGTGCCTGCATAGATATTCCCCTCCTCTTTCCCCAGTTTTACGCCAACCCTGCTCTCTTCAAGCGTTAAAGCTGGGTAATAATGGACTCCAGGGAGGTGATAGCTTTTCTTGGACTTACAGCCCAATCTGAGGCGATTACAAGGGAGAGGCCATAATCCATGGCCTTCAGGAAGGTGTACTAAGCTATACCGCACTCCTTAACCAGGCTCGTGTCGACCCGAGTCATGTCTACTAAGTAACAGGATCTCCCGTAAACTATGTCAAAATCTTCTTTGGTGAATTCGAAAGGATCTTTAAACATGGGATTCTTTGTGATGTCTACGCCAAAGTACTCCATTTATAGAATCGTGTGAGTTTCCAGGGTTTCCCGGTCCACATCTCTATTCCGCCAGCGGCTGCAATCAAGTGACTCCGCTTCTTAGGGTCAATTCTGGCTGTGCAGATCGCCTGATCAGGTTTTTTAATTTGCTTATCGCAAAACCGGTTGTAGGGGAGGGGGTGCACCTTCAACTGGGACCTGGAAAGGAATGGATCCACGAACTAACCCAAAAATAAGAGTTTTGGGATTTATGAATCATAAAATGATAATTCCATGTTTAAATATCTAAGATGGTCATTCACTACCTAGAAACTATGTAACAGTTTAACAAGATAGGTTATCAGGTTGATTTATATAAGTATAATTCAGTTTTGGGTATAGTAATGTGAAAAATCAAACACACGGCAATTACCTAACACAGCAGATTAACGTAGTCAAGAAATGAAACACTAAACTAGTTTTAGAAAAGGATAATTAAGATAAGCTTTACATATAATTAACAAGACTTAACAAATACTTAACGTGGGCTAAAAAATCTTGAAAAGGCAGCTTGAATTATTCATACCCAACAGACTTAATAAAGAAAATAGATTGATTCGAATTGAATTGAGAATATAAGTCGTCGGTGGAGTGAAAACTAAGAAAAATTAATTTGATGTCAATGGGTTGGTTTTTATAAGAAAATACTCTGACGCAAAGAATGATTTAAAAGTGTTTATATCGAGGTCAATAGGCCGGCGAAATACATCCAAGTAGTTGAATGTTATACATATTAAACCCAACGCCAAAAGCCGCCCTAGCCTATGATGACCGTCAACCAATGATCATTTTATTTTAATCAAGAGAGAACACATACTTCTTTACTGATTACATAAAAGATAATGTAAAGTTTATATACCACTGATTAAGATGATTAAATCTAATAAGATCAAACCGAGTTATTTAGAATTGTTTGAAGTTCAGAGAGGAACTTAGCTTTGTGGGTTATTGGGGTGAGACAGGAGAAGGAAAATGAAAGTGCAGTGTATTGGAAAAACTAAAATTGGAGGTCAATGTAAGAACAGAACAGATCATAATTCTAAATTATGTCGGGTTCATCGCGATAATATAATAGTAAATCCTGGAACTCTTGATATTGAATGTAAATTTCACTTATCGGAATACAATAAACTTAGAGATGAAGCTCAGCAACGCGTTGTTCTCCAAAACAACAATGTACATTACTCTTTGTTTTTGTCAGCAATAATATTAGGTTTTTTGGGAACGCTTTATCAAGCAACTGTAAAAGTAGACGACCCATCGAGTTTAGATACTTTTACTTGGATTGGTGTATTTACGGGATTTGTGTATGCAATTCTAATTGAGTTGCTAATCGGTAACTGGATATATCAATTATCAATGGCTTTTAGAATTGGAATATATAACACATGGAAGAAAAATAATGTGCTTAAAAAGTATATTCCAAACAAAGAAGGCTTGTTTAGATGGGATGATACAGTAAAGAGTGACCCTTGGCATAAGATTCTTGGAAAAAATGGTTTTATCGGCCTTTTGCAAGTTGGGTTTTTGTATGGTTTAGTAACCTTTGTCTCCACATGCCTCGTGTTTGTTGCTGTAAAAGATTTAATTAATTCTAATTATTACAGGCTAATTATAACATGCGTATCAATATTTTTGATTTTATGTTTGTTGTATTTTTTAGCACGTGTTCATAAAAATTTACATACAGACTATTTTGAATCAATGAAAGACGCAAAGGCAGGGAACAAGCCATAAAGAAGTATGTGCATTGTTATTATTATAAATTACGGATAATCAGGAATGTTATGAATAATGACTATATTATCTGTTATCAAGAACGAAGATTTTAACTGAGAATTAGGAAAAATCATTAAAACAACAGTCTCATGAATTCAGGTATTTGGATGGTGTGAAAGGGCGAACTGTTGGCAAAGAAAAAGAAATCATCAAAAAAAAAGACCTCTAAAAAGAAAAAGCAAACCAAAGGTAAGAAGCTTATAAAAGGGAAAAAGGTGCCAACTGAGAAGAGGAGGAAGGAGGAGGAGCAACAAGGGAATTTTGATCCAAGTGACAGGGTGAGCACAAACGGAGCAAAAGCCAAGCAAACCTCATCCTTAACGCTATTTCTAAAAAGAGTGAGGTCCTTTTCACCGATAGGTGTTCTCTTATTTGTTTTATATAACACATTTTGGGAAAATATAGGATCCTACGAGAAAGCCCAATTACTCTATGTTGTTATTATTTATACTGTTTTCTTTTATAGAAATATAATTTGGCGATTTAGTAGAAAATATGTTTACTATAAATTTGTAGTCAAAATCATAAAAATTAGAGCTGGGAAAAAAGAAGTATTCAAGAATAGACTTTCAGTTGCTTTTATAATTATCTTAATCCTCTTGACAGGATTGTTTTCGACTCAAGCAGCTTTTGCGGCCTTCAGGGTATTTTGGCAAAGCGATCAGGAAAAATTCTGGACAAGGATTGATCATATAATACAAAAGTCTCTTGATTTTTACGACAGTACCTATCTTCCAAGTTGGCTCTGTTCGAGCTTAATGAAAGGGTATTATCCCCAAGTTCGTGACACAGGACGAAAATATCACACAATTGATGGCGAACTTTTTCATATAAGAAAATGTGGAATCGCCAAATATACACTTACAGGTGATTGTTATAAAGATGCAGATCCGTATGTTTATTTTATCTGTCAATGTGAAGCAGAAAGCAAAAACCATGAAAGATTAGTTTGTGCAAGAAGTTACCCAGATAAAAAACCAATTGAGTTAGATTTTGTCTCTAAATCCTGTCCAGGAGAAGATCATACTAGTAATTTAGTTCGAATTAAACAGCCAGTAGGAAAGTTTGGGTATACTCGGTATTTTTGTGGTCCAGATGGAATGAAGAGGGAGTATGAAGGGTTTATAGTAGATTTTCGAAACATTGTCCATCCTCCAAATGAAATTAACATAACCTTTATTACAGATCATAAGATTCGAAACTTTGAAATTCACAGTGTAACTAAACGGGCTAATCTAATAAAATTAGTAACTTCTGCTCCTTGGTATGAAAATGAGTTTATCAAGGAGCCTGAGGAGGTTACTAACAGGGAACAGGTTAAGGCTTATCTTGATGAAATCAGAAAAGAAAAAAGGCTTCGTGACTTTAAAGGACCAATTTATGTTTGGAATGCAAAAATTCCATGTAAAAGTGTAGAAAACCTCTTTGTTCTAAGCTATATAGTAAATAAAGAGTAGAAGAAGATATCAGAATTGGCTAATATGTTAGAATATAAAAAGTGGTAAAAGGTATAAATTTGGTATGTTTAGGGTGTTTTATATACTTAGAATGAGATTGTGCCGATAAGAAAAGGAGTTTAAATATGACCAAGAGTTCTGAAACCGAGGTTCAGATTCAAGGAGGCGGCATGAAAATTGAAAACTCCATATTAGGCAAGTCTATTCATGTATTACTGATCTTATCATTTATTGTTTTGCTTGCTGTAGTTTTATTTGGACCTGGTGGAAGGTACGAATTATAATTATTCGGGAAGTATGACTTTTCAGCTCCCTGTAGTTTATTTTCCTTGAATCAAAAGTTATATAAAATCTCAGAGAATACAGTTTAAATTAAGTTTGCTATAATCGCTATAATTATATTGTCCACGCAACACTTTAGAGTGTGTTTGCACTTTAACAGCCATATGATTTAAAACTCTCTTTCTAATCATGTCCTTCACTCGAATGTTCATTCTATTGGGTATTACCAAGTCTCAACTATCGATCGGGAGTTTTTAAAAAACACCACAAGCTGAGGCCTTAAATGATAATTCACCCATTTTTTTATCAAGCATAGGTCGGGGGGGCTCTTACTTTCTCTTTATACTTATCCCCTGGCCAATGTGTTTAAACCTGAGGGCGAGCCACTCTTCTTCAATCGGGGGGTTTATGGATTTCGTGAGGTCTTAACAGATATTTAACACACCTCTCGGCCAGGTGAATTCCCTACAACCTTCCTCTTCCCTTTTCCTCGCTTGGTCGGGAGGTTTTAATCGTTGATTTTTACTCTTGAATTGCTACTATTTATATAGGAAAAGTCATCCATGGTATTTCTGAATCACTTGAAAATAGAAATGGGGCGTGAAGATGTTCGGAGTTGACGGTAAGTTTTTTAGACCCGATCTTTATCCGGAATCCAAGAGCGTCTTTGCGTCCCTTTAATTGCCTAAGAGATTGTTTCCCCTGGTTGCAAACGAATTTTATTCGGGCTCGGGCGGGCCTGCAGCTGGGGGATTAGTCTGACTAGTCCTCTGGTCGTATTTATGGTTTGAGATTATAAGGCGTTAAACTATAGACGATATACGACCAAGGGATTTTTATTGGGAAATATGGATCCCTGCCTGAGGTTGTCAGGTGTGACAAAGAAGACGGGTAGAGATCTAATCTAACCAGAAAAGAAATTTACAATTTTCCTGGGATTAAAGGAGCATTAAATGAGATTTGAACGGGGTAAAAAAATATTTTTAAAAAGAGGTAATCAGGTCAGGTTGGATTCTTGTTCTTTGTGTATGGATCTTAAAATCCAAAGTTTTATTTAGACGGATTTTAAGGTATAGCTGAAAACCTTTGAAAAGCTTGATTAGGCAAAAAAATGTCAGACGAAATAGTATACACACCCTACGCTTGCTCAAAGTTATCGAAAAAAGTAATGATTACATCTGTAAAAATCGACTTTGGACCTAAAGGAAAAATTCCCACAAGAACAGTTGTTGTTGGCTGTGATAGCCTATCAGAATGTGGTGTAATGGGGGAACATTATAAATGCAACTGGGCAATGTGTGTTCACCCAAATTTGAACCAGATGAGGTAAGGTGCTCTCTATTTCGACAATTCAGCTCCCTCGCAATAAAGTTCTTTCTATCACAAATTAGTTAAATGTTTGTTTAAGGAACAGCCAGAAGTATAGAGGGAGGAAGTGGTTACCCAATTTAGCTTAAATTTTCACAGCCAAACTTATTCATCCAATTGCTTAACTGAAGTATTCTTGTTGTTATAAAATGATCTAAAGTATATATTAATAAGAGATAAAGCTTCATTCTGGCAAAAGGTGATAGATTAATCTTAAATAACTGTTAGGGAGAGTCGAAATGAAGAGGCTATTTATACTTTTAATAATAGTTTTCTTAATTGCACCTTTGGGATTGGCTCAATTTTCAAACACCCCAACAAATTCACAACCAAGCGTATCTATTACATGGACACCAGCGTCTGGAAATTCTGGTGCTAGAGCCACAGGATCCATAACAACTCTCTTTGGCTCAAATGGCGGTCTCAGGGGAAACATGGTTGACATTACTCCAAGAGTTGATTTGTGGATTACAAGTATTGATATTAATGCAACACTTGCAGGTTCTCCCACCAATGTGGATATCTGGTATTATGTGGGTACCTGTGTGGGCCATGACAAAAATCCGAAAGGGTGGACTCTTCTGGATTCCGGAACGGGCGTGGCAGCAGGCTTGGATATGCCCACAAGTATTCCCCTTCCCAATGCAAGCGGATTTACCTTTAAGAAGGGGCAGGTTTATGGTCTCTACTTTGACATGACCAATTACCCAAACTCGTATATGAATTACACCAAAAACATCCAGCCCACTTATTCAAATCCTGACATAGTGCTTAAACCGTATTATGCAAAAGGCGATCCTGCATTTTTTGGAAACACCTTTACTCCTAGGGTATGGAACGGCACGATATATTATGAATCACAAGATCCTTTGACAACGGACGTTTTTGTAGTGTCTGAGGCTTCTGGAGGTAAAGTAACATTTTCTCTTGATGCATCAGTCTCTAATGCGAACAGAAATTATTTCATCTTTTCAGGTGTAACAGGAACAAGCCCTGGATTTATACCTCCCCCAGGGCTGGTGACCATTCCCATTAACTGGGACGTTTTTACCAACCTGGCAATCAGCCTAGCCAATACTTCAATATTCCAGAATTTTTATGGGACCCTGGATGTCAATGGTAAAGCTACCGCTGTTTTTGACACACTGGGCCCTTTTACAGGAGGCGCTGGCCTTACTTTAAATTTTGCATTTGGCCTAGATCTATCATATTGGAATTATGCTTCAAATGCTGTGAGCATTGACATTATTCCTTAATTTTTGATTACATCCATTTGGCCTGGGGAACATGTGTTTTTCGGGTTCTATTCTTTTTCTCCTTCATAGTCGGACCTTCTTTCAGCATATAGCAAACCATTTCAGTAAATTGTGGGATTTTGGAAGGGTATATATACTTGGCAAAGCTTATGAGAGGGCAAAACAAGGCTACACGAGAAACCAACAAAAAATTTGAAAGGGGTTTTGTGGAACAGTAGTTTGGGGGTGGAAGATTTCCTTGAGATGGGGAAAGATATGGCAAATCCTGAGCATGTGAAGATACTGGAACAGGGGGTTGAAATTTGGAATAAGTGGTGGGATGAAAATGTGGAAGTGAGGCCTGATTTGAGTGGAGCGGTCATTGGGAGGTCAAATAAATGGGGGTCATGTCAATACACCATGGCTGTATACACAGTTAATAATACACTCACTTCTAAGTCTGCTCGTCCTATTTATTTGCATGAACATACTTCTTCTCAATGATCTTGAGCGCCTTCATTCCCTGATTAGAGAAGCCTTGAATTCCTTCATTGTTCTTACTTATTACTTCATTAAAAACTCTAAAGAAATCGAAAGGATTGCCAGCTACATTCCTAAGCGCTTCAATTCCTTTTGAATCAATGATTGTTTTTGCCATAAAGTAGCCAAGTTCACCTCCATTGCCAGGAATAGCAGATGCAAACTTTTGAATTATCTGTTTATGGTTTCCCGGATTCTTGACCATTTCCTTCAGGATCTTATCCAAAGCTGAGATGGTTTCAGGAGCATCGGCAAGTCGTTCTTGAAATCGCTTTATTTTTTCTTTTATCCTTGAGCTCTGGTACTTATTGTAACTTTTACCAATTATATTGGCTATTCCTTCTCGATACAAATTGAATAATTGTTTAAGCAATGGAAGATCGTTCTTATCCACTTCCTTGAGATTATAGGGTAAAGCTTGACCAGCTAAATTACACCATAGAAAAAGTGATGAAAATTTTTCGGGTCCTAATGGACTTAGTTGAGCACCAAGGAGGTCCACTATAGCTGGCTCTATCCAATCTGATGAGCCCCGAATGTCATTTCTGAAAAAGAGGAAACACACACAAGGATGATCCTGTATAGCTGATTTTGGCAGGTACTGAGTGGCGTCCTCGATTATTTTTTGTAAATTAGATGGGTCTTTGAGTTTCTTTGCTAAAGTAATTAGTGAGGATTTGTTATCCCGAACTTTACAAAGATGCACCACATCTGGCCAGCGATCTGGATCCTGTTTTTTCAGCAATGCAAGTTCATTATCAAGCCGGTAAATTTCTGACGGTTTGAAGATGAGTCTTAGGTACTTCTTAAAATGATGCTCCCTTCCAAAATGAACACCTTCACCCATAATTAGATTATGGTATCCATAGGTTGTGAAGAGTTTGTTCCACTGATCTGAACTCGGCTCGCAGTCTTTTTCCAATATTGAAACGATTTGGTAAAAACGTTCTATGCTCCTAAAGTCTAATCCATAAATCGGAGGGTCAGAGGGTCCAAGGTCGTGAATTCGAGAGTACTGGTCCTTTACATATTTCTTTTCAAGGTGA
>JANQEN010000009.1 GCA_028278335.1 Chitinivibrionales bacterium | reverse complement strand
CCCTTCGGGGCCTCTTGACCCCTTCGGGGCACACCCTACGGGTGTGACCACCCTGAAAGGGTGGTACCAACCCCTTACAGGGGTTGGTAAGAAAAACAACAAATTGTGGCCAAAGGTGTTGAGTTGAAAATTCAGGCCAAAAGTGTTCGGACCCTTAAAATGGTGGTAAAAAGTGTGACAAAGGGTTTTAAAGTCAAATCACCAAACGATACCCACTTTAATACAAGCTGATCCTATTATTGAACACAATGAAATATACCCTAAATCCAATATTCTCTTTCCACACCTTCTAACACATAAACCATTCGAAGTAAGTACAGACCTTATCATTAAATTGCCCATAAGTCTACCTGATAAAATAACTCCTACACCTTCTGCTGCACCTATATTTAAGCTGGATAGAGAGCTAAGGATTGAAAGACATAAGCCACTAGCATTAAATCCCTTGTATATTGATTTTACTACTTTTGATGACAACATATAAGAATTACCACACCACATAGCGATTAGACACAAGATGAGCACAACACAAGGACAAGAGTAGATCATACTAAACATAGAAGATGTACCTAATTGAGAAGATGTAATGATGAATGCCCATGATGAATAGATATATAAGCTTCTTCTACTTACACTAACTAATCTTGCTTGGAGTTGTTGAGAATGCTTGGAATTACAAAATACGAATGCTTGGAATGTGAATGATAATAAGATCAAGCAACTATACCACCACAAGCCAATCTTGGATAACCCAATCAATTCATCCTTTACTGAATTTCTCTACAAGCAAGTACACAAGTTGATGCCTATTTTTGGGGAATATTTTTGGCCACACATTTTTGGCCTAAATTTTCTAAAACCAACCGCTCATTTTGTTTGATCACACACACGTTTTGGCCCAAAGTGTCCACATGTGATCACCCCCACACCTCTTACATTTTTTTTTTTCCGGGACCTTTGGTCCCGGTGTGCATAGGGGAGACCCCTATGGGGTCCCCCTATGCACATATGAGCACCCCCAACGGGGGTGCTCATAC
>JANQEN010000203.1 GCA_028278335.1 Chitinivibrionales bacterium | reverse complement strand
AATCCTATGCCCATTAAGACTTTCAGACTTTTCGGCCATATCACCTTGTAGATATGTCCTTCAAAACCTTCAAGTCTTACTAAATAATAATCTTGCACTTCTGCATCTACTCCTACTGCATAATCTGGGATTATAAAAATGATATGCTGAGCAATCGGTTATTGGGTAAGCTTTTTCTTTTGAAGTAGTTCAATCTTTGCCACATAAATAGCAGAGGAGAGCGGCATCTGTTTTTGAATTGTAATGTTATTGGTTTTTGTACTGGTGGTGTACACCAATCTTCCCGCCAAGGTATACAGCCTGATTGTTTTCATTTTCCCCTTAAGTTGATGTGGTAATTTGATGCTAGTGCCAAACATTGGAATTACCAAGGTTGAGATTGGTGCAGATGGTACAACTGGTTTAACAAATTTGATTGATGTTGCTACACCAGCATATAGGTTGAGTGTCGCAGTAGTAAGTTGAGAGGAGCGGGCTGTAAGTGTTATTGTGCCCATGGTTGTCTTTGATCGGATCCAGGTGGCTAATTGTCCACCCTTCATGGAAATGGTATTAGGGCCCAGAATTGTGCCTGGTCCACTGATGCTCAGTGAAACAGAACTATTATCGGTTGGTACCACGGTTCCATTGGCATCTACCACATCGACCCAGACTAAACGGGCATCAGAGCCATCTGCCAGGAGTGTGTCATTTTCTGCACGTAGTTTTAATGCTACCTTTACCTGAGGAGTTTTTCGAATATGAGTCGCTTTCTCCTGTCCACCAATAAGGCCGACAGCTTTCAGCTCTCCTGCTGTAAAGGAGCTTAGGGAAAAGGTAAAGGGTGGATGTAAAAGTGAGCCACAAGTGGGGCCTGTATCTGGTTGCCGTGTTTCTATAAGGCTTCCATTGAGATAGAGTGAAACTCGGTTACAGTTGCTAAAGACGCGCACCTTAGTAGGGGAGGAGGTGGTCCAGCGGTTGGCGATGTATATCATAGGTCCGGAGTTAAATGTTGGTGAAACAAAATTAGGATCCCGTTGACTTTGGTAAAAGTAGTAGGAGAATTTTGGGATGCGGTAATAGTCAATGACACCACAAACAGGGTTTTTACCTGAGTGGTCGCTATATTCCCAAACTGCATCTGCAGCATACCATTTGAGCGCTCGATTCTTATTGTGACCATCCTGATGATTGTCGCATTGGACAAGCAATGGAGCATCAGCTGCTTCACGAGCTACGTTACTGGTGGAGCTGTGTCCCCCATAATCCCAATGACCGTACTCGCAGACCATGACCGGCTGGGTTGTCTGATTGTCCCGAATATTGTGTTGCGATGCACCAATCATCACATCAAAGACCACCTTCGTTGGGGTACTGCTAAAGTTTGAGCTCCAACCACAGGTAAACATTTGATCACCAGGATACTCTTCATGACCATACTTGTGTGCATTGTCAGCCCACTGTTTGTTAAAGCGAGACTCGTTTAAGCTGGTCTCCCAAAGTACCACAGAAGCATGGTTGCGGTCTCTACGGATCATCTCCCGAATCTCCTTATAGGAGTTGTTTTTAAAGGCCGCTGTGTTTTTAAAAAACTGCCAGCCAGTAATGGCATTCATCACCAGAATACCCAATTCATCGCAGGCATCGTAAAAGGCTGAACTATGGGGATAGTGGGCTGCCCGAACAAAATCCATTCCCGATTCTCTAAAGCGTTTCAGGTCGTAGTATATTGCCTTTTTTGGTATGGCATTTCCCAATCCGTAAATGTCTTGGTGTACATTGCCACCATAAGCTTTAAAGCTCTTGCCATTAATGAGAACTCCATTGCTATGGGTCCACTTGATACTTCTGATGCCGATGCGAGTATTGTAATGGTCAACTAGTGTATTGCCATCCTTTACCTTAGTACGTAGGGTGTAGAGGTTGGGACTGTGCGGGTGCCAGAGCTTGGGATTAGAAACAACAAGGTTTTGATTGAATGTGTGATCCTTGCCAGCCTCAATCGATTTATCCTTGGTGGCAGATTGTACAACACTTCCCTGTGCGTCAACAATTTCTGATACCAATTTGCAGTTTTTTGAAGCAGTGTATCCATTCACAACATGAGTCTTTACATTGACTGTTGCTGAACTGCTGCTCACTGATGGATAGGTAATAAAAATGCCACCACCGGCAACTTTATTCGCAAATAGAGCATCGGTTATATGCAGCTTATCAGTTACATAACAATTGACATCCCGGTAGAGACCACCATGATAATTGAAATCAACCTTGTCTCTTCCAGGGGCCCATTTTTCATTATGAATGCTGTTTACTTTCACTGCAACAACATTTTTCGTGCTGCTAAAACTGACATTGTCAGTGATGTCTATGGTGAATCCCATGTATCCCCCTTCATGGGCGATCTTCTTTGTGCCGTTGATCCATACCTCTGCAAATTGCATAGCTGCTTCAAATTCAATAAAGATCTTCTTTCCCTGATATTTTTCATCCAGGGCAAATTGTTTTCTATACCAACTAATGCCAATGTACGCTTCTAAATCTTCGGGGGTTACCCATTTTGTGCTGTGAGGAATAACCACGTCCTCCCAGGAGGCATCATTAAAGGAGGGATTTTCAGCACCAGAGGCATCACCCTTTTTGTATTTCCAATCCAAGTTAAATGTAACTGATTCTCTATTTGATTTTTGGAATTGATTTTTCGCTTGAACTAAACCGCAAAGGATAATAAATATGGTGGTAACGATAACATCAAGGCGTAATCGTATAACTGGAGCTTGATTATTGCCAGTTTTCATCTTCTGTCCTCCAACTTTTATATAATATATAGGAAATTTATTAATAAACCAGTACTATTAATGAGCTAATATTGCGCAAACGTTTTCGTTAACATGTTTAATATACTACATTTTCTAAGGAAAAGTAAACAAATCAGCACAGAATCAAGAAATGTGCTTTATCTACTACATTAGAAGAAGAGTCATTTCTATAGATGTTGTGCTGCAGTAGAAAGAGCGCGATGATTTTGGCTTGAATTGTACTGAGATTGAGAAATATTCCATAAATAATATTTTTAAAAAAGAGCATAATTTGTGTTTGAATCTCTATATGAAAAGAGTCTATTAAGGAAGGATTATTAAATAAGGCTTATAAAAGATAATATGAAGGTTATGTATAAAAATCCTTGGATATACTATTTGCGTACTATTGTTTAGCCAAAAGCGCATAGATCATTGTTCCATTTGTAATGATAGGAAATGATTAACGTTAACAATGCGATTAATCTACAAGTGTATAGATTGCGTACTATTGTTGGAATTGCCAAAACAAAAAGAACCGAAAACGTTTGCGCAAAATTATATTTTTCGCTATATTTTACTTTATATACCAGCTATATTAATAGTATGCAAATTAATCAGACTTTTGAGATGCCATACCAAGTAAGGAGAACTACAGAATGAATCAAAGGACCTTGAAAAAGTGGGGTAAAGCGTGGTTAGCTATTGGATTGCTTTTGTGCTGCATTACAACAGCGGTAGCTCAAAACTTTCCACGACGAGACCTTCCTTTTTATTATAATTGGAAATTTAAACGAGGTGATGCAAGTGGTGCAGAACAGGCCTCCTACAATGATAATTCCTGGGATCATGTTTGTTTGCCGCATATGGTGAAGCTCGAGTCTTCGGTGAGTCATGGCGATTACGAATATTACCATGGTAATTGTTGGTACAGAAAGTCCTTTAAGCCCGATCCCTATTTTAAGGATAAAAAGGTGTTTATCGAATTTGAAGCAGCTATGCAGCAGTCTGAGGTGTGGATAAACGGCACGAAAAAGCTCTCCTTTCTTGGGGGATATAGCCCTTTTACCATTGATATCACCGATGATCTTGAATTTGATAAAACTAATGTCATTGCAATAAAACTTAACAATAATCATAATTCTGATGTACCTCCAGGAAATCCCAAACCAGATTTTTATTACTATGGTGGATTATATCGTTATGTCAACATCCATGTTATGGATAAACTTCATATCACTGATGCGTTGTATGCAAACAAAGTTGCTGGCGGTGGTATTTTTGTTACCTACCCATCGGTAAGTACAAGCTCGGCAACAGTACAAGTAAAGACCCATGTTAAAAATGAATACAGCGCTACCAAATCTTGCAAACTGAAAACCACAATTCTAACGAAATCCGGTCAAGAAGTAAAAAATACAACGACCACGATAAATATTCCCGCAGGTAAAGATACGACCTTTACTCAGAGCTTGACTGTGTCATCACCTAAATTGTGGCATCCTGATTCACCAAATCTTTATGTTGTCAAGTCTGAGGTTTTTGATGATACACGCCCAGCGGACATTGTTAAAACAACCATTGGCATAAGAAAACTCGAATTTTCTCGAGCTAATGGTATGCAAATCAATGGCAAACGATTGAAAACAATTGGAGTAAATCGCCATCAGGATTGGGGTTGTATTGGCAATGCAGTGCCGCTTTCTGGTCATTACCGCGATGCGCTTCTTATGAAAAAGGCCGGTGTTAACTTTGTGCGGCTCTCTCATTATATCCAGCATCCAGCCTTTTTAGATGCCTGTGATAAACTGGGTATGGTGGTTCAAGCCTGCATACCTGGTTGGCAGTATAAGGGATTTAGCAATTCTACCTGGGTGAATAATTCGGAACGCGATGTTCGGACCATGATACGATACTATCGCAATCACCCCTGTGTTGTGATGTGGGAGGCTATACACAATGAGAGTCATCCCCCAGCAGACTTTAGCAATAAAATGCAAAAAGCTGCCAAGGAGGAGTTTGCTGGAAGTCAGATGTTTACCTGTGGCCAGGAGAGCAATAAGGTTATGGATATTTATCAGGCCGCAGTTCAGCAGGGTGGTCGTAAACCTAAAACAGGGCGGGTTCAGGGAATCTCTGAGTTTGGCCATTGGGAGTATGGTGGTTTTACCGGTACAAGCAATCAACCACGCTCTGCCGGTGAAAAGGGTATGCTCAAGCTTGCTTGGAATCAGACCGATGCCATGAGCAAGAACCATGGCCTTAAGTGGTGTTCCTTTGATGCTGTGTGGGTGTGGAACGACTATTTTGGTTTTGCCCAATATGTCAATTCACTGTGTAGCGGTGGTGTGGTTGACATATTTCGTATCCCCAAGTTTTCTTACTACTTTTTCCAAAGTCAAAGAGACCCAAAGCATATCATTCCAAACATAAACTCTGGACCCATGGTATTTATTGCCAGCCATTGGAAGAGTGATGCAACCCTTCCAGTTCGGGTCTATAGCAATTGTGAAAAGGTGTCGCTCTATCTGAACGATAAACTGATATCAACCAATACTCCGGGAAATTTTGCCAATATCACTCATCCACACTTTACTTTTAAGATTGATAATTACGAGGCGGGAACACTCAAAGCAGACGGGTTGATTAATAATCAAGTAGTTGCGACGCATATAGTAAAGACCCCCCAATCAGCAGCTAAAATATCAGTCGTCTTAGACACTGCCGATATGAACCTTCGTGCTGATGGATCTGATCTTGCTGTGATTTATGCTTCAATAACTGATAATGCAGGAACGATGGTTCCTGATGCTAAAAATGCGGTAACTTTTTCGGTTAGTGGGCCCGGTACTATTATCAGTGGTGATGGCAATCCGGTTGATGCGGTTGCTGGTATTGCCAGTGCCTATGTCCAAACAAAATTCAATACACCAGGAAAGATTACCGTTACGGCAACAGCATCTGGGCTTTCACAAGGAGTTGCTTCAGTCACGGCAAATCCAATTCCTGATACCGGGGCAACGGCTATTCACATGCACTATAGGGAACAAAGTGCAAGTCCTCAAGTCACAATACGTCAATTGGGATCGAAAATATTGTTAGTGCTTCCAAGACAGCAAACAGGCAAACTCAAACACGGTACGTTTCATCTCTTTACCATTCAAGGTAAACGCGTGCGTACGTGGCATCTTGGAAAGAGACAAAAAACAGTCGTAAGCTTAGAAAATCTAGCCAGTGGTATGTACTATGCTAGAGTGAAATATGGTGCATACTCCCAGGGTACAAAGATACTCTTGGTCGAAAAATAATGCGGCTTGATTCAAGTATTTCATCAGCTCTGGGGGCAAATTAATGAGTAACAATTTACAAATCAATGGCTTAGAAAAAGGAAATTATGGGTAGAGTTTTTTTACGATATATTATTGTAAAAATGACTATATTACCTAAAGTGGGGAAACTTATGAATTCATACAGACTTAAATTTCTTTTTTTCTTTTTAATTTCGTTTATTTTCTCAACCCAAATTTTTGCAGTAGAACTCTTAATTGAAACTGAATCCTTTAGCAATAAAGGTGGATGGGTGGTTGATCAACAGTTTATCCATTGTATGGGAAGTTCCTATCTTCTTGCCCATGGGTATGGAGAACCTGTTGCTGACGCTCAGACAACAGTGACTCTTCCTGCAGTAGGAACATATAAAATTTGGGTTCGTACAAAGGATTGGGTCCCAACACACAGGGAAACACCAGGAAAGTTTCAAGTTAAATTAAATGGTACAACATTGCCCTCTGTTTTTGGAACTAACAAGGAATGGAGCTGGATTGATGCTGGTACCCAATCGTTTTCAAGCACCTCATTAACAGTAACGCTTCATGATCTCACTGGTTTTGAAGGTCGATGCGATGCTCTTTACCTTAATACTGACCCCAATGCAATCCCACCAAATGATCTGCCAACCATGGATCCATGGCGAAAAAAACTATTGGGGCTGCCTGAAACTCCAGAAGTGGCTGGTACCTTTGATGTTGTTGTTGTTGGTGGCGGTATAACCGGGACAGGTGCGGCTGTCGCAGCGGCACGCGGTGGTTGTAAAGTAGCTTTTATACAGGACAGGCCCGTACTTGGGGGGAATGCGAGCAGTGATGTTCGAGTGCATACCCTTGGCCTGTTAGGATTTAAAGTTGTAGAGGAGATAGATGGCCCAGAAAATTCCAATGTAGAAGCTGAGGCGGTCACAGCCACGCAAAATAGACTTCGGAAGGTTCAGGCAGAATCGAACATTTCCCTTTTTCTCTCTATGCGAGCCTTTGCTGTTCAAAAGCAGGGTAACAAGATTGTTAGTGTTGATGCAAAGCATATTGAAACCGGCTTAGAGAAACGTTTTTTGGGTAATTTTTTTATTGATTGCACCGGTGATGGTTGGATTGGATATTGGGCTGGTGCTCGGTTTATGATGGGGCGAGAGGCAAAATCGGAGTTTAATGAAAGTCTAGCGCCTGACAAGCGGGATTCACTCATGATGGGAAGCACTCTCTTTTTTAAAACAAAGGACCAAAACAGCAATTCTACTTTTCCTGCGGTGCCGTGGGCTATGGATGTAGCTAAGGATCGTGCCGATACTAAAGGGCATTGGTACTATGAGTATGGTTTAGGCATGGATCCCTTTCCGAATGCAGAGCATATTAGAGACCATCTATTTCGGGCAAATTACGGTATGTTTTATAATGCCAAGCAAAAACCTGAGCATGCAAAGAAAAAAATGATCTGGATGGCCTATATCTTGGGGAAGAGAGAGTCTCGCCGCATTGTAGGAGCACATATCCTCAAAGAAGATGAAATACGAGGTAGCGTTAATTTCCACGATGCAATTGCCTGTGAGCAGCGTGAAATCGACCTTCACTTTCCAAAGCCGAATCACCCCAACGATTTTATCACTGATGCCCAGTTTACAGGAATACCACGCTTTACTATTCCTTTTCGTTCACTTTATTCTGCCGATATAGACAACCTGATGATGGCGGGAAGGTGCTTTAGCTGTACCCATGTGGGATTGGGAAGCCCGAGGGTGATGAATACCTGTGGCCAGATGGGTGTTGCTGCAGGGTATGGCATAGCACTCTGTAAGAAACACGGAACCGATCCAAAGGGTGTTTATAAAGATCATGTTGTTGAGCTTCAGGACTCTATTGCTTTTCCGAGAAACGCTGTTCTTCCAGAACAGGCAATCATCATGGATAATAAGGATGCCCAAGGGGTACAAATTATTGGAAGTTGGACTGAGAGTAAATTTAATCACACTTATTACAATGCCAACTATTTGCATGATGACAACAAAGAGAAGGGGCAAAAAAGGGTTATGTTCACACCGACTATTCCAAAAACCGATGAATATAGAATCTTTATAAAACATACTACCGGGCCGAACAGGTCTACCAATACACCGGTTAACATTGTCTGTGCCAGTGGCAATAAACAGGTTATAGTCAATCAGAAACAAAATGATTGGCTTTGGGTTGAGCTAGGCACGTTTCACTGTTCCCAATCTGGTGAAACGAGTATTACCATTAGAAATGACAATACAAATGGTCATGTCATTGTTGATGCCATAGCCCTTGTCCCTAAAAACAGCACTAACTTAATGCCCGATCTACAGGAATGTATTAATAATTTTGGTGAGTCAATTCATTCTGTATATGGTTCTGGGAGAGAAATGAAGATAAAGTGCATTCTTTCAAAACCCGGTAGAACAACATTAAATGTTTACAGCATGCAAGGAAAAAAAATTGCTGCAATTACTGATGAGATGTGCATGAGGGGAATTCATACCTTTACATGGAAGAGTGCTGGAGGTAAAATCCCTGCTGGTACATATGTAATTCGATTAGGTACGCAATCAGGAACTTCGGTTAAGAAAGTTTTGTGGCGATAATATTGTGATAGGGGTACAACCCTTTGGAAATCTTGGAGAATTCTATGGTTCGAAAGTTGATGAAAATTAGTACAACACAATTTTTGAGATGTATTGTCCTCATGATACTAATGCTAGGTGGTACCAATAGTGCAAAACCAATAGTGTTTACTTTATATACAGTCCATAAAAACATATTAAAATTAACCGCACAATTGGAGGAGCAGACTGGCACCTATCCAACAAAGGCTCAACTAGAGATTAGAGAAAACAATCAATGGAAACAGATTGCCGAATCTTCAATAGTTAACCCTGGCTGGACTGTGCCATTTAAAGTGTCAAACTGGGATATGTCTAAAGATGTATCCTTTCGTGTAAAGTATAGTTCTGATATCTGGTCAGGGGTAATTCGTAAAGACCCGATTGACAAGGACACAATCATTGTGGCAGCCTTCACTGGGAACTCAATTGCAGGAGGCGGTGGATTGTATCAGGGTGGGGGAGATGTCCCTAAAACTGATATTGTTGAGAACGTTAAAAAACATGGCGCCGATTTACTCGTCTTTACCGGTGATCAAGTCTACCCCCATAAAAACCATCTTAAACACTGGATTCACTTCGGGAATGACTTTGGTGAGTTGTTGCGGGATATCCCCTGTGTTTGCTTACCCGATGATCATGATGTGGGACAGGGAAATCTCTTTGGTGAAGGGGGAAAGAAGACAGACGGTAAAATAGAAAAGGGTGGCTATGCAAAGAAAGCATCCTATGTAAAACAGGTTGAGCGAGCTCAAACCAGTCACTTGCCTGATCCCTATGATCCAACACCAGTGCAGCAGGGAATAGGTGTTTATTATACAGCAATGAATTTAGGTGGTATAAGTTTTGCCATTATTGAGGATAGAAAATTTAAGTCTGGCCCACAGGGGAAAATCCCTGATAATCTCTGGGCGACCAGTGGTCGAGCAGATCATATTGCTATGAACACGCCAGGATATGAGCCTTCCTTAGTTGATGTTGCCGGTGTGACGATGCTCGGACAGCGGCAATTGAACTTTCTAAAGGATTGGGCCACAGATTGGAGGGCTGCAGAGATGAAGGCTGTGCTTAGCGCAACCATTTTTGCTGCAGCTGCACATCTCCATGGTGGAAAGGGAGAGAATGCGAGGCTCTTGGCAGACCTTGATGCCAATGGTTGGCCACAAACCGCACGGAATAAGGCTCTTACCGAGATTCGTAAAGGCTTCGCCTTTATGATAGCAGGGGATCAGCATTTATCAACGGTAATACATCATGGTATTGACAATTGGAATGACGCGGGATACTCCTTTTGTGTACCTTCGATCGCTAATTACTATTGGCGATATTGGAAACCGCTGGAGAATGGTATAAACCATCTTCCCGGCAAACCTCATACAGGACAGTTCCATGATGGTTTTGGCAATAAGATATCGGTATGGGCCTTTGCAAACCCAGGTAATTATGGCAGAGAGCCTAAGGAACTTCATGATAATGCTCCAGGGTATGGTATTGTACGATTTGATAAAAGGAATCGCACTATTACTATGGAGGCTTGGCCACGATACGTTGACCCTCGACAATCCGGCTCAAAACCCTATGATGGATGGCCAATAACAATCAAACAAGAAGATAACTATGGTCGTGAGGCTGTTGAGTTTCTACCAACACTTGACATAAAGGGCATGAGTGATGCTGTTGTTCAAGTTTTAAAGAAGCAAAATAATGAAATTGTCTATACATTGCGGATTAAGGGAAATCGATTTCGTCCAAAAGTATTTGCCAAAGGGAATTATACCATCAGGGTTGGAGAATTAAATTCACCAGATGAGCGAGTCATCTCAAACATACAATCGCTTCCATCAAATCAAGATAGCACTATTGTTATAAACTTTTCAGTACCCATACACAAGCATGGATTAAGTAGTTTTCCCCATCATGGTAAAGCAACAGTTACATGGAATAGAGTAACGCAACAGGTACATTTACGGCTTCCTGCAAATGATTCATATCTTGTAGATATTTATAGAGCAAATGGTTCAATGGCGATTTCTCGGTCTGTTAAAGGGCCGGGATACTTTATGATGTCAATTCCCAAATTAGCCTCAGGAACCTATGCTGTCACGATTAAAAACTCGACAAGGACCTTGTTAAAAAAGATTGTAGCAATCCAGTAAGGTAAAATAGGACGAATATGACTAGAAAAACGGTGCTTCAATTTGTTGTAAAGTCTCTTTTGATTTGTATGGGATATACCTGGTGTTGCTCGATCTCAGCAAAACCAAATATAGTCTGGATTATGGCAGAAGATATTGGTGCAGACCTGGCTTGTTATGGGACAAAAGGGTTACAAACCCCTAATCTTGATAAAATGGCACAAGAGGGACTGCGATTAACAAGAGCTTATACAACTAATCCCATTTGCTCGCCATCGCGATCTTCTATGATGACCGGAATGCATCAAAACTCGATTGACACTCACAACCATCGTTCCCATCGAGGTGACGGGTACAAACTGCCTAACGACATGGAGACCTTAACATACCTACTGCGACAAGCGGGATACTATGTCAGTAATGGTAATGGCTACAACAATAAAACTGATCTAAATTTTAACCTCCGTAACCGTCAAAAACCTTTATTTGACAGCAAAAACTGGAAAAATCGTCAGCCTGGCCAACCCTTTTACGGTCAGATAACCTTGTATAAAACACATCGCAACAACACTAGCAACAACTGGGAGAATATTCGGGCAAATTCCACCGATCCGGTTGATCCGGCAAAAGTGGAAGTGCCACCTTACCTGCCTGACCGGCAGGAAGTACGCTACGACTGGGCCTTGTATCTTGATCAGATGGAGCACGTGGACGGTCAGGTCGGTGCGATCATTAAGCGTTTAGCAGATGAGGGAGAGCTTGATAATACCATGGTCATTTTTATTGGTGACAATGGCCGCTGCCAGATTCGTGGTAAAGGGTACCTCTATGAAGACGGAATTCATGTGCCTGCAATTATCCGTTATCCCGGCAAAGTTTCTCCCGGTACAGAGAGTGATGAGCTGGTACCGATGATTGATATGGTTGCTCAAATTCTACATGAAGCAGGAGTGACCCTACCTTCTTATATGCAGGGAAGACCCTTCCTTGAAAGCAGCGTTCCCGACCGGGAGTTTGTCTTTGCTGCCCGTGACCGTTGGGATGAGATTATGGATAAGAGTCGAACGGTTATTGGTAAGCGATTCAAACTGATTCGAAACGATATGGCCTTGGTTCCCTATGATGCCAATCAGGGATATCTCAATAATTCTGGTGTACGACCAATTCTTCCACTGCTACGAACCATGGCAGCCAATGGACAACTTAACGCTGTTCAAGCGCAATTTTTTAAACCACAAAAACCCAATATACAACTTTTCGATCTTGAGAATGATCCTTGGGAAATAACCAACCTTGCTGATAACCCTGCACATAAAGATTTGGTTGATAGTCTTATGAAAAAGTTGACCCAGTGGGAACATGAAGCGAATGATAGAGGGCGAATTCCTGAGGACTCTGCGGTGCTTGATAAAACTATGAAGCCAAGATTCTACAACAATGCTCATATGCAAAAAATTATTAAATTACACAAAATTAAGGTAACCATCGAAGGTCAAGGCTCAGTCAGCGCCTCCTATAGTGGATTGAAAGATATTCCTGCGAATATGATGAGTCGGTATGGTTTTGAAATTTATTTAGATGCAAAACCAGGAACAGGAAATATTGTAGATACAATATTCTCTGATGATATCAAGGGGAGCTTTGACGCACTAAAAAACAGATACACCTTTTTTATGCCTTTAAAAGATGTGTCAATCAATGTGATCTTTGGTCCTCCCTCTTCAATACAGAGTAGTAAAAAAAGTAATAGCCTTTTAGGGAAGGTGCAATTTGATACAAAAACTTCGAGATTAATTATAAGTAAAGGCTATGGAGCCACGGTATTTAGATTGTATGATGTCTCCGGCAGGGTGGTTAAAGCAACTACCAATATTGAAAAATCCATTCATTTAAATAATCTTTCAAAAGGTATATATCTCTATACAATCGACAGCAATGAGAGAAAAAGGATTGCCCATGGTCGCATTATGGTCTCCAATTAAGAGAAACATTATACAATCTGCGTTAATTACCTTGCTGGGTTGCGCTAGCTTAAATAGCATATATTGTCGCGAGAAACCCAATATTATCATGTTTTATATAGATGATATGGGATGGAAAGATATTGAGTGCAATGGAAGCCCCTATGCAAAAACACCGAATATCAATAAACTCGCTTCAGAGGGTATGATCTTTACTCATGCCTATGCCAATGCACCTAACTGTGCACCCTCTCGGGCATGTATGCTATCAGGACAATACACTCCACGTCATGGGGTTTTTACGGTTAATAATTCTGACCAAGGTAAAGCAGAAGATCGACGACTGATTCCTGTTCCAAACCCCACTGACTATATCCCTGATGAAAAGTATACCTTTGCGGAAGCACTAAAAACGGTGGGATATGCCTCTGCTTCTATTGGCAAATGGCATATTGGAGAGGATCCAACTTCTCAGGGCTTCTCCCTCAACAAAGGCGGCTCAGGAGCTGGCTCTTTAGGGAGTGGTGGTTTCTTTTCTCCTTACAATAATCTTCCAAATCTTCCCAATGGACCCAACGGCGAGTATCTCACTGACCGTTTGACCGATGAAGCTATAGCTTTTATTGATGCGAATAGAAACAAGCCTTTTTTATTGTATCTTTCCCACTATGCGGTGCACACACCGATTGAGTCAAAACAGGATAAAACAGACAAATACAAAGCGCTCTATCCTTCTATACCTGGAAAGTGGGCAAAATATCTTGGTATGATTGAAAGTGTTGATGAATCTGTGGCACGAGTGCTTGCTCGCATAAAGCAATTAAATTTAGAGAATAACACAGCGGTAATATTTTACTCGGATAATGGAGCCCATCCCAGTTTTACCTCCTTAGCCCCTTTGCGGGGAACAAAGGGAATGCTATACGAGGGGGGAATCAGAGTTCCCTTTATATTTAAATGGCCAGGGACTGTTGCTCCTGGAACCACCTGCGATGTTTCTATTGCGGGAACCGATCTGTACCCAACCTTTTTAGAGATGTCCGGTGCACAGGTTCCCAATGGATATACCCTTGACGGTGAGAGCATCATGCCGCTACTTACTCAAAGTGGCAGCCTAAAACGGGAAGCCCTTTTTTGGCATTCACCAATCTATCTTCGTAAAGCCTATAGCGAAATTAACTATCGCTTTCGTGAAACACCCTCCTCTGCCATGATCAAAGGACCATGGAAGCTAATAGAATACTTTGAGACCGGTAATATGGAACTATTTAATCTTCGAGAAGACATCAGTGAGGCAAAGGATTTGGCGGAATTTTTACCAGACACTGTTGCTGCACTCCATTCCTTGCTCAAACAGTGGCGACAGGAAACAAAGGCGCCAATGACTCCTAATAAGAACCCACAATTTAGTCGTCTGTTTAATTATAAATCATTACCTAAAAATGGCACCATCTTAAATGCTGGCACTAATGATTCTATTGTTACTTCAATATCTGGTGACTGTATGAAAAAGGAGATAGATTCTGTAATCCTTAAAATTTACCATAATGCTTCATTGTATAAAAAGCAGATCCAGAAAACGAAGTTTTCAAATGGCAAATCGCCTTTTACTTTTAGACCAAAATTAGCAGCATCGAAAAATCCCTACAAGCTTAAGGTCTACTTTATTCGAAAAGTTATTGAAGAAGTCGATACAATTATTCCAAGGGTGATTGTTAAAAATGATAATACACCTATTGAATCAATTCTGGGTGGTGTTGCATCTCAGCCATATGTATCAGTTATCCAATCGATAGGAAGTAAATCCATCTGCTTACAGTATAACTATGAAAAGAAGGAAACTGTAGAAATAAGAATATGGGATGGTAGAGGACGTTTATATTTTTCTCAGAGACTACCCCAAATTAGAGATATACAAAAAATTATCTCCTTTAGAGAACAGTCTTGTGGTATTTATTTTGTAAATGTTTCTGGAGGAGAGCTAAACAAAACAGTACCCATTATAATTAGTGATTAAGTTTTATCAGAGTGATCACCCATAAACTGTAATATATCAATAGGGTAGACATAAAGAGTGTAGGATGTGTTGTTAAAAGGATTACGAGTCCCTCTTGTTAATTGCCGGGTTTTGATGTTATTCCTATCATAATAATTGAAGAGTATATGAGTACTGTCGATTTCTCCTTTTGTTATTAAGTAATAGTCTCTCTCTTCGTTGTCTGTGTGCAGTAAGTCAAGTAACTCAGTGCGATTTTGTAGTAAGAGTGTTTCGTAATTTTCAGAAATAAATGGGCGTGGTAGAAATGCAGTCGTGTGAAACTCCGAAATGATAAATGCATTTTTTGGTAAAATACTATCGAGCCATCTCATGGCTGAATACTCATA
The DNA here is from genome assembly GCA_028278335.1 of Chitinivibrionales bacterium. GTDB lineage: Bacteria > Fibrobacterota > Chitinivibrionia > Chitinivibrionales > JANQEN01 > JANQEN01. The sequence goes on along the minus strand of JANQEN010000203.1, from coordinate 271,659 downwards.
GGCAGATTTTGTAAGGACTGTATCTCTTTTGGCAAAGGAAAAAGAACCAGGAAAGAGAGTGTATACTCCAAGAGTTGCGAGTAGTATTGTAATTACCAATTGTATACGGACAATATGAATAAATGAATTTATCCCAGCTCGAATGACAGGTGAAACACTAAAAAGAATGATTGACAAACAATAAGCCTCTAAATAAAAACGGCTTGTTCGCTGTCCAAATAACCAATTAAAGATCATTCCCAATAAAAATAAATATTGAAATGAGCGATAACTTCGGTTGGTTTTTTTAATAAATAAGATAAGCAAAACCCCAATTCCAAGCGTTGTCGATATGGAACCAAAAGAACTTGGAATTAGTAATCCTAGGGGTAAGCCAAAGCCCTCTTTAAAAGATTTTAACAGTACATAGAAGTTGTGTTCGTGAAAATGACTAGTACTAAAAAGTAACGCTTTGCCTAATGGCGATATGGGGTCGCTATAGGCAAGGGTGTTGGTCACATGAATGGGGAAAAGAAATATCATGTAGAATATGAACGAATAGAGTAGGAAAGGGCGTACCAATGTATGCCTGATTGCACGATATCCCAAATACAACCAAAGGATTGAGCCAAAAATATAAAAGGAGTATTTAAGGGATAGCGCAAAAAAGAGTGTGCCTATAGTTAAGAAAAGCTTCTTTTTTGTACATACCTTATCTGGAGTAAAAGTGATTAAAACGGTAAAAATTGCTGCTACTCCAATGAGTTGTGGCTTTTGCGACGGTACAAAAAAGAGCAGGATTGGAGTTGAGAGGAAAAGCATCAATGAAAGTAATTTGTCTTTTTTTGATTTTAGTTCAGTGAGAAATAAGAGACAAATTATAAGCATTCCTATAAATTGAAAAAGAGAGCCCAGGTTATCTGTTCCCACTGCCAAACCAAGCAAATTAATATATTCACCTAGCCCGCAAAGATGTATGTGTAGCCAGTCATTTCTTATAGGTAACGATCCATTGCGGAGTATTTCTAAGGGAAAACCTAAATGATAGCAGAGAGAGTCGCTATCGGTTGGAGGGCTAAAACAGATAAAGAATAGAATGAGTACAAGTAGCAAAATAAGTACAATATCAATCTTAAAGGTTAAACGTTGACTGCGGAATACATGGAGAAATTTTTTTCCTAAAGAGAACAGCAAGGAAAAATGAGAGTAAATGAAGCAACACCCTACTATACAAATAAGACCACCAAGGATTTTGAGACTTATTAAAATTGCTTGACCAAGAAGGACAAGAATAAAAGTGGTACTTGCTATGAGTCCAGTTATAATGAAAAATGTGGTACAAAATACTGGTGTTGATGGTTCCTCTTTCGAAAACCTTTTTGAAATAGTATAAGCACACCCAATAATTCCTGTGACAAAGAGCAGAGAAATAGGACCACTGAGTAGCGGATGAATTATTATGTCATTTAATGTTAAAAAGTCCATAGAGAGAGGGTAATGCATTGGAATAAAACAAAAAAAATACAATGCCAGTGTTGGAATGTAAACGAAAAATTATTAATAAATCATGAATTTATGCATTGATCGAGAGGATGATCCAATAAAAAGAGTCCAGTACATTCCCTTTGCAAGAGGTTGGTTGGCTTTGTCACAACCATTCCAATAGAGCCTGTTCTGTGTAATTGGTATTCGTTGTATTATTCGACCCTGTAAGTTGAAAATGATTACTTCAGTAAAATTTCCCTTAGTATTAATTGTTTTATTGGCATCTTGGATCACTAAGGCATATTGTGACAATTGAGTTACTTTTTGATTATTTTGAATAGGTGTTACTGGTAAAAGAGCAATTCCCTGACTCTCTGATTTTGAGATTCGATGCTGTAAAACAATGGTTATGCTGTCAGTTAGCGAGTCTGGTATTGTCCATTGATAGGAACCACTATTAGGAATAGAATCAAGTAAATGAGTTGCGTAATGAAAGAAGCCTAATTCCCAAATGGTTGGTTGACCAGTGGCATTTTGAATGAGCAAGCGAGCTTTTGTACAGAGAATTGGATCAAAGGATATGGTTAGTGCTGGCCCAATTTGATTTCCACTGTGTACATCCCTCCATGCTGAGCCCTTCCACGCTTGGATCTTAAAGGCCCCAATTCTCTTTCCCCAATCATCACACTCTTTTATTCGCACTTTGTTAATTGTTATCTCTCTTTGAAAATCGATCTCAAGCCATTCGTTGGTGTAATTACCGTCGGGCTCGGCAGCCCATCTGGTTCGAAGGTCATTATCAAAGGCAAATCGAGCTGCTAGGGTGTCGTTTCTTTGAGAGGAGGTTTTAACCGTTCCGGTCAATGGGTTTTCGTCATCGCCAACAGAATAGGAAAATGCAATTTTCTGCACCTGGCCATTATCGCCAATACTATGCCATTTAATCAGTTGCTGTGATCCCTTTTTCCACAATTTTGGCCCCCAGGGTTCAGTCAATGAAAGGATCGCTTGTGCTCCTGGGTTTGCCGGTGGTGTATAGGTGCCTCTGGGCCAGCCAGGAGGCATATTGGCAGAGATGGTGTCTCGCCAATTTTTTAATATCCACCGCAGTTGATTGGCAACATTTGGCTCTTTCTGTGTAAGGTTAACCCGTTCCCTGGGGTCCTCTTTAAGATTGTACAGTTCGAAGGTGTTGTCATGAATAAATTCGATAAGCTTATAATCACCAAGCCGCATCGAGCTGCTCGGTCGCACACCGGCAATACCGTGGTAGTGGGGATAATGGAAAAAGAGTGGCTCATTTATTGTTGGGCCAGCGTCTTTAAGAACCGGTACAAGGCTTTTGCCGTCGGCATGCTGTGAAGGTTTTGGCGGTAATTCAAGCATTTCCAAGATGGTCGGGTAAAAATCCATACTCATTGCAAAGGCATCACTGATACTTCCAGCCTTTGTTTTGCCAGGCCATTTTACTATAAGTGGCTCACGGATTCCTCCCTCAAAAATCCATGCTTTTCCTGCATAGAGGGGAAAGACTGAGGTAGGGCCATTTCCTCGTGCTAATCCACCATTGTCGCCGGTAAAGAAAACGATGGTCTTATTTTCAAGGCCAAGGGTTTTTATTTTGTCTAGCACCAGCCCAACAGCATCATCCATGTGTTCCACCATCGCAGCATAGGTTGCATTTTTCTGATGTTGGGTAGTTTTAGAGTTATTCCTGACGTCAACCTTTTCAGCACCATAATAAAAGGGTGTCTGCTTTGCCTTATATTTGTCTATTTTAGACTGTTGTGCGGCTAAAGGGGTATGTACCTGATATAGAGCAAAGTAAAGAAGAAAAGGATTTTCTTTATGAGTCTCAATAAAATGAGTTGCCTCCTGGGCTAGACGCTCTGTAAGGTGCTCACCGTCAGGGCCATCACTGAGTCTTGGGTTATTGTAGGGTGAAAACCAACTGGGGGGATGCCCCTTGCTGTAACCACCGATGTTAGTATCAAATCCCTGGTTTTCAGGCCAGAACTCGGCTGTCTCACCCAGGTGCCATTTACCGACATATCCTGTCTTATAACCGCCATCTTTCAGCGCTTCGGCGATGGTCACCTCGGAAAGTGGCATGTTATGGGTATAATCTGCTTCCCACTTGGAGCTGCTCCAACCCATCCATTGAGTAATCTGCGTGCGAGCTGGGTTTTTACCGGTCATAATAGCAGAGCGGGTGGGTGAGCTAACCGGCGAGGCTGCATAGGCATTGACAAAGCGCATCCCCTCCTCGGCAAGCCTGTCCACATTGGGTGTCTCATACCACGGGCTTCCATAGCACCCAAGATCAGCCCAACCAAGATCATCAACAAGAAAAAAGATCACATTATAGTTCTGCTGTGCAATAGTTAACTGAATGTAAAGAATGACTATGAAAAAAGAGATTCGTATTTTACTATTCATAATTAATCTTTCCTCATTGCTCTTTTTGCCTCAGTCTCTCTTTTTCTCCGGATGATATCTGCAAGTTTTTCAAATCTATCGTGGGTATGAGTAAAAAACTTTTTTAATCCTTGATTATGACCATTACAGAGCCAACTGAGTGTGTCCGGTGGATTATCAGCATACATCCGATGTTTAAGACAGTCACCATTGCATATGTAGGCAAAGCTGCAGGAAGTACACGTGCTATTTACTGTCAGTTTGTTCTTTCCAAAATCGTGGTATTTTTGAGATGTTTGCATTTCCTCCCAAGAGTTTTCCATGATATTACCAATTTTTAGCCCTTTCTCCACAAAGAAATCGCAGGGGTATACATCACCATTATGCTCGACTAATAAATATTGGCAACAATCCTTACCCTTTGTACAGGCCGTTACTCTATTGTCAACTATTACATTTAGTATATCATCAAACTCTCGAATAGAGATGGTATACATATCTTCGCCATACCATAGGTCGAAGATCTTACAGAGGAAATTACCCCACTCTTCAGCACTAATAGTAAACGGTTGTGGATTACCCTGGGTATCAAATTCAACACAGGGAATAAATTGAAGGTGCTTAAACCCTTTTCTAAGCAAATAGCGATACACTTCTTTTGGTTGTATCACATTTGCTTTATTTACAAGAACAAGGATATTGAACTCTACCTGGTTGTTTTGAAGATGTTTGATCCCTTCTAAAACACGGGTGTGACTTTTAGCGCGCTCTTTGTTCAAACGATAGGTGTTATGCAGATAGGCTGGCCCATCAAGGCTGGCACCAACAAGAAATTTATTATGAAAAAGGAAATTCGCAAAATCGTTGGTTAAAAGAGTGCAGTTTGTTTGAAGACCATTCCCTATAGTAAATCCTGGGCGGGCATATCTTTTTTCAAGCTCGATGACACGTTCAAAGAACTCTTTCCCAAGTAGTGTTGGCTCTCCGCCTTGCCAGCCAATAGTATACACTGGTTGCTTAGTTTCAAAATAGCTTTTTATAAGCTGATGTAACACAGCATCGGGCATGATATGTCTTTTTGAAGCTGGATAGAGAGCTGCTTTTTTTAGATAAAAACAGTAATCGCAATCAAGGTTGCAATCAGGACCTGTCGGTTTTACTAAAAGAGTAAAGGGGCGCACTTTATTATCCTATTCCTGGTGTATATATAAAGATTATGGATCCCAATAAAGAGGAGTTGAAGTCCTTGCTATCCGCATAATTGAATCCAATGTCGCTACTGTATTGGGATTACTTCCTGCAATGTTATTAGATTCAGATATATCTGAATCTAAATTAAAAAGCTGTGTTGCACCACTTTTTATTTTTACAGCCTTCCATTTTCCCATTCTTGCAGCCTGTTTGTGGGTATTTGCATTCTCATAAAATTCCCAATAGAGATAATCGTGAGCTGGTTGTGGTTTGCCCAACATGGCCGGTAAGAATGAGAGACCATCATGATTGGTTGGCACACTCTTTACACCTGCGATGTCTGCACAGGTTGCCAAGAAATCCCAAAACGCAGCAGGATGAGCACTTTTCGATCCTGGTTCAATCATCCCCTTCCAGTAAGCGATTGTTGGTACCCGGATACCACCTTCGTACAAAGCGCGTTTAAATCCACGAAGATCGCCATTGCTATCAAAGAATTTATGATCATGTCCCTCATTGTGTGGTCCATTATCACTGGAGAAAAGGACCATTGTATGTTCAGAAATTCCTAAGGTGTCTAGCTTTTTAAGGATGTGCCCAATTGAGTGATCTATACGTTGAATTCTCGCAGCATGTCGTTTTTCAACGTTGGGCCAAGTTTTGTTGGCAAACATAGAAATGTCAGTGTATTCTAATGGTTTGTGTGGTGTTTTATAGGATACAAAAATAAAAAAGCTCTTATCCTTATGACGGCTCATAAATTCGAATGTTGAGTCTGTATTGATATCATCCAAGTAGTAGCCACGGGCATTGTTTCGATTCATATCGAATGGGATCGGTTTGTCTCTTTTTGAGTAAAGTACCCAGGGGTAGTTTTGAGTATAATTATCCCAGTATGTGCCAATATACCAATCCTCTCGAAGCACTTCATCAAATCCAAAGGATTCAGGATAGGTAGGATAGTTGCCATGGCCCTTTTCCAAGTGCCACTTACCAAATAGCCCATTTGTATAGTTGGCTTTCTTTAAAACTTGTGTAACCGCAGTGTCAACCGAGGGATTTAAGCCGGTTGTGTCGCCCCAAGTATTGGTTCCCGCAAAAAGCGATTTGTTTCCCCGTACTGTTGCATGACCTGGATGTTTTCCACTCATTAGACTACATCGTGACGGACCAGAAACAGTATTACCAGCATAAAAGTCTGTGAATATCATACCCTGTGCAGCCATCTTGTCAAGTTCTGGTGTTTCGAAATAGACCTTGGTGTTATGTTGGACAAATTGGCGGCGGAAGGTACTCACTTCACCATAACCAAGATCATCTGCCAAAATAAAAATGATATTTGGTGATTTGATCGTAATATCACCCATATTTTGATTATAGGTATTTACCGGTGCCTTAAATTGTGCGAACCCTTTACAAGATATTATTAATGTGTCAATGGCATCTATATCATCTTGCGTAAGAGCTATTTCGTAGTGAGAATCGTTATCACTGTTCAACACAGGGTGTTGAATTCCGCAGGTCATACGGGGAAGGTATTTAAACGTACGTTTCTCTGAGCCAATGTCTACTTGGATAAAATAAAATCCCTGTGATAGTTTCATTGACGGTAGTTCAATAGCTACAGCACCTTGAGGGACCAATCGGTTAAATAGAGTCTGAATCAATCGTCCTTGAGTATTAAATAGGGTGATTTTGATTATATTCATTTCAGGAAGCCATATCGAAATTCTACTGTTTTTCTGAATGGCTACGCGAACTCTATTGAAGGCAAAGCTATTTTTAAGTGCAACAATATCAAAGGAAAAGTCTCCGTTGCTATTTGATTGCGTAGTTCTATTAAGATTTTTTAGAAGGACATCACAGGATTGGCAAGGCTGTTTTTCTCCATAGACAATTTTTCCCTCTAATTGTTCGGCCTCTATTAATGTGCCTGAAAGCCAAATAATAAGAATCACTATTACTAGGAATCTTCTGTAGTACATGCCAATTCCTTTAGCCAAAAAAAATCTATGAGAGCGTACTTTAATTTAGTTCCTTTTAAGGATACTTGCAAAGTATAATGAATATACTGATACCTGATATATAATATAATTCATTTGATTCGAAAACGTTTGCGTAAAATTTAAAAAATGGTTCAATTGTGCAGTAAATTCGGTTAAAATAAGCTATATTATTAGATATGGAACAGAACAAAATCTTACAATCAAAACAATGTAGAAAAGTCCTATTCATTACCGTAATAGGGTGGTTACTCAGTACAAGCAATCCAAGCTTTGGCAAGGAAAAGCCCAACGTTATCTATATACTTGCTGATGATCTTGGCTATGGTGATTTAAGCTGCTACGGGCAAGAAAAATTCAGTACACCTCATATTGATAGACTTGCTTCACAGGGAAAGAAATTTACAAACCATTACTCAGGAAGTACGGTGAGTGCGCCTTCTCGATCCAGCCTTATGACAGGTTTACATACCGGGCATACTCCCATTCGTGGTAATGGTAATATCGCATTACCTGATCAGTCTTTGACTGTGGCAGAGGTCTTTAAAAAGGCAGGTTATACAACAGGGATGTTTGGTAAGTGGGGCTTAGGTGAAGTAAACACCTCTGGTGAACCAAACAAGCAAGGGTTTGATGATTACTACGGCTATCTCAATCAATCAAGAGCGCATCGGTACTATATTGATTATCTGATTGATAATGGCAAAAAGGATTATTTACCAGGAAATGATCTAAAAAAACTCACAACCTATGCGGCTGATGTAATTCATGATAAAGCACTGAGATTTATTGATAACAATGCTTCAAAACCCTTTTTCCTTTACTGCCCATACCTAATTCCCCATGCAGAATTAATTGTGCCAAAGGACTCGATCTTTGAGAAGTTTGAGGGGAGATTTCTTCCAGAGAAAACCTATAAGGGTAGTGACTATATTGGAGCTGGAACTAATATTGGCGGCTATATTTCACAAAACCAATGTCATGCTGTTTTTGCTGCGATGGTGTACCGATTGGATAAATATGTTGGCGAGATTGTGAAGAAAGTAAATGATTTAGGGCTCTCTGAAAATACATTAATCATATTTACCAGTGACAATGGACCTCACAACGCTGGTGGTGGTCACCCTTCCTATTTTAATGGGAGTGGTGGGTTGCGAGGTATAAAACGAGATCTCTATGAAGGAGGAATTAGGGTTCCTTTCATTGCCAGCTGGCCTGGAACAATTACTCAAGGCACTCGTACAAATCATGTGTCCTCATTTTGGGATTTCCTGCCAACTTGTGCTGAACTTGTTAATGAAGAAATCCCTGAAACCCTTGATGGTATCTCTTACCTCCCAGAGCTTATTGGACAGGGAGCTCAAGAAAAACCGGACTTTCTCTATTGGGAATTTTTTGAAAAGAATGGTCGGCGTGCTGTTCGGAAGGGGAAATGGAAGGCTGTTCAATATAAAATGAAAAATAATCCCTATACTGATGTAAAACTGTTTGATTTAGAAAAAGATCCTAAAGAAGAGACTAACATTGCTTCAAACAAGCCTGATACAGTAAGGCTACTTCACAATCTTATGGAAATGTCCCATGTTCGTTCTAAAGATTTTTCTTGGGCATACGAGGCAAATAAATTGCGAGCAACATTTTTTATCGTTGCAGATAATAAACCTGTCAGCAATATTAAAGTAAACTTAAAGGGAAATGGATCTCGAATTAGCTGGAAAAATGGGCAAGCTGTATACACTGGTGTGACAAAATCAACAAATTCTGAGATCTCTGTCTACGAGAAGGGGAACGTGATTTACTCTAAACCGGTGACCATAAAGACTAGCGATATTGTTGATACGATTGACTTAAGCTCTGTTTACTTGACAAGGAGTTTTGCTCATAGTGGAGCAGCGATACAAATAAAAAATACAAATGGTCGTTTGACGGTAACATCACCAATGCAGTACACCTCGATTGAACTCTATTCATTGTCGGGCAGATTAGTTCATCAAGGCGAGTTCGCATCATATTCAGTAAGTTTTTGTACCAAAAAACTGCCAGTAGGTATTTACACATTAAAAATAGCAAACAGAAAAAATGTGATAAGTAAAAAAGTCGCTTTGCTCCGGTAATTTCCAAATTATTATGAATAGGTATCCTTTTAATACAATATTTTTATTATTTGCTCTACTTTGTATTCTATGCAATTCTGAAAAAGAAAAGAGTACAAACAGAACTGTTGAAAAAAACAAAACAGCATTGACTGATGGGCAATCAAAAAGGGTAAAACCATCAACAAAGCCTTTGGATATATTTCAAGCATCCTTCAATGGCCAGCTTGAATATGTACAAGCTGCTATACAAAATGGTATGTTAGTTAATTCTGTTGATGAATATGGAAGAACACCTTTGATGTTAGCTGCCTTTAATGGGCACACACCTGTGGTTGAGTATCTTATTAAACATAAGGCTACTATAAATGTTCAGGATCAAATAGGTCGTACAGCCCTAATGTATGCTTCCTCAGGAGATTTTCCTGCCACTATTGGTCTACTTTTAAATAATGGTGCAAAGGTCAATGTCGTGGACGCTAACGAAGGTTGGAGTGCCCTTATGTTTGCTGCTGCAGAGGGACATATATCAATAATAACTATGCTTCTTGACAATGGGGCTGATCCGTCTTTGCGCGATATTGATGGCGATAATGCCTGGGCATTCGCTATTCAACGGGGACATAGAGAGGCTGCTGAGCTTATCAAGAAAAGAAGTACCAATACACTCTAAGACTTAAGGTTCTACGATTATATTTACCAAGAAATAGGCAGTGGGAAAGACAGATTTATTGCATCTCCCTTTAATATCACGATATACATGCCATTAGGAATGAGTGTTCCATTTGTTTGAATTGCATTTATGTTGAATGTGTATACTCCAGACTTTAATCTATTTTGAATCAATGGCATTAATTTTCTGCCCTGTAAATTAAAAAGATCACAAGTAATATGAGTAACTTGATTGAGAGAGAATTTAATTACAATTGAATTGTGTTTAGAATTTGTGGAGACTTGAGAGATGTGGCATTTATTAAATTGATCAATGGTAGTACTTGATGTAACAGTTGCTAAACCATTTCCACTGTTATCAAGAATCAAGTGATACCCATTATTACCATAACTGATAAGTCTTCCTGGGCTACCAGTTAGTCCTTGTTTAAATTGCCAATCTCGTTGATCAATGGTAACAACACAGTTACTTCTGTTTCGATATAATGCAAAGAGTTGGTCCATGTCATGGACATTATACTTTAGCGACGTTTCAGAGACCACGTGGTAGAGTGCAGACATCATAGCTGGATTTAAAGCGGATGACCATAGGCCATAATCGTCAATATGTCCAACAAATCCAGGGCCATTTGACTTGAAAGCCTTGCCTATAACATAGGGAGCCATTCCTGCATGAGTGTAAATAGCAGCATTTGGATTCGATGTTGATGCGCTATATTCTTTTCCATCAATATAAAAGAGAACTTGAGAAAGCTTATTCTTGGATTTTCCTGGTAATACTAATCCCACATGATGCCAAACATTATCGTTAATTTTTATTGTGTTTTGATTTGCCTCGGCAAATCTTTTATTATTTCCTGCATTAATATAGAGTCGTAGCTTGCCATTGTTAGCTCGAAAATCATATACCCCATTAATATTTTTCAAGGTTTTACCGCTTCCAGAAATGGTTCCCTCATTAATTGTGTTCAGCTTTACCCAAGTGGAAATAGTGCGTGGTTCAGCTTCCCCAATGGGATGCTCACCAAAGGTAGTTGTTTTTGCATTGCCATTAAATGAATATGCCTTACCAAGAACCCCCGTTGTTTGAGTAACTCCAACTGGGGTTCCATTATAAAATTTTTGACCAAAATACCCATAGTTTATAGCAATCTGTGCTGATTCAAAATCATAATGGATGATAAGTCCCTTGGGATCAACCAATGATAGTTCCCCTGTAGCAGTAATTGACGGTTGCGCTCCACTCTTGTCGATTGTTAAGGTTCCAGCATTGACAAAATAGGGTTTACTCTGATCAAATTTCTCAATTCGTAATGTCAGTTCAAGCTTATTATCAAATACATCGGTAACAATGTAGTTATAGCTATTCTCATTCCCCGCCATCGCACCATGAACCAATTGAACTAAATTTGAGTTTGCTTCCTTTGATGCTGTGTGTGTATGCACTTCACCAGCAAAGTAGAGGTCCACATTATATGCTTTCATAAGTTGCCAAAGAGAAGATTGTTCCTTTTTTTCAAAAAGCATACCACTACTGCTTTTTTTCCGAACAGGACCAATAATTGGTGCGTGTCCCTGAACAATCATAAATTTGATAGAAGGATCGCTTCTTGCTGCCTTTAAAATGTTTTCAAACCATTCAAGGTGCTTACCTTCAACATCGGGAATAATGGTGCCAGTACGATTATTTAATTTCTTTGTAGGAGAGTCTTGGCGATATTGATCAATGGAAATAACCAGGAGGTTTTGAAATTTTACAGCATAGGAGGTTCCTTCATAAAGAGTACCTGTGGGACGGGGAGCGACTGAACCAATATTATCTGGATAGAGCCATGTGCCCTGTGGTGTTTGAAGAAAATGCTTTTGAAATGCAGCGCGGTAATCCTTGACTGCATGAGACTTAACACTATTGACCCCCCAGTCATTATCTCCCACTTCATGATCACCAACAGCTGCTATTATTGTTGTTATGCCGTGTTCAGAAAACTTCTTTTTCAGCCCTCCATAACAGATATCTGCATCTTTATGTATTTGATTGATGACTTTACTATTATAGGTATTTGAAACATGGTACCAATGACCTTTAAAATCTCCATCAATTAAATCACCGGCAATCATTATAAATTGTGGAGAGTACTTTTTCATATCCATCAACACAGAGTCTTGAATTCTATTTGCCTTTTCAATAACCTCGGCACTTTTAATATAGGCCTCACCAATGTGCCAATCAGGAGAGCTGACAAAGGAAAAAAGCTTTTCCTTGGATTGAAGGGCACAAATGAGAACAAATAGCAAAAGTAGAATTTTGATATTGATTTGCTGTTTCATTGTGTCTCCTTCACTTCGTGCCGTTAGAAAAAAATCATGTAAGTGGATTTAATTTAATGTAAGATCATGAATTTATGAGAGAGAGAGGAATTCGAACACTTCCATGTAGCAATGTACAAGCCAGGATGGGTTGTGGATCTTTTTATTGTTACAGAGCGTTTTGGGTGTTTGGTTTTATAGATTAATCGGCCCCGTGCATCATGTAACATAAACAATCCAGCAGGAGAAGGTGCGATGAGATCAAATTTCACATGATCTTGGCCAAGATAGGTCATAGCATAGTTCTTGCGATTTTGCTGTCGTCCCACTATATCATTTATAATATGCGTTGCACTGGTGTCATAATATTCAAAGAAATCGATGTTTGTCCAATAGTTTGTACTAGAGGCATTGTTGTCACCGCGAACAATAGTGCGAATGGTATGACTACCTAAAGGAAGAGTCGTATCTGCAAAAGCCACTTGCATTGTTTTTATAGATGAAGCATAGCCATCGCACGTTTTTACTTTAATGCCATCAAGATAAACATCGAATTTACCTGCAGCTTTTCCCTTTTGTACATAGAGCTTTATGCCAGTGCCAATAAAGGTAAACTCTGCTTTATCGTTTTTTGTTTTACTAGATGTGTTTGTAAAGAGATAGTTCCCACTGGCATTGGTGTTTCGTTCCCATGAACCAGAAAAGGTGATCAGCCCCGATTTATCATCAACCCGTGTGCCAGTCCCATTAGGAAATCCTAACAGATCAGCTTCCCACTGTGAAATAAGCTCTTTTAATTGCAAAACTGTATCAGGGTATGCAGTAAAAAGATTGTTTTGCTCTGAAGGGTCTATCGCAAGATTGTATAGTCGTTCTTTTAATTCCTTATCCGGTCCTTGGAGTATCTGGTTGGTAGCCTGGCGGCTGGTGTAATCATTGGTGTAGGCATATTTCCAATTGCCTTGGCGCACGGCAATTTGCTTATTAAATTTCCAAAACAGAGGCTTATCATGGGTAAGAGAGGGCTTGTTATTGATAACCGCATTTAAAATATTGAACCCATCTAAGCGATCATTGCTTGATATAGGAGTATTGGTGGCAGCACAAATAGTGGGTAGAATGTCTAATGTTGACACACGATAAGTATAGAGGCTGCCCTTTGGTAAAATGCTTGGCCAGCGCATAATGAAGGGTATTCGGAGTCCGCCCTCAAATAAAACATATTTAGAACCACGAAGCGGTTGATTATTCGCTCCCGTTAACGGGGAACCACCATTGTCGGAAAAGTAAATAACCAAGGTGCTGTCAGAAATACCCAAGTCATCCATTTTATCCAAAACACGACCAATGTTATCATCGAGGCAATTTAGATTTGCCAGGTAATACCTGCGCATTTCTGCATTGGTTATTGGATTTAGTTTGTTGTATTTATTATAGTAGGCATTATACTTACCCATAGTTCGAGGATTGTAATTCGGTATAGCAGATACATTGTATTTGTCAAGATATCTCTTTGGTACCTCATGGATTAAGTGATGCACCGCATTATAGGAGAGCACCAAGAAGAAGGGGGCATTTATATGGTTCTCCAGGTATTGGATTGCCGAGTCTGTAAAGATCTCAGTTGTATATCCCGATGAATAACTCTTGTACCCCTTATTATGCATAAGCGGGCCTAAATGGGCACTGGTACCATTTGGATCGGGAGTGATATTGGCAATTTCCTGAGACAGAAGAAAAAAGTCATGGGCGTGAGCGGAGAACCCAAGAAAGTGATCAAACCCATGGTTGAGTGGATACTCATGCGCATCATGAGAAAAGTAACCTTTTCCCAAGTCGTTTTTTCCAATACGTGCAGTTTTATATCCACCAGATTTCATGAATTGGGCTATGCTTTTCACACTATCGGGCAATCCTGGGTTCCACCCAGCATTAAAATTCCATCGTTGTTGATAGAGACCCGTGTTCCAACCAGCCCGGGAGGGACTTGATACTGGTGCTGATACATAGGCATTCGTAAAAAGGACTCCCTCCTTTGCAAGTCTATCCATATTAGGAGTGTTAATATCGCTTGCTGCATGGCTATAGGCACTGAGATCAGCATATCCTTGGTCATCAACAATGATAATTAGTATGTTTGGTTTAGATTGGCCACTTATTTCATGTATAGCAATAAGAAGATATAGCGAAATAATTAGAACAGATACTCGAAAATTCATAGGCCAATCACCGGTTATATGTGCGATTCAACTGGGTGCGAAAAAAGGCTTATTAAGTTGCGTTAACGTATACACATAATATAGCTCAAAAATAGTGGTCGTGCAAACGTTTTCGAAACTTCCATTTTGGTTTATTTGTGTGTCTAATAAATATAGTCGAAAATGAACAAAATGAATTATATTAATATCGAAAACGTTTGCATAATGAGTAAGTACAGTAGAAAAAATTCACGCACAATTTTTATATTTTATAAGGGAAAAAGTATGTCGTTCTCATTCCTAAGACCAGCCATTCTTAACTATTCCATTGCATATATTCTTTTAGCCGGTATTATGCGGTTGAGCAACACCCATTGCCAAGAAAAACCCAATGTTATCTATATATTAGCGGATGATTTGGGGTATGGCGACTTAAGCTGCTATGGTCAAAAAAAGTTTCTTACACCTAATATTGATCGCTTGGCTCAGCGTGGAATAAAATTCACCGATCATTATTCAGGAAGCACAGTTAGTGCACCATCTCGGTCATGCCTTATGACCGGACAACACACAGGACACACACCAATTAAGGGGAATGGTAAGTTCCCGTTGCCAGCATCCTCAGTAACTGTGGCCGAACTTTTTAAAGCAGCTGGATACACCACTGGTCAATTTGGAAAATGGGGGCTTGGTGAGCCCGGAAGCGAAGGTGATCCTAACACACAGGGATTTGATGAGTTTTTTGGGTATATTGATCAAGCTAGAGCTCATCGATACTATGTGGAATATCTCATTGATAATGGTCAGCGGCACCCTCTTCCAGGGAACAATCTTAGGGACCTGGTTACCTACTCTGCTGATGTTATCCAAGAAAAGGCTTTAGACTTTATTGAGGATAATAATGACAAACCCTTTTATATGTACTGCTCTTACACAATTCCTCACGCTGAATTGATTGTACCACAGGATTCAATCTTTCAGAAATTTGATGGAAAATTTAATCCCGAAAAGGTACATAATGGCGCAGATTATATTGGACAAAATACTAGCGTTGGCGGCTACTGCTCCCAAAAGAAATGTCATGCGACCTTTGCTGCTATGGTCTATCGCTTGGATTTATATGTGGGGCAAATTGTCACCAAATTGGAAGAACATGGCATATTAGACAGTACTATTATAATGTTTACCAGTGATAATGGGCCCCATAATGAAGGTGGTGCTGCACCGAATTATTTTGCCAGCAGGGGAGGCCTCAGAGGGCTAAAACGTGATCTCTATGAAGCTGGTATTCGTGTCCCCTTTATCGTAAGTTGGCCAGGAAAAATTTCACAGGGAAAAGAATCGAATCACATCTCTGCATTCTGGGATTTTTTACCCACCTGTGCAGATCTTATCAATCAGAATATGCCACAGGATATTGACGGCATATCATTTTTACCTGAACTTTTGGGACAGCCAGAGCAACCGAAGCATGATTTTCTCTACTGGGAATTTTTTGAAAGAAATGGTCGTCGAGCAGCCCGAATGGGAAAATGGAAGGCCGTTCAATACAAAATGAAAGACAATCCCTATGCCGCAGTTAAGCTTTTTAATTTAAAAAATGATAGAGCTGAGCAGAATGATATAGCTTCTAATTACAAGGATACTGTAGCTAACTTGCTTAATATCATGGAGATGTCCCATCTTCGCTCTAAGAATTTCTCTTGGGCCTACGAATCGAAAAAAATTAGAGCAACCTTTGTTTTAATGGCCCACGGAAAACCGGTTGGTGGCTTAAAGGTAAATCTAAAAAATAATGGTGATAGAATCAGCTGGAAAAATGGACAAGCTGTATATACTGGTGTGACCAAATCTGCAAAACCGGAATTAAAAATATATGAAAATAATCAAGTGCTTTTTACGAAAGATATTACTGTACAATCAAAGGATATCATAGACACCATTAATTTATCAACGGTCGCTATTTTTAATAATGGCTCAAATAGTGAACTTCCAAGACCTTTTTCTATTCAAATTGAAAGCAAGAAAATAGCAATTTCCAGTAAGAATACTATAAAACACATTGAATTGGTAACAGTACAGGGAAAAGTTATCTTAGTGCAGAGGGCAAACAATTCAAGAGCAATAGTCGATTTAACCAAGATACCTTCGGGCCTCTATGTGTTAAAAATTAATGGACAAATGAGGAGTTCCTACTCAAAGATAATTGTTGGTTTGTAATATCAATAGTTATTGATTAGCCAACGGGTGGTCCATTTCTCAATTACTTCCAGATGGTGGAATGCTTATTTAATCGTGATTTGAGTAGGTATTGTCACCGAAAATTATTATATTTAATCGTTTGGTTTTTCCGAAAACGTATGCGGAAAACTGGATAATTAACACCATAGTTTTATTATTTAGATACAAGGTAGAAATAGATGTTTGGAAATGGCGGGAAGCAGACAACAATTAAAGACCTTGCTAAATATATGAAAGTCGCTCCCTCTACAATTTCCAGGGCTTTACGCGATTATCCCGATATTAGTGATAAAAAGAAGAAAGAGATCCGTGAGCTGGCAAACAAGCTTGGTTATCAGCCTGACTCAATAGCTCAAAGCCTGCAAAGGGGACGGACGAAAACCATTGGTGTTATTGTTCCTGAGATCAAACATGATTTCTTCTCCTCTGTCTTGGATGGCATAGAAGATGTGGCATATAAAGCTGGCTATAGTATTTTTGTTTGCAAATCAAATGAAGATTATACCCGAGAGATCATCAATACTCGCTCACTCCTCTCATACTCTGTTGCAGGAATTATTGTTTCAATTTCTCAGACAACTCAAGATACAGACCATTTTGATGTGGTTAAAATGCGCAATATCCCCTTGGTTTTCTTTGATCGGGTTTGTGATATCAAGGCAAATAAAGTTGTTGTAAATGATGAGCAAGGTGCTTTTGAGGCTGTGGAACACTTAATTCAGTCTGGATACAAAAGGATTGTCCATCTGGCAGGACCAACACATTTGGAAATCAGCAAAAACCGAATCAAGGGATATAGGGCAGCCTTAGAGAAAAATGGGATACAATTTCGCAAGGAGTATATCATTGATGGTGGGCTGGATGAAGAAGATGGCATTCGAGGATTTAAAAAGCTCATGAAGCTTTCCCCAAAGCCTGATGCTGTATTTTGTGTAAATGATCCTGTAGCAATTGGGGTGTTTATGCAGTGTAAGGAGAAGAAGATTCGGATTCCTCGGCAGCTTGCCATTGTTGGATTTAGTGACAACCCTATTGCTTCGCTGATTAATCCACCCTTAACCAGTGTGTCACAGCCAGCCTATGAGATGGGATCAATTGCTGCAAAAATGCTCTTAGAAGAGATAAACAGTAAGAGTTCACTTTTTAAACCGAAGAGAAGAAAACTTAAGACTAAACTTATGGTGAGATCAACTACCTAATCCATACGTCTTCACCGTTAAGTTACCATAACAATACTTCTGATAACCTATCGGTCAACTATGCATTGATGACTAAAAAATTTGGTACATGAGTGTATTGACCATTTGCTGAATTCTACTCTTTATGAATGATGCGTGCGCCATCAGAAATAACAATCGGCCAAATCGCTGCTGACTCATTTTCCTGTAAACAATCTGATGTATAGTGTTGCTTTATAGACGCTATGACCGATCCAATTGCATCGGATTTTACTAAGGCAATAACACATCCACCAAATCCAGCTCCTGTTAATCGAGCTCCTGCAACGTCACCTGTATCCTTTAAGATGTTTACCAAAGAATCGAGTTCTTTGCAGGAGACATTAAAATCATCACGTAGTGAAGCATGTGAAGCATACAGACAGTCGCCAATTGTTTTAATATCACCTTCCAGAAGAGCTTTCTCAGTTTCAAGAACACGATTATTTTCGGATATGACATGCTTAATACGTTTGAATACAATTGGAGAACAGACTTTTTCAAGTCTTCCAAGGTCTGCAATGGAAAGTGAACGTAATCCAGATATCTCTCGCTCGGAAAATTCCCTTTGGGCAATTGCAAGCCCCTCTTCGCACTCTTTTCGTCTGTTATTGTATTCCGAATCAACCAATCCCCGACGTTTTTTTGAATCAACTATAATCCAGGAGTAGTCTGGAGTGTTTATGGAAACTGTTTGAATAGTGAGGTCTGAGCAATCAATTTTTACTGCATGATTTGCCTTACCAACGCGAGAAATATACTGATCCATTATGCCACAGTTGACGCCGACAAAATTGTTTTCAGCTCGCTGACACAATAGAGCTGCTGCTTGGTCCTCTAAGGAAAAATTAAAGAGCCTTTCCATAGCGATGCAGGTTGCCATTTCCACAGCTGCTGAAGAGGAGAGCCCTGAGCCAACCGGTATGTTTCCAGCAATACAGAAGTTAAATCCCTCCAAGGGTTGATCAATAGTTTGGAGTTCATCAAGAACACCGAGAATATAGCGAAACCACTCCTTAGGGTGGGTGGGATCATAGGCGCCAAGGTTAGTCGATGCTTCTTCATTAAAATCAACGGAAAAACCTGTTATTGTATCAGTATCATTTTTATCAACTGCAATAATAATTTCTTTGTCAATTGCAGCTGGAAAAACAAAACCACCGGTATAATCGGTATGCTCACCAATAATGTTTACTCGTCCAGGGGCAAGTGCAATAATAGAAGGTTGATTGCCAAAGCGAGCTATAAAGGTCTGCTGAACCAGTTGTTGTAAGCTGTCCATTTCCTGTTCCTTATACCGATTAGTAAACAAAATATCTTGGGTTATTTCTGAAATAATGCAACCTTTACTGTGTAGGTTTTAAATTCACCGGGTTTTAAAAAGATCATGCCCGTGTCTCGATCGTTCCAAATGTTATTATTGAACGGATCGGGAAGATTCATTTGCGGCTCTATTGCCACAAAGGGCTGGTCAACTGGTGCAAATACTTGAAATGCCTTTACGGAATCATTTGCTGTGATATCAACACCATAATTGTATTTTGAATCATAGAGTGTTGTACGACAATTGTTTTTTTCATCTCTCTTTAAGTTAGTAAAGCAGTCATCTAGAAAGAGAGTACCCAATTCTTGGCCGCTGTTACTGCCAAAATCAAAGGGAGAGTTTTCTAAAGGAAGAAGCGTGCCTGTGGGAAAAACATCTCCATAATTATTGAGCTCTGCGCGATCCTGTGAATGGATATGAAGCTTGATTGATTCCCGAGATTTACTAGGGAATGTAAAATAGGGATGCCATCCAATTGAAAAGGGGAGCTCGGTGTCACCTACATTTCTAGTTGTAATTGAGATATAAAAGGCTGATTCCTTTAAGGAATATCTAAAAGTATGTTCTGCAGATCCGGGCCATTTAATGCCATAGTCATGAGCAAGGAGTTTGGCTTCGACAAAAGCAGTATCCTCGTCACTTCCAGTTTTGATGGAATCCATTGGTCGATCAAGAATTAATCCATGCATGGCGACTTTTTCCCCACCTGTGTTTCCATTGGAAGACCAATTTGCTGGTAGGGTTACCTGGTTTCCCTGTATGTTAATAGATATGGACTTACCATCCGCACATAAGGTGCCACGGATACGTCCAGCAAAAGGGATAAGCATGGCACCACCAACCATGAATGAACGATTTCCAAAGGGTTCCTCTTTCAAATAGGTAGCTGCCTCATCAAGCGGTAAAGAGGTGAGCATGTTAAACAACCCAAGTCCTGGAAGGTAGGCAGTGATTTGAAAAACATTCATACCATATCCAGGGAGTATAGTTGCATTTACGATTGAAGGAGTAGATTGTCCTTCATGATATGGAGCCTGAAGCTCCACAGCTGATTGACCGCCAATAGGGAATGTGTCTTGGCAAAGAGCATAGTATGTTTCTTGAGAGCCACTCTTGTTTTCGTTTGGAGAATTATTCATATAATACTTCTTCTGTTAATGATGAAAGGTAACAGTTTTTTATTGTTTACCAAAATATTATATATAGTACAATTGTTGCGATAATTACTCCAATACCAAACATTTTTGCAGAATGAGAGGGCTTTAAATCTATAGTGGTGTTTGAGGGCAAAGAAATTGGTTTTTGAAGTGGCTTTAATAGCGTTATAATACCCATAACTATAAGAACACATAAAAAGGATACAGCCATCCTGTCAAGAAAAGCTAGTCCTGGAAGAATGAGTTTTAATAGGCCATACATGATAGGATTTATCAATAAACCAATGACGCCACAAATTGCAGGTGCCCGTTTGACAAGAATGCCAAAAAGAAAAACTGCAAGGATCCCAGGAGAGATGAATCCTTGAAATTCTTGGATATAGGTAAAGATTCCTTTGAACTTTGGATCACCTAGTTTTGGCGCGATTATACACCCGATTACAACAAAGACTCCCACACAAACACGACCAACTGAAACCAGTTGTTTTTGTGAAGCCTCTTTGTTGACATATTTTCGAAAAATATCCATTGTAAAGATCGTTGAGGCTGAGTTGAGCATTGAAGCTAAAGAGCTTACTACTGCGCCAAGAATTGCTGCAAGGACAAATCCCTGTAAGCCAACACCAAAGGGAAGCAATTTTTGGATGAGCAAACCAAAGGCGGTGTCATACTTATAGCCCACTAAATTTTTCTTTTCAACCGATTCTCCCTGCGATGCTTGTATCGATGAATTATAGGCTTCAATCTCTTGTGCTTGTTCTGGATTGAGTTTTTTCCAAGCTTCGTCCATTGTAAAAACATATTTACTAGTAGTAGCATTCGCTTTCGCCTTTTCGTAAAGCTTTAGTACTGCTATATTGTCTTTTCCTGCTTCTGTTGCCATATCTGTATGAAAAAGATTAAATGCAATAATTCCAGGAAAAACAATGATGAAAGGAATCACCAGTTTTAAGGCTGCCGCAAAGACAACTCCCTTTTGCCCTTGGGCAAGAGATTTTGATCCCAAGGTGCGCTGAGTAATATATTGATTCAGTCCCCAGTAATAAAAATTTGGGATCCATAATCCTACGACTAATGCCGTCCAGGGGAGGATCTGATCAGTAGCAGGAAGCTTCATGTGTAATTTGTCTGCATTGAGAGCAAAGAATTTAGTCCATCCACTTGCGGAATCGGAAACAGAGGAAACTGCGGTATTGGTAAAGGCAAGCTCAGCCACTGGGGTGTTTCCTAATATTTTAAAGGCAAAAAAAGTAATAATCCCACCACCCAAAATAAGAGCAGAACCCTGCAAGAGATCAGCCCAGGCACAAGCCTTAAGGCCACCACTGACAACGTATACCGCAGCAATGATACCGATTATCCAAGCTCCGGAGGTAACATTTACAGATGGAAAGAGTGTGTCAGCCATAAGTGCACCCGAATAAATGACTGCGGCAATGGTGACAAACACGTAGATAATCATGGTAAATCCTGCCATGATTGTACGCGAGAGCTCATTATATCGATACTGAAGAAACTCTGGTATTGTATAGATTCCTGTACTGAGAAATTTAGGAAGAAAGAGAAAGGCGACAACCACTAAAGTAATTGCTGCCATCCATTCATAGCTAGCAATAGCAAGGCCCACATAATTTGCCGCTTGTCCAGACATACCAACAAATTGTTCTGTGGAAATATTCGCTGCAATAAGAGAAAAACCAATCAGCCACCAACTCAAACCACGTCCCGCAAGAAAATATCCCTCTGAGTCATCAACCTTTCGTGATTTAAAAAGAGAGATGAAAATAACAAGCGCAATAAATAAGCCAAAGGTTGTAATATCTACAAAAGATAAGTTCATAGAATCCCCTTATTTTTTTAAAAGATTTAATCTCACAATATATACCCCGCGGGCAATACCTGCATGTTTTCCAAGGAGTAATATTCCTTTCTGTGCAGGCAATTGCTTTTGGATAAGTCTTCCTGACAGATCGTAAACAGCAGTTGAATAGGATTTTCCAACAAAGAATTTAGGAATGACAAAACGATCACCGGTGACCTTGAAGGTATTTTTTCTTTGTACTATAGAATATGATTGAGTATTTGGAACAATCCCAACTGGAGTTTCTGCAAAGGAGCGATACTCCTCTAAGGCTAACTCATAATTCACCGGTTTTTTCCCGTTTTCTACGAAAACAATTAAAGAGTTTTGATCCTTAAGCCAACATTGTGGCACAAATAGTGGTGGCTGGTTCTCTATGTTTCTTCCTAAACAATGGCCATTTAACCAAACAACACCAATTTCCTTTGATGTAATATCAACCTTTAATACCCATGTAGCAAGTCCGTTTACAGGAGGAGAATAGTTGAAATCATACCGCCAGAATTTAGGCATATTGTCCTCTGGTGCATTGGAACTGTTCCACTGTCTATTTTTTAACGCTGTCCAAGAGTTAGAAGAGATGGTGCCCAATATTGGTTTTTCATCCACACCTTCAAATCCCCCTCTAAATCGCCAATTTGTAAGGGTTTTGTTGCCAATTTTAACATTGCCAAATAGTCCAGAACGATTTTTCCACTTAGGTCCGGTCTTGTAGTGATTGAAGGATTTATGACGACTATATTCACCCATACAGATAGCAATTTGATTTGATCCCTGTTTTAGAGATACGGGGATTTTTTCTTTCTTCCCATTTCCAGTATATTTTGTTCCTGCGTGTTTTCCGTTAACAAAAAGGATAAACTTGTCTGTTGCTCCTTGGTAGGGAACGGTTAGTGTGTCTGTACCAGCACTTGTTGCGGAATGAGTTGTGCGATACCATCCATATCCATTAACCCATCCATAGTATGTCGTATTTCTTGGGTTTGTGGAAGTTTTCCAAGAAGCATCATTGTAGTCAGTTGCAGCCTCTGCTGACGCGCTCACCCATTTCCAACCTGAATTCAATGACCGATTTGAAGGAGGTGTCGTTGCATTTTTAGTTACAACTTGTTTGCCCTGTGAGGTAAACACATAGGCGGAACCACCATCTTTTGTAAAATGGATTTTATTGTTCTCATCAACATACTCAGCATTACAGACAATAAAACCAGAGTCAACCCAAGTTTTATTTGCAAATGATTCATTCATGATAAGAAGCTTAATCTTTATATTATTTCCAGCCGCGCAATCTCTTTCTTCAATTGAATTTCCTGATGGATAAGTAAATTGAATACTGGCAAGCTTCTTTTCAGCATCCCAGCTCCAAGGAGAGGTTGGGGTTGGCGATGGAGCCTGCTTAAAGGAGAAAGCTATCTCTCCTTTTGATGAATTTTTACCATACAGCACAAAATAAATATTGTTCTTAATTTTCATTTGGGTTAAAATTCTGGTGGCACTATAAGCAATAGTTGCATTGTTAGTAACTGGTGCATCGGTGATAAAATAAGCAACATCACCGTTTTTTAAACTCCAATTAAAATTTGTAGGAGTGGTGAAATTTTTATCGTTCCACGTTACCTTAAAAGATTTCGTGCCAACACTATCTTCATTATGAATAAAGGCAATATTTCCTTTGTCAGTTTTCTGAACATAGGGTCTTAATGGCGCATTTGGTTTACTAATTAAGGAATTGCCATTTTTTGAAGTTGCTATTATGTTATTGAAGGCTTGAGTTAATAAGCCATATTTCTTTGCGGTATAATAGGTCTCACGAAATTGGCCAAGTTCGCCAATTGGGGCAGCATAATCATAACTTGTCGCGCGTTGATCATCTGAAGCTGTATAACCAAAATTGGTTCCACCATGAATCATATAGTGGGTTAATCCCCCAGTTCCTGCTGCAATAATCCTTTTCATCGCACGATGCACTATGGGCCATTTGTCACTGGTGGCATAATGACCAATCCAACCGGTCCATAGTTCTGTTGCAAACCAAGGATATTTTCCATTGTTGGGAAACGTGCCCGGTTTGGGTTCATGAGCATTTTTACACTTAGACCAGATATAAGGGACTTCTAATCCTAACTCATATGCTTTGTTTATCAAATGATTTTTATACTCTTCGTCCGGCTTTTTATCATAGTATTCATTTTCTAGTTGCACCGCAATAACAGGTCCACCTTTGTGAATTTGATGCTTGATAAATTTTGGGAATATGCCTTCATAATATCCATCTACAGCAGCAAGAAATTCTGGGTCAGAATGGCGATAGCTCATTCCCTCAACGTCAACAGTCCAGGGAGCAAAACCACCAAAATCTACTTCTGCACAAATATACGGACCTGGACGAACTATTGCATACATACCCAATTCTTTGATTAAGTTGAGCCAAGCTTCGACATCAAGATTCTCCTCGAACTGCCATTCACCCTTTATTGGTTCATGAAAATTCCAAACGGTGTAAAAGGCTATAGTGTTATAACCTGCTCGCTTGATTCGCATTAAGCGATCTCGCCACAACTCCTTAGGTACTCGAGGGTAATGAATTTCGCCAGTGTAAAGATATACTGGTTTACCATGAACAAAGAAAGATCGTGAGTTAAAGGTGATTGCAGAGGTCGCTACATCTTTTTCACGATAAAAACCCTCCCAGAGCGCCCAAAGGCTTTGAGTTGTCCCCAATAGAATGAGCAGGGGAAGAACAACGGTAAGCATATTTTTAGATTTCATGATAGGTTCCTTCCTATGCAACACTTGTTACCGTAAACGTTTTCGGTTTAGTATAGTAAAGTTTGATCTTTTAACCAATCTTCCCCAGAGATCAATGATTAAAAGTTATACTGTAATTTGAGCCACCAACCGTATTCACCCCATTTTTTTGGATTGAACACATGCCAAATACTAGTTATATCATCGGTTTTGGTAAATACCTCTTCCTCATCCCGTTGTGATTCATAAAACGAATCATGACGGGTGTGGTCCCGGGCAACTTGACCAATAAGAGTAAAACCAGTTATAATTTCTTTCTTCATAAAAAGAGAAAATTTCCAATTGTCCAGCTCATAAGCGCGCTTTGGGTAGGATTGCGGTGGTTTTGGGATTGGGTTTTCGTAACCAAAACCTTGGTCGTAAAAGGAATTTGTATAGGGCCAACCATAGTATTCTAATTGAAAAGAGCAAAGGTCCCACAAGCGAAATTTGCCAATTGTGGGAAAGGGTACATTAAAACCAAGCATAAAGGGAATTCGCTCTTTCCGATTATTATAATAATTTGACGCTGTATCAACTTCATATGTTGTATCGGGACCATTAATAACCTGGTTGTAGCGCTCAATATTTTTGGTCCCCAATACAGCAACTTCAAAGAATAATTTCCAATCATCTTGATTAAAATAGGAGTTGAATGATTGTGGAAGAACACCTTTTGGATCAAGGGATAATCGTGCCATTAACTTCTTACCACCGAAGCTGTAGTATTTTTCCTCACCTGATTTAGTGTAGTATTTATTCCTGGCACTGTTTTCTGGAGTTGTAATTACTTCACCAGAAACTGGAATAGCTCTATCAAAGCTAATACCAGCACCGATATTACACAATTCAGAACTCTCATCTATAAAACCGGGTTGTCTATATCCTGTTAGAATAGTTATCGATCCATCCATAATAGGGTGAATGTCTGGTTCAAAGGTTAAAAGTGCATCAGCGCTAAATCGATTCTTAAAAAAGTTGGTACTAAATCGCATTCCCGGTAATCTTGCAAAGGCATAATCAAAGGAGGTCATAATATATGCTGGGTGAACACCTGTTCTAAACATGTACTCGCCCAAATTATGAGCATCAGGATTGTACTTAAAATGAAGCATTCCAACTGCTAACTCTCCCCACGGGTTGTCGACATCACCATAGCTAAGGATACCTTCACCTTGTGCCAAGGTAACTTGTGAGCGCATACGAAAGGGAAAACTTGACCGGTCAGGCATATCGGTTATGGGATAAGAATCGTACCAGAGTTTTACCTCTGGGGTGACAATTATCTTTAATCGCTCGCCTATTTGAGCATCAACTCGTAATTGTCCATAGAAGCGATTTAACCATGGGCGATACTCAAACTCTTTTTGACGATGATGACCTCGAACAAACTGTCCCATCTCAAAGGCTGTCATTCCGGAAAGTATTATAGATCGATCTACGCTTGCATTACCTTCTTGGGCAATCAGTGAACTGCTGGCACACAATAGCATGATTACTGGGCAAAGGCGAATTAGTTTAGCTAATATCATGGCAGTAACTTCTCCTTAGAATTATCGAGTTATAAAAATCTTCTTTGTAAACTGAGCTTTATTATGCTTTTCACTAACATGCAAAAAGTAACAACCATTTGCACAAGCACGAATGTCCATTATTGCAGAGGTTTTTGTCTTTGTGATAGGGCAGGGAACATTCTGTCCTCGTAGATTTACGATTGACAAAGTCGTATGTTTGGTCATTGGTGCAGTAAATTGTATCTTAAGTAACTGAGCGGTCTGTTTTATAAAAACATTATTAATTGTTTTAAGGTCGATTCTATTTCTGATACTTGTTACCCAGGGTAATTGATTGGTATTGGCTTTTAATGCTGCAATGGAAAGTTCATTGGAGGTCAAACTATACGCAGAGGACGTCGCTTTGATTTTAATCGTTCCTGTTGTGTTTTTTGACTTAATAATCAACGGAGCTTTTCCGGCAATTGACTGAACAGTAAGGTCACCAAAGTGATCTGCTGGGCCTGAAATTGTAAAGGTAATTGGAGTGCTCTCAACTAACTGCTCCTGAGAATTAACCTTTCCAATAAAAGCACATTTACCATTGGCATCTCTAAGAGCTGCTGTTATTATCGAAATGTCAACACTATCAGTAAGCAGTGTATCCATATCACAGGTCAACTCAAGTTTGGTCGGTGTTATACCTACTTCTGGGTAGTCTCCCTTCACCCCAGTCCATTTTTCACGAAAAAGATAAAACACTGCTTTAGGTACACGATAATGATCAACAACGCCCATAGGATGGTCCATAAAGGGTGACCAATAATCATTGAAGGACCACATGCAACCGCCGGCCAATTTGTTGGTGCCAGAGTAATTCTTTATATCGATCCATCGTTTCCATCGCTCGTCCGCATAGCCATTAGATTGAACATTATCATTCTCTCCACCGCGAAAACACCAATAAAGCCATCCTTCATGATACTCGGTGTTAATAGTCCGCGCCTTCCGTCCAGAGATAGATCCTTCTAAATCTTTACCATAATTTAATCCTGCAATATCCGCTTCAAAAATAAAGGTTGAACTTCTTCTATTTAAGGCCATGAAGGTCAATCGGGTCGAGTCCATTTCATGGGCAGTTTTGTTAAGAAGTGGAACTTGATTAGGTGCAGAGAAATTGTTCTTTGGTTCGTTAAAAAGTCCCCAGCTAATGATAGAGGGATGATTGTAGCCAACCTCGATCATCTCTTTTACTACGTTATTCATGCGAATCCAAAAAGAGTCTGGATACGCTTCAGCAAAGTTACCCCAAGTCGGCACTTCAACCATTGACAAAAGGCCGATTTCATCGCAGGCATTGTAGAAGGAGGGATCACGGGGAAAGTGGGCTGTACGAATAAGGTCAGCACCAATTTCTTTACAGAGCTCAACTTCTTCAAAAAGACGACGATTGGAAAGCGCACTTCCGATCCATCCGATTGATTGATGAAGATTGACACCTCGTATGGTCCTTTGTTTGCCATTAAGAGCAAAACCAGCTTCAGAAGTCCAAGTAAACCAACGGACACCAAAACGTTCAACAAAATCATCAACCAATTTTCCATCAACAAATACTTGGGTAAAAACCCGATAGAGGTAGGGTGTCTCTGGTGACCATAACTTTGGATTGTTTATAGGGCCGCAGGTTTTATCAAAGAGAACAGCCTCACCAGCTTTGACTTTTTTTACAATACTATCAACTAAGAATCCCGCGTTACTTTCACGTTCATCATAAGCTAAAATATATCGGATTGTAACATTTTTTTCTGCGGAGTCGTCATTCTTGATAGTTGTTTTAATTCGTACCTTGGCACTTGAGGTTGAGGCGCCTTTATCAATAAATACCTGTTGGCCATAGAGAGGGATATGAACTTTATTGGTGGCAACCAACCATACATCACGATAGATACCACTATATAAATAATAGTCAGGGTATTGGTTTAATGAAGCCCCGGCCATTCCTGGTGGGATTGATGAGTAGAATTGGTTATCCAAGCGAACAGCAAGAACATTGTCTCCTGTTAGGGAAACTTTCTCTGTTATGTCAAAGCTAAACCATGTGTAGCCACTGTTATCATGGGTTCCGAGTTTTTGACCATTAAGCCAAACATCGGCAATTTGCATTGCTCCTTCAAATTCTAAAAAGAGTTTATCCTTGTGTTTTGCTTCAGGAATTTTAAACTTTTTTCTATACCAGCAGATTCCAATATGTTGGCCCCGTTCACCTGCCGGAGTTGGTGCATCGTATGAGGCTGAGTGGGGTACATTGACAAGCTTCCAGGAGTTATCATTATAATTGGTTTCAAAAGGGTTGCCTGAGGGAGTTCCTTTATAAAATTTCCATTGAAAATCCAAATTTGCCTTAGTTCGCTCCCGATAAATTCTTTCTGGATAAAACTCAGAAAACACAACTATAGGGACAAAACAGGCTATTAGAAGAGTCGAGCAAAGTGTACGCAAATTCATATAAACCTCATTTCTCTACATTTTAAAACATTAGAGTATAAAATATCTATTACTAGGAAGTAGTTGGTTGATTATTTGTGCTGAATTTTAAATTTAAGCTTATCTATCACCCATTATTTGATGTGCTGAAATTATAAAAATGTGTGTTTTTACATCTAACCGAAAACGTTTTCGGTTTCACTACTAAATATAATACATTCAAAAAAATTAGGCCAAGAAAAATAACTTTCGCTTAAAAATGGTTCAAACTTTAGCAAAGCTACTTGCTATACCATATGCTGTAATGGAGCGATGAAGGTTTACATTATTTTGCAGCCACTGGAACGGGATTAAACTCGCGTTATTCGCTTTTCTGTTTCTCTCCACTCCTTAAGAAGGGTATACCAGAACTCAGAAAAGGTGGTATCTATATGTTTTCGCAAAATGTATCCGCCAAAATAGAAGAAACTGCTAATTGCCAAGCTGAGCAGTACTAAAAAAAACCATAGCGTTCCAAAGAGGGAATGAATGAGGTTAGCATATTTTCCTGAGTAAACATTGGCAATGGTGATCCAAAGACCACTTTTATGCATATTAAAACCAACTGCGATTGAAATTGCACCCACAAGGGTAAGTAGAAATAACCAGTAGGATATGCTACGCAGTGAAATTGCTTTCTGAGCAATATCGAGTAATGAGGAATTCTGAGAGAGCTTTTTTTGGTAAAGTGTATATAGACGGGATAAATGTGGTTGAACTGTGTCAGTGGCAGTTATTTCGCCTTGTAGGGGAATATTTCCCGGGGCATACCCTTCTGTACATTTGTCAATACGATCAAACACACTTTCATGGATTCTTGGCTTAAGCCCATTACTTTTTGCGCATATTTTTGCTATGTTGCGAGGTTCATATCGATAAAAGAATTTTGTTCCTGAACGGGAGTCATATAGTTTATCATTTACATTCTGCTTTTGGAAATAGATTTTTTGATCATGTTGGCTTACATGAAGACCATGGGATTTTGCTTTGTTGATCATCCAATGCAAGGAAACTAAAGACATGCCCTGTTTAGGATACCCACCACCAACATTTGAATGCACACCAGAAAACCACACTTGCTCAAGGCGTGAATCATCTTCTGTCATATCCCACATTACTGGATGGAATGTTTTTCGTTCATCATCAATTGAGATTGCATGGTATGCATTGGAAACCTCTGGGCGAAGAGTATAATCATAGAATTTAAAACGTCGAATATAGTCATTTATCCAATCGGCCACTTTGTCGATGGGAAATCCAACAGCATCGACCGTATCCCAAACCCCGATAAATTGAATCGGTATCTGCCGGGTTATGATTTCCTGGTTGCCATTGTTTACATTCAGTTTAACGCTGTAATTGTCACGAAAATTCCATGCAGGGGTTTTTGATGCCTTTTTACCAATCAGAGTATACCAAATTTTACCAAGGAGGCTTTGGTACTGTAATCGATACTTTTTATAAGCTTCCTTTGTTTTTTTTATCAGTTCCTTATCATGATTAAACTTGGTCCTGTCGATAATACCACAATCACAGATGAAACCAACAAGGGTTCTTACGGTAAAGGCACCTCGGCTGAAACCAAAAAAATAGAGAGCATCGCCGGGGTTGTAAACTCGAGCAATTGAGGTGTAGAGTTCTCGTACATTTCTTTTTAATCCGATGCCTAAAGCGCCACCAGCGATTTTTAGGGGCTTAAATTTTTCTGTGCCAACCCCATCGTCATAGATGGTAACCTGTTCAGGTATGTCAGGGGTTGAGTGGTGGGAGTGAAGGTCAATAGCTTCAAAAAGTTTGTAGACATTTGTCCCCCTGTTTTTAATACCTGAATTTCCCGTGCCGTCTGAAAAGATAATAATGTTTTTGGGCATAGATTAAAACCTCTATTTAATTAAAGTGACTTGACACAGTAATATAGAATGATGACAAACAAAAAGGAAGCTAAGAAAAGAGCAGACAAATTCTCTTTGAAAGATGAGTGAATGAGTGGTCAAAACAATATAAAAGTCTTTAGGTTGTTCGGTTATTTTGAAAAATTTGACAGAATGAAGGGGCGTTGAGGAAATAAAAAAAGTGAAGAATTTTTAGGAAAATTCTTCACTGTACATTAATAGATTATTTGACACTTAAGAAGTTGGTTACCTTTTTTTCTTTGGCGCGGCCTTCTTCTTTGCTGCTGGTTTCTTTTTAGCAACAGTCTTTTTCTTTACTGCTGGTTTCTTTTTAGCAACAGTCTTTTTCTTTACTGCTGGTTTCTTTTTAGCCGCAGTCTTTTTCTTTACTGCTGGTTTCTTTTTAGCCGCAGTCTTTTTCTTTGCTGCCGGTTTCTTCTTAGCTGTGGTCTTTTTCTTTACTGCGGGCTTCTTCTTAGCTGTAGCTTTTTTCTTTACTGCTGGTTTCTTTTTAGCCGCAGTCTTTTTCTTTACTGCTGGTTTCTTTTTAGCTGCAGTCTTTTTCTTTACTGCGGGTTTCTTTTTAGCAGCGGTTTTTTTCTTCGCTGCCGGTTTCTTTTTGGCAGCGGTCTTTTTCTTTACGGCAGGTTTTTTCTTAGCTGCAGCCTTTTTGGTTGTTGCCTTTTTCTTTACTGGCATGCGTCAACCTCCTTAATGGGTTAATTATTATTTTGTAAACCACTATAAAAAGATGTGGAATTATAATCAATACTTAATATTTAATAATAAAATTTGGAATACTAAAAAGCAACTAAAATTCTATTTGTGCTCTGAAAAGTAAAATGTCATTAAAAATAAAAATTTACCCCTGCGCCAACTCCGACTCCAGGTAAATAGAACTTCCATTTAACTTTACTGGTCTCATCATTTTCCGAATCTGTTAAGTCGAACTCTTTTGTAAGAATACTAAATCGATATAAGAAATCAATATGAATACCAAGAGATGATCCAACTTGTAGCTCAACACCAGCGCGAGGCCCAACTGCAGTATTTATAGCGAAATCTGTGTCATCAATTGAGCTTTTCACTGCATAGGGATCACCACTTTGTAGTTGACCGTCCTCGGTGAAAGCAAAGTTGTATTTGAGAATGTTGAGATTGACATCAAAAAGGATTCCAGCATGTACTTTTATTGGGTGAAAGTATTTTACAAAATTAATGCCACTTGATACATTGGGTGCAATAATCAGCCAATGCCATGAAATGTCACGGTGGTCAACATAGTATCCATTATTTACATCATCAAAGACATAGCCACCCTTTCGACTACTAACCAAGAGGCCCGGACCAACGTCCAAAGAAAACAATGATCCCAATCGAATCATAAAATGGGTGTTAAACCGCATAAGAAATTTATGAAAACTAACTGAAGAGTAGCCTGGCTGTGTTTCAATTGAGTCAAAAAAAGTTTCATCAACAACATCTTCATATGTGTTAGTTGCACTATCATAATATGCCATAGGGAAATTACCGGGGAATAGATTTAAACTTATTCGAAAGCCAGACCTATTTCCAATTTTTGTAGATTGAGATGAATTTACAGGAGCTAAAGATGAACTGTCCATTTTGTTAATAGTATCATTGGAGTGCTTATGTGGTGTAAGGGTGCTATCCAATGAAGTAGCTTCCTTTGAATCGGTTGGTTCCAATTCATTTTGTGTCTCTACACGTATAGAATCTTTGGCCTGTGTCTCATTTGTTTGAACCTTTTGACGTTCACTTGATTTTTGTAAAGGATAGGTAAAGGGTTCATCTTGTAGAACAATTTGTAATTCGTCATTTATAACAACATCG
Source organism: Chitinivibrionales bacterium (assembly GCA_028278335.1). Classification (GTDB taxonomy): domain Bacteria; phylum Fibrobacterota; class Chitinivibrionia; order Chitinivibrionales; family JANQEN01; genus JANQEN01. Next base: position 238,964 of record JANQEN010000203.1, on the reverse strand, counting down.
CATTGACCATTGTTACTAAATAGGCCCTGGTTGATAAGGATGTTATCATTTTTTGACTTTATCCCATAAACAGAATAACTGAGCTTAAAATGGTGCAATTCTACTGTACCACTCTCGGTAGTTATGGCAATGCCATTCCAATCAAAGGCATTTGGAAGAAGAGTCGCATCGGGATTGAACTCCTTATCATTGATAGAGGTGAAAATTACAGGCTCTGATTCGGTGCCTTCTATTATAAGGTTTCCTGCTACTTTTAATCCTGTATAATTTTTAAATAAAAATATTGTCCCCTTTTTTATTGTTACAGTGGACCCTTCGGTTATGGTTATTGGCTCTTCAACAATATGAGGATTGTATGAGGGTTCAAAAACTCTAACACCGATCTCTCCTTTTAGGTGCGTTTGAGAATGCAGTACAATGGACGTACAAAAGAGAAAAACTATGCAGCGTATATTCATTGAACCCCTACCTTGCCAATGGGTAATATGTGACACTAAATTGATAAATGTTGTGTATCTATAAAATATTATTACGAAATTTGATCAGCAATGACTATTCTTGCAAAGAAAAAGGATCCAATGTGTCATTGATAAAGGAAAGGTTGATGCTATTGAGTATTTGAATCCTACTTGAATGGCGAAACTATAGGAGTTATATTAAAGTTGTTAATATTAAAAATGAGGAGCATGTGATGATTACTCTTTATCGTTCTGAAAGAGAGGGAAAAATTGCTGGGATCTGTGCAGGTATTGCCGAAGGTGTTGGTGTTGATCCAACCATAGTGAGGCTAGTGACTGTATTTATTTGTGCAATGACCGGATTCTTTCCTTTATTAATTACCTATTTAGTTGGCTGGTTTTTAATTCCTGAAAAGAGCTATAGGTCACCCCATGAGGATAGTAATAATTAGTTTGGCGAAATTTTTAATTGAAAGCATGAGTTAGTCTGAATATCCTTCAGTTCAAAAAAAAGAGTTTCCACCTTCATGGAGGAAACTCTTTGTATATGCTATTGAATAGTAAATCTTATTCGTAAATAAAGGGTTTGGTAAATTTACCCTGCTCTGTGTTAATATGGATCACATAACAGCCAGAACTGACCCTTCGACCATACATGTTTTTTCCATCCCAGAATAACGATTGGGTTTTAAGCATTGATTTAGTATCTAAATGGCGTACCATTCTTCCATGCATGTCAAATATAGCAACATTCACACCACGATTAAGGTTTTGCCAATTAATTTTGATCATATTGCCAAGGGGAATAACTGTGACCTCTTTGGCAAGGTTTTTAAGGCGATTCTCAACACCGACAAAGTCACAATTCAATTCAACATCAACAATAGTTGCTTGACCGTTTCGTACTCTGATATTATTGACTGTCTTAGATTCACAGCTGTCATGTGAAAATTCTACACTATAGGTACCAGCATAAATTGGGCGGTAGTAGTTTCCATGGGGAAGATCTGCATGAACCCAGGAACTGTCTGTTCTGGTATCATGATTTTTAACAAAGACCTTAGCGCCAAGTTTTCTACCATTGTTTGCCGTTACTGTCCCTCTTATTCCATTGAGCATCTCTAAGGTATAGGCAATAAGTGCATCACGGTTGGCATTCCAGTATGTGTTGAGTCTTGATTCTGGAACCAGCTTTGTTGCGGTCATTTCTAAGCTAATACCCCGCGTATGCTTGAACATATAAAAGTAGTCTTTGGTTGTTCCTCGAGCAACGTATCCTAAATCAGCATATCCATTACAGATACCATCATCACAGTCGTTGAAGTATCCTGAGGGACCATTCCTTTGAGCAAGGTCTGCATAGACACGACAGACATATTTCCACCAGCGATCATCGGGAGTTCTCCGTGCAATAGCAGAATATGGATAAATTGCAGTTTCTACACCACCGTGAAAGTCAATATTCATCACAAAGAAGTTGTCGGTGGCAAGCTTAATATGAGCCTTAGTCTCTTTCTCAGGTCTGTCTGATTGACCTGCGCCAGGAACCTTGGGATAGTTACGGTTTAAATCTTTGCCACTGGCATTATATCGACGAGCACGGGAGACATCGTTATTTCCACCATAGTAGGTACCATCTGGATTATGCCAAGGATTAATCCATAGTTCGGTACTATCAATAATTCTTTTAGCGCGCGGATCCTTTGTGTAATTTTCACAGAGCCACTCAATCATGCGGAGCATACACATGGTACCACAGGTTTCATTGCCATGTACAGCACCACTAAAATAGAAGGCCGGTTCAGGGTCTTTTTCATTTACATTGTCAGAAACCTTAGCTACAAGTAAGTCGCGTCCTCTGATACTTTCACCAAATTTCATCACTTTTACTTTATCAGGATAGGCTGCCTGAAGCTCATCCATGATTCTTTTGTATCCACTATACGTAGGATACTTTGTCCAATCCCAGTCAGCTCGTGGACCAGAGTAATCCGACATTACCGGCTTTGGGATTTCCATGCAGGGTGGTGTTAATACTTCATACTCTAAATTATACTTCAGAAAGTTCTGAAACTCGTTTTTGTTAGCAAAGGCATACACATTACGTAGCTTGTATTTATCAATTGAAACAACATCATTCATTTGTTCAATTTGCTCTGCTGAGATGGCTTGAAACCGGAAATAGACTTCGCCCATCTCCTCAAGTTGCAGTTGGGCTTGTGTTAAACTTGAGTTGTCTTCGGCTTTTGGTTGGAATAGTAATCCAACACATAGCAACAATGTTAAAAGAAATTGTGAATGCTTCATAGCGTCTCCCCCCCATTGAGGTTATAAAGTTTATGCAAATAAGATTGGAATGTTATTTTCGATATTATTGGTTTCACACCTTCTACTATAGATATAATCTATTCTATAATATACTAAAAATACTAAAAAATACTGGCTATAATTTAGAATTTTTATTTTAAAATCTCACAATAATGTAACAAAGAGCGCAGATACCGTATAAAAACATGTTCGTTTTTACGAAAAACGTATTGTGCCCACTGTTTCTATAAAAACCACCTTTTTCCTTTGGCGCATTAAAGAATATGTACTTGGAACAAAATAGTACAGAAAATGATCAATTATACCTTGTTATCTTTGTTAAAAACCTCAATGTCAAACTCCTTCTCACTTTTTCCAATAATAAGGGTTGCCATGAGATCGCCACCAACATTGAGCGTTGTACGTGCCATATCCAAAATTCTGTCAATTCCCGCAACAATTGCTATGCCCTCTAAGGGAAGCCCCACAGAGGAGAGCACTAAAGAGAGCATAATTAGGCCTGCACCGGGTACACCAGCAGTTCCAATTGAAGCCAGTGTTGAGGTAAAGATGATGATGAAATATTGATTCATGGTTAGCTCAATACCATAGGCCTGTGCAATAAAGAGCGCTGTTACGCCTTCATAGATGGCGGTGCCATTCATATTAATTGTTGCACCCAGGGGAAGCACAAAGCTTGAAATTTTACGGGATACTCCAAGGTTCTCCTGTGCAGCGGTCATTGAAAGGGGAAGTGTCCCAGAGCTACTGGTGCTTGCAAAGGCGAAAATGAGAGGATCCATGATCCCCTTTAAAAATTTTATCGGACTCAGCCGAGTCAATAACTTTACACCACCAAGAATAATAAATAGGAGGTGAAGAAGACTCGCTACATAGACCGCTAAAATTACTTTCATCAATGGCATGAGTAAATCAAGACCATATTGTCCAACTACCCAAGCCATCAAGGCAAAAACACCAAAGGGGGCAACTTGCATGACCATTGCTGTAAGTTTATAAATTACTTCTGCAGTACTTTCAAAGAGGTTTGCCAGGGGTTTTCCCTTTTCACCGGTTAGGGAGATTGCAACACCGATTAGTATGGAGAAGACAATAATTTGAAGTACGTTGCCACTAGCCAAGGAGGCTACTGGATTGGTGGTCACAAGATTGACTAATGTTTCTAAGGGACCCTGAAAAGGCTTTGGCTCGAAATTTCCAGATACACCAATTTCCACACCAGTGCCGGGAGAAATGATAGTGCCAAAAAATAAACCAATTGATACAGCCACTGCCGTTGTAACAAGGTAGATTGCAAGGGTTTTTCCTCCAATAATCCCCATTTTCTTTACGTCGTTACCCATGCTCATAACGCCGACAGCCAGGGAACTAAAAATTAATGGAACAATGAGCATTTTAATCAGGTTGATGAACATAGTCCCTAGAGGTTTAATTTTTGTAGCAAACTCTGGCGCTACAAGGCCAAGGACAATGCCTAAAACCATACCGATAAGAATTTTATGCCACAATTTCAATTTCACTGTACCCCTCCTTTTTTGCAAAAATCCAGTGACACCTGCTAATCAATAGAATTGATCCGGCCTAATTTTCGATAAATGCAATTACGCATGAAGATAGATAATATAATATTTAAAAGCGTAGGGTTAGGTTGTAAAAAGTGAAAAAAATCCAGTATTGGATTGATTTGAACCCAGATTATGCAGTAGGAGTAGATGCAGAAGTGCAAGATTATGATTTAGTTAGACTTGAAGGGTTTGAAGGGCATATCTACAAGGTGATATGGCCGAAAAGCCTGAAAGCCTTAATAGGCATAGGATTGTGCTTCTGCGCTTCTTCCTATTCCATAATCTGGGTTGAATGAAGGGTGAAACAGAAAAAGTACAATATTGATATTGTGGCAAGACTCTTGTGGGAGTTGTCTATTTCGATGTAGAGTTTTGCATCTCAAGCTTTATAGATCGTAATTGTTCAATAATTTCTGCGGCCTTTGTGACACAGAGACGGATCTTCTCCATACGTCTATCGAGTTTGGCATTCTCAGGGTGACCTTCGCTATCACGATTGTCTTTAAGAATCATATCAGCATATCCAGACACAGGTCCCATAATATTGTTCAAATCATGAATGATGGCGGAAATTTTTTTGGAATAATCCTCTGATTTGTCAACATTTTGGTTGCTCTGTGAAGTGTCCATTACAGATAATATCCTTTCTATATACTAGAATCGCTGATCGTTCACTAATTATAGAATAAAAAATTGACTATTTAAAGATTTTATTTATATTAATTATTGTGGTCAATTTAAACAATGAGCGCCAACTAAAGTTAGTGCCTGTTTTTGCAAAATTAGCACCTCCTCCGGGGGAATAAGGAGGCGTGCTATAAGAAGGGTTTTTAGTTAGAAAGCTTTAAGTTGGCGCTTATTGTTTAAATCGAATATTTCTATCTATAACAGTAGTCTTTCAGAATATTGAGAGTTGCCCCCTTTTAGAATGTTAAAATTTCTTTGCAATATTGATTTTATTATACACAGAAATCCTTTACTTTTCTATTGTTTTTTGCCAGCTCCGCAGGTGGTTACTTGTATTGCGAATTTGACGTTTGATCACTATGTTCTAACTGATGCATATCCAAGATGTTAGAAATGCAGACAACTAAACCCTTTAATACTTACACCTTTCTCTGTGCGCAAAATGCATGTAATTGTCCAGGAGGCCTATAAGAGCATTACTAAATCATGGGGGCGATTTGAGTGCGCTACTTTTTTACCCACCAAAAAGCTGGTACAATGGTGCTGGCAATACCTTGACCTGGCAAGGGCCTATTTACTTCAGAGAATGATATTTTTTCACAAAACTCTTCAAAATCATTGATGACAAATCCCATGAGGGTTAATTTACCATCACAGATAACCTCGGCAACTACCACGGTTACAGCTTCGATGTCTGTGGGAGATTTGCGGATGTCCACAGCAAGAACATCCTCTTCCTCATAGTGTAAAAAAGCACAATTGGTAATGTTTAGATATTTTCCCAATTTTTCATGAGAGATAATATCCTTTACATGGAGAAGTTTGATGTGGTGTTTGTTACCTAAGATGGAGATGTCAATATACCGCTCGACAAAGGCTTCATGAGCGACAGGAAATCGATTAATGCTTGATGAGCTTGAGGTTACCTTTTTTTTGATCTGCATCTGTGATAATACTGACATCATGCATCCTTTCATCAATTGGTGATATATAAAATTTTTATTTTCCTTAGGTAAACACTAGTGGAGTCCAGAGTCTATCTGAAACTCCTCCATTGATAATATTTGGAATTCCTCTAGTGAGTTGACAAGGAATCCGAGTTGTTGAATCATACCCCGACTCATGCACTCAGTAAGGATGCAAAAGCCTGAACCAGAGCTATTAATTAAAGATTGAATGTTATTTGAACAACAATCAATAATTGGGACTTCTTTTCCAAAAAAGTGACCAATTCCAATTTTTCTGTCTTCTGGAGTTGTATAAAAAACTTTAGATTCTAATCGGGGCGTCCAAAAAAGAATATCATTAATATGAAGTAACTTTATGCAATAGGTCTTTGCTTCAAATGGAATTTGAAAGAAGGTGCCACGTAATTTGGAAATCAGGTTATTTTTTGCTGCTATAAGATCGATCTGTTGATGAGAGATTACCTGTTCCATGAATTGTAAGGATACCTTCCTAATTTTTATTTCTTTTATGTAGTTGATAGGATTGTTTTAATGAGGAATTCCCAAGAGATTTTCTTTGGGTAGCTAAAACAGCATAACAGTGGCTGTCTTCTGATTTTTTGATATAGACTAAAATGAAAATTGGACTTATTACAATATAAAGTAATAGAAAAATTAAAAAAAACATCTCTCCCCTCAACTGCATTCAGGCACGAAAAGTTAAAACAATCATTTCAAAATATTACAGACAAATAGCAAAATTGCATTACTTTATTAATACAACAATCGTGCCATAAATTATTGAATACTTTTGTTACTCTTGTGGTATTTGAAAAACAGCTATACCAGATGTAGCGTAATTGCTTAAAACGCAATAGATTGAAGCGATTTGTCTATATCTTGCGTTTGTTCAAGTGTAATATTTTGTTACACATATTGTGGATAAAATGTTGGTTTTGACACAAAATGTTACATTATTATTTGGTGTAAGGTGGAAAAGCGTAATATATCACCTGTTTAACTCATTGAAATTGGTATAGGTAGGATAAAATACCTATAATGAAGCTTCAATTAAATGATACGGCAGTTTATCAACGTTAGGATGTTAATAATATATTGAAAACTCTTGTTGTTTTGGTTATGCGCTTAAAATGTTATTTTTGGGAAAAGATGCTGGAGATTGTAAAAAATTGTTAAAATTTATGCAGGAATGGGATCTTGTTGGACTTTTTTGAAATTTACTGGATTTATATCAAGATCTTTTAATTTTCGAATTAAGCTTGGTCGTTGTAGCCCCATAATACGAGCGGCTTTTGCAGTATTACCTTTACTGTGCTCCAATACTTTAGTAAAGTAGTCGTACTCGAAGCGTTTTCGTGCTTCGTAATAGGGAGGTATCCAGAACGCATCGGAGGGAGCAATATTGAGAACCGATTCTACGATTGAGGAATCAATTCTGGTGACATTATTAGCAATGGTGCACAAATATTCTACCACATGCTTCAATTCGCGTACATTGCCTGGCCAATCATAACGTTTTAAAACTTCCATTGCATCATGGGTAATGTATTTCATATTGCTCATATTAAGCGACTTATCAATCATGTGGTCGATAAGGCAGGGGATATCTTCCCGTCTATCAGAAAGTGGAAGGGTAATAATTTCTGCTCCCTTAAGGCGAAAATAGAGATCACGCCGAAATTCTCCGGTGTCGACCATTTTGTCAAGATGTCGATTTGTTGCACTAATAACTCTGATGTCTACTTTTTGGGGGAGCGATTCACCTATTCGCTTAAATTCTCCAGAATCTAAAACTCTCAACAACTTTGCTTGTACTTCTAAGGAGAGTTCTCCAATTTCATCTAAAAAAAGTGTTGAGCCGTCTGCAGTGGAGATATGTCCCTCTTTTGAGGTATGGGCTCCAGTAAAGGCACCCCGGGTATGACCAAAAAGCTCTGATTCTTCAAGTTGTTTTGGAATTGCTGCACAATTAACGGTAACCATGGTACGATCCTGGCGGGTGCTACAACTATGAATTGCATGAGCTACTACCTCTTTGCCAGTTCCAGAATCTCCTCGAATGAGCACTGGGAAATTTCCAGGGCCGAGTTGAAAAATCCGTTTTCGCAACTCTTTAATATGTGATGAACAGCCTACAAGTCCAAGAATATTCTCTTCATGTGAAGGGGCCTTATTAAGAATCGGTACTCTGTTTGGTTTTGATGCTAATGCTTGATATACCGTATATCGCAATTGGCTCACGGAGAAGGGTTTAACCAGTAAAGAAAGCACTCCACACTCGGAGAGATCCTTTATTTTTTCTTTTTCAGGGTAGGCTGTGACAACTAGGATTGGTGACTGAGGTGAATTAGTGTGGAAATATTTTATCAAAGGAATAGAGTCACCCTCTTTAAGTCGATAGTCAGTGATCAGCAGATCAAATTGTTGTGCCTTGGTTAGCTCTCGCGCCTCCCAGGCAGAGTTTACGCAAGAGATGTTTAACGTACTATCCTCTAAAGCCTCTGCCATCATTTCACGGCACATCTCTTCATCATCAACAATCAGTATATTAGATTTAGTCACATCAGATGACATATTTTTAAAGTACCCAAAGAAAAAATCGAAATACAATAAAGTAATTAGGTATAGTGCTAATCATTTCAAAAACAGGCTGATTAAATGGTACTATTATGGCCAAGGAGGGTCAAGTAAATAATAGAGTGCCAGAACCTTTTCTCTGCTTTTAGTAGACCTGTGAAAATTGTATATTCTTCTGCTGGCTCATGTATGGAGCCGGGTAAGACCTTTATATAATGTATAGTATACGATGATAGAAAGGAAAGGATATGGAACTATATAATCTGGTGAGTTTTGGGGGAATATTCGTTCTGCTTTTTCTTGCATGGTTGATTTCTAATCAGAGAGATGCCCTCAATTGGCGTGTTGTTGGTTGGGGAATTGGATTGCAGATGCTCTTTGCACTCTTCATTTTCTTAATTCCAGCAGGCACCAAGCTGTTTCTTGGTATCAATCAATGGGCTGTAGCACTCATTGGAGTCGCTACCAAGGGCTCTCAATTTGTCTTTGGCCCCTTAGCCTTGGGTCCGGGACAGGAGGGATCTCTTGGATTTATATTAGCTTTTCAAGCACTTCCTACTATCATATTTTTTTCTGCCCTAGTTTCTGTGCTATATTTTTGTAAATTCTTGCCAATCATCATACGGCTGTTTGCCCGACTCTTTACTTCGGCCATGAAAATATCCGGTGCAGAATCACTCTGTGCAGCAAGTAATATCTTTGTTGGTGTGGAATCTGCCTTTACCGTACGTCCCCATCTTGACACAATGACTAATTCCGAGCTTTGTACTGTCCTGACAGCAGGTATGGCTACGGTAGCATCCAATGTATTAGCACTCTATGTTTTTACATTACAGGACACCTTTCCTACTATTGCGGGGCATTTAATTTCTGCCTCTTTTCTATCAGCTCCTGCTGCCCTTGTCATGGCCAAAATAGTGTTCCCTGAATCCGAAACACCAAAGACACTGAGACGTTCAATTAAACCGCACTATGAACGGGAAAGCAATATATTTGAGGCAGTGATCAATGGAGCGCAATCGGGGGTAAAGGTGATTGTTGGTATTGGTGCTCTTCTTATTGCGGTTTTAGGGCTAGTTGCACTGGCTGACCTTATTTTAAGCGGTATTGGTGCAAAAATTAACGCTGTTCTGTCTATTTCTGTTGATTGGTCTTTCAAAGGGTTGTTGGGATATCTCTTTTATCCAATTTCGCTGATACTTGGGATTCCCGCATCCGATGCAAAAATTGCAGCTCAGATCATTGGTGAGCGAGTTGTATTAACTGAGGTTGCTTCCTATCAGGATTTGGCAAAAGCATTAGCTTTGGGAGAGCTGAAGCACCCACGATCTGCTGTCATTATTGCTTATGCTCTCTGTGGATTTGCCCACGTTGCATCAATGGCAATTTTTGTAGGTGGCATTTCAGCGTTAGCACCTCAGAAAACGAAAGCTCTTTCAAAGATAGCTTTTCGAGCTCTGATTGCAGCTACCTTTGCTTGCCTCCTCACTGCCTGCGTTGCGGGGACATTTTTTGTCAAAGGGAGTGTGCTTTTGGGATAAAGGTTGAAGAAGGTACAGGAATGCAGAAGTAACTATAGTCCTCGAAAAAACTCTGGTTTTAAAATAACCTCACCGCTCAATGCTTCTTCTAAGGTTTTAAGAAGAGCATCTTTACCAGTGGGAAGTCTTCCGGTGAGTGGTAAATAGTTCGAGGCATGATTGCTAAAAAAGAGAGTCTGCTCTAATTCCAAACGCTTTAAAATCTCGTATGTTTCAACAAGGTATTCCTTTGGAGTCAAAGGCTGGAACTCTTCTTTCTCAACCTGTTCGTGTAATTTGGTTCCTGGGATAAACATGACTGAGAGAAAGCTCAAATACCGTGGCTGCATTGCATTGATTGCCCTGGCTGATTCAATAATGTGTTGCTTTGAATGCTTCTTACCACCCAACCCTAAGAGTACCATAAGTGATGTGTGAATATGAGACTGATTTGCCCGTTGAACAGCTTCGACCATCTCCTCGACCGTTGCTTTTTTTTTGCAAGAATTGAGAATATCCTGTGATCCGCTTTCTAAGCCTAAGTAGATAAGTTTTAGTTTGTGATGGTACAGCTCGTCGAGTTCTTCCTTTGATCGCTTAGTTATATTGAATCCATTGGCATAACTGCTGATCTTGCTTACCTTTGGAAGTCGCTTATTTATCTGCTTGAGAATAGGAACCAGTTTACTATTGCTTAACACCAATGCATCACCGTCCATTAAAAAAAGTTTCTTTACATGGGGATAAAAGGTCGCATAGGTGTCAATATCTGAGCATACCTCTTCAAAGGGCTTAATACGAAATTTTTTGCCAACATAGGCACCGCAAAAGGTACAACTATTAGCAGAGCAGCCTGTAGTTATCTGAAGTAAAATACTGTTAGCCTCTGAGGGCGGTCTAATTGCTGGTTCTAAAATAGGCATAGATGAAAAATATATTTGCTCCCAGGCTGTTCAAGATGCAATATTGCATTCTAGTGAATAAATAGAGATTCTGCAAGTTGCGTTTGCTAGAATTCATAAAAAATATGATTCCAAAAACCAATAGCTAATAACTAGTAATGTAGGAATAATTTGGTAATTCTTCTTGCAGTATAATACAATTAAATAGATATATCATATGTATCCAAGAGGAGAAGGGAAGAGGGTGAATCATGAAACGCTGGTACGATAAACATCCAAAGCTGGCGCGATGCCTGGAATGCCTCAAGGAGATGGAATCAAAGGCAAGAGACCGACTGGTTCAGGAGGTCATCGAACTAATTAACAGTAGCAATGCACGGCATGTTATGGAAGATTTTGTCATGGAGTTTCCTTTAGACATCTATAGGCGACGGTGGTATGATCAGGATCCTTACCTCTGGCTCATTTTTAATAGCCTACGCTATGCAGATAAAGTGTTATTAGGAAAAGTAACCAAATATTTACAGAGCAATATTGAGATGAGAAAATTTGCCTGACGTTAATTTCTGAATACCCGATTGTTATTGTTTATTCTCTTTTACCAGATATATACCGGTGAGGGTGTTTTGAAAGAATCCTAAATGTTTTTTATACAGAGCGTATGTATCAATAGTAAAGAGAGGAAGTTCCAGATTTTCTCGTAAACGGATCGTTTCATCTGTCTCACCACGAAACCAAATGGCTGCACAACGAAGTTGTTCTGTCAAGTCTGTTGAAATTGTTTCAGGAACCCAGCCAATGGCGCAATCATAGGAACGACTGACCAAGGCTTTTTCTAACTCTGTGGTTGAAAGTGCTGAAAGATTTACAGATACGCCGGCATTGGTAAAGAGTGAGAATATTTTTTCTGCAATAGCAACCGAGATTGGATCCGTTTCAAGGTAGACAATAGCAATCTTATCTATCGTAGAAGGTCTTTGTTTCTTCTGCGGATCAGTAGTACTTATCTGTTCAACTAGATTTTCTTCCAATGCCTGAAGAAGAGTACCTTCAGCTTTAACAGCATTTTTTAGCACTTCCTCAGGGTTTATTAACGTTGAAAGATACGCACGAATTTCTTGAGAGGGAGTTGCCAACGAAATAAAATATTTCTCCCTTGAAAAGGGTACTAAGTTTGCCTTGTCCGTCAGTGATCTACGGGCATAGTCCAAGTCCTTTCGAGAGTAGAGTAAGGCCATGTCATACTTGTTTAGTGAAAAAGAGACTATGGGGTTTTTATCGCCGCCACAGGTTATTACACACTGTTCAAGAAAGGTCGGGGGTTTCTGTCTTTGCGTATTTCTAGTTAGTGCAAGCTTTTGGTTATTTTTCTGTTTTTTGACATAGGCACCTACATTAAGTGAAAGGGGGAGCAAGCGAGTTGAGTAGAGACGTTGGATCGCCTGAGGATCAGGCTTTTCTAGGGTGATATGGACCGTCTGTTGATTTACAATAGTAAAGCCTTGGATTATTGCCTCTTCACCACGAATAAAAGGTCTGAGCCCTTTAGTATAATAAAAAAGGGCTTTACCCTCTGCAGGGTTTATCTTAACCAATTCGGTCCATGCTTTGACTAAATCAAGCGCGTTAATTGCCTTGCCTACGCTGTTTAGCAGTCGATCAGTACAAACTATCTCTATCTTTGTTCTTGTCAATTGTCTGACCTGTAAGAGCCCTTGATAGGCAGAATCGTCAGGATAAAGAGTGGTGTCTTTTTCAAAGGGAAAGGTAACAAAAAGAGCACTCATTCGAGGGTCAATAAAACTGCGCTCTGTGTATAGCGTTGCATTGCCACCGACTTCCGGGAGTAGAGAGTCAATATATTGTCCAGTTGTATCCCTTAACGTATCTTCTCTTATTGTAATATCTGACTCAATAAAATCTGCTCGTTCAATATGGGTGATTGCAGTATCTGAATCAATTGGAGTTTCTTTAGTTTGTATAATTCTAAGGCAGAGATACTGATTGATTGTATCATTGGCTAGCGTATCGAAGCTATACTCCTCAGTAAGCTTTTTTAGTTTGCGCTTGAAGGCTTTTAGCTCTCGATTGTCAGGGAATCCAATTATGTAGTTGGTTGTGTCTCCCTCTTCAGTTATTTGCACTGGAGGTTTGCTTGATTTAATAATTTTTTGAGTGGTGACTTGCTTCACACAGGAGCTATTTAATAATACAATGAGGAGAAAAAGAATGAATGATAAACCATAGTCTTTTATTCTGTACATATTAATCATTGTCAAGTTCCTCGTGAATAAAGGTGCTTATTGCTGTTTCCCAATGAGGCATTTCATTAATTCCCAATTTCTTTAAATTGTGATTCTCCAATACTCCATAAGGGGGGCGTGGAGCAGGGCGATTGCTTGCATCTGTAGAACAGGCTTTTACAGAAGTAGTTAACCCACAGAGTGATACAATTTTTTGAGCAAAATCAAACCAAGTACAAACGCCTTCACTGGTGCAATGATACAATCCATACTGCTTTGTTTTGAGGAGAGCCAATACTTGTTTGCAGATATCACCTGTTGCGGTAGGGGTGCCGAATTGATCATTGACTACAGAGAGTGGTTCGCCTGTCTCTTGCCGTTCTTGGGCAATTCGACGGATTGTCTTTACAAAGTTATTTCCATTTTTTCCAAAAAGCCAGGCTATACGCAGGATATAAAATTTATCCAAAAGAGCGCGCAGGTGTTCCTCTCCAGCAAGTTTTGACGCACCGTATACTGATGTGGGATTTGTTTGATCAGTTTCTATATAGGGTGTTTGTTTCAATCCATCGAAAACATAATCTGTACTTATGTGTACCACAGAGGCATCTACGTTCCGAGCTGCTTGAGCAATATTGAATACTCCCTGAGCATTGATTGCAAATGCCAGGTCACGATTTGTCTCGCAAGCATCAACTGCTGTATAGGCCGCGCAATTTATAATCAATTCAGGGGTGATTTTATTTATTAGCAACTCGGTAGACTTCAGATCTGTAATATCAATTTCAGGGACATCGTAAGTATAAACAGCCAAGCCAGCCTTTTTACAATAACTAGTCATGTCTGTGCCTAATTGTCCTTTGCATCCAATTATTACTGTCTTCATATGAACCTTGATATCAATTATGAGAATGGAAAATTTCTATTAATAGTGATGGATAAATATATATGATTGGAGATTTCTTATTCATATATCTACAAGGCTCGAAAAATCTTTAAATATGCTTAAAGCAAACGCGGTAATTCTAGGATCCATAAAGACTCCAGTTTTTTATGTCGCTATTTTTCAAAAAGGAGTTTTCTACTCTTTTCCAAATCCGGCTCAAAGATAACACTATTTTTCTCTTTTTTCTGGATCACAGGTAGTTTAAAATCATTGAAAGTCCATTGCTTTCGAGAGATAAAATTGTTATAGTGCTTTAGGATGTCTGATGCTGTAAGGTTCGATTCTATTTGAGCGAGAACCTGTTTTGCTAAAAGGCTTGTTATAATTAAATTCTTTGATCGAATTTGATTAAAAATACTTTTCAATGCTGAAATTTGTCTCTTCTCGCTGTCTTCGAAACCAGAAAGTGAAGGGCGAAGGTATTCTACAAGAGCCATTCCCTTTAGATGTTGTTCTCCTCGTTTGCGCTTCATGATTGTTGCGGCTCTGTTGTCTAATTCAACTCTTATTCCACCAATTGCAGCGGCAGTCTGGATAATATCACTTTTCTCAAATACTGAATAATGGGGAATACGGGTATTCATAATCCGCTCAACTAAGGTACTTGCCAAGACTGGACCACCATAGAGGGCTGCCTCCTGTAGCGTACTGAATCCATGAACATAGAGACTTACTGAGGTGCGACGAGGAATTTGAACAATATTTATTGTGTTATTGGTAAACTGTATGTTGATGAGCATGTAGACATTTGGGGTTCCACAAAAGAGAATGTTGAGTGGCATGTGCTGGGAGAGGAGCTCTGCTTTTGTTTTTGCCAGGCGATTGAAGCGACTGGTAATAGCTGATGCGGTGGCAAGTTTCGAAACTTGGAAGGGCCTTCCATCATTATAAATAGTTACCGTTTGACCAGTTATCAAGTTTATAGCATCGCTACCGTCTTGGCTTTCAATAAGCAGCAAACCGTCCAGTACATTGATGATAACCTCGGAGTATTTGACTTCAATGGTAAAATCAGATCCTTTTCCCGAAACGACTATGTCGGCCATGGGAGTTACTGTTTTAAAATATTGAAACTTGTCCGTAAAGGCAATCTTGTACCATGCAATGCCGATTTTTTGAAAAGCTTCAACAACACTGCGACCATTTTCATCAATGTCGATTTTGTCAAAGGAGAGTTCGGAGAAATCGTCTAAATCAATTCTAGAAAAGGTGTTTAAAGAAAGCTCTGCCTGTGAATCCTCTTCAGTAAGAATACGATCACCTTTGTCAATGTTCATACCCTCTTGAGAGAGTCGATCAATACCCTCAGAGGAAATAACAGAAATGTCACCAAGGTAAAACTCCAATCGGACATTAGCAGTAACAGAGACTGGATTATCGAGTTCTCCCACCGAGAGTTCTTCTCCTGACTCAACTTGGGCAGCCAAATTAAAAGGTGAAATATTTGAAGAGGGAAGCACGCCTGCAACCTGTAAAACCTCGAAGTTGGTTGTTCCCAAAGGTACACGATATGAGCCTGGCCTACTTACCGTGCCATGAACATCAATAGTGACCATCTCTAAGGCATTGATGTTATCTTTTCCCATAAAAGCAAGAATGAGAGCATATCCTTGCCATAGAATAGCTGCAGCAAGTAAAGCATAGATACTATAAATAATTTTTTTCTTTGATCTTTTCCGTGCCATGATTATCGCACCTCAACATATTCCTCTTTGACAATACGCCATTGCTCTTTGTTATATACCCAAGAGAGAGTAATCTGTGATTTGGTCGTATCCTTTTCTTGTTTATGGATGGCTGTAAAGGTGAGTGTGACCATATTTTCATTTAGGCTTTCTGCATGCAAGTTGTCTATTGAATGTAGTGTCGGTTTGTCTATTTCACTTGTCAATTCACTATTTTTTAATATATGCCACTCGACAAAATTGCCATCAGTAAAAGTGAAACTTGATTGGTCGTAGAATTGAAAAAAACGGAGTGTGTCACCGTTGTTATATGCCTGTCGCCAGGCATAGAGTGAATCGTAATAGGCAAATTTAGAATCTGTTTCTAAGCGATTCACTTTCTGGGTAGAGGGAACGATGGTTACAGGATGAGCAGGAGATTTATTAGTATCAGAGGTTGTACCTAAATAAGTGATTAATGGTTTATTAGATTTAGTACCCAGGGGAGCAATATAATACCGTATACCAATTAGCGTTAACAAAGTGAGGATAAGTATCCAGAATGTTAATTTGCTTAGCAACCGACGGACAGTATTTCCAAGGATGCCAAAATATCGGGGCAAAATCATACCAACATGTTGAAAACTCGACTTAATTGAAGACTCGATGGTATTTCCAATCTCCCGAAGAGAAAATCGTTTCTTTGGTTGTTCGTCATAATCATAGGAGTACTTGTATGCATAGTAACCATAGTAGCCATAATAGTAGGGATAGTATCCCCGCGAGTGGGTTATTCCATTAAGGACACCACCAATAATATTTGCACCAATGCGAGAGAGTTGACTTTTTGCTTGTTTTGCAGCTTTTAGCGGCGTCCAAAGGGCACGGGCAATCATGATGCAGCAATCCATGTAGGGTGCCATTGCTATGGTGTCACTTACTGGTATCAAAGCAGGTGAATCGATAATAATGATATCAAAGGATGTTCGAGCTTCTGCAAGAAATTCGTTAAACTTGGGTGTTCCCAATAGTTCTGCAGGGTTATTGGGACGGTCACCTGAAGTAATAACAAAGAGATCTTCCTGAATTGTAGTCTTTACAATATCCTCAAGTCCCTTCTGACCGGTTAAATAATCAGTCAGACCTGTCTTTTTTGGGACACTCAACAGAGTGTGTATTTGTGAACGACGCAAATCACAATCAACTAGTAATACTTTTTTGCCATCCATGGCAAAGGTAATTGCAAGATTGATTGCCAAGGTGGTCTTTCCTTCACCTTTGACAGCACTGCAAATCATAAAGAGCTTTGATTGATGTTGGGAGGCTATATATTTAATATTTGTTCGTAGCGTTCGAAAAGGCTCCAATACCGATTTCGCTAACTCCTCACTCTTTACAATTGCATTGTCAGCTTCTATAAGTGGTACAATCCCCAATAAGGGAGTTTCTAACATTTTTTCAATATCAGTTGGTTCTTTTACTGTTTGGTCAAGATACTCTAAAAAGAAAGCTAAGGCTATGCCAATTATAATTCCAATAAAAAATCCGATAATAATACTCGAAGGTTTTTTACTTGCAATCGCGACCTTAGGTGTTTTCGCTAATTCAAGAATTTTTAATTCCGATTCCTTAGAATCTCTTCTTATCTTGGTCTCCTCTAACTTCATTTTCAACATCTGCATGGTTTTTAAGAGCGATTCGGTTTGACGCTGGAGGTAAGCATATTCCTGCTCCAAGGAAGGGAGTTTAGTCATTTCTTGGTTTAATTTTTCGATGATCTGTTCCTGAGCGATTCGCTTAACCTCTAAGCTTGAAATTTGGATGTTGAGATTAACGTAGTTTTCAAGGAGTGATTGACGAATAGGATTTTTAATCAATGTACGACTAACCGCTTTTTCGGTAATCTCTTTCTGAATTTCACCTTGCATGGCTTTTTTAAGATTTTCAATTTGTGTAGTAATTTGCTTTACTCTAAAATGATCTGAACTATATTCTCCCATAAGCGTGTTTAGCTCCAACTCAAGTTCGGCAAGCTTTTTATGGGTGGGATTTTCATAGGTCATGGATTGGACAACATTTATTTCCTGTTGGCTAATATGGCTTTTTAGCGTCGTGAGACGCTCTTTGTTTTCTAAGAGTGCCAGTTGAGTCTCTTGATATTTAATCTCCATATCAGCAAGCTTATTTACTATAAGGTTGACATCCTTGGAGAGGTGGATCATGCTATGGTTCTCTTTAAAGTTACGAAGTCGGTCTTCTTTGTTGGTTAAGTCCGTTTGAAGCTTATCGATTTGCGTTTCCAGTTTAAAGAGAAGCCGAGTCTCCTCTTGTGCATTTACTTCGCGACGATACTCGATATAAGTTCGACAGAGCTCGTTTAATACATCTCGTGCGTTTTCCGCATCGACATTTTTATAGTCTAATTCAATGATATTGTTTGATTCGCCATCGGTTTGCCCTCGTTTAATTTTTAAACCTGCTTTTATAGCACCACTTTGTAATTTGCTTTCAAGGTTTTGGCTAACCCGTTCGAGTACAATGTTGGATTTCAGGAGTTCTAGGTGTGTGTTGAAGTTTTTCTCCCTATCACCATAATAACGAATATTATTCTGATTGCCAATAAGTACATTCGTATGAGGGCGGAACAATAGGCGTGCTCGGGCTTTAAAAAACTTGGTGCTTCGTAAAAAAGAAAATATGGAGAAAGCACCCACTAAAATCGCACAGAGAACGACAATCTCCTTTCTTCGCATGACAATATGAAGGTACTTAAACAGATCAAACTCCTCCTCATCGTCAGCATCACCTGTGGAGGTAGATTCGGTTTGTAAAGAAAGTCCAACTGGTGGAACAGGTGCCTGTGAATGGGTACTCATCGTTGTAGCATGAACCATTGTGGGCATTTGTTTTTGATGGCTCTCTTCTATAGGGTTTACTTGAGTAGTTGTTATCGTTTCTGATGTTGGTGCTGATGAAGTCTGTCCATGCTCAGTCACTTCTCTTTTTGAGGAACGATCTGGCTTGCTGTCCAAGGTAAAGGTAAGCTTTTTCGGCGAATCTGATTCATCATGCCGGGCATTAACCTTGCGAATAATATCGCCAAGATTCAGTCGCTTTTTACTTTCTTTTTTCATTAGCTATTTTTCTTGATGTCTTCGAGTACAGTCTCAATATCTTCGCTAGTTATCTCACGAGATTCTTGAGCAAAACCAAAGGCGAGTGCCAGTTTGCAGAGGCGGTTTATTTCACGGGGGACCCCGCCGGTGCTTCGAAAGATCAGTTCATAGGACTTGTGGTTGAAGATGGTTCCCTGTTGAAGTCCAGCAACTCTCAGGCGATGTTGAATGTAATTCATTGTGTTATTGTAGTCGAGATTATTTAAATGGAAACGGAGAAAAATCCTCTGGTCGACTTGAGGTAGCAATCTGATTTTTTCTCTTAGTTCTGGTTGACCAACTAGAAAAATAGTCATAAAGCTGGTTGTCTCGCTGGAGATGTTGGTTAAATTTTTGACCTCATCAAGAACTGCTGAATCCAAGAGCTGTGCTTCGTCAAAAAGTAACACTAAATGCCGTTTTTCTTCATAGACAAGTATGTCGAGCTTCTCCTTTAAAACATTGGTAAGCATGTAACGGTCATTACGAGCAGGTAATTCGACTTGAGGAGCGTTCCCATTTTTTAAGGTAATTCTCTTTACAATGTCATACAGGATGTCTGTAAAGGGAAAGTTGGAATTTTCAAAGGAGATAATTTCAAATTCGCTCTTGGAGAGAGTGTTTTGAAAAACTTTTTTTGTCAAGGTTTTACCGGATCCAACCTCTCCGGTGAGGAGTCCCATGTTCATATTGCGATCATTTACAATATAGAGCATTCTGTCAAGTGCTTCGCGGTGGTCATCGCTCTCAAAAAAGAACCGAGGATCACAAACCTCTTCAAAGGCTTTATCCAAAAGATTCCAATATGCTTCATATGCCATAGTTTTTATTGGGCCTGTTGTATGTTGTGTAGTATTTCTATTTTCCTGCCAATGTGGTAATTGTCAATACAATGGTAAGTGTTATGTGGGTGGCACTGAGTATGGTAGTCATCATTCCCCAGGGAATTCTAAATCCTTCTGGTACATACATGGTATCCCCTGGATAAAGAAGGTATCGTTCTCCTTCACCGGCCAATAAGCTCTTGGTTTGGACATCAACAACTGAACCATCAGCACGAATGATTTTAATAATTTTTACTCTTTTATTCCTTAGTCCACCACACATGGCAATGGCTTTGATTAACTCAATAGGTTCATAGATTTGATACTCACCGGATCGCTGGACATCGCCAATGACAAAAATCTTATTAGCATAATACGCTTCGATTGATACGGAAACAACAGGATTGTTTACATAGGAGGATAGTTTGCCCTGCATTATTTTTACTAGCTGGGCGCAGGTGAGGGAAGAAACGTCAACCTCTCCAACCACGGGATAATTGATTCGACCGTCAGGACGGATTTTATGGCGTCCTGAAAATTCTGGATGTTCTACTACATGGATCGAAATGACATCACCCGGCTGCAGCACGTATTCTTGGATCTGGGAGTATCCACTAAGAACAATAAGAAGGAGCATCAGGCCGGTAAAGATTGTTTTTTTCATAGGTTGATACCGGTAGCTTAGCTGGATTGAGCACCTTCGGTCGTGCAGGTTGTGATTCTATTTCTCTCGTATACCACCGGAGTTTTATCAAAGCTTCCCGGTGTCCATTTGCATCGATTATTTGTCACTGAAGTAACCTTTTCCTCGCAGTATCCTTACTGGGGAATATTCCTAATCTTTACTGGTGTGGTTATCATTATAGTTATCGGTCAAATTATACAATTAGTGCAACTAAAAGTTAAACAATAATTTATATAAAAAATGTCTATCTCCTTGAGCCCCTTTAAATTGTAGGTTTTTAATCGTTCAAAACCTCGTAGTAGTAGAAAATTTGATTTGTTCTTTATTTGGTTTTTCATGAATATTATAAAAAAGCACGTTAAATATTCGGCTCTCTCAATATATTTTATAATGATATATTTTTAAATCAAGAGGTTGGGCGTAAAAGATGCTTTTGAATGGATGGAGGCATAGGAAGCCTGCAAAATCAACAATACATTTTTATTTAAAGAAGACTCTGTTTATATCTTAATATAAATAAACAAAGTATACTTAAATTTGATGCTTATATTTATACAACATGAAACATAATTTCTCTGAGAAAGATACACGCTATATGCGTCGCGCTTTAAGCCTTGCTGAGCGGGTAAAGGGACGTACAAGTCCTAATCCGGCTGTTGGTGCGATTATTGTTAAAAATGATAGGGTAGTAGGTGAAGGCTCAACTGAGAAATATGGTGGAAAACATGCAGAAAAGCGCGCTATCGCACAGGCAAAAGAGCATTGCCGTGGTGCTACTCTTTACGTAACCTTAGAGCCCTGTCATCACTTTGGTAAGACACCTCCCTGTACCACAAGCATATTTAATGCTGGTTTAAGTAGAGTCGTGGTTGCTACAAAGGATAGTAATCCACTTGTCAATGGAAAGGGAATCGCCTTTCTTCGGAGAAAAGGAATTTCTGTTCAAACGGGATTGCTGAAAAGAGAAGCTCAAAAATTAAATGATGATTTTTTCTGGTCAGTTGCGAATAAAACACCCTGGATCACACTAAAGCTTGCAATGACTTTAGATGGACGAATTGCTGATAAACAGGGAATGTCAAAATGGATAACTGGGATACAAAGCAGAACCTTTGTGCATGATCTTCGTAGACGACACGATGCTCTTGCCATAGGTCATGGAACCTTGAAAGCAGACAATCCATATTTAACTGTTCGCCACGTTAAGGGAGTTTCACCTATTCGAATTGTTTTTGCTTCGAGCCCATCCTGTGGAAAAAAGAGTCATTTTCGATCCAGTGCAAATTCCATTAGAAGTATTATAGTATGTCAAGGAGGTAGAAGCCCTACCATTGATGTTGCACCTGATGGTGTTGAAATATGGCACACGGGTAAAAAAAGGACGACGCAACATCTACACTCATTTTTAAACATGGCCTATGCGAATGGTATTATGAGTATTCTTTTTGAAGGAGGACAAAAACTAGCCTCCTCTTTATTAGAGGAGAAACTGGTTAACCGGCTTTATATATTTTATGGGAACAGCATCATTGGTCAGGGAGTTGAAGGACTCTATTTTTCACAGGGACTGGCTATTAAGAACAGCATAGCTTTGGCTGATTTAGAGACTGCTCAATTTGGTAATGACTATATGATTACCGGTTTGCCACACTGGAAATAGATATGTTTACTGGACTTATAGAGACAATTGGAACAATACAAACAGTTCAGAGGGGAAGCAAGAGTGTAACCTTGGGTATCGCTGTTATGGAAAATAACTTTAAAGCCTCACTGGGGGACTCTATAGCTATCGATGGTGTGTGTTTAACGGTGGAAAGGATTAGGAGTGATTGTTTCTCTTTTACCGCAGTTCATGAAACCTTAAAGCACACTACACTTTCAAATGTATTTTCTGGGAATAACGTTAATCTTGAGCGAGCACTTCCACTTCAGGGACGTTTAGATGGACATATGGTCCTTGGTCATGTTGATGGTGTGGGGGAGATCAAATCGCGAAATAAGGTTGGTGATAGTATCCTTTTTTCTATTGCAGTACCAAAGGAATTGATACGTTTCATGGCACCCAAGGGATCTGTTGCCATTGATGGGATCAGCCTTACGATTGTCGAGTATAATGAGAGTTGTATTACACTATCCCTTATTCCCCATACTCTAGCACAGACCACCCTAATGGAAAAAGGGGTTGGAAAGAAGGTAAATATTGAGTGCGATGTGTTGGCACGATATATTTATCACCAATTAACCAATTTGCAACAAGGTTCAAGGAGCGGGGAGCCGAGCTCCTCTTCAGGGGAAAGTAATAGTTTAATGTCTTTATTGGAGCGTAGTGGATTTTGAAAAAGTTTAAAGAGATTGAAAGCATTATTGAGGATTATCGTCAAGGAAAGTTTGTTATCATTGTGGATGATGAGGACCGTGAGAACGAAGGTGATCTTGCCTTTGCTGCGGAAAAAAGTACCGCTGAGAAGGTCAATTTTATGGCAAAAAACGGACGGGGGCTCATCTGTATCTCGATGACTGCCGAACGGCTCGAAGAGCTTGCCATACCAATGATGGTTTCTGATAATACCTCTCCCTATGAAACAGCTTTTACTGTTTCTGTAGAAGCACGGAAAGGTACGACCACTGGCATTTCAGCCTCGGATCGTAATGAGACAATTCAGCGTTTAGTTGATCCAGCAAGCAAACCAGCTGATTTTGTAAAACCCGGTCATATGTTTCCCATCCGGGCAAAAGAGGGGGGCACCTTGGCCCGTTGTGGACAGACAGAAGCTTCGGTTGACTTGGCCCGTCTAGCTGGACTATTTCCCTCCGGGGTTATTTGCGAAATAATGAATGAAGATGGTACCATGGCGCGAATGCCGCAGCTTAAAGAGTTTGCCAAAGAGCATGATATCAAGATTATTTCTGTAGCCGACATCATTCGTTATCGTACGGTTCATGAAAGCTTAGTAGAGTGTGCCACTGCTGTTAAAATTCCCACAGAATATGGTCCATTTATCATGAAAGCCTATGAGGAGAAACTCTCTAAAGCTGTACATGTGGTTCTGCAAAAGGGAGATGTCTCACCTGATACACCGGTACTTGTCCGTGTTCATTCTGAGTGCTTTACTGGTGATATTTTAGGGTCGTTGCGATGTGATTGTGGTGACCAGCTTCGTCATGCCATGGAGATGGTAAGCAAGGAGAACGGAATCATTCTGTATCTTCGCCAGGAAGGGCGTGGGATCGGCCTTGTCAATAAACTTAAGGCCTACGAGCTGCAGGAAAACAAAGGTATGGATACTGTTGAAGCCAATGTGGAATTAGGCTTTCCTCCAGACCTTCGAGATTATGGAATCGGGGCCCAGATTCTTGCCCATTTGGGGGTTAAAAAGATTCGTCTCATGACCAACAATCCACGAAAAATTGTAGGATTGGAAGGGTATGGTATTGAGATTGTTGAGCGGATACCAATTCAAATCAAAGCAAAAAAGGAAAATCAGAAATATTTATCAGCAAAGAAAACAAAACTTGGCCACCTTATTGAGGGAGGATATATATGTCAACCGTAATAGAGGGAGTATTAGATGCTTCTGGAAAACCTTTTGCCCTTATAGCCAGTCGTTTTAATGAACTCATCAGTAAAAAACTGCTCGAAGGAGCCATTGACTGTCTGGTGCGACATCAGGTTAATCGGGATGACATTACGATAGTTTGGGTACCTGGCTCATTTGAGATTCCCCTTATAGCAAAGAAATTGGCACATTCCGATAAATATGATGCGGTAATTTGTTTGGGTGCAGTCATTCGGGGAACTACTTCCCATTTTGATTATGTGGCAGCGGAAGTTTCCAAGGGAATTGCTCAGGTGGGATTAGAAGCAACAAAACCAGTAATTTTTGGTGTACTCACTACTGAGACCATTGAGCAGGCAATTGAGCGCGCAGGCACCAAATCAGGGAACAAAGGATTTGATGCAGCGCTTTCAGCCATTGAAATGGTTAACCTGATGGATAAGCTTTAAATAAAAATTGATACTTTCCAAATGTGAATCGTTTACTTTTAGAAAAAAACAACCAACAGTTCAATGACAACAAAAAATAAACGAAAGGCGCGAATATTGGCATTGCAAGCTTTGTATGCCTGTGATTTACGCTCCGGAGAAGATACCCAAACCATATTTGAAACAATAAAAGACGCAGCGTCGGTCAGTGACAAAATGGCTGCCTATGCTCGAATGCTTGTTGAGAAGGTGCAGATAAATCTACAAGATCTTGACGCCCTCATTCAAAAGTTTGCCGAGAATTGGGTTGTCAGCCGAATGGCCACCATCGACCGAAATATTCTTCGTTTGGCCGTGACCGAGCTGCAATACTGTCCTGAACTCTCACACAAGATCATTTTGGATGAGGCTGTTGAGCTAGCCAAGATCTATGGCGCTGAGGAGTCAGGCAAGTTTATTAACGGGGTCTTAGATTCACTCTATCAGAATGAATTTAAACAGTAGCCTGCATAATAAACAGCAAGCAAACCTCTGACCTGAAGGATATAACAAGCTATGGAACAAGAGCATAGAAAACACACCCTATTGTTTGGTTTTTTGGTTTTTGGACTTACCTTTTTGACCTATCTCATCACCGTAGCCCCGACCGTGGCTTTTTGGGATTGTGGTGAGTATATTGGCGCATCGCACTCCTTAGCTATTCCTCATCCTCCAGGAAATCCTCTCTATGTTCTTTTAGGCCGAGTCTTTTCTATACTTTTTTTCTTTTTTAATCAAGTGGCCTATCGGATTAATTTAATCTCAATTTTTGCTGCAAGCTTTACTTCACTGTTTATATATCTGATTATTGTTCGGGCAATGGTCTCTTGGATGGGCACTCCTCAGGAGCAATGGGAGAGAACCACCATATACCTATCGGGAGTGGTGGGTGCATTCTTTTGCGCTTTTGGGTACACTTTTTGGTTTAGCTCTGTTGAGGCTTCTGTGTATATTCCATCTATGTTGGTGGTAGTATTATGTACCTGGCTTGCAGTTGTCTGGGCGCAGAGTAAAGATCCCAGCCGAGACAGACTACTCATTCTCTTTGCCTATGTCGCCTTTTTAGGTATTGGTATCCACATGATGTCAATGCTTGCTCTCATTCCAGTCTTCCTATTCGTATTGATCTCCGATCAAACAAAATTGAAGGATTGGCGTCTTTGGATTTCCTGTTTGGCGATGGGTGCGGTTATTTACAATGTGGCTCTATTTTTCTGGCTTGGCCCAATAACAATTGTGATAACCATGATAATGTCACTCATGGAAAAGAAGGCTAAAAAACAGTGGCGTTTGTGCTTTTGGATTGCCTTTTTTGCCTTAGTTGGTTACTCGGTTCATATTTATATCCCTATTCGATCTGCCTTAAATCCAATTATTGACGAAAACCATCCGGTAGTAGAGGTTGATGAATCGGGTTCTATAGATTGGGGAGCCTTTCGCTACTTTTTAGAACGAAAACAGTATGGCTCTGAATCAATGATCACTAGGATGTTTCATCGTCTGGGAGCTTGGAACAAACAATTTGGTATTGATGGGCATATGGGGTATGGTGGCTTTCACCTAACTCAGTTTTTTCATTTTGGTCGCTCCATATGGACCGATCGTAATGATACAGTGGTGAAAAACTGGGGCATGGTAGGAGGCTTTTTACGCCTTTTTCTCTATCTGATTCCCACAATGGTAATGCTCTATGGTTGGTCCTATCTCTACAAGAGGGATAAAAAAATGGCCACCCTACTTATCTTTCTTTTTCTCATTGGGTCGGTGATTTTGGTCCTTTATATGAATTTTGCCGATGGAACTCGTCCAATGAAACGCGAATATGAAGCGTGGGTACAAAATGGTAGACACGGTGATATGCCCCTGCAGCATAGAGAGGTCCGTATTCGTGACTATTTCTTTACTTCCGGGTTCATGTTCTTTGGAATGTGGATAGGTATTGCCTTTGGATGTATTCTCCATGCACTCTTTACAAGTAAAAATCTTTTCTACCGTAAACAGCTGGCACCGGTCTTAGTGATACTGTTTGCAGCATCTCCGGCGTTACCCTTCTCACAAAATTTTACCGAGAATATGCGTCGAAACGACTGGATACCCTATGATTATGCTTATAACTTGCTCATGTCCTGTGAAAAGGATGGTATTCTTTTTACTAATGGCGACAACGATACCTTTCCACTCTGGTTTCTACAGGAAGCAGAGGGAATTCGACGGGATGTACGTATTGTAAACCTAAGTCTTCTCAACACCCTCTGGTATATACGACAACTTAAGGAGTTGGAGCCCAAGGTTCCCATATCCTTTACCGATGAATATATCTCCAGCCGGTTGGTGCTAAAGCTTAATCCAATAGAACAGTCTGTTCAATATAAAATGCCGAAGGCCAATATACCAGTACAACTTCCCGGAAGAGACACTAAACAGCTACTACGAGTTCAAGATCAGATGGTGGTCAACATTGTTGATGCCAATAATTGGAAGAAACCGATCTATTTTGCAGTGACAGTCTCAAATGAAAATCTCATGGGATTACGACCCTATTTACAAATGCAGGGCTTAGTATACCGCTGCTTACCGCATATAGTATCCAGTGAAAAGGCGGTAAATTTAGAGCGTACCATGTTTCTTCTTAACAAAGTGTATCGTTTTCGTGGATTGGGAGACAGCAAAGTCCCTCTTAGCGAGACAACCCTAAAATTGGTCTCCAACTATTCGGCAAGTTTTATTCAGGTTGCTATAACGCTTCAACAGAAACTTGTTAAACAGGCTGGGAGAATAGAAAAACTGGAGCTTCAATTAAAAGATACTACGGCGGCTAAAGGTGACCCTATTGCTGTGGCAATGCAAAAGGATTTGGCTGATCAAAAGAAGCTCTATGAAGAGCTTGAAAAGCAATATTATCCGATCATTGAGGAAAAGCTAAACCAGTGTATCGCCATTATGCCGTGGAATTGGCGTGTGCGCATGCTGCAACAGCAGATTCTTTTGGACCAAAAAAAATTTGACGAAGCGCTAAACAAACTTAATGAGGCCAAGGCATTAGAGCCCAATAGACAGGAATACCTCCAGCAGGAGGCACGAATTTACTATATCCAGGGTGAGAAAGTTAAGGCTAATGCAGTGCTCGAGAAGCTTGCTATCCAAGAGGAAGATCCCTGGCAAGCCTATGCTATGATTGCAAAAAACTTTGAGGATGCAGGATTTATTGATAGTGCAATCGCTACATTACATAAATATCAATCCATGCATCCTAATGACAAGCGGGCTTCAGTTCTTATCAGCCAACTAATGGTCAAGAAGGAAGTTCTGGATACAACAAGGCAAGACAGTAATACCTCATTGTAAATTAGTGACTTTTTTGGGTTTTTTAGAGTAGATTGTTAATTCTATACTAGTTTTACCTAGGAGAGGGTTTAAAAAGGACATGGCTCACAAAGCAACGGTTGCAGTAGTAAAAACATCCCCCCAGACAGTATTAGAAGACTATTGGAAGCTCCTTAACCTTGCCGAATACCAAACACATCTTCCAAAAGATGTGGATACTGCTTTAAAAATTAATATTAGCTGGCACTTTTTCTATCCTGGAAGCTCTACAACACCTTGGCAGATGGAGGGGGTTATCAGGGCGATGAAACGTGATGGCTATGATCCCAACCTTATTCATGGCTGCCATAATCGTACAGTGGTCATTGATGCTCATCTGGGAGAACGAGAGAACAAACAGGTCGATGTGACCGACCTTCACAAGCTTCGCAACATCCACCTCTATGAAGGTGAGGAGTGGGTCTCCATCAAAGATGCCGTGGGTGACTTGACCAAGGAGTTTCTCTGTCTTAATGATGTCTATCCAAAGGGATTTATGATACCAAAGCGCTTTATTGGCGAAAGCATTATTCACCTCCCTACGGTAAAGACTCATATTTTTACTACTACTACTGGGGCTATGAAAAACGCCTTTGGTGGTTTACTCAACGAAAGACGGCACTGGACACACCCTGTTATTCATGAAACATTGGTTGACCTGTTGATGATTCAGAAAAAGATCCATCGAGGTGTATTTGCCGTTATGGACGGGACCTTTGCTGGAGACGGACCTGGTCCACGTTGTATGATACCCCATGTAAAGAATGTTATCCTTGCATCAGCTGATCAAGTTGCGATAGATACGGTGGCTGCAAAACTAATGGGATTTGACCCGCTCTCAATAAAATTTATTCGCCTTGCCCATGAGCGTGAACTTGGGTGCGGTGACATCAGCAAGATTAAAATCGTTGGTGATAAAGAGGCTGGTAAGGAGAATTGGGGATTTGTCGGCCCCTACAAAAAGATGACCTTTGCCAGTCGAATGCAACACAAAATCTACTGGGGACCACTAAAGAAACCTTTGGAATGGTCTTTAAAGACCTTTTTAGCACCCTGGTCATATATGGCCAGCGTAATCTATCATGACCTATTTTGGTATCCCTTTCATCAAAAGGGAATACATCGTATCTTAAAGAGTGAATGGGGAAAGCTCTTTCAAAACTGGAAATCCTGTGCAAAGGATCCCAATGATCTTACAATAAAAGGGTGGGATGATGTGGGCACCATACCGGTTAAATTGCGAAAAGAGACCATGAAGATGATGGCCCGGGCCATGCGTATTTTAGGAACCTGTATAAAAGAGGCACCGGAGTTCTCTCTTCGTAAAAGAAGGAAACAGTAGAAATGGCAAAGGAAGATGTCATTGTCGTTGATCTGGACGGCACCTTGATTCAATCAGATATTCTGTGGGAATCAATCTTTCTCATTGCCCGTCATAATTTTTTTCTTCTCTTTTTAGTCCCCCTTTGGTTGATCAAGGGTGGAAAAGCCTATCTAAAAGTTAAACTTGCAAATGTTGTACAACCCGATGCAGCAACGCTTCCCTATAATAGGGCGCTTCTCGAAAAGTTAGCTTTGTTAAAAAAGGAAGGAAAGAGACTACTTTTAGCCTCTGCCAGTGAGCAACGAATTGTTAAGTCAATTGCTGCCCACCTTGATCTTTTTGAAGCCAGTTTTGGTACATCCATGGAAGGTAATCTCCGGGGAGTTAATAAATTAGCAAAAATAAAGGAGTTTTGCAAAGAGAAGAGCTTTAGCTACATAGGTGATAGTCGGGCTGATATACCCATCTGGAATGAATCAAAAAGGGTTTTTGTGGTTGCTAATGTGTCGGGATTCACTAAAGAGGTGCAAAAATCCTATTCAGACGTTACGGTACTTCCTAGGAATTCTAAGGGGATTAGTGCTTATGTAAAGCTATTGCGACCACACCAATGGACAAAAAACTTCCTTATTCTCATTCCACTGTTTTTGGCTCACAAAATAAGCGATGTTGATAAGGTCATCTCCTGTGTAAAGGCTTTTGTTGTTTTTAGCCTTGCAGCTTCATCACTCTACATTGTCAATGATTTCTTTGACCTGGAATCTGACCGAAAACACCCTAAGAAACGATTTCGCCCTCTTGCTGCAGGTGATATATCGCTCATTGGTGGTGTGGTACTATCGGATCTCGCCTTTATAGTAAGTATTGCTATGGGGCTTTTTACCATGCGAATAGAGTTTCTCTATATCACCCTACTCTATGCTATTGCATCGCTCATTTACTCGCTATTCTTAAAGTCTCGGATTGTCATTGATGTATTGGGGCTCTCTGCCCTCTACTCTTTGCGAATTTTTGCTGGTGGTGTAGCTGCAGAGGTTCCGGTCTCTCCTTGGCTCCTTGCCTTTTCAACCTTTTTCTTTCTCAGTTTGGCTCTTTTAAAACGATTCATTGATTTAGAACATTATAGTCACACTGATAAGAGCAAGCTTGATGGACGAGGTTATACTGTTAGCGATATGCCCCTTGTCCAGATTTGTGGTATAGCCAGTGGCTTTATCAGCGTGTTGGTCTTTTTTCTTTATATCACTAACAGTAATGAGGCTGTTGCTCTTTACTCTCAACCTATGTACCTCTGGGCTATTGGGCCCTTTTTAATTTATTGGCTTACCCGTATTTGGTTTCTGGCAAACCGGGAGATGGTTGACAGCGATCCAGTCCTCTTTGCAGTTAAGGATGTAACCTCCTGGGCAGTAGGGGGTATTATAACTTTACTCGTTGTCTTAGGCTCAATATTTTAAATTATCTTTTGTGGATTTACTGTTTCTTATTTGATACGGTTTTGAATCGAACATATCCCAAATAGCCACAGGCAATAAGAAGCGTGACAAGAGTCATAATCATTCCTAAAGTAAATTTAGAAGATCGATACACAAACTCAACCGTGTGGGTACCCTCGGGTACTTCTATTGCCCTAAAGCTATAATCGGCAACCAATATTTCCCTCTTTTTTCCATTAATATAAGCCTTCCAAGCAGGATACCAAATTTCACTCAACCATAGAAGGCCATTCTTTTCTGTAGTAACACTGAGTATGATTTTGTTGGGGGAGTATTTCTTGATTGTCACACGGTTATCCACCAGGTTCGGATCATCGGGTAGGGGGTTTGATGGTTTTTTACTGAGAAGAAGTTCTTCCCGATAATCGAAGGTGTTTTCTAACATATACTTTTTAACTAATGAATCAGATTCCAGCACACGGGCTTTATAAAACATCTTTGCTCGGGGGAGTCTGTCTTTATTTAGAAGGATCAAGTTAGGAGACGCTTTGCTGTAGTGTGGATTCACATAATACTTGATATTTTCTAAATCTAAAAGCGCATCTAATTTGTCTCCCTTAAGAGGTGGTAGACGGCGAAAAAGATTGAGCGGATTAAAACCCTCAGTAATTTGAATTTTGTCAATCATTCCCTGGTTACGTTTGAGCATCATCAGCCCACTCTGACGAAAGATCATTTCATCAGGGCTGGGTGTAAACTGACGGGCATTTACTCGAAAGGTCTCCTTTTTAGATTCCTTTTGCAAGGCCTCGGTGATCTCCTTTGCCTGATTAAAGTGGCGGGCAGCACTCTCGTTCTTTGTAATATGAATAGTAGAGCCGAATATAAGCAGATCAATAAAAAGTGCACCAATAATAATGTATTGGGTAGCAGAGGCGCTCAATTTCTCGCGGCTTAAAAGAAGAAGTGGTACACCTAAGGCAAGTACATTAAAGAGTAAGATCAAACCCTGCTTTGAGGCATGGTGCATATTTTTTTCATCTTCCATCTGAATAGGAAAAAGCCCCTTAAGCATACCCAGTGCTGTGATAAGGGCCAGAGCTGCACTTACACCCAGAATAATAAAAAGCGGTTTTTGTATACTTTTAATAAACTCTCGATTTCGGAGTTGATCAAAGGTGGTTGCCGCAAGAGTAGGTAAGAGAAAGCACCAGGTAAAGGTGATTCTAGTGGGAGTCCGAAATCGGCTAAAACCGGGCGCAAAATTAAAAAGTAGTTTGTAAATAAAGAAATGATTTCCCAGAGCAATAGCAAAAGTTGTTATAAGCCAAATCAGAGAGAAAAGCACAAAGGAACTTTTTTTGGTGTACTTAAACTGAACTAAGGCAAGAATAAAAATAGCAATACCCGCGTAGATACAGGTGTCCCAAAAGGTGTAGTAGCCATAGTTAGGACCATCTAACCAGAAGCGCGGAGCATCGCTATCAGGGCCAGTCCACGCCCCAAACGCCTTTGGGATAAAAAGCGTTAAGAGGTGAATGAACTTAATCGAACCTTCAGAGGCTTGCTCAAAGGTCCAGGAGACACGGGAGCAGTTAGCATTAAGCTCCATAGCAGGTAGCAGAGTGATCATTGCGATGCCCACAGCAATGACAAAGGGGATGACAAGAAAGAGAATGCCAGAGATAGATTTTTCTTCCTTTGACCACCAAAGATATAACCCATAGCATCCTAAGAAGAGGAACTCATAAAAGGTTATTTGAGGATGACCTGCTAAAGTTGAGACTCCTAGAATAAGGCCGGATATAAGTAGATGGTGCAAAGCATGCTCTTTAATACCCTTCTCTAAAAAGAGAATTACCAAGGGAAGCCACACCAGTATGTTGAGCATCATTGAGTGAACCACATGGGTTACAAAGAATCCACAGAA
Source organism: Chitinivibrionales bacterium (assembly GCA_028278335.1). Taxonomy (GTDB): domain Bacteria; phylum Fibrobacterota; class Chitinivibrionia; order Chitinivibrionales; family JANQEN01; genus JANQEN01. The sequence continues at coordinate 206,365 of JANQEN010000203.1, read as the reverse complement.
CATAAAACCCAGCGCTGCAAAGAATGATGCATTGCCGCTACACTTTCTATGACGCATATAAAAAAACATGGAAATCCCGGCAAAGAGAAAATGGGCAACAATCATATTTTGTAGTAAATACCAATAGGTTGCATTGCTAACAGGAAAGAGCGAAATCAACAGGTTGAATGGATAGAGCACCCCAGTATTGAGCGATGCAAAAAAGGGCATACCGCTAAAGGTGTAAGGGTTCCAATGGGGAAACTGAAACGAAAGCAGTGCATCACGGGCAAAGACTCGATGGGGGAATTCCAAATAGATCAGATCTTCCCAAAAATTTCCCACTCCAAAAATAATTCGATAGTAGAAAATGACACAGAGAACCACAAGACCTGAAAGATACCACCACATTTTAATGTTTTTTTCTGGTTCTATTGCAGGAATTGTTTGTTTTTCTTTTGTTGATTTATTCATTGGAATAACTTTCATATCCTTATAGTTTTAATCAGTTACAGGTTCAAATAAAATAACATACGGTTAAATAGAAGGAACACATTAAGCAATAGGGAGGAGTAAAATATTATTTTTGATTAATCGTAATCGTATAAATCCTTTTTAATACACCGATTATCTTTTATACTGAACTATATAACTTTTTCAATTATAATCTGACATATAGTATTACTTTAAATCAAATCAGTTGGCCCATGAACAGAAAATTTTCCTATTCTTTTGCAGACAAAGTGAGTTTTTATCTATCCTATCTCTATTATAAGGTAATCCTCCCCTTTGAGGTTTCCTCACCGCGGGTACGATTATGGTGGTACGAATTCCGCTACTCCATTGCCAAATTTAAGGATTATGAGAGTAACGTCACCTGGAAGTATGCTATTAATACGATAAAGACAAAATTTGGTTTATTTAAAATTCGCCCCAACACCTCCGATGCAGCTAATGTTTCTCCTGCCTTTGAGCGTCGTGATCAAAACTATCTCATTCGCCTTATTGACTCAAAGATTAGAGAGAATAAAAAGGTGCTCTTTTTAGATGTGGGTGGTGATTTGGGCTCCTATTCCGTGTTAGTGGGTAATGCCTTTAGGGGCAAACCTGTGACCATACACTGCTTTGAGCCAATCGATCAAAGTTGTCTGCTAATCAAAGAAAACATTGCCCTAAATAGTCTTGAAAAAAGCGTGGAGGTCTTTCCTGTGGCACTCCTCAACGAAGATAAAGATAATGTTCCCATGCAACTCAATACCATGACTCCTGGCTCAAGCACTATGAAACCTGGAGAGAAGGAGAAGCTTTCCACTGTTACTATTACGACGCGTAAATTGGACACACTTCTGAATAATCAGATTGCCGCCTATGATACCATTGTGTTTAAAATTGATGTGGAAGGTGTTGAACAGGAGGTTATTGAGGGAGCACAAAAGATTATTTCACAGGGTAAAGAGGTGTATGTCATGGTTGAGGATTTTATTAAATCCCAAATCATCACCTATTTAGAGACCCAGGGATGGAGCTTTCTTGCTAAGGTGACCTCCTATAACAGTTGGTGGTTGTATCAACCAAAACCAAATAGCTAAGGTACGATCAAATTTCCCGAAAATCATGCATCTAAAAAAAATTCTTACCCAGCTTATAAAATTTACTGTCACTGCCGGTATTCTCTTTTGGATAATCCAAAAATATGGTTGGAATGATATATGCATAACTGTTTCTCAAGCTGACTATAACTGGCTTGTTGTTGGTGTTGTTCTATTTGTGGTGAGTGTCTTTTTTGGTGCGGTGCAATGGAACATCATATTGAGGAGTCGAAATATAAACCTTCCCTTTGGTCGAGTATTGCGAATCTATTTTGCGGGGATCTTTTTTAACAATTTCATGTTTGGAATAGTTGCTGGTGATGCCTTTAAAATAACCACTCTCCATCTGGATAAAAACTGTGGCAAAGCCAGTTTTGCCTCGACCTTTTTAGACCGCCTTGCAGGACTTTTGGTAATTTCGATCTTTGCCATCATTGGTGGTGTTGTGATATTTATCAGCAATATTCAACAAAACAAGCAGTTTTTTATGGTTCTGGGAGTCCTTGCACTCTTTATTTCCATATTCTTTGGATTTTTTATTGTCCTACTTTCTCAACGACTACAAAAGATCGTTCGGGGACTACTGCTACGACTACCAAAGTTTGGTATTCGCGACACTGTTATTCAGGTGCTTGATGAGGTCTTTATTGATCGTCGGGGTAAGGAAGATAAAAAAGCCCTCTTTCAGGTTGCCCTAATCTCTTTTATTATTCAAAGCCTTAGAATCTGTGTTAATATTGTCTGCGCACAGGCCTTAGGTCTTTTTAGTTTTGCTGTGATCCACTACTTCTTTGTGATCTTCTCAGTTATTGCTCTCCTCATGATTATCCCGCTTCCCTTTGGGGTCCGAGAAGCCGTGGGTGGTGTCTGTTTTGGGCTTGCCGGTTTTTCTGTGGAGCAAGCAACCATCATGCTCTTTCTGACCACCATTGTTTGCGTGATAGGCTCACTCGTTGGCGGAGTGCTGTTTGTGGTTGACTCCAATGGAGACACTTCAAAAAGAAATTCCTGATAAAATCAAATGTTTGTATTAGAATCTGTTTAAACCTAAAATGAGCAATTTTATTTAGAAAATCTCACGTCATCCGCACTACTCCTGGGATTCTTTAAAATACTCACTTAACCTTCCAGGTTAAACTCTGTTTTTAATGAACTCATTAATAGCACAGCTAACGCAACCTTTCCTTAAAACAATCACTCAAGTTAGGTTAAAAAATTACATTTCAAATATTATGGTTGACTATTACACTCATGTTGTATATATTAATGTATATACATTGGAGGCGTCATGAAAACGGCAAAAGTATTTAAAAGTGGTAACAGTCAGGCTGTGAGGCTCCCTAAAGACTTTCGTATTGGTGCAAAGGAAGTGGCAATTAATAAAATTGGAAATGTGATTGTTTTACTTCCAAAGGATGAGCCCTGGGGGCTTTTTTCTGAAGGAATTAAAGAAATTGGTGAAGATTTCCCTGAGACAATAGACAAAGTCCATACCCTTAAAAAAGTTTCCTTTAAATGAAATATTTAGTTGATACCAACATTCTCATTTTCTTGTGTAATTCAAAATCTATAAAATTAGAAAGAAAATTCAAAAGACATAACCCTGAGCACTTTGCAGTCTCTTCAATTACCGTAGGAGAATTAATCTATGGGGTTAATAAAAGTCAGAGAAAAGAGAAAAATCTTGAAGCTATTTTAAAAATATTATCACCCTTTAACGTGATTGACTTTAATTCATCAGATGCCTGGGAATATGGAGACGTTCGAGCAGAATTGGAATTAAAAGGCCAAATCATTGGTGGTAATGATATGCTCATTGCTGCTCAAGCTAGAAAACGCAACTTAACCGTCATAACCAATAATAGCAAAGAGTTTAAAAGAGTCTCAAAACTTAAAGTCGTGGATTGGTCTCAGTAGTTTGTGAGCTATTTTCTTCATTCTGTAAGTAAAGATTAGTGATGTAATGAGGAGATAAAATAGGAATAGTATTATTAAGTTATTTCGAAAAATGTGTAAATAAAAAGTAGCCATTATGGAATTAGACCTAAGAACCGAAGAACCAAAAGATCATCGTATTGTCGAAGAGTTGACCCGGGAGGCCTTTTGGAACCAATTTGTGCCCGGTTGTGATGAGCACTATCTGGTGCATGTTCTAAGAGGTCATCCTGATTGTATTCCCGAACTGAATGTTGTTGCCCTCTGTCAAAATAAAATTGTTGGCCATATCATGTATACTAGGTCCAAAGTTATTGATGACCGGGGAAACAACATTGACACCCTGACCTTTGGGCCTATCAGTGTGCTGCCTGCCTATCAAAGACAGGGCATAGGCTCAAGGTTAATTCAGCATACAAAAAAGATTGCGATCAAGAATAAAGAGAAGGCAATTATCATTGAAGGGCATCCACACAACTATTGTAAGCATGGGTTCCACAGTTGTAAAGATTATCAGATCACTGATAGTAGTGGGAGATACCCCTACGGCTTATTGGTACTGGAGCTTAAAAAAGGAATTTTTAAAGAAGGGCCATGGCACTACCAGTTAAGTCCGGCCTACTCTGTTGAGCCCAATGACGTTGCTGAATTTGATAAACAGTTTCCAAAGAAAAAGCGAGAATATCAATACTCGCAAGATGAGTTCTCAATTGCGGTCCGCGCTTATCTAGACTAATCATTAATCACTTTTCTACCTACATTTTTCTAAGATAGAAGTGCCTGAGAGATTTCATTTATATACTGCTCTTCAAATTTTTTTGAAAATGTGCATGATCCCGCTCCCACATGACCACCACCGCCATATTTTTTAAGCAAATTACCAACATTTACTTTGCAGGTGCGATTAAAAATGCTATGACCAACTTTCATGATAACTTTGTCTGCATTGGATGGATCGTAGAACACTTTTATATTAACAGAACAGTCGGGGTAGAGGGCAAAGACAAGAAAACGATTCTCTTTGGGGATATCATTTTTTTGCCTAAAATCGGTAATGGTTACGTTGCTTTTCTTATAGGTTGACGAAAGAAGAAGCTCTCTGTACTGGTCGCTATCGAAAAGAAATACTTTAGCTTTATGGGCAACCTCCTCGTCCACAAGAATGCTCTCGACGCACTTGAGTCTTATAAGCTCGACCAATTTTTCCCAGTATCCTTCTTCATTCTTGCTACTACTGAGAGTAAATGCTAAGAGCAACCATGGATTCCTTTCTGGATTAAGAATTTCCTCTTGGTTGAGATTGGCAGAATCAATCCTATCGGTCTCATGTATTAGCTCTTTGTATTGGTTATTAGAAAATGAGGCTTTGTAATAGTGGTAGATTAGTCCTGCTGCAGAAGGAGCTATCTGAAAAACCCCCTCAAATTTTGAATCATGCTTGTTTGAAATATGGTGATCAAACCACAGTTTGCAGGACGAGTGCCAGGGGAGATTAGCTATAATATCTTCATTGGATATTGCCAATGCTCTATTCTGCATTACCCGTGGTTCTGTCCACACAATGGGTGTTGATGCAGAGAAAACTTGGCGTAAAAGAGCTGCGCAGACAACACCGTCAAAATCTGGTCGAGTGACAATTCTCATTGTGTTAATCCCTTTGACGCATTAGAAAATATCATTGGAGCAATCTTAGGTATCACCTTTCATTGTATCATTAATAGCCATTCTCAGGGAATTTAAAATCAACTACTCCAATGAAAAATGTTTGAGGATGCTCTATCTGATCAACACTAAAGACATAAGGACAATCGCCATGATTATCAATATTGAACATTTTAATGGGGTATTTAATATAGCATCCGCATGAGACGCACAGCCATCCGCTTGAGACGCACGGCCCTCCGCATGAGACGCACGGCCATCCGAGTGAGACGCACGGCCATCCGAGTGAGACGCACAGCCATCCGAGTGAGACGCACAGCCATCCGAGTGAGACGCACAGGCACCTATTGGATTATCACAAAATAACCTATGAGACACACGGTGTTTTACCAGATATTATTTGCTTTTATCAGAAACTGTTTTAAACGATTGCAAAAAACACTATCCCAATAAAAACCAGAGGAGATAAGCTCAGCTCCATCAGATTGTGTCAAAATGTACAGTAAGATGTTGTAATTCTTTTACCTTTCTGATATAATTAGGATAAGCCTTTTGGCACAAGGTGCTTAAGGCGCAGGTTTTTAGGGTTTTGTTGCCTAGACACATTGCTTATACATTAGATGATAGTATAAAAAACACCCCCTATGAAAAATATTGATCTCGCTAAGACCATATTGGGCCATACACAAGCCTTTGCCGAGGCTGTAGCCTCTGCAATAGAGGAGATGGTTGGACTCTCCTTTGTCCCTCAGAAAAAGAGCTTAAAAACCATTGCTAATGTCAAGCCAGCCGGTCATATTGTTATCATCCATTTTATAGGACCTATCCATGGATATTACACAATAGCCATACCACCGCTGGCTGCCTCAAAAATATTATTGGCCTTAGAGGGTTTTTCACCAAAGAATCAGCGCAATTGGCAAGTTGAGGTGAGCGATTTTTTAAACGAAGTCATTAACGTCGCTGTGGGTTCGGCTATTGTGGGTTTGAAAAAAGACATCGGCCATTTAACCTATTTATCAGCCATTTCGGTTGTGGGAAGTGCCTCTTTTCCAAAGGTGTCATCGGGAATAATGGAAATCCATGGGGAGGAGACGAAATTGCAGTGTATTCTCTCTTTAGATAAGGTCAATCTTGCCATTGCCGATGCCTTAAAGAAGACCCGCTCTGAGTTGGAGAGAAAGACCGAAGAAGCAAAAACAGACGGATTAACCCAGCTTTATAATCATATTTATTTTAAAGATATTCTTAAGGAATGCATTAAAGAGTCCAAGAAAAATGAGACCCCGTTGGCTCTGATCATGATTGATGTGGACGACTTCCGTGATTTCAATACAGATTATGGCCATCAGGCCGGTGATTTTGTATTAAAGCAGGTTGCAGATATTATTTGTTTATCAATCAGTGAGTCTCATTATGCTTTCCGCTATGGTGGTGATGAGATTGCCATTGTCATGCCCGAAACCGAAGTGATGGGGAGCCACGTTATTGCGGTGACCATTTCCGATTTGCTCCGTGAAAGGTCTTTTAACTTTAAAATTGGTGATACTAGTCAAGCGCTCTCGATTTCTATCAGCATGGGAGTTACCGCCTATCAGGGCAATGAAAACATGGAGACCTTTATTCGCCGCGCTGACAAGTGTTTGTATCAAGCAAAAAATGAGGGAAAGGGACGGATCGTTACCCGGGCTGGTAAAACCAGCATGCTCAATGACCAGCCGTAGCTAAAAGTTCTTTGCTGGCCTTAACTACTGTAGAGACCTCTAAATCACGTAAACAGGCATAGGAATTATCAAGCTTACAAAAGAGTGGCTTTGGTGAATAGTAGAAACAGGGTGAGCAGGAAAGCCCCTGCTTGACAATCCGGTGTGGTACATGCCAAGGATGTATAAAATGGGGATTGGTTGGGCCAATGAGAGCAACCGTTGGTGTCCCCATAGCTGCCGCACAGTGCATGAGCCCCGAATCATTTGAAATAAAGAGATCCAGCTCACCGATAATAGCACAAACCTCCCGGAGAGTGAAGTGCTCCACCACGGTTACCTGTTTTGGGTTGGCGATGCTCTCTTTGATTTTTTGGTTCAGCTTCACTTCATCTCCCGTGCCAAAGAGAAGGAATTGGGCCTTGGGAAGTGTGTTGATGAGGTCGATAAATTTTTCCGTTGGCCAACGACGATGGCGGTGATTTTTAAAAGTGCTCGTACCAGCATGAACACCGACAAGACATTTTCCCTGGAGCGTTTTAAGATAACTCGTTGCGGTTTCCCGCTCTTTCTGTGTTAAAAAAATCTCCATTGGACCAATACTATCAAGAGAGTGGTTTATATTGAGAAACTTCAACAGTCGTACATTCTCTTCAACACAGTGGAGATGAAATTTCTCTTTAATGGTCCTGTTTTTTAGCCAATTGAGCTGAGAAAAATCTTTTTGCAGATATCGATGACCCAACCGCACCTTCGCACCGGTGAACAGCGCAAAGAGATTGTACTGGGTTCGGTTCGATGGATAAAAATTTATACAGGTGGTGTATCGAAACGTAATATGGGTGAGCATATGGGCAAGAGCTGCTGGCGCGTTGGTCACTTTAATTGGCTTATAGATTAACTGATCGATGTAGGGATTGTTAGAAAGAATCTCTTGGGTTGCCCGATTAAAGGTGAAGAAGGTAACTTCGCAGTCTGGTATATACTCTTTGATCAACCGGAGTGCCGGAGTGGTCATTAGGGTATCACCCATACCCATGAGCGGTGTTATTATTATTTTTTCCATTGGTTGATCTGCAATTGTATGCATTCAATGAGTTCAATCTTCGGTGATACAAATTATATTATACGGATGAATCAGTGCAATGAATACTGATCCAAGCAAATGTATGTAAATAGCGATAACTGAATATGGAATAGCTCCTATGAAAAAGATTTCTGTGGTCATTCCTCTCTACAATGAGAGTGAAAGCCTTCCCGACCTTATGAAGGCTATAGATGCGGTACTTATTAAAGAGTCCTTTGCCTATGAGGTCCTCTTTATCGATGATGGCAGCACTGACAACTCCTATGAGGTGTGCAAATCCTTACATGCCCAATATGCTGGGAAGATTCGCCTCTTCCGTTTTAGCAGAAACTATGGAAAGGCTGCAGGACTCAGTGTTGGCATTAGTAAAGCCGAGGGCGATGTAATTGTCACTATGGACGCTGATTTGCAGGATGATCCTGTTGCCATTCCCGAAATGCTTGCCAAGCTTGATGAGGGGTGGGATGTTGTTTCTGGGTGGAAAAAGAAACGATATGATCCGATCTCAAAGACCGTTCCGTCTAAATTTTTTAATTTTGTCACTTCCCGGGTGTCGGGTTTACGGATCCATGACTTTAATTGTGGCTTTAAAGCGTACCGGGCACATGCGGCAAAAACCCTTGAAATCTACGGAGAGCGTCATCGTTACCTTCCTGCGCTTGCCCACTGGAATGGGTTTCGGGTTACTGAGGTTGTTGTTCCGCATCATAAGCGCAAATTCGGTAAGAGCAAGTATGGAATCTGGCGGTTCTTTGCTGGACCCTTTGATCTCTTGACGATCCTCTTTCTTAAAAAATATATGAAGAATCCCCTACATTTTTTCGGTCTATTGGGCATTTTTTTTGGCTGCCTTGGCACGGTTGTTCTTGCCTATTTTGGAGTACAGTGGATTTTAACCGGGGTCATGCGAATACGCCCCTTGGTCCTTTTGTCAATCGGCGCCATTTTGATGGGCATCCAGTTTTTCTCAATTGGCCTTATTGGTGAGATGATCACCCATATCCAAACAAAACATACCTACGTGCTCCGTGAAGAGCTATAAAAAGAGTTTGCCCTTGGTGTATACCGTTGTATGGTACTGTCTGCTTTTTGATGATTTACACCGACGGTCAAGTATTTGAGTGGGGAAGTCGGTAAATACTTGATTTATGCCAGATTGAATAATAATTTAATAGTAACACAGTAATTTATAGAAATATTCTACATATAATCAAGGAGTAATTCCATGGTTTACAGAAAAGTTATGGGTCTGCTAATTGTCTGCCTACTGGCAGGAAGCACTCTTGCCGTGTCAACTGAACTTACCGTTAACTCTGGACGGGTTCGGGTTAAAAAAGCTACCAATGCAGAGTGGCAGACAGTAACCGAAAAGGTCTCTTTAGAAAGCGGTGACTCACTAACGTTGGGAGATACTCCAACAGCCGAGGCAACGCTTGATGGATCTGTATCCTTGGGATTGAAGAATGGTTGCTCTCTGGTCTTCTTTGCAAAGGAGACCAAGCTGAGCCTAACCATACTTGGTGGGCAACTTCTTTTTAAAAAAGAGGATGGCCCTGGCAATAAGAGCTTGGAATTTCGTGCTGAAAAGTGTCTCTTCACTCCGGTAGGTACTGCTGCGGCAATTAAAATAACCGCTGAGAGAAACCCCAGTGTTGCAGTTGTTGAAGGCACAATGCGCATGACCAAGCCCGATGGTGCAGCCCAAGATGTTGGTGCCGGCTCTTTTTGTACCTTTCAGAAAGAGGGTAACAGTTTTAGTCAAGTAAAGGAACTTCCTCCTGCAGCTCTGGAGTCTTTAAAATCATGGGTTGCAACGGTGAGTAAAAAAGCCTCTGATCAAAGCTCTCTTTTTGAAGAGGTCGATGAGGCGGAAGCCAAGGATGAGACTGCACAATCGGCGGCGTTTCCACTTGAGCCAGCTGCAACATCAAAACCGGAACCGACGCCTGTTGTAGAGGAGACCCCCCAAACAACAAGTCAGACCCCTACACCAGTTACACCACCGGTAGAAAAGAAAGAAGAGCCGGTCGTCAAAGAGACTAAGCCAGAGCCACCAAAAGAGCAAGAAAAGAAATCTACTGAGCAACCCACCGAAAGTGCCACAGTTTCTCCAACACCTACTCCAGAAGAACCTAAAAAGGAAGAGGAGCCTCAATCAGAGGCTGAAAAAAAGGAGAGTGGTGATAAAAAAGCACCGGACCAACCAGCCTGGGAGGTCAGTGCGGGAATGGTCACGGTTGACAATGAGCAGTGGACCCGTTTAGCCATAGCAGTTGATGTACCGATCTGGCGTTTTGGCGTCTGCTTTGATCTGGAGGTATTTCTTAATAGTCAGGGAAACTTTAGTAACAAAGGCTGGGACTTTCAAGATGGCAAAGAGGCGGCTCGCTCCTTATCACGAAAAATTCGATATATCCGCTTTAACAAATCCGGTGACCCCTTTTATACCAAACTGGGTGGTCTTGACAATGTGACCTTTGGTTATGGCTTTGTGGTTGATCGCTTTACGAATATGCTTGCCTATCCCGATAAAAAGCTTTTGGGGTTGGAGCTTGAAGTGAATGATGTGAGTCCCATTGGTCTTTCGCTTCAGGCCCTAGTGCCGGACTTCATGGATTTTGCCAATGACGGTGGTATCTTAGCGGGAAAGATTGGATTTAAGCCATTTAAGAAAACTGAAGCTCCGGTATTGAGTTGGATGAGTATTAGCGGTATGATCGCCTCTGATCTCAATCAGTATGCCCAAGCCCGTGATTGGGATTATGATTTAGAGGGTGAAAAGTGGGACCGGGATATGGATGGTAGGACTGACAGTACCTATCTCTATAACACCTATCACACTTTAGATGGGTATAATGATATTGTTATGCTTCATAGAGTGAATGAAGATTATGACACAAAGGTAGAGCATGCAGATCAATGGGCCAAGGACACGACAGATCCGGTTACTATTGTCGGTGCCGATATTATCATACCTATTGTGAAAACAAAGCTGCTCCAGCTTGATCTCTATGCACAGGGTGGTGTTACCCTCGATGATGAGGATGATGACAACCTCTATAAGGGCTGGGGTATTGGTGCACCCGGTGTGGGACTCAAGGTTGGCCCGGTCTTGGCTAGTTTAGAATATCGTCATATCAGAGATCGTTTTGTACCTGGCTACTTTAACACCTACTATTTACGTGATCGTATCACCCGCAATCCCATTGTGGTCAAGGAGCACACCTTGGATTCAGCCAACCTCAATGGTGTCTTTGGGCAGATAGGATTCAATATTAAGAATGCTATTATTTTAGATGCCCGCTATCAGATGCTTTTGGGGCCTGAAGTCGATTCTTCGGAGATATCCTATTATAAACAGTATGAAAACTTTGATACTTCAGCAAACCGGATAAAGGATCAGCGCTTTAATGGTACCCTTCGAATTGGTGATGTCATATTGGAGCGTATCCCCAAAGTAAACATGGTAGAAGCCTTTTATGATCAAAATCTTATTGTAAACAATAACTTCTTCTATCAGTCACCCCACACCTATTGGGGATATAGATTAGGATGCGAGGTTGTTGCTGGCACCTTTATTATTTGGGAAACCCGCTATGGATGGATTTGGAGTGATGAAACCCATACGGAGCTTCTTGACGATAAGACCGTAACAATCAAGGCTGGATTAAGCTTCTAATTCGAAAAAATTATTAACCGCCAGTGATAGAGGGATACTATTTTCCTCTATCACTTTTTTTCACCTAATTAGAACAAAAGATTTTTAAATTTAGATAATGCATAGAGATTCTCCCTTACTAAAGAGAGCACGGGAAAAAAGTTCTAAAAAAAGTTTTTCTATTCCTCGTAAAGGACGGATTCGATTTTTTCTTATTCTGATTCTTTGTACCATAGGAGTGTGGTTTTCCCGGAGTTGTGTTAGTAACGGTGTTCAACCGCCAGAAAAAGAGCTCCATACACAACCGGTAAAAAAAGAGGGAAAAGTTCAAAAAAGCAAAAAAAAAGAGAGTCCTAAACCAATTAGCAAAAAGAAATTGGAACGTTCGAAGCTCCTTTCAAAGGAGGATGTGACTGATCTTTTTGTCCACTATCCACCGGGTTTTGATGATGCCACTGATCTTATCTCCTTAAAAAAAAGGTCGCTCCGTATTCATTATAGCATTGATTCAACATTACAACGGATTGGGAAGAAGTTTTTTAAACGGTACCATCCCAAGTATGGTGCTATTGTTGCAATGGAACCCCACACCGGGAGGATCCTCTCCCTTGTCTCTTATACACGGGAGGGAGAAGTATCGATTGGCAGGCGACTCTATTGCAGCAACATTTTTCCTGCAGCCTCAATATTTAAAACCATAACTGCAGCTGCAGGGATTGAGAAAGCTGGTCTAAAGGGAGATACCCCGTTAAAAATGCGTGGATCGAATCACACGCTGTACCTATCGCAGCTGAAGCCAGAGCTTGATCCTTTCCGAGAAGTTCCCTTTCAAGATGCCTTTGCTTATTCTATTAATCCTCTTTTTGGGCGCATTGGTATTTTTATGCTTGGACCAGATGGACTGCAAGAGTATGCGCTCAAGTTTGGGTTTAACGCTTCTATACCCTTTGAGCTTAAAAATATGCGCCCTCTCTTTGTCTGTCCTGATACGGGTTTTGCCACAGCCGAAGTTGCCTCTGGATTTAATAAGAATACTTGTATTTCTCCTCTCTTTGGGGCAATGATTGCAGCCTGTGTTTCCCATGAGGGAAAGATGTATGCACCTACCATTGTGGATAGCGTTGCCGACAATACCAGCAAGGAGCGTCGATACACCCGGGAGAGAAAACTGTGGCGTCTTCCTGTACAGCCAGAGACCGTCGTTGAGCTAAAGGGACTAATGAAAAAGGTGGCTCGCTATGGAACCGCACGAAAGTCCTTTCGTTATATCAAGCAGTCCAACCGCTTTAAAGAGATGGATTATGGTGGCAAGACCGGGAATGTTGACAAAGACGAGATCGGTAAGGTCGATTGGTTTGTGGGATTTTGTCGCCATAAGAGTGATAAAGATCAGCATGTGGCAGTTGGTGTTGTGACAGTTCACGATGCTTACTGGACCGTGCATTCAAGTTATCTGGGTGCCGAGGTCATGAGAAAGTATATACGACGATTGCAAATAGAGAAGAAAAAAAACTTAGAAGGTCCTACAGGATAAGGGATATGAGTAACAACATAGACAAAGGCACTTATAAATCAGGATTTATTGCTTTTATTGGACGACCGAATTGTGGCAAGTCAACCTTACTCAATACCATTCTTGAGGAGAACCTCGCCATTGCAACCGCTCTGCCTCAAACTACGCGAAGCAATATGCGGGGGATCTACACCGAAAAGAATTTACAGCTTGTTTTTCTTGATACACCGGGCATTCACAAGGGTAAGCATAAACTCAACAAATCTATGTACGAGCAAGCAGTGAACACCCTACAAGATGAGGGAATCGATATTATTACCTATATTGTCGATTTGACCCGCTCCAGTGGAGAAGAGGAGGACGGGATTGCTCAATTGGTAGAAAAGGTCAAAGCCACGGTGTGCATTCTCTTTAATAAAGAAGACCTCTGTAAAGATGTTGAAAAAGTAAAGCAGGAGTTTTATCAACGCTATCCTGCCTTAGAGAAGTATCCTTCTTTAGTATTAAGTGCTGTTTCAAAAGAGGCAAAGGACCAATTCCTCACCCATATTCACAAGTACCTGTATGAGGGGCCACAGTATTATCCTACCGATGATATTACCGATTCAAACCTTCGCTATTTTGCCTCTGAATACATTCGAAAACAGATTATTCACTGTACCCGAGAAGAGGTGCCCCACGCCTGCTGTGTAGAGATCCTTGACTATAAAGAATTCGAGAAAAAGCATGTGGTTGAGGCGGTGATTCATGTGGAGACCCAGGGGCAGAAAGGTATTATCATTGGGAAGCGAGGATCGGTTATATCAGCAATAAAAAGCAAGGCAAAAAAAGAACTCGCTGAATTAGTACAGGTTCCAGTGACCTTAAATTGTCATGTGAAAGTGAGTCCTCGATGGCGTGATAATAAGCAGTTCCTTAAAGAAATGGGTCTAGAGTAATTAAGAATCATTTTAAATAAATAAGGGGGGGAACCCCCCCCGCTGTGAGCTTCCTTCATGTTTTTCTAACTGCTTGCATCCTCAACAAAAGTTTCACCTGTTCGGCGAACCTTTTATTGAGGGCAAGCAGGTAATAAAAACTCTCAGGTGATCTCACAGACTCCCCCTGAATAGTTTGTATAAACCCAGATTATGCAATAAGAAGTAGCACAGAAGTACAATCCTATGCCCATTAAGACTTTCAGGCTTTTCGGCTATATCACCTTGTAGATATGCCCTTCAAAACCTTCAAGTCTTACTAAATCATAATCTTGCACTTCCGCATGTACTCCTACTGCATAATCTGTGATAAAGAAGTTTATTCTAACAAATCGTTGTACAGAGAAATGATTGACTGGGCGCTGGATCGAGCACGGTTTCGGTACTGGCGAAAACCCTGTTTTGATTTGAGAATCCAAGTGTCTGTGTTTTGAGTTATCTCTTGCATGCCTGCTACAATAGAAGCTGGTTGTTGCGGGTTGACAAAGTGGGCGCTTTGGGTGCAGGTCTCTCTATGGGTGGGTATGTCAGAAAGAAGTATGGGGCAACCATGAGACATCGCTTCTAAGGGGGGAAGTCCCAAGCCCTCATGCAGAGAACAGCTAATGAGGGCGGTAGCTTTATCCAAATAGGTGCTGTACTGGTCCATAGAATTAAAGTGCACAGAGGAGGGTAAAGGAGAGGGGAGTTCATTGCTCTTGTCAATTACACCAAAAATATGAAGTGAGTACTCGGGGTTATCTTTAGAAAACTCTCTGAAAGCTTCAATAATCCTTTTTAGGTTTTTGTGGGGAGATCCTCCAAGAGCAATAAACAGGGGTTTACGCTGTTTTATGGCCCTGTGACTCAATTTAGGGTAGGGTGGGTAACAGATACTGGTTTTTAACTGTTTTTGAGGAAACAACTTTATAACTTCGCTCTCAGTTGCTTGTGATATGCAAACACCATGGGAAATGTTTTTATATAAGTGCTTTTGATATTTCCAGTACCAAGTTTTCCTTTTAGCAGAGGCAAAGGGTACCTCTTGCCAAAATTCAACCGCAAGATCATATACCGTGGCAACGCTCTTGCATCGATGATGGAGTCCCATACCAAAGTTATGCATTGGGTCTAAAGCAGCCCAATAATGAAAAAGATCAATTTTATATCGCTTGATTAATCGAGGTATGTGAAGTAAATCCCCTTTCCATGATCCCGGTGTGTAAGGAATAAAAGTGGCTGGCCAGGTTTGCATCTCATTTGGTAGTAGTTTTTGGGCTCCCCAAATAAAAAGATCCCAGGAAGGTTGTTGATTTAGTATAGCCTGGGTCAAAGCACGTGTGTAAATACCAACACCACGCTGGGCGTAGTTATAGGAAAAGAGGCGAAAATCCCAGAGTACTCTCACGACAAAACACTCCTGTAACAATCAACCAGTTTTTCTGCACAATGAGAAATTGAATGCTCTTTACAATACTCACTGGCTTGATTATATATCAACTGTCTTTCATTGTCATCAGTAATCAGATGCTCGATTGTATCAACAACCGATTTTGGTGAGGCATTAACAACCTTCATAATTTTTCTCTGTGAAACTAACTCCTCTGTGAGCGGTAATTTAGTTGCACAGATGAGTTTTCCAGCACTAAGCGCTCTAATTAAACTTGCAGAAGAGCTTCGTTCTTTAAAAAGAGCTAAATAAATATCGATCTTTTTTAGTTTTTTTTCTAGTGTTGCTTGAGGCACCCACCCGGTGATTACAAAACAATCCTCCCATCCAAGATCGGCAATTCTCTTTTGCAATGAATCAAGAAGATGTTGGTCCTCCTCTCGCCTGATACCACCAATCCAGGTAAAGGTCCAAGGATGTGTAAGCTTTGTCAATGATGCGAAGAGTAATTTGTAATCAAAATTGGGGTTAATAAAGCCCATTGTTCCCAACTGAATCTTTTTGTTTTTGCTATCTAACATCGGAGGTTTGGATGGTCGTGGTTGTGCTGGTAAAGGGATGGTGTCTATTTTCTGATTGTCAATATCTTGGTGAGTCAGAATCTTTTTTTGAAAAGTATAGTGGGTAAGTAAGTGAGTTGCATAAAAACCATGGGAGCAATGTAATCGATAGCGAGTTTGGTAGGGATGGCGCCAATCATAAAGAATCTCTCGAATAGTTTTTACTATACCTTTGCCAGGAATATTCTCACGAGGAAAGACTCCAGGAAATGACTGGTAAACCTCATGGAGGCTCACTATTATTGGCTTTTTAATCAAGCGTGTTAAGTTTTGAAAGGAATCCTTTTTTACCTTAAGAAAGAATGAAGTCTCATACTGTATATGGAGAGCATCACATGAGTTTAATCTTTCCTTAAAAAGTGCTGGTTTTCGCATTACCTCTAAAATATCAAAACTCTCAATCTCAATAATTGGTGAAAGTGCTAATACATATTCCTTTGAATAGAGAGAGATTCCACACCGTTCATGCAAGGGATAAAGCCAAGCCACTTTCATTGTGTACCGTCCTGAAGGGATTGGGGCTTTAATTTTTGTATGGTTAATGGAGAGAATAATGCATGACCATAGGCACGCAAAAGAGTGGTCACACAATGTGCCAATTTTAAAACGCTATGACGATTATTTTTTGTTCGCGTGATAAATTCTATTAAATTTCTTGTGTAACGAATACTCTCTTTAGAAGGAATGAGGTTGTGGTGGAGAAGGTAATTAAGTAAATAGTTATGCAGTCGCTCAAGGAGATAAGGGTTTCCCGTTGTCCTATGACACCCACCAGTGTCCTGGGGATAGTGATAAATCAGAGCTTCAGAGTTATACTGAATGGTACATCCACCTTTACGGATACGATGAAAGAATTCCACATCCTCAAAGAGGGCATTACCAGAAAAATATTCATTAAATAGTCCAAACCTTTCAAATACCGAACGTTTTATCGACATGTGTCCGCCAGAGGCGTAGAGCACCTTTCCAGTAAAATCTAAATCAAAGTTACCAATAGCTTCTCCAGTTTCAGTGTTGATAGAGGTAACCGAGGTTATTTTTGCCCAGTCAGGTTCATTCATTTGACGAATACGACCGGCAACCGCATGAATGTTTTGATTTTTATGCATGATGCTATGGTTGGCAAGACATGTTTTATCAACTGTCGCATCATCATCAATAAACACAAGTATATCCCCTTTACTTACCCGTATACCCCTGTTTCTCGCAGCTGGTAGGTTCGGTCGCTTTACACATACATAGATTACTGAGGGAAACTTTTCTTTGAACTTCTGCGATTTAATTTGGCTATTCGGTGACTGATCAACAACAATGGTTTCAAATGGAGCAGAGTCGCTAGAAAAGATAGAGCTAAAAAGGCGCTCTAAAGAGTCGTGACGATTATAAGTTGCAATGATCAGAGAAAGTCGTTGTTGTGCCAAACCTACCCTCTGTATTGATTAGTTTTTCGAGGAAGCGGAGGAATACTTTTTCAACTCAGCAAAGCAGGAACCTCCACCGGACAGCCCTAAAAAAAGTTCCCCATGGTTTGTGGTTGCATTGACAATTTTGAGAAGGGCCCTTAATAGGGGGACCTTTTTAATCCATGAAAAAAGAGTAGTAACCATGAGAAGGAATGGTTTTTCTGCGCGTTTAAAGGCCAATCGATACTTTTCTGGGTAACCCAAAAGCCAGCCCAATAGCCCTGCAGGATTGGTAAACTTTAGAACATTAAATCGACGACTGTATAGAGTGTAGAGTTGACTACTGGGTATGAGCGAGAAGTGACCGTCATGATCAGCAAGGATATCTCTTCCTATATTGCGAATGAGGCTTCGATCAGGCCAGATCTTTTTGTAGTCACTACATTCACTGTGTAAAAAGATATTGGCTTTATTCTGTGACACTCGAGCCAATTCATCTAGTACACTATTAATTGACTCAACATGGCCCAGAGTATCAATAGAAAAAAGTGTGTCAAAGCATTCAGATTTAAAGGGTAGACAATGGGCATCGGCGCACACTTTTAAGAGCTTTCCCCCTTTGGGGGGAGGAGCGCTTTTAAGGGCTGTAAAGGACCAGTCAGATGCTACGATTAGTGGTGCATTGTTTTTCCCTAAAAACCAGTGTGTATAAGCACAATTCCCACTTCCTAAATCTAAAACAACCTTGCTTTTTTTACTTTTTTGAGCAAGCGTATCAACACCACTTCGTTTATAGGAGCAATAGTTCCAGAGTGCACGTATAGGGGTAAAACGGGTTAGGGATATCTTTGTTTGCCACTTACCTTTTCTATGGAGCGCCTCAGAAAAATCTCTTTTGTCCCATCCATCTTTAGAGGAGCGAGGCATTTTTAAACCTTAGATTTGTAGTAGTGATAATAATATTTATAATAACCATAGGAGGAGTAACGGTGTGAGAGGTTAATGTCATTGAGTACCGCACCAAGGCATTTTACTCCCACATTTCTCAGATTATTAATAGCCTGCTCTGCCACTTCCCGTGATGTTTTATGCGATCGTAGTATCAGAAGAAGGCCATCTAGTTTCGTTCCAAGAAGGGTCGCATCTGTTACCGCAATAATTGGTGGTGTGTCAAAGAATACAATATCATAATTATTTTTGAAATAGTCAATATGGGTTGTCATTTTATGAGAGCCAATAAGCTCAGCTGGATTTGGTGTAAAGGTTCCGGCAGTAATGATCGAGAGATTTTCTTTACCACTTGGTTGTATCACCGCCTTGTAATCCATGTCATTGACAAAAAGATCAGATAGACCTGGTTCTCGTTTTACGCCAAAAACATAATGCATAACGGGGCGCCTTAAATCAGCATCTATGAGGATTGTCTTTTTACCCATCTGTGCATAGGCCAAAGCCAGATTTGCAATAGAGAGAGATTTACCTTCCGATGGGCCAGCCGACGTTACGAGCATACTTTGGATGGGATTGTCGGGGCTGACAAAGGAGAGGTTCGTTCGTAAAGAACGATAGGCCTCGGCGGTTACCGACTCATCACCATAAAAATTTAATAAATGGCGTGGATAGTGGGTCGTTATTTTATTGTTGCGAGATTTAGAGATAACTCGTTTAACCTTGATATCTTCCCGCTTATTGTAAGTCATGTGCGGTATGGTTCCTAATACTGCCAACTGTAGATGACGTTCGATGTCTTCATTGGATTTTATGGTGGTGTCATTAAATTCTAAAATAAAGGCCAGACTCAAACCTAGAGCAAGACCAAGTATTACTCCTAAAAAGTAATAACGGGTCTCATTCTTTGGAATAGGGGAGTCAGGCATACGGGCAATATCAACGATTTTGATCCCAGCACCACTGGAGGCACTTCGAATTCTTTGCTCCTCTGTTTTTTCCAAAAGAATGTTATAGATATTTTCATACACCTCTTTAGAGCGTTTTAAACGAAGGAGCTCCAAGGATTGGCTGAGTATCTCGGGATTTTTTTTCTTGTAATTGTCAATTGCTCGCTTGTATGACTCTAATCGACGCTTAAAGAGAGCCAACTCGGCTTCTTTGTTAATAACCGACTTTCGAAGGTTTTGCCATTGATGAATGGTGTTGGGACTGGGTTTCTTTTTGTCCTTGTCACTCTGTCTATTTTGTAGTAGCTCTGTTTCAACTTCCTTAATCTCCCTGTCAATGGTTGACATGGTAGAGAGTCGAATTCCTAAATTTTCCAAACGGATCCGTTCTTTTTCTAACTCCTTAAGTCTAGATCGAAGCTTTAACACTTCGGGAGATTTTTTTGTTTGTACCGGTGTAATATTGGCTTCTAATCGAGCCAATTGAACCTTTTCAGCTTTTAAGTCCGCCTCTCGTACTCCCAACTGAGCCAAGTTTTCAGCATATGCTTCCTGAAGTGTCTTGAGTTCTGGTGTCGTACCCTCAAAGATATTTCCACTTTGTTCTTTAAAGGTGCGATAATCCTGCTCTGCCTTTTCTAACTTTTGACGTATTATCTCAAGTTGTTTTTCTATTTCGACAACAGCTCGCCTGGACTCCTCCGATTCTACTTCACGACATCGTTTACGAAAGAGGTCGGTTGCAATTGTTGCCATAAAGTAGGACAGCTCCCGCGTATTTGCCTGGGAATTAAGTCTTAAAAAAGAGGCATAGGAGGTCTTTCGAAGCGAGAGGTTATCTCGGGTGTAATCAAAGGCCTCATCCCGACTAATTTTTGGAAAGGCTGCCTGATACATGTCCAAACCAATACTGTCCAGAACCAGTTCAATAAAGGTGCGACTGTTAAGAATACCCTGATAATAGCTCAACGAGCGTCCGCCTACACCAGCGTTAATCACCGAATTCATTACAGGATTATTCTCTTCTAAAACCAGTGTGGAATAGGATTCGTATACATCTTCGATTTGGAAAACATAAAAGACTGTGGAAAAAACTAAGGACAAAACAGAGACTATGATGACGAGCATCCGTCGCTGGATTATGGAGATATAATCCTTTAGCCGAATATCGGTTTTAATTTTGTTGATATTAGAGGGTTTTGTTTTGTTCAATTCCCGATCGCTCCGCTGAGTGATTGAATAGTGACAACAAAGAGAAGTACATTGCTCAGGATACTCATAAATATCTTCCAATCAAACCATTTGGAATAGATAATGATAACATCACCTTCCTCTACAAAGGGGATTTTATCCATCGAACCTTTGTCAATATAGGATTGAATATTAATCACCTCTTCAATTGTTTTGCCCTCGCTTTTAAAAAAACGTCTTACCCGTGAGAGATCGGCTTTTTCTGCTGGTCCTCCAGCCAGATAGATCAATTCAAAAATGTTGATCTTTTCCTCTAAATCAAAAAATCCCGGTTTGTTAACCGCACCAATCACTTTCACTTTCCGCATTCGTTCTTGAGAGAGTAGAATGACAATATCATCTGGCTCAAGTCGTACCATCTCATCAAAGCGTCCCTGTTTTAAAAACTCCTTGAGATTGAAAAATTGGGCAGTCATATCACTGCCCCCTTTACGAATTATTTTCACCTGCTGCAAATCAGCAAATTCGGTTGGCCCACCAGCGAGCTTAATAACCTCCTGCAACGTCGCACCATAATAGGTTTCAATCGGGCCGGGATTAACTACTTGTCCAAGAACGGAAACAGTGATGTTTGGTTTTTCCACTAAAGAGATTAAGACTAAGGGGTTATCAATATGTTTAGCCAATTTAAAGGTCAACTCACTCATCAATTCAGAGGTAGTGATATTATTGATTATCTCATCAGCAAGGAGAGGATATTCAATGGTCCCCTGTTCGTTTACCGTGAACCTACCAGAAAACTCTGGGTGAGATTGTACCTGTATGTCAATAACGCTCCCTGACTTGATGATGGCAGCCTGCATGGGGAGTATTAGGCTCAGAAACAGTATGCCAGGATATAATAATTTCTTCATGCAAAGACCTTTCTTTCTCAGGAGGGCCTAAAAACAAAGGGATAGGTGACCGTAACATCTCCCTCGGGGATCGAATCAAAACGCCACATTTTGACTTTTCGAAGAATATCTCTAACCAATTGTTCATTGTTGGTTGTGTTTTCGATAATGTCAACCGAGATTACCCGCCCTGCTGAAGATATGGTAAAACGAATGGTTATTTTTCCTGCCAAATCGGGAACGCGGTTGAGATATTTTTCGTAGCTCATGCGAATACTGGTTTTATGTCTACTGACAATTTTATTTATAGCTGAGTTATTTCGCTTTGTGTTGGATGAAGCTGCTCCCTCAATACTTTCGGGACGTTGAATTATGAAGTTGCCTTTCTTTGAAAAGGTGTTTGTCTTGGCAAGACCAATACTTGCTACCAAGTTATCAATACTCTGCTTATGACTGATCGACACATCCTTGCTACGAATAAGCTTACGATTCATCACTTTAAGGTTTTTAGTCTGTTGAAGACCGGACATGTTAGAGAGCGCCTTTTCAAGGTCCTGATGCCGTTCCTTTTTGTTGTGAATGTTTCCTAACACATCAACCACTGACTGCCCCTTGGCTGTTGCACCCACACCGGTTAACATTCCTAGCACACCGACGGTTCTTATTTTTTTTTCAACCCGCGCAGCTCTTCTGGCTACTGCCTTTTTAGCGGTTTTTCGGTCCATGGTCTTTTTTGTCGCAGTTGGTGAAGTCGCTGACTTTTCTTGGGCTGTTGTTTCATTTTTCTTTGTTGCGGTGTTATCAGCTACTTTTGGTTTTGTCTCAGCTTTTGGGATTGGTTTTTCAACAATGAGTTTAGCCAATCGCTCTGGCATTCGTTCTATTACAGCAGGTTCTACTGGCTTAACCTCAATGGTATTGAGTCGAATTAAAAGCAGAGCATGAATAAGAACTGAAAATAGGGCAATAAGAGCCATGCGTGTGTCGAGCTTTCGCCAAAAGGATCCCCGTACTTGCTTAAGGAGTGCCTTTTGCGCACCTCCAGCAAGTGAGTTTCCTACGACAACAATATCACTGTTTTGCACGACTGTTATTCCTCTCGTTTTTGTACAGCCAGAGAAAAGTTGTTGTATTCCTGTCTACCACAGGTATACATAATTTTTTTAAGAAGCCGAAATCGAACCCGTTTATCTGCCTGAATGGTGACATCTCCGGAAAACTTTTTCTCATTACGATACTGGTCATGGTGCTGGGTCAATTGACGACGATTTTCAAGCCAGACATTTAACTCTTCAATAACCAACTCATCCGAAGAGAGCACCTTGTCAACAGCAACGATCTTCTTCTCCTCCGCTAAAATGTAGTCGTTATTTACCGTTAAAACAACCGTAAGTTCCGGTCGCTTTTTTGCCGATGATTCTGGCAGAATGAGATTTTTTGAAACCGTAACAATTTCACCTTCTGAGGAGAAACTTTTAAGCAGGTAAATAAGCAGAATGGTCATCACGTCAACCAAGGAGGTCAATTGCGGTTTAAAAGCTTTAAGGTTCTTTTTGCCTCGCGCCTTTTTAAGCTGCTTAAGATTAGATTTTGAAACGGGAAAGCTCATAGTTTTTCCAAATCATCGACAATAGTCAATACCTGATCAAGGTTTGTTCCCTCAAACATTGATCTAAGAAATTCCTGAGAATTCAGAAAAATCAGACGTTTATTTTTTTTCTCCATCATTTTCCATGCATAGACCATGACACCCAGCCCATGACTGTCTATATAAGTGGTTTCGTTTAAATCAACAACAATAATGTCATGGTTACTTTGGGAAAGGGCTTCTAATTTTTTAGACAATATGGTAATATTCTGTGATGCCATGTCGCCAATTATCTTAACAACAGGAATACTTTTATACTTTTTCATCTTTAGCTTAAAGGTCATCCGATGTCTCCTGAGAGGCCGATATCCGGGAACTGTGATTCTCGACAAATGTCCATAAATTTTATTACATCATCATAGAGGGTGTTTGAATCGAATATTAATACTACGCTTGTCTGTGAAGGATACTGAAATTTAATAGCTTTAAGTAACATGCGAAGTTTGTCAAGTTGATACCGCTCATCAAGCTTGGGCACCAAATCCATCTTTTTGCCGGTACCAACGATTCTAAAACCAACCTGACTTACCACAATTGATATATCCAGCTCTTTGCTTGACTCACTTTCTACCTGTTCACTCTGGGCTGGTGGCAAATTGAATTCGATGATGGCGATATGGGTAAAGACAGCCATTGACATAAGGAAGGGAATAAGAACCATAAAAAGATTCATGACCGGTGTCATATCAAGGTCAATGGTTTCGAGATCACCCCCCAAAGACTTGTTGGCCCGCTTCATTACGGGAAAAGCTTGGTTGATATTTTTTTGATCACCACTCATGGAAACGTATCCTTACCTCAATTTAGTATCGTCGAATAGAGAAGAGGAAGTTTAACATCCGCACCGAACTTTCGTCTATTTCCTCTATAAGGGTATTTGCCTTAGCACCCAGGATTGAGAAAAGAATCATACAGGGTATCGCCACAATAAGACCCATGGCTGTAGTGTTCATGGCCATGCTGATACCCTTGGCCAAGACGATTGCCTTTTGTGACGGGTCAGCCGTTGCCAGGGCATCAAAGGCCGATTGTAAACCAAAGATGGTACCCAAAAGGCCCATGAGTGTCGAAATGTTTGCAAAGAGGGATATATAATGGGTTCGCCTCTGGATTTTAGGTAACTCTCGAAGTCCCACTTCGTCAACAGCATTTTGAATGTCCTGATCCGATTCATTTTGCATAAAGTGCCAGAGTGCCGCCTCTAATATGAGTGCCAGAGGATTTTTCATCCGAGCGCAAATCTTACGAGCTTGGTCGATCTGCCCATTACGGATGAGACGGGTGATCTGTGTAAGCAAGGCTTTGGCGTCTATTCGGCAATGTATATAGAAATAGATCAACCGCTCCAAAGAAACGGCTATAGCGAATGCCGAAACACCGGCAAGCGCATACATCCATATACCACCTTCCTGAAAGAACCGAGCAATGGCTTCCATTGAGCCTCCACATATTGTTTATAAGTCAATGAGTTGCATTTTGTATACTAATTGTTATATTCTATTGTACCATGCTGAATAGGGCGAAGTCAAAAAAAACAAAGACTAACACATTGAAAGTACTGAGGTTACTCCCTTTGTGACTCTAAGGGAAGTGGTTTATTGATATCCTCCCGAAAGGAGTAGGTAAATTCCATAGTTCGCAGTTGTGCTTTTCCTTTGGGAAGGAAAATAACCACCTGTGGTTTTTCGATTTTACCTTTAATTTTAACTCCCACAGTAAAGGTGATAGTACCTAATTGCTCCACAGCATGATCAATCTCCTCCTGCTGTCCCTCGGTGTTGAGTGGATTCTGTGCATAAAGGGCATTGACCATTATAAAAAATGGAATGGCAAATATCATCCATAGGAAGATGAGTGTTGATTTTTCCGCTATTCTCATGGCTTGGTCTCCTTTATCTCAAAATTAACAATCTTTGGGAATCTATAGCGATCTTCGGATATGGCATTTTTATCTAAAGCTTTGTCGCTACCCGGCAATTTTGGTACATAGTCATAGGTGGTTATGGTCAAAGTCAAATAGGGATAGAGTCCATACCCAATTTGACTGGTATTGTTCACATCAACGGCTAATACGTTTTTGCCCTGACGCAATTTTCCTGTTAAATCCCAGGATTGAGCATTGGTCCACTCTCGGGTGGAGGTTGAATCCACGGGGAGTTTGTTTTCGTTGATGAATACGGTGTAGTCATCAATGGCGGTCAAAGTCAGAGTGGCGCCGTGAGGGGGCTCCTTGATATAGAAGCTTCGACGGAAGAAGAGGCGATTGGCTTGGGTATCACCATTTTTATACCACATGGGTGTTGGTACTTCTCCAGGAAATCCAGTAATGACAATTGAAGGGATTGGTTTTTCCTTGGCAACTTTATACCATTGTCGATCATTGAAATCGAGCCCCTGCCACTGAGCAATTTCAGTGGTATTGCATCGCCACTTTGGCCCAGAGGTAACGGTTTTTGATTCCAGTTTTTCCTCTTTAGCACCAAACTCCTTGGGAAAATTTTGAAAAAGCCGTGCATAGGCATGGTTAACATGCTCACCAACAGCATATCCCTGTTGGGCATAATCGATAATTGCCCGATAAATAGAGAAGGCATGCTCCTGATAATCCAAGGCTATCTCCTCAAATTGAGCTCGATACTCCTCCTTTTCCGCTTCCTGTATTTTTGCCGGGTAGGGGGGATTGTCAAAGGCGGAAATGCAGAGAAGATCATAGCAACGAGCACGAATAAAGAGTAGTTTTGGTATATGCTTTTTAGTCTGCTCGACATACTCGTCAGTAATCTCATAGGCTTGAGATATTTTTAAAACCTTTAGGTAGTTAGTCAAGGCATTCTCATCATACTCCTCAATCTGCTTGAGTAATTTAGTTTTGTAAATATACTCCTCATAGGCATCAAAGTTTTGAGGAATCGGCGCGCTGCGTGCTATTTCGGCAACATCACCATAGGTTTTGGCAACGGTTAGCGAGGTCTTGGTAATGAGAGTGCTCGCCTTTGTATAAAACTCATCCTGCTGTTGATACTTAGAGCCCATCTCCAAACACTTAAGAAAAAGACCAATAGCTCTCTCTTGAAAGGGTGCCATTTTTTGAAGGATCTTAAGCTTCTGGGCAATAAGGGCAAAGCCTTTGAGATTCTTTGTCTGCTCTAATTGTTGAGCAATTCCCACTAAAGCGATATAGTTTTTTCCTGCCACAAAGGGAAGGTAGGTCAATTTCTTCTTCGAATTGAGGATGCTCTCATTCTCAATTTTCTCTTTAATACCGATTCGTACATTTTGCTCATAATAGTGTAGTGCATTATCGACAAAGTACTCCTCCACAGCTTTCGCTATACCCATTTCCAGTGCCAAAGTTTTTTCCAACGTTGTATTGGGAGGACGCTGCTGTTTAAAAATTGAGAAGGCAAAATCCTCATAGGCTTGACCGATTTGGAATATTGATCGTGTTGTCCATTCGGAAATATTATAGTCTAACACACCAGAATAGGCTTCCACAGCTTTGTTCATAAATGCAGATTTATCATTCAACCTGCTTCGATACACACGCTTGGGCTGAATAAGCTTGATTTTGTTCTGCGAATCCAAATAGATATCACCCAGAGTAAATTGAGCCTTTGCCGCATAATATTTGTTAACCACACTGGCTTTGCCAAGAGACTTATAGGTATTTAAGGCCTTCTTTAATTGATAGATCGCTTCCTCTGTTTTGTTTTGCATATAGAGCGCAACACCGGTCATACACTGGGCCTGAACAATCCGGTCAACATCATTGCCGTAGCGGCGAGAGAACTCTTTGTTAACCCTGGTCACTCCTTGCCAATCATTTATTTTGCCATAGAGTTCGCTTGCCTTAAAAAGCACATCTGCAGCATCCTTTGACTTAGGAAAGGCAATGCCCAGCTTTTCAAAGGTGGAAGCTGCTTCAATGTATTTCTCGGCATTTTCAAAGCAGAATCCCGCGTTGTAAAGGCTGGTAGGAACCAGTTTAGAGGAACGATAGTTTGCCACAAGTCGCAGATACGTCTCACCGGCAAAGTCCCACTTAAGAAGCTTTTCATAGCATTTAGCTGTTCTGAACATGGCCTTAGGAATAAGCTCTGATTTTTGATATTTTTTTCGAAGTCGCTCATACATGAGGATTGCCTTAGACCATTCTATCCCCTTTTCATGGGAAAGACCAGCATTAAAGAGTGATCGATCGGAAATTGGTGCATTGGGAAATTCCATGGCAACCCGCTCGTACTGGGCAGCAGCATCGGCATACTTCTGTTCCTTCTCAAACTTTTCGGCAATACGGAAGATTGATTCGGCAATACGGGCCGATGCTTCACTCTTGCTGCCATCCTCAGAGGCGCTCTCCCGTAGTTTACGAAACCAAACCTGTGCCTCATCATAATTGTTTTCCTGGTAGTAGGATTGGGCAATCATGCGTAAAGCGTCAATCGCATCGGGAGTGTTGGGGTACTTGTCCAAAATATCCTGATAGATTGATCTCCCTTTGTTAAAGAGGCCGTTGTTGTAATAGATCGATGCCTGTAAAAGCATCACCTCGGTAATCTTTGGGCTCTTTGGATTGACAGCTTTGTAATTGTTACAAGCTTCAATAAGCAGTTGTGAAGCAGGGGAAAGCTCACCCTTTCTCGTGGCAGGCTTTGCCATAAGGTCACCGGTTTTATCCTGCTGAGATTGAGCTGCTTTGACTGATGCGAGAGAGTCTGCGCGAGAGGCCTCTTTGAGTGTCTTACTTTTGGCACTCTTTGATTCTCCAGCACATCCATACATCAGAATAAGAGCTGTTGTTATGCTAAGAGTAAGGAGAGAGCGTATCATTGTTTCTTTTTCTCCTCTCCCTGAATAAGACTCTGCGCAGCAACAATAGCGTTCCATGCTGCTGTTTCTTTGTATTTACTGTCGGGATATCTTTTCGAAACCGTAATGTATTCCTGTGCTGCTCGATAGTATTCACCGGAAGAGAATAAAATCTCTGCAAGATTATAATGACACTCATTGGCAAGCTTGGAAGCTGGATAGAATTTAATATAGTCCCGATAAGAGGCTAAGGCTTTTGCATAGGAGGATGTGTCATTTTTCTGGAGCGCTGATTGATGATAGTTGATTGCAGTCTCATAGAGTTCGTTGGCTGCAACGCTATCGGCAAAATCTATGTTCTCCTTGCTAACCTGTGTGGTGGCCCATTTTCCCTTTCTGTTATATTTATGAAAGAGTTCAATTCTCTTTTGGTTGATCCGATCAGGTGAGAGGTTTTTTGAGGAGATTTTAATTATTTTACTCTCTACCAAGGGACTTTTAAAGTAGCCAGGATACATGTCTAGCAACTTTTTGTAAGCGTCGATCGCCATTTTATTGCGTCCCTGTTTTGCATAGATGTCACCGAGTCGATGAAGGATCTGCATACCCTTTGGTGGGTCACCCAACTTTTTGCAAAAGATTGCAGCCCGCTTTAATCCCTTGTCAGTGAGAGAGTCAGTTTCACTAAAACTTATTGCAATATAGTCAATAGATTCCTTCTCTAATAGGGCTTTACCGGCTTTTTTATCCTTCCCAAGATCAACAACTGCTAAGAAAGAGCTGATTGCCTTTTCTGGGTTTGAATTACGGTATTGGGTCCAAGCTAGTTTGTAAAGCGCATCATCAAACCATTCGCTTTCGGGATATTTCATTACTGCCCGGTATGCATAGATAGCACTGTCAAGATTACCAATATCAAAATAATGCTCACCTAAGTACATCCAGGCTTGTGGTGCAAAGGGGCTATGTTTGAAATTATGGGCCACCTCTGTCATCTGAGAAACGGCACTGTCAAAATGACCCAGGTCATTGTAACACCAGGCCAAACTGTACCTGTTGGCAGCAATAAAAATATCCTTGGTTTTGGGATATTTCTCTATGGCAGTTCGATATTGGTGCATACTTTTGGTATGGCGAAGTTGTGGTGGTGCCGGGGCATCGGGCATCTCCAAAAGTTTTCCATCATTATAAAGCGAAATCAAACTATCATAGAGGGTAATTTTTCGTTCATAGACATCAAAATCACGGTTAAAAGTACGATTCTCCTGCCAGTAGCTTAACTCACCTAGGTGATAGCGCAGATAGATCTCGTCGGCAGGCTCTAAGGGCGTTTGCATTAGATCGGTCAATATGGTAGAGAGCTTACCATACCAGTTTTTATCCAACTGTTTGCTCTCGATAACAAGCGAATCAATACGTTTGTTAATTCTCTGAATTCTATCAGTGTTAGACTGTGCTACAAGGGAGCTTTTCTTTAAACTTCGCAGAGTGTCAATAGACATCTTTTTTGCCCAATCCATATAATTGTCCTGCCAGCGATAGAGATCGAGTAATATCTCAGCTGATCGAACATAGCTCTTGTCAACTATCGACTTGATCTTTTGGATATCCAGTCTATTCTCTTTGGTGAAGCGTTGGGTAAATTTATTCCCTTTCTTACTGCTGCCTATGGTTATGATCAATGAGTCTAACTGGTGAAGGATTTTTTCTCGTTTGTCAGAGAAGCGAAGCTCCTGAAAGGAACCGGTTTCGTAGTAGGCAGCAATAAGATCACAGATACTCAAGGCCTCATCATAGAGTGAGTACAGGGCTGGGTAATCCTTGCGTGGTTCCTGGGTTAATTGACTCAAGATCTCCTGCATCTCCTTGTACACCGATTTGTACTCGCTTATTTTACTACTCTGCGTACTGGTAGTAATCTTTTTTGAAAGTTTTTCTAAGACAGTGACCAGTTTCTTCTCCTCCTTGGAGAGATAGGTTACCTTTTGCCATTCATAGTGAGCCTTACTTATAAGGCGCATAGAGAGAATCTGTATGGCTTCGGCTGCTCTGTAGGATTGAGGTGATTGGTTGATGAGCTTTCGCAGGGTGGTGCTTGCCTTTTGGTACATTTCCAATTTTAGGTAACACCAAGCTATGCCAAAAAGAGATTCCTCAAAATACTTTTCATTATTGAGCAATTTAAAGAACTGATCCAGCGCTTCCCGATAACGTTTCATCTCAAAGAGTGTCTTTGCATAGTCAAGAAGAATACGATCATGGGCAACCTGGTCTATTTCTCCTAGTGGTTTATGTTCCAAAGCCTTTTCAAATACTGAAAGAGCCACTTCAAATTGATAATTATTGATATAGGATCGTGCCAGCGCATGGAGCACATGAATGGCATAGGGGCTAAAGGCATCCATCTGTTCAGCGTAGGTAGAGAGATCTTTGGTTATATTAAGAGTAAAGGCGCTTTCCATGGTCATCCAGAGAAGAAGGTTTTTATCCTCTCCTGAGAATTTTGAAAAATCATACTCTATTCCCCAGTTCCACAGAGTCTCAAAGGCTTCAAGTGCATACCAACATTGCACTTTAAAAAGGATCTTCTCCTGTTCAAAGAAGGGGTCCTCGGGTAGGTGGTGGATAATATGAAGAGAGGAGAAGTAGTCCTTGATTAAAAAGTTAATGCGCACCAGGTAGATATCGATTTCATGGGCATACTTCTTATCGGTATATCGCTCTTTCATCATGGAAATTTTATGTTTGGCGAAGGCTTCTTTACCGCTGTTGAGGTACCCTTTGATCTGATTCAATTCAATTTTATAGAGAATCGCAACCTCAGTAGAATTAGCCCGCTTGACAAGAGCATTTTTAATATGATTGAGTTTATCGTAATACTCCTCTGAGCGGAGTCCAAGATTGGCTTTAAGGATTATAAAAAACTCCCGATCAATACCATAGGTACTATCCGCAACAAAGGGCGGCAATTTCATATAGCTGTTGATTGAGGTCATCAGTTGGTCTAATGTGGTCCACACAATGTCAAGACGATGCTTGAGTGCGATCATTTCGGATATACGCTCCATATCACCTTGGGTGATGACATCGAACATATCCACAACCGGCTCACCTGTGGCCATCTCTTTAAGAATTGCTATGGCATCGGAGAGTGGAGCAATCAATTTATCCAACTCTTCAGTTATGGCTGAGAGCTCCTTTTCCTGGGCCTCAATCTTTCGGTCAATAGAGACGATTGCATTATCACTTAATTGGGTGACCCCCGAAGGATAGAGCTGCAAATTACGTAGGTCATTTAAAATGTCCTCCACATTTTCTATATTATCTTTTAGAAAGCCAATCTTGAACCACTCCATACTAAGGCGGTTTGTCAGTGTCTCTTGGGTTTGCCAGATGTCCAAACTATCCCGCTTTGCCCATAAAACATGGGGGCAGAGTAGCACTACTGCCACAAGCATACTTAACAAAGTGAATGGGAATTGTTTGGAAATACGTTTCATAATCTAGCCAGGTGAAGCTTGTCCTTTTTGTAATTATTCAATTTTCTTACGACGCTCTTCGATCTCCTTAAGACGCCGTTTCTTATCTTTCTCTTCCGCCTCTTTTTTCTCCTGCGGCGAATCCTTTTCTAACTCTATTCTTTTGTCAATATCAATACGCTTTTTATCCCTTTTATTCTTCAGTAGCAAGAAGTTTCGTCTCATTTCCGAACTGGTAAGTCGATACCGGAGCGGTATTGTAAATTGCAGAACTATTTTCCATTTTGCATACCAGGGGTCAAAGCCGTCAGTAACACCGCGAGCATACTCTTCGGGAAAGTTACCAATAATGGTATGTTCTCCAATCGCACCCCGCCCACTGTGGCGTGTAGTAGAGCCCACATTATGACTAACAAGCAGTGGCAAGGCTCCATAAAGGACAATTCCATTGGGATATCTGATGCGACCGCCAATGGTGAGATACATGGGGTTCTCCGGAAAGGCAACCTCCCATACTTTATACTCCAAGGTCGTATTGTCTCCTGATTGCCAACCTGGCCAGGCAAATTTAAATTGCTTCGGATTGTTGGAGCTGTTTGCAAAAGCTTCTAAACCATATTCAATAAAGATATCCGAACCATGACCTACATAGGCAGCACCCACAGCGATGGTGTACTGGGTGTAGTCGATAAATTCTTTATTCAGAGGAATGTTTGCTCCAATATTGGCGGTTAATTTTAAGGGGAGCCAGCTGAATTTTTTCAAAAAGTCTGCATCGTACAATGCACGTATCTTAAAAAGACCACCAGCATAAATAAAACCCTCCGGTGAGAATCCTGTTCCCTTGGTATCTCGATAGCCTGCAATCGATGAAGTAACCTCCTTAGCAAAGCTATGATGATAATCGAGTTTAAGCCCCACATAGTTTAATCGAAGGTCTTTATTTTTAAGAAAGGTAAACTTGGTACCAGCAGAGAGCCAGCCAAAACTTTTTCCATAGGTTATGGGACGGAGCTTGACATGAAGCGAAGCAATATTGAACAGTCCCACCTCTCCTTCAATTTCAGGGAAGGCATAGGGCTCAGGTTTTTGTGTGTTTTCATCGCGGACTGTTTCCGCATCCCAGATAAAACCCAGCATACGCACATGGGCCCAGGTATTTCCCGCGCCAATAGTGTTGGCATTCTCACAAAAGTAAAGACCTTCACCACGGGAACGGTTCATGTTGGTCTGGGAAAACAACACAGAGGCCATGATGCAAAGGATCATTGCCAATAGCTGTTTACTCATTTTTTTCATCATCCTTCAATAATTCCTCTATCTTTTCCATATTTCTTTTTATCTCTTCTCGACGAAGAATCAAGTTCTCCTGCTCTTTCTGATAATCAAAGGTTCCTTCACCTTCATCAAGTTCAAGTAGTACATTCTTAAATTTACCAAGGAGATTTTTCTCCTTTTGTGCTTCGGTGCTAAACTGTTCGGTAACCTCTTCCTTTTTCTTTTTTTCAACAAACACCAAGGTACGGATCGCTTCGGTATTGGTTTCACGAATAATGAGGGGGGCCTCTAATTTAATTGTCATGGATAACTTTTCTGGATCCAGAGATCCTCTCTGCTCAGTGTCAGTGAAGAAAGTCCACCGGAGGTTGCCAAGAAGGCTGAATCGTCTAAGAAAGCGGTACCGTATCCCTGGGCCAATCCAGCCATACATCTGGTTAAAGCTGGCTGAAATACCCGGTCCAGGATTGCGCTCTTTGTAAAGAGCAACTCCGGCATCAACGAAAAGACTGTGTCGATACAGTTTCATTTCCATGCCGGCTCTAACCGCAATCTGTTTAAATTCATACAATAGTTTGGCATCATCCAAAAGACTTGCATACAAGTAGGTTTTAAGAGGAAGTTGTTTGGGGCGTGCTATCCAGTCAAGATCAATAACCATTGAGGCTAATGGGTATGGATCATAATTGGGTTTGGTGATATCCGCATCACCACCGATCGTATCAATAGACGTGGAGAGAAAGAGATCCGCTAAAATACCCAAACCAAAAAATCGAATCTTATCGTTTCCTGGCATAGTGATCTGTAAATGCATCTCAGTGGGACCGAATCGTTGAAAATTGATAAAGGAGGTTTGGGCGTTAAACTGGAGGATTCCGGCTATGCCGATCTGTGCACCAACCAGTGAGTTTATCTCAGCCTTTTTACCGGTGAGTAAACCGTGAATCCCTGTATACCCTGTTATGTTTCCAGTACCCATCACATTTGATGCAGGTATGGAAAGGGTTCCCTCGTTTCGCCCTCGCTTCACCGAGTTTGCATAGCTACCCGCTAATAATAACAGGCATGCAATTACAATGTTTAGGATCGGTTTCTTTATGACTGTTGTAACGTTCACAGTTATTCTTTCTCAATAAGCCGAATTGGAATAAGGGTGGTCTCTTTAAAACGGCGACCATTTTTTTTCGTACGCTTTTTGTATTCCTGAAGCAGATTAATGTCATCAGAGGTAAAGAGTCGCCAACCATTATAGTTGCGATACTCTTTGACCTTTAGGTCATCATCAGCAAGCCACCTTTTTAATGTGGATATGGAGATGTGTAGCTTGCGAGCCACCTGGCCACTGGTATAGAATTTTTGTACCATAGACATACCTCCTGGGAGCTTATGGTAAAGCGGTTAAATATGTCAAAAGTAGTATTGACTTTTTAATAAATTTTGTTTTGGATATTAGTTAAGTGTTCTTAGAATAATCAGATAAACTGTCCGTAAACCTGCCTGAAAAACGGTCTAGTATATCGATCATATATTAATTTTATCGGCAGAATGGGGGATAAGTCAATGATTAAATCAAAAGGCGAGCTTATTGGTAAATTAGGAATCTCTATAAGTTATTGGATTAAATCATGGGCCCCCCTATATATAGTGACTTTATTATATAGTATAGGCTATTTTGTGCACCAGGATAATATCCCAGTTTAGAATTGACATTTCTAGCTTATTACATATATTTTTGTGCATTCATTTTGCGGCTGTAGCTCAATTGGATAGAGCACCTGACTACGGATCAGGAGGTTTGGGGTTCGACTCCCTACAGCCGTGTACTAAAAAGGCCTTATTACTTTTGATAATTTCAGAGTAATAGGGCTTTTTTAGTTTTTGCATAAATTAAAATGGTCAATTTACTCCAGAAAGTACGATAAATTCATACTTTCTGGAGGAAACTTGGTATTCTTTGGACTCGATAATCCACCATAATAGGCCGTCTCTCTGTGTTTCACATTAAAAAAATATCAGTGATATTTAATTGAGCAAATGCCCGCAACATATTTTCATAGATGATTATTAGAACCATTTAATTATTGTGCCTGCTATGAAAAGACTCCGATTTTTTGCACTATTCTATTTATTGGCACTTTTCTATTTTGTAATTTCCTGCAACTATCCGGTGCAGGAGAATCAAAATAATAGTGGAAATGATACTCTTCACGGGTGGGAGATTGCTGGCTTAAATACACAGGGAGATAGTAGTCATTATGTAGATATATGTCACTATCAAGGTAATCTATTTAGCTTTAATTATAAAGGAGAGTTATTTCATTGTACTTATCCTGAACTCATTTGGACGCAAATTACAGTTCCATCAAATGATCAAATTTATGACTTTGTTTGTGATACCCTTGGTGGAATCCTCTATTGTGCTACACGCGAACAAACATGCAATGTCTATAAATATGAAATTTTAAATAATAAATGGCACTGCCTTTCTCCCAAAAACAATCCTTGGTTTGATTCAACAAAGCTATATAATGGTGAATTATACACAATGATGTACAGTATAGGATTACATAAAAGCAAAATATTTATAATGACCGCTCAAGGATGGACTCAAGGTATTAAAAGGTATTATGAGCCTAAAATTTGGTTTTCAAATCAAGACACATTATGGTTATGTGCTGATTCTGGGTGGGGTGCAGATATAATTAATAAAGCTGTAACAATAACATCTTTTTTCTCAATAGATGATTATTTATACGCTAGCTCTTTTGATGAAGGATTATGGCGATATAATGGTGTTTCATGGAAGGTTATGAAAGGAACAACCCCTAAAGATCTCCGAGAGATTGCTGATAATGGAGGAGACACAAAATCAATTCCTGGCTTTCGACCAAGAAGTATGGCAAAATATAATGATACGATTTTTGTTGGAAATCTTGGAGGCCTAGTGCATAAATATGTCTCAGATGGAGTTTGGGACAAAAGATATATGAATTTTAAAGATTATAATGCAATGGATACAACATTTACTGTAGGTCCTGTAATGAATCTTTTTTCTCATAATGAATACATAATAAAAGGAACCTACTACTTTAATGATTCAGCAAATTTATGGCTTAATATGACACCGTTTTTTAATCATATTGATCCAGTGTATATAAATGCCCTTCCCGGAACCGTATATGGCATGACACATATTGGTGATACCCTTTTTGCAGCCTTAGGGAATAAAGCTGGTATCCATTCTGGTGTCTATTTCCTAAATTTAAAGAAATGTAAATGGTATCAGAAATGATACCAATTAAATGCTATAAACCCTCAAATTGTTTCTTTGCTAAAACAAACTGCTCACAGGCTTTTTCGATTGAGGCATTGACCTCATCCACATAGCCATCTGCCGAGGCTGACCAGGCGCGGTTTAGGTAGCGTTCACCTGCAGCAAAATGGTTCATTAAATCAGCATAGACCTCCATGCTGTGATGGTGGATGATACTCTCCCGTGCTTTTAAAAAATTCTCTATATCGTCAATAAACAGTTCGTCAATCTTAGAATGAATGTCATAGACATTGCTTTCACCCTTTTGCCCATTAAAGGTAGTTATGTTTTGGGCAATGTTTTTAAGGCTCTCAGTTATCACAGCAATGTCCGCCTCAACTTTGCTTTCACCTTTTTGTTGCTTTTTTATTGAGATTCGCAATAATACAACACCAACCACACCAACCACCATACAGGGAACAAAGTAATTCCAGTTTACCATCTCCTTATTGATAGTAGCTGAAAGGGCACTCAGGATGAATCCAAGACCCAATAGTATAAATCCAAGTATTCTCATGTAATTATTTCCTTTTTTAAAAAAAGCCTTTTGCAACTTTGAACAGGGCAAAGCCGATCCCAATGAGTGCCTCACCAACAATTAATCCTGCAGCAATTGGTATCCCAATATTATGACTAAACTGCGTACCCTTTTTCCAATCTACAAATATTCGTATAAAGCAACCTAGGGAATAGGTTAACACAATGGCAAAGGGCATATAAAATCCTAAGCCGGTTAATACACCCAGCCCACCGATCCCGGCAGTGCTGAGCAGTGCGCCCAAGGCTGCACCGGCAATGTACTTTAGTACTGGCACGTTGCCACCCTGAATACCTTCGATCACGCTTGCCAAGGCTTTACCCTGGGGAGCAGGAAGCTCTTTTGAGCCTAAACCATATTCGTTATGTAAAAGATAGATCAATGCCATAATTAGAATAGGGCCAAGCCAAACCGATAAGAGCTGGCCAATCTGCTGTTTTGACGGGGTTGATCCAACTAAAAAGCCTGTCTTTAAATCCTGCATCATATCACCGGCTTGAGCAAGAGCAACACATACTGCTGCACCAACTAAGATTGATGAAATGGTAGAGGCTACATCTCCCAAACCACTTGAAATAAGGATAAGTATAGTCACTGCAATCAGGGTCATCCCTGAAAGGGGAGACCAATTTGTTCTGCCAAGGCACTCCGATACAATTACGCCGGCAATCCAGACCCAAAGCGTCCCTAAAAGTCCCATGAGAAGGCCACGTCCGATCCCCATCTCCTTTGTAGAAAGGGTTGCCACAATAAAGAGCACCACACAGGCTAGGGCTATGGCAAAGTAAAGTAGCTTAATTGGTAATTCATCTTTTGAAATCGATTTTTTTAGTTTTGAGGCGCGCTGCATTCCAGCAATGGCTCCTTTTATCATGGGAAAGGCTAAAACAATTCCAGTCAGAGCGCCGCCAATCAACATACCAATACCAACCGGCCTAAAGAGAAAGAGACGAAGATAGTCGGGCATATCTTTATTGAGGGTAACAAGAGTTTCTTGTCCTGGTAGCACACCAAGGCCGTTTAAAATTGGCGCCAAAATAAAATAACATACAAAGCCACCAACAAAGAAAAATATGCCTCCCCGTCCAGCAAGATACCCCACGGCAATGGTCATGAGAGAGACAAAAAAGGTTAAGTTTAAATAAGGTGGCAACCCCAGGGCTGCACCGCAATTCCAATATTTAAGACCAATAGATTTAAAGATGATTGCAAAGACTGCACTAATGGCAAAGCCGCCAATCATTAACATGGCCTTCCGTACACCAGCACCGGGTGTTTTAAGAATTGTGGCAACGGCAATTCCACCGGGATAGGCTAGACGGTTATAATCAATCATCTGTTTTCTTAAGGGGATAATAAAGGCAATCCCTAAAATGCCACCGGCAATACAGGCAATGGTGATGAGGTAGGGATTGAATTCTGTTCGACCCATGATAAATAGTGCGGGGATAGAAAACATCATACCCCCAGAGGCACTATTAACCGCACTGGCAATGGTTTGGTTAATGTTATTCTCTACAATACTGGTCCGTCTTAAAACTCCTCGGAGAACACCAAATCCAAGGATCGCTGCAAGTTCAGAGGCATTTTTACCGAAACCTAAGACTAAGGCTGCATAGCCAAAGCTTAAGGTAACCACAGCACCAATAACATATCCAACAATGACTGCAGAAAGGGTAAGTTCTGGATAGGGCCCACTGCGGATGGGTCTTCCCTGCGAATCGGTCATGCACTTTCTCCTGTTTTGTCAAAATAACACCAAATGATTTTCGTCTAAATATAATTTCTTAGCTTAGAAAATTCCGATAGATTTAGTGATTTATTACTTTTAAGGCGATTAAATGTTTAGTTTTTAAAATTGGGCGCGTCCCTCGCAGGCTCGGGTCGGGCTGCTCCGGGTTCCGCGTTCGCTTCAGTAATTTTTGCTATGCAAAAATCACCGGCTTCGCCGCCCTCCATATCCCTCGCGCAAAAAATTAAAAGATTGATGGAAGCCAAACGACATTGGTCATTGCGAGCAAAGCATGGCGATCTCACTTTTTAATCCATTTAAGTAAACAGTATTTGGTGTTTGGGCATTACCCTGCTTTGCAGGGTCGCCGTGGTTTCCCGATAAATCGGGATTTTAATTTTATGGTTAATAGTACCAACCAGGCTCTCCTCCGGTCGGTCCTCGCTCTGCTCGGACTGGCCTTCGGCCACCTTCCACCTGGCTAACGCAAAAGATAAAAAGATTGTCGAATGTCAAAATTTTGTCATCGCGAGCAAAGCGTGGCGATCTCACCACTCAAAGAATCATGGTAAATGAGGAATAATAAATGTTATTATGGTTTGGCGCCCTCCAACCGCAAGGGAGGCTGTTATGGAACTCAATAAATTGTTTATAAAATGTATTTTTAATCTGTGTCATCCTATTATCTGAGGCAATCTGTGGTTTAGACAAAAAAGCGGGAACCATCTTTCCTGACAGTTCCCGCTATCCTCCTATCTCTGAGAATGTTTCTTTACTCATACACAGGAGCCTCCTCTTCTGCAATTGGTTCAACCTCACCTTTTTCCATGCGGGTTTTTGCAGCTCTGGTAAGAGAATTTGTCTCAACAATCATCTCTGAAACTTCATTGACCAAGGTTTCAACATTTTCATTACCGCGCTGTGCAGCAAAGTCGATTGTACTAAGCGTAGACATCACTGCTTCAATAAGGTTTCTTCTTGCAGCTTTTTGGACAAGTGTCAAATCATTCCCTTTGTCCTCAATACGCTCATGTTTGAGAGTTTCATACTCAGTTTGTACATCCTGCAAACTCTCAATAAGCGATGCCAAAGAGAGATCAACCATCCACTGTGCAAAGGGCTCCTTTGCACACTCTTGAATTAATTGGCGAATGATCTGCGTTGCCAAACGATAGGAGAAGTTACACTTCACCCATAAACCACTGGAGTACATTGCATCCTTACAGGCTATGGCTGAACCTTGTGCTACAGGATTGGTAAAGAGCAACTGAGAAAAAGAAATCTGCTGTTTGAGAGCCCTATACAACATTATTCTTTGTTCATGTTTCTCTTTAATTTTAGCGGTAAGCGGATGCTTACTCATTTTTGTAAACGCCTTTTCAAAATCATTTAACGCTTCTAAAATCGCTGGAGTATGCTCAACTAAAACTCCCACCGTTGCTCCTATTTCATTGGTTAACGAATACAAGCTAACGCCAAATTCATAAAGCACATGGTTTTCTAAATTGGTAACCAGCAATTTTCCAGTTTTAATAAACATAATATCTTCCTTTCATTGATAAATTTTAGAATTACATTGCCTTTTCCTTCTTGGTTGGGCATCGTAGGGTAGTTTTAAAATCTTCACGCTAACCTCCTTTCTTTTGTCTACTCTTAATATGGCTGTGATAATCCACAAAATCTCCACAGAAATGCCACAATTTGGCGACATTTTAGTGACATTTGTAGAATCGCTCTATTTTTGCATAGGTACTGAATAGAAAAGACTTCTTTTACAACTTTCATTCCCTACTTCGACCAAGGTCGAGGTACTAAGTCAAATAGTTGATTCTCTACCTCGACCAAGGAGATGTTATGAGTCAAAAAGTTGATTTACTACCTCGACCAAGAAGATGTTTTGAATCAAATAGTTGATTTGCTACCTCGACCAAGGAGATGTTAAGAGTCAAAAAGTTGATTCACTACTTCGACCAAGGAGATGTTATGAGTCAAAAAGTTGATTCACTACTTCGACCAAGGAGATGTTATGAGTCAAAAAGTTGATTTACTACCTTGACCAAGGAGATGTTAAGAGTCAAAAAGTTGATTCACTACTTCGACCAAGGAGATGTTATGAATCAAAAAGTTGATTCTCCACCTCGACCAAGGAGATGTTAAGAGTCAAAAAGTTGATTCTCCACCTCGACCAAGGAGATGTTATGAGTCAGAGAGTAGATTCTCTACCTCGACTAAGGAGATGTTGAGAACAGAATCGCCTTTTCTCAACCCACATATCAAAGTCCTGATTGGTTATTCTTGATAAAATTGAGGATTCTTTGGATAGTTCTTATAAGCAATAAATGGGTGTAAGGCAACACTTATCCCTTCCATAACCTCATCTGTGTTGAAATTAAACTGTTGTTTCCAAACAAACTCTTTTTTTGTATACGTTTTAGAAAACTCATAGGGAAACTCTAATGCGCCAACGCTGCGGAAAAGGAGTTTTTGGTTTCGATTAAAAATTTGAATACTTAGTGATAAAGCACCAATTTCTCCTTGCCAAGTCACATCAGTTATGACATCACCATTGTCATCATATATCTTCCTTGAGCTACCATCCCAGTATACTCTATCTCCAACAAGTTTTGCCGGTCTCTTCATTATTCGTAAAAAAATGATTGCATCAAAATTTTGTATCTCACCGGCAATTTTTATAGTATTCATTAGATGTTTACTGACTTTTGACCCATTCACTTTCCCGGTTCTGGGATCAAAAAAACCACCGGCTTTTTGAGATTCTTCTTCCCAATGCTTTTCTAAGATTTTATTCGAAAGAACTGAAAAACCATTGTCCTTAAGATATTCCTCAATAGTCGTTTCAACTTTTGCAATGCATTGGTCGGTAGCACCTTTGGGTTTATCCCAGACCATGTCAATTGGAGTTACAACCACAGATTTAATCTGATGACACTTTTCATGGTTATATTCAAAATGGAAATATTTCAAGTGTGGTGAACAGGAGATTAGAATAACGGCAATTAATAAAATTGAGACAGACTTTCTCATATTATATCCTTTTATTGAACTTTTGTTCATAACATAATTTCTTTATACAATCTTATATCCAGTACCATGACAGGTAACAATTACCTCACACTCTGGTGATATGGCATTGAGTTTTTGACGAATGCGACCAATTCGCATGGATACGCTCTTTGGTAACACTAAGGTTTCATCATCTACCATTGACATGATTTGGTTATGGGAAAAAATGCGACCTCGATTTTGTATAAATGTTGAAAGAATAATAAACTCAGAGGCTGTTAGATCAAGCTCCTGTTTTTTGTAGGTAATAGTTTTTGATGCTTCATCAATAGTGAATTCAGGATATGACTTTTGCTTTTCCTCTCCTAACTTAGTGGAATCCTTGGTTTGGTTTGAATACTCCTTTGACCGCCGCAGCATGGCCCGGACGTGGGCAATCACGGTCCGCGGTTTTACTGGTTTTTTAAGGTACGCATCAGCACCCATTTCAAGGCCACAGATCTCATCAATATCACTAACCCGGGATGTTAAAAACACAATAGGGATTTCCCTCTTGCTCCTCATGTTTCGGCATAGTTCAAAACCATTGATATCAGGCAGATTAATATCAAGGACAACCAGATCAATATCATCGTGTTCATTAAAAGCTTTAAGACCGTCGGTTCCATTGTACACAACTATGGACTTCATAGCTTCAAATTCACAGGTAACTCCCAAGGCATCGGCTATTGTTTTTTGATCTTCTACAATGAGGATTTTTGGTTTGGTCATATGTTGCTTTCTACAATTTTTAATAGACTACATTTAACAGGTAAAATATATGAAAAAACAGAAGGTAAGGCAATTGTGTGTATTAGTAGTAGAATGCAAATTATCTCAATAACGTGGAATTGTTAATAAATCGATATTGATAAATAGTGCTCTGGAATTGATTGGCTTTGTGTGGTAGTGGTATTTATATTAGTAAGTGTGAGTCAATTTGATAATAATTGTTTTTCAATTTAAAATGATTGTCATATAGATTTTATTTTTGTCCCCAAAAACGATGATATGAATTTCAGCAAGGTTTCTACGGCTCTCTCATCAAAATTTTCCACTCAGATCGTCAATATAAATTTGCTTATCATCAATTCTGTCGGAGATTCAGCATGAAGAGATTATTGTTTTATTTATTTTTTCTTTTATGTACAAAGGGTTATCCACAAAAGGCAATTGCTCCTGAATTTGGTACTGGTTCAAGTGAGAATCCATATCAGAT
This sequence comes from Chitinivibrionales bacterium, assembly GCA_028278335.1. Taxonomy (GTDB): domain Bacteria; phylum Fibrobacterota; class Chitinivibrionia; order Chitinivibrionales; family JANQEN01; genus JANQEN01. Next base: position 163,809 of record JANQEN010000203.1, on the reverse strand, counting down.
TGCAAATCTGCAAAATCTTTACTGGATTGCAACAGATACAGCTAACTGGGATAAAGAGTTTATTCAAATTGCTGATATAAATGCATCAGAAACATATGACTGGTTTGATGGCCATGGGTGGCTGCCAATAGGTGATACATCGATTCATTTTACAGGGTCATATAATGGACAGAATTACATGATTGATGAATTGTATATCAATCGTTCCTCTCAAAAACAATTGGGTTTGTTTGGTATAATCGAAAATGCAACTGTTCAGAAATTGGGATTAAATAATACTTACATTGAAGGATTAGAATTTATTGGGATGCTATCAGGAGTGTGCAACAACTCTATAATAGATCAATGTTGGTGCCACGGTATCATTTATGGGGAATCCCATACAGGTGGGATTGTTGGAAAAACATCGAACAGCAAAATAATATCCAGCTATTCCGCGGGAAAAGTAATCGGTAAACAATACGTCTATACGATCCGTTTATTAGGTGGTGTTGCTGGGTATTCAGAAAATACAAATATAAGAAACTGTTATAATTTATGTATTGTGACGGGAGCTACAGAGGTCGGTGGATTATTGGGATGGCTTACAAATGGGTCAATCGTAGAAAATTGTTATTCAGTTGGCTTGGTAGGTCTCAGGACTGGACATGGGGCAAATAGAATTGGAGGCCTGATAGGTTATAGTAGTATACCTGGAAATGTGATTAAGAGTTTTTGGAATATAGAAACATCTAAACAGACTTTTAGCAATGGCGGATTAGGCTTGTCAACTTCAGAAATGAAAACTGTTAGCACATATACTGATGCAGGATGGAATTTTGAAGTCACAAATTATAATGAACAAGGGGATATCTGGAAAATTGAGGAGGGAAAAAATGAAGGATATCCTTATCTATCCTGGCAAACATTATTTCATGGTCTAGTTCTTGATAATATTGAGATCCTCGACATAGGATTAAATAGTGTGTCCTGCCAGTCTGATATCGTTTGCGTTGGAGATTATGACATCTTACAATATGGATTCTGCTGGGACACGACAAGGTTTCCCACTATTGAAGATGATGTTATTAAGCTGGGATCAGCTATTGATACCGGGGTATTCAGTATAAAAATCACTGGGTTAATGCCTTCTACGGAATATCACATAAGAGGTTATGTGACAAACTCAAAAGGTACTCAATACAGTAAGGAGATAAGTTTTAAGACTTTAGAAATTAATGCTGTTCAGCCAGAGGGATCTGGTACAAAAGAGAATCCTTACAAGATCGCTTCATTTGAAAACCTGTACTGGTTAAGTTTGTTAAAACAGAGGTGGGATTATTATTATGTTCAAACAAAGCATATAGATGCATCTATTACTCGAACAATGTTTTCAAATGGCTCAGGTGGATATTATGGATGGGGAGATGAACCTATTAGAATTGCCAACTATGATGGTCAATTTCATACAATAAATAATCTATATATTAATCGTCCAAATGGCAATTTGGTTGCTTTGTTTGGGGCGACTGGACAAGAGATAAAGAATTTAGGGCTCATAAATGTAGATGTTACTGGAGGGATAGATGTAGCAGGTCTAGTTGCTCGTAATTCATCATCAGTTAAGAAATGTTTTGTGACCGGAACTGTTACAGGACTTTTTTCTGTTGGTGGTATTTGCGGGTACAACAAAGGTGAAATCGAAGAATGTTTTAGTGATGTTGAGATTTCGGGCTGGGACTGGATCGGTGGCCTTTGTGGTCATGCAAAGACCGACATAAGGAATTGTTACAGCAAAGGTAAAGTGTCTGGGACTAACTCAATTGGAGGATTAGCGGGTCACGTTGGGGATAATGATGCCATGGTACCGGTTATAAATTCCTATAGTTATGCTAAAGTTCAAGGTTTAACTAATGTTGCTGGTGGACTAGTAGGAAGTTCAGAAAATGGTCGGGTAATTTCTTGTTTTTGGGATATTGAAGCATCAGGACAATCTGTTAGTGCTGAAGGTATAGGAAAAACTACAAATGAAATGAAGTCTCTTTCTACTTATGGTACAGTTGATTGGGATTTTAAAAATATTTGGGATATTGATTCTAGGAAAAACAATGGATATCCATATTTTAGGTGGCAAGATTCTATGGGTTTATATACAAGTAGAAACCTACCTACTTCAATTTTCTTATTCCAAAATTACCCAAACCCCTTCAATGGGAGAACCACAATAGAATATTTACTTGAAAATGATGGTCATGTTAAACTTTCGGTTTTTGATATCACTGGAACTGAAGTTCAAAGCATATTAAATAAAAAACAAAGCAAAGGATTTTACCAGGCAAGATTCAATGCAAAGAAGCTGACAAACGGAATGTTTATATATAGATTATGCTTGGATGGCAAAGTGACATCCAGTAAAAAAATGATGATTTTAAAATAAATTAAAGTTTTTTATGGTTTAAATTATGATTCTTCGAATACATATGTTGAACATGTTGTATCGAAGAAAAATTGTTTGGCCTTGGTCTGTGACCAAGATTTACCAATAAAGATACAACTCATATTGGAATTTTTAAGGTTACGTTGTCAACAAGCAATCAGGTAAGAAAAAATTATCAATTCTTGTGATGATTGTTTTTTAAATTGACATGTAATACCAACCTGTAAATCCCGTAGCTGTTTCAACAGTTCCTCGAATCAGTCCTTCCTTTACGAATCCTCACCTTTCACAAAATGAAATTAAAACTTAATTTTTGAAAAAGTAACCTTATTCTGAGGACATTTCGCAAAACATGTTGCACAGGAAATACAATTCCCATTGTCATGCATCGCATCCATATCACAGTATTTATCGCACTGATTACACGTTCCCTGACATTGTGCATCCTTTTTAATCTTAAATATTGACAACGTACCAATCAATTTTGAAATAAGTCCTGCGGGACATATAAATCGACACCAAATTTTTTTGCTAAAGAGCCCAATTCCAATAAGAGCTGCTATTACAAGAGTCCTTATGATCCATGGGTTATTGGCATGTGCGAAGGTTAGTTTAATTGAGTTAAATAATTCTCCTGTTCTAATTGGTATCGCCCAGCGTGGATTACTATAAACAAAAACTAATAGCACTGCAGCAGCCAAAAACAGGTAACTAAGATATTGCAGTATGGTACCTGATTTTTTTGAAATAGTAATTTTAATCAAATTCAATTTTGAGGCTATCTTATTCAAAACTGTAGAGAATGTACCAACAGGACAAATCCAACCGCAAAATGATCTGAATAAAACTATGGATGACATAAAAAAAGCTATCCAAAGAGGAAGATAATATTTTCTTCCAGGACATTGTAACACCGGACAATTACCACACCCGACAAAGGGTACTGCAAAGGGACACCGGAACAATCCATATAGTGCGAAATTGGCCAGAAATATAAATGAGATTGCTTGGATCGTATATCTAATTTTTACTAGTGCCTTAGTCATTATGCAACTCCATATTTAGAGATTAATCGTTTACCTTCATTACTCATAGCTGTAATAAAACCGGCATTATGAAAGTGCTGCTGCCCTTTTTCAGAACAGATAAATTCTATATAGTGGTTTGCCATTTCCCTATTTTGTGCATATTTCATCATACCTATGGTAAATGGTATAGGCATAGCAGGAATTATTTTTTCCGGAATTGATATGGTTTTTAATTTGTCCTTAAATTGAGGAAGCATTGTCACTCTTTTTTCAACAATAGCCACATCAGCTTTTCCTTTTATTAACAGTGGAATATCAGTTTGTACACAATCACCTTTAAAGACTGTATTTTTCAATACCATTTTAATTATTCCAGCCTTTTTTAAAATACCAAGAACAGCTTTTCCCCCTGGTGGAGAAGCGTTTACTGAAAGCAGAACTCGTACCCCTTCTCTCTTCAAATCATGGATACCTTTTATATTGGCAGGATTATCTACAGGAACAACAATAAGATATTGGGTAAAACACAACGGAGAATAGGAGACCATCTTCTCTGCTTTTTTAAGTTTTTTCGCAAGCTCTAAAACCCGGGGTGCAAAAACTTCAGTTTCTGCATTTCCTAAAAGTGATTTACCCAATGCTGCTGCGAAGGCTCCAGTGTAATTTATTTTGCATCCAGTCATCTCCTCATATTCTTTATTTGCTGGTATAAAGGCCTCTGCCAATCCACCACAGGACCAGACTGCTAAAGACTTACCATTAAATGATGCACCAGTATTAGGTGTTGCATGAGACAATAGACCACTAGCAAGAGCAAAGCCGGAAGCCTTTAACCAAAACCGTCTGTCAACGGATACCTTTTTTTCCGGTATGTCAATACAATCTGCACGACATTGCTTGCATTTAGAGAAGGTATTTATATATTGATTGCACTTTTTTCTAAGGGTATTTAATTCATCATTATCAGGTCTTTTAATATGCTTAAATTCACCCTTTGGGACTAAGGGTATAATGTTATGCACTGATACTGGTATTTTTGAAAGATATTTTGATAGATCAATAATTTCATTATTATTTATACCAGGTATATAAACGGTGTTTACTTTCACAACGATATTTTGTTTAACAGCCTCTTCAATTCCAGCGATTTGCTGTTGAATGAAATAGTCAAATGGATTACCTTTACTTTGTTCATTCTCATCAATATTTATACGTGCATATATTCTCTTTGCCGTCTCAGGATTAAGTGTATTTAGGGTAATTGAGAGATGATTGATTGAGAGATTTTTTAATAGCGGTATGTATTCAATCAGCTTTAATCCATTTGTACAGAGGCATAATTTTACCTGTTTAAACGTATCTCTAATCTTTTGAAATGTGGTAAATGTCTCTTTATTCTCGCAAGGATCACCAGGCCCTGCAATGCCAATGATTACATCTTCTCCATATTTGTCTATGAAATCTTTGGCTTTTTGGAATGCAGCATCAGGAGTTATGACCTCTTTAGTATGACCAGGACATATCTCATTAGAATTTGAAATCACCCTTTCACAGTATTTACATTTTATGTTACATTTCAATGCCACAGGAAGATGTAATCTGGGAAGTGGTTGTGATGTATCATTAAAACAGGAGTGATTTGATGAATGATTTTTCTGGAAAAAGTGTAAAAGTTTTGATTGCATACATAACTCCTTTAAGAAATTTATTAAAGTATCCAAAATTCAAAGACAAATGAGCAAAGAGGGCAGATACAATCTTTGTATTTGATTGATTATTAAACAGAGGTTTTAAAAAGGAATTTTGTATGAAAAGTAAAGAAAGAATGGGAAAATTATGTAGGGGTGAAGGAGAGGTACAACAAGAAAGAATTGGTAACATAATAGTTTAAATTTAGTTCTTTGCACTTCAAGTATAATCGACCGATCATATCTTTAATACATGAATTTTCAGCTAATTCCTTTTTTTGATGATAGTTACAACTTTGTTTATAATTTTAATATACTATAAAATTTTCTTTAAAACTAAATTAAAATCGTTGAAATTTGTTGGAATAGGTTTTTTTTATAAAAACTATACCTATTATTTAGACTTAGAGAATTATGTTTATTAAGAAAACTAAATAGGTTGAATATGCAAAATTAAAATTGAGTCAATTAAGGAGTTTGAACCATATGCATAGAGAAATTGGAGAATATGCCATTCGTAATTGGACGATTAAGGATGCAAAATCAGTATCGAAATACGCAAATAATAGGAAAATATGGCAATATTTGCGTGACGGTTTTCCCAGTCCCTATAGTTTAGAGGATGCACAAACATTTATATCTAATGCGTTAAATTCTGACCCAATAACAGTCTTTGCTATTGCAAATAGATCTGAAGCAATTGGCTGTATAGGATTTACATTTGGCAACGATGTCCATCGATATTCTGCAGAATTGGGATATTGGCTTGCTGAGCCCTTTTGGGGAAGAGGTATAATGACAAAGGCAGTGAAAAGTATTACCGAGTATGCCATAAACGATTTAAAGATGAATCGCGTGTTTGCTGAGCCATACTGTACAAATTTAGCATCAAAAAAAGTTCTTGAAAAAGCAGGGTATACATTGGAAGGTATTATGAAATCTAATGTGTTTAAAGATGGGAACCTGTTGGATCAATTTCTTTATAGTTTTGTTAAATAGTGAGTAAAAGAGAATATTAAAAAAGCATATTATTATTATATATAGATGCATGGCAAAGTTTGACAAGTCTGAACATAAACATGTTGGAGAAAAATGGAATTGAATCAAGAAATAGTTGAAGTGGCATCATAAAAGAAACGATCAGGTGAAAATGAAATACCAATTTTTGCTAATATTGCTTTTGGTAGGAGGTGTAGCTGGAACCATAAATTCTTTATGGTGTTATTACGATATTCTTATTTCCAATGAAATAGAAAGTTTGTTTGAATGGTACATTGTTCCTGCTGGGTTTGTTCATGGTTCCATTGTTTCTTTATCAATCGGCGTGTATTTACTTTTTCTTAAGAATTTAAAATTTATACTAAAAATTCTATGTACGCTATTTTTAGCATGGTTTGTTGGATATTTATGTTTTAATGTAATCATTTGTGGTGTAAATGGGGATGTGAATTTATCATTCTCATTTGAAATGAGTACGGAATTATTCTCAATACCTTTTATCTCCTTTGGTTTAGTTTTAATAGCTTTTGCTCTTTTAGATTCGTGTAAAGATAAGTTTATTTCATCTGATTCAACTAAGGTACTTTTATCAACAATTATTTCGGGCATAATAGGTTCGCTATGGTGGTGGATTGCTTATGGCAACTGGCATCTATCAGTTTTGCATGGATGTATCTGGGGTCTTTTAATTGGATTTACATTGATTAAATTTTCACCTCTTATTTATGCAAAACAAAAGTGAGCATAGTTTATATTAAAAATGAGGATGAGCGTCACAAAAATGAGTCGTTTATTGATAAATTCAAATGATTAAAAAATATTGTCTGTTGTGAGAGATATTTACGATAAAGTTCACCCTCTTCTGCGGCCACTATAAATCGCAGAATATGATAAGTGAGACTCATCATCATTCGGAGAGAAAATTATGACTAATATTAGGAAAAAATGGATTTTAATATTTCTTATTAAGGGAATTTTGTTGGTTAGTTTATCATCTGCAAATGACCTGTTCATCAATTACAGAGATAAGGAATTTAGTCAAGATTTCAAATTAGGAGTTTCATTTATTCCCTTATATAATAGTTCCCAAATAAAAAGTAATAAGAATAAGTCTGGATATGAATTTGGACTTGAAGTAGATTATGGAATTTTTACACCGAAAAGAAGAATTGAAATAGCCCTTCACACAAGTGTGTACCCTATCCCGAAAAATTATAAGGTAACTGATAATGAGGCCTTTGTAGATATTGATTTTAATAACAAAATCTATCACAGACAGGAGATTTTATACAATGAAAGAGTTATTCCAGCTTTTGACATAAAAGGATCTATTGCGGGATTTGCAAAAATGGTGAGGATTTATGGTACCGCAGGATTACACTTTGTCTATGTTCGACAATATAAGGAAATTAAAAATGAGTTTATGCTTTGGGGTCAGAATATACCTGATAGAAAGGAACACTCATATAGCCAAACAATTAGTGATGTCTTTCTGAAATATGATATTGTATTTGGTTTCGGGAGCGCTCTTTGTACCTCTATCGGAGAGTTTGGCACGGAGTGTTTATATGAGGAATCTGGTTTTTACTATGTTAAATTATTTTGGAAGACATGTATTCGTAAACGCAAAAAGCAATAATTTAGTAAATAATAGCAGCTTAAAAATGATAAAATGAATTATGTAGTCTTGGTCTACATTTATAAGTTTACCTAAAAACGTAGCAAGTTAATACAGCAGATAAACATTTGAATTTGTGCTATATATATGGACGCTTCTATTAACAAAAAGGAAATATCTGTGAAATTAAACCAATTGATTTCGTTTCTCTTAATAATAATCTCACTGACCTATTCTAAGGGAATAGATAAAACATCCTATCTCAAACCAATGTATTTGGAGGGTGACTCATCTGGTAAAATCGTTTGTCTGGTCGTTGAAGATGCTTTATACGAATTAACTGAAGATATAGGATTTGATAATTTCATAAAAATTGCCGGTGAAAAGAGCGTGCTGTTTCAAGAAAACATAGGTAGTGGAAAACTGGGACGAGATTCTTTAGGGTTTGTTATAGAAGAAGAAATAAAAAAGTTAGCAGAAGAGGCTAATTTATTAATGGAAAGGCTTCTTTTAGTTTACGATGTGACAGGGCAAAAACAATATTCAGACTGGAGAAAAAAATTTTCAAAAATGCCAATTGTAACAATAAATACAAGTGTGAATAGCACTGCTCATAGTTTTATACGAGGCATAATTTCCGGTTCAATCCAACAATCCTATGATTCTATTTGGTGTAAAGTGTCCTTACTTGAATTACAAAAAGAAATTTCTATTAGAAATCTTGAGATATTTTCAAGTTCGGAAACATGCAACGGGCCTGTTGAAGAGTGTGTTTCGGAAACAATTGATAATTTGTTAAGATCCAGCATAAGCGGTAATTCTAAAGAAAATTCATTTGTCAACTCACCTCATGACCAGCATTGGGGGAAAATAATTGGTGGTTCTTTCCTAACCTTAGGTGGAATAGGACTTTTAAGCTTGTCTGGTGTTATAGAGGATGATTTTTCATCAATGCGACCATTTGTTGGGGCCTCCATGCTTGCAGGGGGCGTCTGTTTACTCAGTATAGGTATTAAAAAACAGGTTAGATATGGAAAATGGAAAAAGAGGTATGATCAATGATGTGTTTAGTATTATTATACCTATATTAATTTTACCTATCATCATTTCATTCCCAGGATATAAACATCAGTTTGCAAAAAAATTAAAAAAGCAGATCACCATTCGCATTGGTGTTGATACTCTTGGATATTTTAAAGACCTATCAGAAGAAACAGGAATTCCCTATCAGAACTTAATTGATTCATATTTAAGTGACTGTGCTTATAATCATCGTAAGCTACAAATGAAGTGGATGTAAAATTACAAAACGACTGATGATAAGTTTATAGAGCATAGTTTACATTTTCCTGCGTTTTCAAGAGAAGGATTGTATACTAAATTTAGGAGTATATGAACTAAGCTAATAACTGAAGCACTTCAATTCTGATTGATTTTCTATGCATACGAAACTTACTCTTCTTTCAATTACTATTCTCTTGCTTATTCCTTTTGATATCTTTCCAAAGGGAGAATGCGATAATTGGCAAATTGAGCACCCTGATTGGATCTTTTGTGATGATTTTGAGTCTGATGATCCCATGGTTAAAAGGGGAAGATACTTTGAATATGGTGATAACAATGGGGATTTTGTTGTGCAGGAGGGTGTGGGATTCAATAATTCACGGGGTATGCAAGTGGTGTTTCAGCAGGGCGAGGTTGGAGCTGGTGGTATGAAGCTTGCCTTTGGGAGGAACCCCAACAGTTACATGAACAAACAGCAGATAAGTCCAGATAGGGACTTTCGAGAGATCTATTATCGGATGTACCTAAAAATGGAAAAGGGATGGCAGGGGAACCCGGCCAAGCTTTCCCGGGCAACGGTCTTTACCTCTGCTGCTGATTGGCGACAGGCTATGATTGCCCACCTCTGGAGTGACGGTAAGGACCACCTTCTTATAGATCCGGCTTCCTGTGTGAATAGCATTGGAGAAGTCGAGTGTGTTGGGTACAATGATTTTGATCATCTGTCGTGGTTGGGAAATAAGAGCGGGAAAACACCAATTTTCAATTCAGAGTACGATGATACTTGGTTTTGTATTGAGCATCATGTAAAGTTGAATGATCCCGGTGAGTCAAATGGAATACAGGAGTTCTGGATAGACGACTCCCTTGAAGCTCGTCGAGAGAACCTTAATTTTACTGGTACCTATACTGAATATGCTATCAATGCAATATTCTTTGAGAACTATTGGAACAGCGGCTCTATCAAAGAACAACGACGCTATTTTGACAATATCGTTGTGTCAACAAAACGAATCGGTTGCGCTGATACGGGCGTAGCCATTATTCCCAGAAGATACTTACACAATCAATCATCTCAACAAATTTATGTTCGATATTTTAAAAAACAGAGTGTTTTAAAATTGTATGGTACTATCTTTCCTAATAATGATAAGTGTGTAATAATACATGTGTGTAATTGCAAAGGAATAATGCTTTTGCAATATAGATGTTCTGCTAAAGATATGGCTAATGGCTATACTATTTCTACAACATCTTTGGCTCAAGGTGCATATTTTATTTCAGTTAATAGTGGAACAAGGAACCATCTTACTTCGGTTAGTACTGTGTTTTAGCTAAAGGAACATTTTAAAAATGTTCGATTTGTAATCAAATTTACCATCATTTTTATTGCGATAGGGACGTGGAAGGTGCGAAGCAGTGTTTTTGCGTAGCAAAAATACCGAAGCGAACGCGCAGCCTGGAGCAGGCCCGGTCGAGCGAAGCGAGAATCGCCCAAATTTAAACCCAGATTATGCAAAAGGAAGTAGCGCAGAAGCACAATCCTATGCCTATAAAGGCTTTCAGGCTTTTCGGCCATATCACCTTATAGATATGCCCTTCAAAACCTTCAAGCCTTACTAATTCATAATCTTGCACTTCTGCATCTACTCCTACTGCATAGTCTGGGTTAAAGAGATGATGTCAATTAAAGGACCATAATTAATTGTGATATAAAGAATTGCTATTTAATATAGTATTCCATAATTATATAATTAAAGAATATGACGCACAGTTTAATTTCTAAACTCCCTATGTCATCATAACTCGAAATTACTCTTTGGATATTTTGCGCCTCGTGATTGATAATGCCTGTTTGGAATTGGGAGTGGATCTCCGCACACAGTAAATGCTATGAAAAAGCTTATCTGTATCCTGTTATTACTTGTCTCTGTAAATATGTATGCTAAGGTGAGTCTGGTTATTTTCCCTTTGGAAAATAAAACCAATGATCCCCTGGTTGACTGGGTGGGATATTCGATTCCGGAGATGTTCTTTCGGTCTCTTTCCGAGAGGACCGATGTACAGGTGTGGGACCCGGTTTTTGTCTTTTCTGTAGATTCCTCTGGGTGGCGACTCAGCAACGATAGTTTACTTCTGATACATCAAGAGCGATGGGGATGGGATTATGCAATAGGTGGTTTCTATAAGGCCAATGATGATAGTGTCTATCTGACCTTAAAGTTGATACATAAGCAGTCCAATAAGATGATTGTTAAAAAGAAAAGAGCCCGTTGGACCTACCGTTCTTATAATGACCAGTGTATAGCGTTGTTAGATCAAGTAAAGGCCCATATAAAGCTCTCTTCCAAAAAGACACGCAAGCGTAGAGATCGTATTTCTTTTCCAAGTGTCATTAGCCACTATGCGACCTTTGCAACAGGGTATGGCTATGAAATGAAGGACGATTTGACCAGTGCCATATCTGCCTACAAACGGGTCATTGAAATGACTGAGGATTTTGCACCCGTATTCTATCGTATTGGTATGCTTTACAATAGAGGGAGAAACATCAAAGAGGCTCAGAACTATCTTGATCGTGCTCTGTCAAAGTCAACTAACTCCTCTTTGATCACAGCACAGCAAGCGGAGATGCTTCTTAAGTCCGGGAGTACCAATCGAGCCACCTCCTTTATTGATTCGAAAATGGAGATTTTAGAAAAGAGTGTTGCCGGGATGCGCTCTATTGGATTGGGTTATTTACAGGCTGGGCAGTACCAGCGAGCCGTATCGGTTTTAATGCGTGCTGTTGCTGCAGGTCCCTCTAATTTGGAAACCGATTTTTTGTTGGGACGCGCCTATTTACTGGTGGGACAATTTACCACCTCTGCGGAGATATTTCGGCGACTCATTAAATATCGTCCCCGTTATATTCGATACTATTCCTTTTTAGGAGAAGCCTATCGGGAGGCGGGAAATTTGATGGAATCCTGCCGGGTTTTAGAGAATGCTCTTGTCTTTGAACCGAACAATGTTCCCCATCTCATTAGTCTTTCTAATACCTATTTCAAATTAGGTTGGTATAAGAAAGCAGAGAGGGTTTTGCTAAAAGCGCAAAAGATACATCCCCAATTAGGAGAGATTTATCTCAACCTGGGAGTGCTCTATTGGTACGCTAAACAGTGGGATAGGGCTAAGAGGATGTTTGAAAAAGCTGCTGATGATCAACTGATCGGACAATCTGCTTTAAATAATCAGGGTAATATCCTCTTTCTATCGGGGGATATCAAAAAGGCTATTAAAATTTATAAGAAGGCTGACAAACAGGGAAAAAAGAGCGAAACGATTCTCTACAACATGGCTCTTGCCTATCTTGCCTTGGGAAAAGAGAAAGAGGCTGCAGCTTGTTTGGATGAGGTGCTCTTTTTAGCACCCAATCGAATAGAGATTCTTAAGAAACAGGCTGAGCTGATGATCCTCTTAGAGAATGATGATAAGGCAATGCTCTATTATCGCAAAATACTGGAGTTATCACCGGGTAACCGAGAGGTGTTGGCTTTACTCATCTCGTTATTTGAAAAAAATGAGCGCTTTAAGGAGGCCATGGAGATTGTAGACAGCTACCTCAATGACTTTCCCCAAGATCGTGAGTACCGATTAAAACTCCCTGATATTTACCGAAAAATGGGATGGTATGAGGTAGCCATTGAGCAGTATCAGACGCTCATGAAGGACAAAGATTATAAAGATGATTTTGATGTGCATTTGGGTTTGGGAAAGAGTATGTTCGATATTATTCGGTTTAAGGGTGGAAGGAATTATGACAAAACAATCTATGTACTAAAAAATGCACAAAAGATGGATCCCTTCAGTCCTGAGCCAGATCTGTATATGGGATGGATTTATAAAGAGTATAAACAATACAGAGAATTGGCTGTGGAGCATCTGCAAAAGGCTTTTCAAAAATCGAAAGACTCAAAGGTGCGAGAATTGATCAATTCTTTACTCAAGGGAACGAACAAGTGAAAAAACTTTACCCTATCCTTGGTTTGCTACTGTGTGTTGTAGCAGCTTTCGCACAAAAAGACACAGTCCCCTCCTGGTTGGATACTATACCACCCAAAATTGAAATTTCACCAAAAAAACGATTCCACAGCAAACCTTTTTACGTCTCTTTTAGCGCAAATGAGAATGCTCAACTTTGGGTTGGTATTAACTCATCCAAATCTATGAAGGCCTTTAAACAGGGAATTAATATTTCAAACCCAGGGAAAACCATACTCTATTACTATGGAGAAGATATCTACGGAAACCGTTCCAAAATTGATTCCGTTGCTTATGTGTTGGATTTGCAGCCTCCCACCCTTTCTATTGATCCACCCTCTGGAGTTTATCGAAAGCCGGTAGTGTTACGCATAAATACAAATGAACCCTGTCGATTGTTTCGACATCGAGATCCTGTGGGTAAAGAGCGGGTGAAGATAACCGATTCAACCATCATCACACAGCGCTTTGTTGGGTATATAAGTGCGGTTGATCGAGCTGGTAATAGAACCAGAAGTGACTCCCTGTTTTACATGGTAGATACTACCTCGATCAAGATTGCAATTCGGCCAAAACCTGGTATATACAACTACCCAGTCAAAATCTCCCTTAAGCCTTCACAAAAAGCCAAGGTTTACTACTCCTTTGACCCTTCCATGCCGACACGCATGTTTACTCCCTATATTAGACCAGTGCCCTGTCCTCATGGTTTAGTGCTGGTTAGATTTTTTGCGCGCAATGATTACAATAGTGAATCAGTGATCAATCAAGCAACCTATATCATTGATACAGTACCACCACGGGTACGGTACAATCATAGAGAGGGAATAAAGGCCGATACACTCACATTGTTTACTAAAGAGAATGCGACCATTCTATACACCTTTGATCGTCGTGCTAAAGTTGAGGAATGGAACACCTATTCTGAACCCATTGTTGTGCCACACAAAGGTAAAGCGTTGATAAGGGCGGTGGCCGAGGATAAGGCAAAAAATCGATCACCTCTTCTTGTGTGGGAGCGCAAGTACGATCGAACACCACCAACGGTATCCTCCTCGCATTTGTCAGGAACGTACAACAGGCGATTTAAGCTGACCTTTTCTGCATCGGAACCGGTGACCATACTCTATACCCAGGATGGTACCAAACCCGATGAGCGAGCAATCGTCTATCGGAAGGGTGTTATAATTTCAAAAATTGGTGTGACCACGATTCGCTATGTTGCCATTGATGAGGCTGATAATCGAAGTGAGGAAAAGATATTGGAATTTTTTGTTGATATTGATCCTCCCAAGGTTAAGGCGATCATTGAGCGGAGTAAAACTAAGGAAAATGAATTTAGCGTGTTGTTGGTTTCCAATGAAGAGGCCCGAATCTACTATGAAGTGGGAGAGCTTGAACCGACTCGATCCTCTCCTCAGTTTACAAAGGAAATAACCCTCCGTATGAACCAGGAGCTGCGCTATTTTGCTGTAGACAGAGCGGGAAATGCCAGTGATATTGTCACTATGGATGATCTGCAAAAGCCCATGGTTCTTGTACAGCCCGAGGGCGGAGTGTATAATGCCGCAGTACCGGTAATGTTTACAACCAATATGGCCGGTGAGATCTATTGGCGATTTGCCTCGGATAGTACCTTTTTACGCTATCATGATACAATCCTCCTGAATGAAGAGGGGCTCCATGTACTTGAGTATTACTCGCTGTCACCAACCGGCTTTAAGAGTCCTCTGCGGCGATTGCAGTATCTGATTGACTGGACTGCACCGCGAGCAACAATCTCGGTAAAAAAAGGTGTCGGTGATTCGGTTTCAATCTTTTTTGAGTGTAGTGAAAATGCGTCGATCTATTATACACTGGACGGTACAAGTCCTTTCTTTAGCAATACCACCCAGATTGCCGGTAACAAATTTACACGGTCCCGTGATCGGATAAGTATTTTGCGCAGTGGTGAAGCGAAATTGGCCTTCTATGCAGAGGATGCTGCCGGTAATCAAGGTGCTATATCAGTACTTGACGTATTCAAGCCCCGGGCAGTGCCAACGATCCCATCTAGCAAAAAAAAGATATACAACCGCATATTGTCACTCTCCTTTAGCACTTACGATGAGAAGTCACAAATTTATTATGAACATAATGGTAAAAAACCATCACTCAAGTCGAACATTTACACAACACCGATTACCCTACTTACATCGGATACTATCATGGCCTTTGTTGTTGACGCATCGGGCTATCGGGGAGAAATTGACACCTTTGTCTATTTCATAGACTTGCCACCGTCACCACAGTTTACCCTATCGCCAAAGGGTGGCTCTGTGGGGCAATCGATTCAATTTGATGCCTCGGCAACATTAGATCAAGAGAGTCCTCTCTCTAGTCTTGAATATCATTGGGATTTTAATGGCGATGGGAAGGTTGATGCAAAGAAAAAGGGAACTCCAACAGTACATCATTCATTTCACAAAGCTGGTAAATATATTGCGCGATTAACTGTCTTGGATCCAAAAAAACAGTCATCTCAGTTTGAAAAAGAGGTGGCTGTGTATGGGGCTTGTCCCCAGAATATGGTTTTTGTCCCACGGATGGGTGACAGCTCCTTCTGTATTGACACCTATGAATGGCCCAATAAGATAAAGGAGACTCCCCGGATTGCTGTTTCTTGGGTTCGGGCCAAAATGTACTGTTACGATCAAGGCAAGCATCTCTGCTCTGTTGAGGAATGGCAATATGCCTGTAGCGGCAAGAGTCTAAAAGACCGTAAGAAATATCAGGCCGAGCAATATCCCTATGGAAGCCAGTATGATAAAGAGCGTTGTCCAACCGAGGGTGATAAAATGTTTCGCTCAGGAAACTTTAGCGAGTGTAAAGAACCCTATGGTACTCATGACATGATTGGTAATGTATGGGAGTGGGTTATAGATCCAAAGAATGGAAAGCCAAAAATCATTGGCGGTTCTTATAAATATGGGGAGAAAGCGCGCTGTGGCTTTTTCTTTACCAGTAGTATGATGATCTCTTCGGAGGATGTGGGATTTAGATGTTGCAAATAGTAAAAACATCATTAGTACTCATCATGATGCTGATTGTGTTATGGGCAAATAGTTCTACCCAGAATCAGGAGGTGGATTGGGTATTAGAGGATGCCTTGGAGGAGGAACTGATCACCCTTAATCTCTTTGAAATTACCACAGCCGATGATTATAAAGATGCTCTTACTTTTTACAAAAAGGGAAATTATAATAAGGCTTTGGCTATTTTGGAAAATATGCTCAAGCTTAATTTGCCTGATGGGCGCATGGATTTCATCACCTTTATGGCAGGGGAGTGTTATCGAAAGCTCAATTTAACTGAACGGGCGGTCAATGCTTATCGGTATGTCATTGATCGATTCCCAAGGAGTGATAAAATCCCTGCAGCCTATTTTCGGGTGCTCCAGCATGCCTATAATACACGAAATGGCGCTCTTGCTGATACCATCCACACATTATACGAAAATGTATATCGCGCCCACCCACTCTATCCATCAGTGTTATATGTCATTGGTAAACTGTACTTTAAGCTTGAACGTTATGGTGAGGGCGGAGTATTACTTCTTAAAATCCCACGCTCCTCAGCTCGATATTATCAAGGACAGTATCTTGCTGCACTCTCCTTCCTTCAACTGGGCAAAGCAGACAAAGCCCTGTTAATACTCGATGAAATCCGTCTCAATGCAACCGATGAGATGATGAAACAGGAAGTGTATACCATAATGGGAGATATCTATTTCGTGAAGAAACAATACCCCACAGCAGTAACTTTTTATAGAGGTGTCAGTAAAAACAGTATTCGCTATAGTTATGCACAGGTAAAGCTTGCTCGTATCCATTTGGAATTAAAGGAATATGAAAAGGCTCGGGATATAACACGACCCTTTGTAAACAAGGGAAATAGTGCTGATCGCTTTTTTGAGATGGCCTCCATATTAGAAAAGACCTATCAAGAGATGGGAAATAAGACCAAGGCATCGCAACTTCGGGGAATGATCAAGGAACAGAACATTAATGCTCGACTCTCCTTTGAGGTGAATGAAGAGCTTATTCGAATTTATGAGATGATTCGTCAATGGCGTCTTTTAGAATATCGGGTTTTAGAGATTGGGCCAAAAAAGCTTCTTAAGGAGGCTCAGAAAAATATCAAGGATCTGGAAAGTCTTAAAAAAAAGTGTCGTTCTGTGCTCTATGATATTGGCGCCATTTCTCAAAAAGATTATCAAACGGGCATCCGTGGACTTGCTGAACAGCGCTATATTATAATGCTTCGCAAGGGTATTGCCCGTTTAGAAGATTCCCTCTTGGCAATTGATACATTACCAGCTCCAGATACACTCATATCTGTTGTTGACACCTTACATCCGGGAAAGAGAAAAGAGGATTCTCTGGCATATCTTGCTTATTCGGCACAACAGGAACAACTCCAGTCGATTCAAGACAATCTAGTGAGCAAGAAAGAAGAGTACACTGAGATTATGAGCTACTATAATCAACGGGGTAATCAAGCTGATCGGTTTAATCAAGAGATCCAGGCTAAATATTTAGATCTTGCCTTTATTCGGTATTTAGAACGAAAGGAAGATCTTGACAATATGAACAAAGAGATGGCGCGATACTCTCGACAAAAACGTGATACCAGTGCTACCGATTCAACAGTGAAAGCAGATACGACAATAGATGTGGTGCCCCTTTTTAATGAGATTGACCGACGGTCACTTGTCAGTGCCATTGAAGAGGAGCGGGCACGTATCATTGACCATATGGAGATATTTATTGATGTCAACCCAGGGAGCAATTATATACCCCAGGTACTCTACCGGCTTGCCGAGTTGCATTATGATGAATCCAGTGATGATTTCAATCGCCGCTTGGAGGTGTATGAAAAGAGTATTGAAGAGGGTGATACCACCTTTATGGAGTTTCCAGAATATGAATTAGACGAATCGATTCGAATGTATTCTGTCATCACGGAAAACTATGGAGATCATTGGCTTGCCGATGATGCCCTTTTTTACAAGGGCTTGGCTCTTAAAAAGTTAGGGTTGGAGGAGAAGGCGCTTAAGGAGTTCTCTTTACTTATTACTAACTATCCAGAGAGTGAATACTTTGTTGAAGCGAATATGAATGTCGGTCAATACTATTTTAGCAACCCCCAAATTCAGGAAGGCAAGGGCTATACCCTTGCAGAAGAAGCTTATCGGCGGGTGATGCAGTACCCCGATCATCCCCAGTATGTGTTTGCCATTTACCATTTGGGTTGGTGCTACTATATGCAGGATTTGTACGATGATGCGCTGGCTGTTTTTAAATATCTCGTGGAGAAGGTTGATCTTGACTTTGATGTATTACGCGCTGAAGAAGAGGAGATCACCAACCCACTTATGCGCGAAGAAGCAGTAGATTACATTGCCATTAGCTTTGATGAGCAGGGAGGAAAAATTGATGAGGCAATGAAATTTCTATCCCTTGTTGGCAATAGGGATTATGCTGCATTAGTACTCAAAAGAATGGGAAAGCTGCGCGAAGAAGATCTCGATTATACTGCAGCAATTAAGATATATCGGCGTATTGTTGAAAAATATGGTCAGTCGCGAATTGCTCCCCATGCTTCGGAAAATTTGATTAAGATATTTGAGACCAATGGGAATCACAACCAGGCAATGCAGGAACGGATAGATTTTTTCAAGCGTTATGCCCGTGGCAGTAAATGGCATACATCTTTGCAAAAGAGCGACCCCAAATCTGTCGCTGAGATTGATTCCTTGGCCATTGCAACAGGGTTATTTGTTGGTGACGCCTATTTCCGCGATGCAGAAAAAGATGGTAATCAAGAGCTCTATCGAAAGGCAGCAAAACATTATGACCTTTTAGTAAAGGCCTATCCTGATCATCCAATCACTGCAGAGGCGCTTTGGAACTTGGCGGTGATCCTTGATACCAAGTTGTATAAGAAGAAGGTTGCCTATGCAAAATTTATGCAGTTTAGTACCCTTAAGTCTGTTGAATCTCAACGATGTGAACAGGCCGCATTGAATGCTATTGCCATTGCACAAAAGATGATGCCCCTAGATTCAACAACCCTCACTAAAAAGCTTGATGTTGCTTCAACTAAGGTTATTGAAGCAGCGAAAAATTACCTGACCCTATTTCCTAAAGGTGAGTCCTTTGATGATGTAGTGCTGAACATGGGTTCTGTGTATTATAATAGAAAGATGTTTGCTAATGCCATTAAAGCCTACGAACATATTCGAAAGCGAGGACCCACAACACCGCGTTACCAAGACGCAGGACTGCTGATTGCAAAATGTCATTTTGGCATGGAAAATTGGACCAAGGCTTCCGCTGGATTTGAGGTTGTATGGAAGGAGGCGACCGATGAGCTCCAAAAGAGTGAAGCCTTTAAACTGCTGCTTCAGTCGCGTTTTCTCTATGCTAAACAACTTGCTTCATCCAAGGCATATGAAGAAGCTGCGCTTGAATATCGAGAGATTGACAGAAGGTATCCTGGCAGTGAGTATGGTGATATCACACTTTTTAATAGTGCCGAGGCCTTTGAAAAGATTGAGGCCTGGAAAAAAGCTTGTAAAACGTACTATGAGCTGTATGATAAATATCCACAATCAAAACTGGCTCCCGACGCTCTCTTTAATGCTGCTACAAATTTTGAGAAGATCAAAAAATTTGATGAAGCTGCTCGTATGTACGAATTGATTGTGTCCAATTATCCCTCTTCGGATAAGGCCAAGGATGCTCTTTTTAATGTGGGTCTCTCCTATGAAAAGATGGGAAAGCCGGAAAAAATGGCCGAGGCTAATGAACGGTATACACAGCTTTACCCAGGGGAAAAGGATGTGGAGATGATGATTCTTCGCTCTGCACACTACTATTCTAAAGCTTCGCTTTGCGAAAAGGCCATTCGGGTCTATAAAAACTATATCTCTCGCTATCCAAACTCAGAAAATTCAGTTGAAGCCTATTTTCAGATCGGTGTCTGTTATTTAAAGGAGGAAGATACAGTTAATGCTCTGATGAGCTTTGACCAAGCTGAAGCGCACAATAAACGGTTGTTAGTCTCTAAACGTACTGCAAATAATTACTACGCTGGTGAGGCCGCTTTTAAGGCTGGTCTGTTGAAGCAACAGGCCTTTTCTGCCTTAAGTTTTAATGTTACACCAGAGGAGGCAAAGAGCATCCAGAAGGAGAAAACAGAACTTCTTTTGCAAGCGGTTAAGGTTTTTAAGCGGACCATAGAGTACAAAAGTACCCGTATGTTTGAGGCGGCCTATAGAATTGGTGAAATGTACGAAGAGTTTGCCCTCTCCTGGGAAAAACAGCGATTAAAAGGGTTAGATCCGGTTAAAGCTGCGGTTGCTCAAAGGGACATCAATTTGACCTGCGCACAATTAATGAAGAAATCCTTTTCTCCCTTTACAAAGGTGATCACCTTGGCAAAGGGGCTTGACTCCTTATCATCTGAACAGCAAGAGTGGATAGATTCTGCAAAGGTCCACCTTATGGATAACTATTTACAAGCTGGAACCTTTATGACACAGGCTGTCTCGATAATGAAAAAGGCACCCATACCGGATAAAATAAGGGAGCAACCGCTCTTTTTAATACAGTATAAAAAGCAGCTTTTAGAGACCTTAGAACCTTTGATGACGGTTGCCCGTGATTATTATCTTACCTCTGCCAAGGAGTTAAAAAAACTTACCCTTTTTCCCGAAACAGAAGAGGAGTGTTTAAACTTTTTTGGAAGAATTAATTTTCTTATTCCCAATGGTTTTGACAAACTTGCCGAGGAGATTCTGATTGCTTCGGAAAACTTACCCGAAGATATGGATGAGGATGAACGAGAGGAGTATGTATTTCAATTTGAGGATTTGACCTTTGAGCTACAAGACAAATCACTTTTTGGGTATGAGGATGCCCTGGAACTTGTCAAAAAAGAGGGACTTACTCAGACCAAGTGGCATCAGTCGATAATGGAGCGACTGGCCAGACTTAGCCCGGAAACCTATGGCAAGGATTACTATCTTGGTCATGTTTCAGTATCCGATGATAAATGGATTTATCGTACTGATAGTATCCCTACCTGGAATGCTCAGGAACCTGACACCGCGGGGTGGAAGTCAGTGCAGGTTGTGGCAAAAAGGACATCTCCTGAATTTACTATTGGAAAGCCCATGGTCATTTGGGGCGATCCCAATGCGTCAAAACTCTATATGTGGACTAATATCTTTTTAGATGGAGTACCACGGGAAGCCTCCTTTTATATTGCCTGCACAGGAAAGTATAGGGTATACGTGAATGAGAAACTGCTCTTGAGCGATACGACACAAAAGAGTAAATCTAAGAGAATCGATAGTGTCTCTGCTATTGCAACCCTTCTTACTGGAGGCGATAATTCATTGGCCATAGAGATTGTGGATAGTCATTCAACTCGTCATGGGGTCGCCTGTGCACTCTATGCATTACTTGACACTGCGCAAAGCTTTATCACTGCGGTGACTTTGCCAAAAGCGGCTCGCAGTAGTCAAAAAACAACTGTTGATTCAAGTGCAATAGATTCAACTTCCCTGGAAACAGCTGTCCAAGTAGGAGATTCTATTCCATCTAAGAAGCCATTGTTAACAGAGGCCATGGTTACTGATTCGATTACCCAATTTACATCAGTTGTTAAAGCTATGGAGAATGATATTAGAAACGAACGCTTGCATGTCCAAAAATTGCTTATAAAGAATGATGTCCTTGATAAGAAAATTAAGGAGATACAGGAAGAGTTACACATAATGAGAAATCGACAAAAGCTACAGAAAAATGAGTAATTGAAGGACTTCATATGGAATAAAGAGAGAGAGGAGGAGTGGACCAAATATTTTATATATTATCGCAAAATAACTTGACAGTACTAATCGCGGTACACCATTTTATAGACCGTAATTAAAGCAATTCCAACGAGAATTCAAAACTTACTCTTTTAAACCTCGAACTTTTTTGGTTCATTATTGGGCGTTAAATCAATCCAACATTAAATCATAGAATATCCATTCAATGGATGGTTAAGTTTGAACTGTTAAAAGAGATTTGTATTAACTGGGTTTGAATCAGGATAGGGGATTTATAGAACAGGCCAACATTTTTATCAATTCTAACGAGCACCCCCTGCCTTTGCTAACTACGTAACTGAAATTCACCCCATTTCATTACAAAATTCACAATCATATTAACATTTGTAAACGTGTTTAGAAAGTTTTAAGTAATTAAATCATGATATTAAATGGTAAATACTATATATATGTGTAGTACCTACTATTCAAATTCCTTCCTTTAATAGTATAGAGGTGTATTAATGAATGTTGCAGAACTAAAATCAAAATCAATGCAAGAGCTTAACGTTGTTGCTGAAAAACTAAATGTCGAAGGGCGTGCTCTTGGAAAACAGGAACTGATCTTCGAGATTCTAAAAGCCGAGGCTGCGGAGAGCGGGCAGATGTTTGCTGAAGGCGTGTTGGAAATAATGCCTGATGGTTTCGGTTTCCTTCGTTCTCCATCAAATAGTTATCTCAGTGGTCCCGATGATATCTATGTGTCTCCTTCGCAGATTAAACGATTTCATTTACGTACTGGTGACACTGTTTCCGGTCAGGTCCGCCCACCGAAGGAATCAGAGCGATACTTTGCACTGCTTCGTGTGGAAATGGTCAATTTCGAAGATCCCGAAGAGTGTAAGAAGAAGATCAATTTTGATGACCTGATTCCTCTTTTTCCTGATCAACGATTCAACATGGAGCACTCAGCAAAAGATGTTTCCTGTCGCATAATGAATCTCTTTACACCAATCGGTAAGGGACAGCGTGGTCTTATTGTAGCACCTCCCCGAACCGGTAAAACCGTCCTCCTTAAAAACATTGCAAATGCTATTACTAAAAATCATCCAGAGGCATTTCTAATTGTTCTTCTTATTGATGAGCGTCCAGAGGAAGTAACTGATATGAAATATTCAGTTAAGGCCGAGGTGATTAGCTCGACCTTTGATGAACCAGCAGAGCGTCATGTGGTTGTTGCAGAAATGGCTATTGAGCGGGCAAAGAGATTGGTTGAACACAATAAAGATGTAGTCATTTTACTTGATAGTATTACTCGTTTGGCTCGTGCCCATAATACTGTTGCACCCCATTCTGGTAGAATCCTTTCCGGTGGTGTTGATTCACAAGCTCTTTACAAACCAAAGCGCTTTTTTGGTGCTGCCCGTAATATCGAAAATGGTGGCAGCTTGACCATTATCGCCACTGCCCTCATCGAAACAGGAAGTAGAATGGACGAAGTTATCTTTGAGGAGTTTAAGGGTACCGGTAATATGGAGCTTGTTCTTGATAGAAAAATCGCTGATCGTCGTCTCTTTCCTGCTATGGATCTTATGCGTTCCGGTACACGGAAAGAGGAGTTGCTTTTGACAAAAGAGGAGCTTAACCGAATGTGGGTATTACGAAAGTTCCTCACCTCAACTGCACGCGGTCCTATTGAGATGGCTGAATTCATGATCGAGAAAATTGGTAACACCAAGACCAATGCTGATTTCTTAGATTCAATGAACCAATAAAAGATGAATTAGGAAGGACTTTTATTGGCTATTTGTGTCGTGATCATGCCTTAAAAAAAGACATTATTAATACATTGAGTGGGAGATATGGATTCATGTCTCCCATTTTTTTTATACTTTAAAAAGATTTTTAATTTGTTATATTTGCTGATAGTTATGTACAATTTTTTCATGCCATTTGTTGTAAGAGTAAGATCGTCGGGATGCTGCCCTACAGCAGCCTTACTTTTCTTCTATAGCGAAGAAAAGTAAGCAAAAGACGCCACCCCGCAATCGCACTTATCACATAGATATTTGGCGCTTCGATAACTCGCCCTTCGGGCTCGAACAGATCTTTGCTTTTCCCAAATATCTATGTGGTGCGATTGAAGGGGATGAAAATCATTTTAAAGGTGTGGCGGATTCTTAAACTATTGATACAGTTACTTTTCTAAATTATAAAGATTTTATTTCTAAAATTAAATCTCAGTAATTGCTTTTAAGTAAAATCATACTAAATTAACAAACTCTATATATGCATAATTTTTAAAAAGTTGGACTGTCTAGACTCAATAACCCCTTTAAAAGATTGATTAGCCACCTTGAGTTATAAAAGCATCATTAACTCTGTTTCGTAACTCCTTGGATGCCTCAAAAATTGGTTTAAAACCAGCTTCAACCTGAACACTTTCATTGGTGCGGGGATTTCTGGCCATGCGCGCCTTCTTCTCTTTAATTTTGAAACGTCCAAATCCACGGATTTCAATATTGCTTCCTGTTTGTAGCGCTTTAGAAATTGAGTCAAGAAAGCTTTCAATAACGATTTTGGTATCAACCTGAGTAAGTCCCGTTTTGTCAGAAATTTTTTCGACAAGATCTTTTTTTGTAACGTTACTCATATCAAATCCCCTATTACTGAGTATCTACCCTCTTGTAAATAATCGGTAAGGGTAGGTTTTGTTTAACTTATACTATTTCATTTACTTACGTAATTGCTAGTGCTACTTTTTAAATTATAACCCTTTTTCAAAAAAAATCAATTGTTTTTTTTACTTTTTCAAAAAAAAATCAATTACTTATACTTCCTTGTTGTTCCCTCTATCAAGTCTTCGATCACTTATCCGATTTCGTCAAGAGTTTTAGCTTGTGTCGAGCAACGAGATTAAGCTCGTCAACACGAAGAATCGATGAATAGGCCTCCTTGGCTTCTGATAGAAGACTCAGTTTTTCATAAGCAACACCCAGCTGAAGGAGAATCCGAGTGTTGTCTGGTGCGTTATGATGAGCGCGCTTGAGGTATTGTACCGCCTCTTTATTCATCTCGTTTTCCAAGGAGATAAGGCCAATTTTGTAATTGCCCTCCACATGGTCATGCTTAAGAGAAACGCTCTTTTTAAATTGTTTTAATGCCTTGGTTCTGTCGTTAAACTGAGAATAGTAGAGCTCGCCTAAATTATAATGGGTGTTGAAATCAGTCGGATTGATAGCCAAAGCAGTTTTATAAGATTTTTCAGAAAGGTTGCGCTGATTAAGATAATAGTAGATCATACCTAATCGAGAATGAGCCTTTGCATTAAGCGGTTCATTGTTTACGAGCCGTAAGAGGAGGCGGCGAGCTTCAATATAGTCTTTCTGTTCAGCGTTAGGCTTGTTCATGTAATAGCGAGCAAATTGATAGAGTGCCTCAGTGGAGAGTGAATCCAGTGAAAGTGCTTTAAGAAAAAATTCTTTACTCTTTTCAGAGGCCATGTTTAGTGACGCTTCGACCTGTCCTCGATAACACCATGCTTCTGCGGATTTGGGAAATTGCGTTACAGCGCGGTCTAATTGGATCACGCTCTGTTCTGGATGGCCTGTATAGAAAAGTGCAAGTCCATAGCGACAGAGAATTGGCTCGTCAAGGGTATCGGATATATCCTCATTAAGGAGCTCGGCAAAAAGAGCTTCAGCTTTTTGAAAAAGACCAGCCTTAAGGTAGATTGTGGCAAGTTCTAATTTAATCTCGCGATTATCAGTGTCAGCAGAAAGAACTCGTAATAGGTGTTTAATGGATTTTGCCAGCTTTTTATCTTTGCTGTATATAGATGCAGCGGTCTTATGCGCTTCTAAATCAATAGGTAATAGGGTTTTACTATGTTCTTCGTAGAGGGATAGGAGTTCATGATCACTACTGTTCTGTAAAGCAAGATCTGAGGAATCTTTTTTGAGAAGCGCCACTTGGATCACAATGGTTGTAAGTACAATCAACAGACTGGCACCACAGGATATCAAGAAGACCAATTTGATCAGCTTCTGTTCATCCTCACTTAAATTGAATTTATCCAGTAACTTCATGATTATTCTTATTAAAGAAGAGTAAGGTATACATTATAATCTATCGGAATGTGCCAAAATATCTTAAAGAGTAATTCATTATTATTATATAATAGCTACCTCTGATTCGGTAAGTAATTTTTTTTCATCGTTTTTTGGCATTCAGATCGTATTTTTCCTGCGTTGTTTATTTATGGTGTAGGGGAATCCAACCAAGGGGATGAATAAACTTAGCTTATAAAATGTAATGTTTTTGTAGTTGTTGAAATGGTTAGACCAATTAACTATTTTTTTAAGCTTACAAAGAAGCTTTTTAAAAAATCAGCGAACAAAGTTGGTCACCTGCTTTAAGGAGGTTTGAGATAATGCCAAGTCAGTCTGTTTTAGAGATGCACAAAGCGCATCAGATAGTCGGCTCCTTCGACTTTGATACTGTTTCCCTTAACGGGGGATATGCAAACAGAACGTTGCGAATTGATCTTGGGACTAATGATTTTTCAATCCAGCCGGTCACACAACAGATGAAAGATCTCTGGGTCGGTGGCAAGGGATTTGATCTCTGGCTCATGTTTCAAGAGATTTCAAAGAAAACAACCTGGGAAAGCCCAGAAAACCCTATTTGTTTCTCCTCTGGTCCCTTGGGCGGTACTACATCATTTCCTGGTTCAGGAAAAACCTTGGTCACCTCTATCTCACCCTTAACCAACTTGGTGATTGACTCTAATGTTGGTGGCTACTTTGGCCCCTTTTTAAAGTTTACTGGATTTGATGCTTTAACGATAGTTGGGAAAGCGAATGAAGATGTTATCATCTTTATTGATGCAGTAACAAAAAAGGTAACCATTGAGAAAGCTCCCAAAGAGAGTGTTGATTCTCATGTGGTTGCTGAGGAGCTCACAGAGATGTATGCTGACGATGAACTTGATATGCGCAATATTGCGGTCGTCTCTGCCGGACATGGTGCAGAACATGCGAGAATGGGCATTTTAAACTTCTCCTTTTGGGACTGGCGCCGTGGTGTTGCCCGCTTGAAGCAGGCTGGACGAGGTGGTATTGGTACGGTCTTTCGGAATAAAAAGGTCAAGGCAATTGTACTTAAAAATAGAGGCATTACACCAGCCTGGCGAATTGAAGAGAGTAAGGTGGCTCGTCTAGTTACACCCAAGACTATTGCCGTACAACCCTGTGTGAATGATAAAGAGAAGATTGAATCGATCATAAAAAAACGTGGTGAAAAAGCAGCAAATCTTATGGAGATGATGCTCGATATTCAAAAACAGTTTCGCCATATCTCTAAAACAGCCATAGAATTACTTTGCAAACACACCGGTGTTGCAACAGCGAAAATTTATAGTATTGCAACTTTTTACACTTGTTTTAGTTTAGAACCAAAGGGCGAAACGGTAATTGAAGTCTGCACCGGTGCTGCTTGTCAAGCTAAGGGAGCAAGTAGGATTTTAGACTCCTTTGAACGGGTCTTGGGAATTAAAGCAGGCGAGACCACCGATGATAAAAAATATACACTGGAGGCAGCATCCTGCCTTGGTGCTTGCGAAATCGCACCGGTAGTAAAAATTAATGACGAGCTTATTGGATCTGTTAAAGCACAAAATGTTGAAAAGCTTCTTTCTGAATCTAAGGCTACCTCAAAAAAAGCTTCTGATATTTCGATAAAAGTTGCCGGGATAGACAAACCCCAGGTTATGCGCGAAGGTGATGCTGAGTTATCAACCTTTAAAAAGCTCTTAAATCAGGATAAAAAAGAGGAGGTCGTCGACATAGTAAAACAGTCAGGATTGCGCGGACGCGGTGGTGGTGGGGTAGCCACGGGAAAAAAATGGCAGGCCTGTTTGGATGCTGTCAAAGAGAAGGGGCAACCTGCTATTGTTGTGTGCAATTCGGCAATCATTGAGCCCTCTCCCTATTCGGTGATTGAAGGCATGCTTATTGGGGCATATGCTGTAGGTGCCACTGAGGGGATCGTCAGCTTTAGACATGAACACCTTCCCGTGTTAGAACGGTTTACTGCGGTTGTTGATACATTATATGATCAAGGACTTTTAGGAAAGAACATCTTAGGTTCGGCATTCTCCTTTGACCTTTCCCTGCATAGAGGCGCTGGCGGTTTTGTTATAGGGGAGTCTTCGGCATTACTCCAAACCCTTTCCGGGAGCGTTGGTGAGCCACAGGCAAAATTTATTCATGCCACAGAATCGGGGCTGCAAGGTCGACCAACACTGGTCAACAATATTGAAACCTGGGCATCAATCCCCTTGCTTTTTGACAAAGATGAGGCTCAAGTAACGAAGGTGCTCTCTCTTTCCGGGGCAGTAACATATTCTGGACTTGTTGAGGTTTCACAGGATACAACACTTCGTCACATTATTGAGGAACTGGGCCAAGGAATTAATAGCAAGAAGCGAACAATCAAAGCACTTCATATTGGTGGGCCCTCTGGTAGTTTTGTTCCACCATCACAATTGGACACACCGGTCGACTACAATTCATTAAAGGAGGCTGGTATGATCATGGGAGCAAGCGCTATTGCTGTTAAGGATAACCGTACCTGTATGGTAGATGCGGCACATAAGCAGGTACAGTTTCTTTTAGAGGAATCCTGTGGTAAGTGCACCTCCTGTAGAGAAGGGCTTGCTGCAGCTGATAGAATTTTTTCAAGGATTGTTGCTGGTCATGGCGGAAAAGAAATGATCGGTCAGTTAAAAGAAGTTGCTCAAACTATGGCAAAGACAAGTTTCTGCCAATTTGGTAAAACTGCAGCTAATCCTATTCTAAGTGTCCTTACTCATTTTGAAAAGGAGTGTGAGGCACATGTTGTTGACAAAACCTGTCCTGCTGGTGTGTGTAAAGAGTTAATCTCTTTTACAATAAATGATAACTGTACCGGTTGTACGGTTTGTGCAAAAAACTGTCCAGTCAATGCCATTTCTGGAGAACGAAAAACAAAGCATACCCTAGATTCAAACATTTGTATTCAATGCGGTATCTGCCTTGATTCCTGCAACTTTGATGCGGTGGAGGTGCACTAATGACTACTAAAAAAATTGACATTGTTATTAATGATAAAAAAGTGACTGTTGTTAAGGACACCTTTTTGCTCAAAGCTGTCCGTGATGCGGGCTTTGCCGTGCCGACACTATGCAATCATAAGGATTTAACACCCAATGGCAGCTGTCGTCTCTGTATGTGTGAAATTGAAGTGGATGGTACCAAAGAGATGGTGACCGCGTGCAACTATCCGGTTCGTAAAGAGATCGAGGTGTCAACCGAATCAGCACCAGTCAAGTCCCATCGTAAGATTCTTGCAGAGATGCTTCTGGGGCGCTTTCCTCAGGTGCCGGCAATTCAAAAGGTGGCAAAACTCTGTGGTGCAGAGGATCCAAAGAAATTTGCCAGTGACATAACCGATGAAAATTCCAAAGCTTGCATTCTTTGTGGCCGTTGTGTGCGGGCCTGCAAAGAGTTTGTTCAACAGGGAATTTTGGAATTTTCCGGGCGGGGAATGAAAAGACATATGACCATGCCCTACAATGATGTCGATCCTCACTGTGTGGGATGTACCTCCTGTGCCTATGTTTGCCCTACTGGTGCAATACAGATAATCGACGATTTAAATAATCCCAAGGATCCCGAGCTGATTCGCAACCGTGGTATGAAGGTAAATGCGGAGATGGCCACCTTAGATAAACAGCAATGTCGAATGCGTGAAGTTGGCACTGCCAATATTGTTGAGGTTATGGATGCCTACGACCTTCTGCCAGTTTGTAACCATAAATTTGGCAAGCATGAAGAGACCTGGAAGATCGATTCGAAAGTGCTTAAAAAAGAGTACTTCACCCAAGGTTCTTCTGATGCCTGTTGGTTTGGATGCTCCATGGCATGCGCCAAAGCAGTCGACGGCTTTGAGCTTAAAACAGGCCCCTATAAGGGACACAAAGTATGTGTTGACGGACCGGAATATGAAACTGCGGCTGGTGGCTCCAATATGGGCTGCTTTGATATGGACTTTATTGTGGAGTTCAATTTTTATTGCGACACCTATGGAATTGACACGATCTCCTTTTCAACCTGTATGGCTTTTGTTATGGAGTGCTATGAAAATGGCGTGATCACCAAGGAGGATACCGGAGGTAAAGCGTTGAATTTTGGTGCCACATCCGAGGCATTGGAGTGCTTGCATGAAATGGCTCGAGGCAAAGGATTTGGTGTTGATGTTGGTCAGGGTGTGCGATGGCTCAAGAACAAATGGGCTGATGAGCTTGGTGCAGATCCAGCTTTTCTCCAAGATATTGGCATGGAAGTTAAGGGATTGGAGTATTCCGAATATGTATGTAAAGAGTCTTTGGCTCAACAAGCAGGATATACCCTTGCTGTCAAGGGGCCACAACATGACGAAGCCTGGCTCATATTTATGGATATGGTAAACAATCAAATTCCCTCTTTTGAAGATAAAGCTGAGGCACTATACTACTTTCCCCTTTTTAGAACCTGGTTTGGTTTGATGGGATTATGTAAAATTGTCTGGAATGATATATCTCCTGCTGATAACAGCAAATATCCGCCGCAACAAGCAGCAAAGATTCCCGAGCACGTTGAGAATTATTGGAAATTCTTTGAAGGAATGACCGGTGTTGCTCTTGACGAAAAGAAAATGCTTGATCAATCAGCGCGGGTACATAATTTTCAACGAATCATCAACTTGATGCTTGGCTATGGAACACGAAAAGATGATATTCCACCAGCTCGTGCAGTAGGACCGGTAACTGTCGAGGAATATGAATCACGACAGGAGCGCTATGATACCCAGCTTAAGGAAATTGTCGGTGTTGATATTACAGATAAAAATACTGAGGAGAAGTTAGCTCTGTTACGTGATTATCGCTATGAGCAGTATCATAAAGTGACCGATGCAGCCTATCTTCGGCGCGGTTGGACAAAGAATGGTGTGCCAAAAATAGAACGGCTAAAAGAGTTGTGCATTGATCTACCGGAGCTTGTTGCCATTGCAAAAGATGCGCAGGATTAGTGTCGTAATTTTAACTACCAAACGTAATAATAATCTCTTAATAAGCTTTTTAAGAAATGGTTTTTTAGAGAAATAACCCATTCTTATTTAATTAGGTTGATATTTTGTGCAGTAAACTGTTCCATAAGTCCTTATTATAAAACAAGTAAGTGAATAATATATTGGATGATCGTAAATGACATTGGGGCTTTTTTGTTGTTGTGATATATTACACATCTTTTTTTTGAGTTTTATTATATATTTATATATATAAACATTTTTTATTCTTAATTTGAGAAAGTAGCATAAAGAGAGTAATCTCTTCAAATCAACAAATTTTCTACCAAATACTAGGCTAGGTTTTAACATGAGCAACATTGAAGCAATTTATACAAGAAATGTCCCTGGCTCTTTTGAAAAATTGCAGAAGGCAACGATAGCTATTGCAGGTTGCGGTGGACTTGGATCAAATGTTGCCGTAGCTTTGGTACGTGCTGGCGTTGGAAAATTGATTATTATTGATTTTGATCAAGTTGAGGTCTCGAATTTAAATAGGCAACATTATTTTCAGGCTGATATTGGCAAAAAAAAAGTCGATGCCTTATCAAATCAACTTCATAATATAAATCCTAATGTGATTATTGAGTCCTACTGTGAGGAACTTACACCACAAAACGTGCCAAGCCATTTTAAGGTTGCTCAACTCTGCATTGAGGCCTTTGATCGAGCTGAAGCTAAATCATGGCTCATAGAATCATGGTGTCTAGCTTTTCCTGGAAAACCAATAATTTGTGCCAGTGGTATTGCCGGTCTTGGACGAAGTGGGGCGATTGGGATTAGAAAATCAGGCGCGATCTATATTATCGGCGATGAGAAATCATCAATGGAAATTGGACTCTGCTCTGCTCGAGTGGCTTTGGCAGCTGCCATGCAAGCAAATTTAGCTATCGAGCTTATTGTCACCGGTAAAGGAACGTAGTATGTTGACAATTAATAATAGAGATACACTGGAGTGGTTTTTAGGTATGACTGTACGAGATGTGCTTAAAGCAATGCGTTACGAATATGCCCTAATCACCGTAACGGTCAATGAAACATTGGTGCCACAAGATGACTATGATACCTATACAGTACCTGATAAGGCTGCAATCACCATTTTTCATTTAGCCCATGGTGGATAGCTCTGGCACATTATTTTAAAGAAATTGATTGGCATGGAAAAAACTGGAATCCTTTTTGATATAAAAAAATTTGCTATTCACGATGGACCCGGAATTAGAACGACCCTTTTTTTTAAGGGGTGCCCTTTGCGCTGTTGGTGGTGTCATAACCCAGAAAGTCAAAATCAAGAAATTGAGTATATTGACAAAGTAAATAGAGGGGGGCATAAACAGACTCTGTCTACCCAGCAAGAAAAAGTCGGTATTAGCTACTCTGTTGATGAAGCTATGGTGGAGATTGAAAAGGATAGAATATTCTATGCAGAATCTGATGGGGGAGTGACCTTTTCTGGCGGAGAACCGTGTATGCAGTATGAATTCCTGTATGCTCTTGCAAAGCAATGCAAGAAGGATGCAATTCATACAGCCTTAGATACATCTGGGTATTGTTCAAAAGAGCAGATCGAGTCTTTGTGCGATGTGATAGATCTTTTTCTTTATGATATAAAACTTTTTAACCAGAAAGACCACAAACGTTTTACACTTGTTTTAAATGAAGTTATTCAACAAAACTTAAAAGCCATTTCC
Source organism: Chitinivibrionales bacterium (assembly GCA_028278335.1). Taxonomy (GTDB): domain Bacteria; phylum Fibrobacterota; class Chitinivibrionia; order Chitinivibrionales; family JANQEN01; genus JANQEN01. Next base: position 131,052 of record JANQEN010000203.1, on the reverse strand, counting down.
CATAAAGCAAAAGAGATAATAATTCGCATACCCGTTGTTCCAGGGATCACAGACAGCAATGATAATGTGATGTCGACTATTTCTTTCTTAAAAACGATTGAGCATGTTAAACGGGTTGATCTATTACCCTATATTCGTATGGGTGAGGATAAATATCAAAGACTCAATAGAGAGTACCAATACAAAGAACCTTTGGAACCGACACAAAACCAACTTGATGCTCTGAAAGAGCAATTTGAAGCTGCTGGATATACCATTCAGATTGGGGGATGATATGAAGAGTGCACGAATACAGAGATTACGTGATCAGAGTATTTCAGCAAAACCCGCTCTTTCTATTGAAAGAGCTCAACTATTAACGGAGTTTTATAAACAGGATGGTGCAAAGGGGCTCTCGATTCCTGTAGCGCGGGCAAAGGCTTTTGAATATATTCTAAAAAACAAGACGCTTTATATCGATGATTACGAATTGATCGTTGGCGAGCGCGGACCAAAACCAGCTGCCACACCAACCTATCCTGAAATCTGTGTCCACACAACAGAGGATTTAAAAATACTTGACTCCAGAGAAAAAATATCCTTTTCTGTTTCAAAAGAGACCCAAGGAATTGTCCAAAATGATATTAATCCTTTCTGGGAAGGTAAAACGATTCGAGATAAAATTTTTGAAGCTGTCGATCCTGAATGGAAAGAGGCCTATGAAGCGGGTGTCTTTACTGAGTTTATGGAACAACGGGCGCCTGGACATACTGTAGGTGGTAAGCATATTTTCTTTAAGGGATTTAATGATTTCAAAGATGAGATTCAAGAAAGTCTTGAATCTCTTGACTTTAAGAATGATCCAGAAGCGTTTGAAAAGAGAGAAGAGTTGTTGGCTATGTCATTCGCTGCAGATGCGATAATTCACTATGCCCATCGGTATGCTACCTTAGCAGAAAAAATGGCTGCAGAAGAATCTCATCCAGCGAGGAAAGATGAACTCTTGACAATAGCTAAAAATTGTCAGCGTGTTCCAGCCAATGCACCGGGAACTATGTGGGAAGCCCTACAACATTACTGGTTTATACATTTAGGAGTGATTACAGAGTTAAACACCTGGGATTCTTTTAATCCAGGAAGGCTGGATCAAAATCTCTTCCCCTACTTTCAAGAAGATCTAAACAAGGGTACTATTTCTAAGGATTTTGCCAAGGAACTGTTACAATCTTTTTGGGTAAAGTTCAATAACCAACCAGCACCACCTAAAGTTGGAGTGACCGCTGAAGAAAGCAATACCTATACTGATTTTTGTTTGATAAATGTGGGAGGAGTAAAAGAGAATGGTACTGATGCGGTCAATGAGCTTTCCTACCTAATCTTAGATGTTATTGAAGAGATGAGAATTTTACAACCCAGTTCAATGGTGCAGATAAGCAAGAACACTCCTAAGGAATTTTTACAGCGAGTGCTGGAAATTATTAAAACTGGTTTTGGGCAGCCATCAATTTTTAATACTGACGCTATTGTCAAGGAGTTAACCCGTCAAGGTAAATCACTTGTTGACGCAAGAAATGGAGGTGCGAGCGGCTGTGTAGAGGCGGGAGCCTTCGGCAAAGAGGCCTATATTCTTACGGGCTATTTTAACCTTATGAAGATATTGGAGTTGACACTTTATAACGGGACCGATCCACGGACTGGTAAAACAATAGGAATTCAATCAGGTGATCTGCGCACAATAAGTTCCTTTGGCGAACTATATAATGCTTTTGAAAAACAACTCAATTATTTTACCGATATTAAAATCAAGGGAAATAAGATAATTGAAAAACTTTGGGCAAAACACCTTCCAGCCCCCTTTATGTCAATAATCACTAAAGATTGCATTGCCAATGGCAAAGATTATAATGGGGGAGGAGCACGGTACAACACGTCCTACATTCAGGGAGTTGGTATAGGCAGCATAACTGATGCTTTGACCTCAGTATGCTATAATGTGTTTGATAAAAAGTTGCTTACCTTAGATGAACTGTTAACCATTTTAGGTTCCAATTATGAGAACAATGAAGTATTACGGGAAAAGTTTCTCTATGATACTCCTAAGTATGGTAATGATGACGATTATGCCGATGCAATTTTAGCTCGAATATTTGAAAGTTACTATAATGCCATTGATGGTGTCCCCAATGCTCGAGGCGGGTGTCATAGGATAAACCTTCTTCCCACAACCGTCCACGTCTATTTTGGCAGTGTGATTGGTGCTATGCCCGATGGTCATAAAGCATACGAACCTCTCTCAGAAGGGATTTCGCCTGTTCAGGGATCCGATCGAAAAGGACCTACAGCGGTTATTAAATCAGCAAGCAAGATTGACCATGTGCGAACTGGGGGGACACTTTTAAACCAGAAATTTACTCCTATGATTCTACACGATCCAGCTGGAATTGAAAAGGTAGCCTCCCTGATTAGAGCCTATTTCAGGATGGAAGGTCACCATATCCAGTTTAACGTTGTTACCGCAGAGACACTGCGTAAGGCGCAAGAAAAACCCGAAGATTATCGTAATTTGATTGTCCGGGTAGCCGGCTATAGTGACTATTTTATTAACTTGGGTGTCAATTTACAGAATGAAATTATCCGTCGAACGGAACATTTAGTTTACTAAGAGACACTATAAAAATGAGAGTTTATTAAGAAGCTTCTCTGTATTTTCAACCCCTTCTGTAATATAAGCTTGCATACCACACTCCTTGGCAGATTCCACATTGAGTCGGTTGTCGTCAAGAAAAAGAATCTTTTCAGCGGGATGCTTAACTTTATCGAGAACATTAAGAAATGCCTCTTTGTCAGGTTTGAGAAGACCCGTAAGATGGGAAGGAAAATTATATTCGAAATGCTGAATAAGATGCATCTCCTCAGTAAATCGTTCCCAGTGAAGATGGTTAGTGTTTGATAAACTGGCTAATGTATAGCGGGAGGTAAGCTGGTCTAAAAGTTTTATAGCTCCAGTATAAAGATGTTTAGGCCAGTAAATAAACTCCTCTAAATACTGCTCTGGAGGTACTGAAAGGGAAAACTCTTGCACGATTCTTTCAGAAAACTCCTTAGGAGAAATTTTGCCACTTTCAAATGAGCGAGCTGTAGTTGAATGAAGCCATTTCTCCCAAATCTCTTCGGTAGTCATAGTGTTGTGAGTCCACTCCATCAAACGTGGCACACCTGTAAGTTCAACAAGAACACCACCAATGTCAAATAATAGTAACGTAACAGAATTCGTCATTGCATTTCTCCTCGGAAGTTTTTAGCCTAAAATAAGCAATTTTGTTTGGAAAATTTGACATCATCCGCACTACTCCTGGAATTTCTTCAAATACTCACTTAATTTTCGGGTTAACCTGTGTTTTTAAGAAATCCATTAGCAGCACGGCTGATATAACCTTTTCGCAATCCAATCGCTCAATTTAGGTTTAAGATTTTTAAAATAGTTAATAAATTTCATACAATTGTTAAAGTTTTGTTTTTATTTAACCCTGATTATGCAATAGGAAGTAGCGCAGAAGCACAACCCTATGCCCATTAAGGCTCTCAGGCTTTTCGGCCATATCACCTTGTAGATATGCCCTTCAAAACCTTCAAGTCTTACTAAATCATAATCTTGCACTTCTGCATCTACTCCTACTGCATGATCTGGGATTATGAAATGTCACTCTCAGAGATTTGCACACAATATGTTGCGGTGTACCATTTTATACATAAATACAACAAAAAAAATGATAAAAAAGAGGATTCTTTCTTATTTTAGTATTACATTAACTATAACATAGGGACATTTATAGGTATTGCCATCGACCTCTTTTGTATCAACTGAAATACACTTATTTTTTTATCTCTCTCTGTTCTTTAATTCCAGGATTTTCCATGGAATTAAAACGAGTGGGTATGATGTTTTTGTAAAAAAAATGAGGCATCAACTGCCTTAGAATGTAAAAAAAAAAAAAAAATTATAAAGTATTTGCTATTAATGAATCTTAGGTTTAATTTCTTAACATAACAGCAACATACAATATGTTGTTGTTTTATTATGTAAATTAACAACATAATCTATATATATAAAAGGCCGGAGGAAGAGGAACAATGATATCCACAATCAGAAAACGTGACGCAAAACTCGTTCCCTATGATAGGTTTAAAATTGCAAATGCCATTTTCAAGGCAGCTGAAGCGGTAGGTGGTAAGGATTTTGGTTTAGCGCTTGGATTGGCAAAACAGGTAGAAGAGGCCATTAATGGACGATTTCACCCCAATTCAATTCCCGCAGTAGAAGAGATTCAGGATGTTGTTGAAAAAGTTCTTATTGAGACCGGTCATGCAAAGGTAGCTAAGTCCTTCATCCTCTATAGAGAACAACACAGAAAAATCCGCAGCGCTGAAAACTTGGTACTAGATATAGCGACCACTATGGATGGCTATCTAAAACAGGAAGACTGGCGGGTTAATGAGAATTCCAATGTCAATTACTCCCTGGGTGGACTCATTTTACATAACAGTGGTGCCATAACAGCAAACTACTGGCTCGAAAACATCTATACCCATGATATTGCAGAGGCACACCGAAATGGCGACATGCATATTCATGACCTTGCCATGTTTTCTGGATACTGTGCTGGTTGGTCACTTCGTCAGCTTATTGCCGAAGGATTAGGAGGAGTAAAAAATAAGATCTCCTCACGCCCCCCCAAACACCTCTCCACCTTAATTCAACAGATGGTCAACTTTTTAGGAGTATTACAAAATGAATGGGCCGGTGCCCAAGCCTTTTCCTCTGTTGACACCTATCTTGCGCCCTTTGTACGGGTAGACAATCTCTCCTATAAAGAGGTAAAGCAGAATATTCAATCCTTTATTTTTGGTGTTAACACACCTTCACGCTGGGGATCACAGGCACCTTTTACCAATGTAACCTTTGACTGGGTCGTTCCTGAAGATCTCCGTGATGAACGGGCTATTGTCGGTGGTAAACCACTGGATGTCACCTATGGTGATTTCCAAAAAGAGATGGACATGATTAACCGTGCCTTTATCGAAGTCCTTATTGAGGGCGATTCTGAAGGACGGGGTTTTGCCTATCCTATCCCCACCTACAACCTTACAAGAAATTTCAACTGGGATAGCGAAAACGCTCAGTTACTCTTTAAGATGACCGGCAAATATGGAACACCCTATTTCCAAAACTTTATCAACTCCGACCTCAATCCCGGCGATGTTCGCTCCATGTGCTGTCGCCTGCAGCTCGACAAGCGAGAACTACGAAAACGGGGTGGTGGCCTCTTTGGTGCTGATGAGTTTACCGGATCTATTGGTGTAGTCACCATCAACCTTCCCAGAATTGGCTATCTTTCAAATAATCGTGAAGACTACTTTAGTCAATTAGATCACTTCATGAATATTGCCCGGGACTCTTTAGAAATTAAACGAAAGATCATCACTCGTCTAATGGATCAGGGACTCTTCCCCTATACTCAACGCTACCTGCGCCATTGGAACAATCATTTCTCCACCATCGGCCTTATTGGTATGAATGAATCAACCCTCAATTTCTTAGGCAAAGATCTTTCAAGCTCTGAGGCTCGCGAATTTGCTAAGGAAGTGCTCCTCCATATGCGCGAAAAGCTTATCACCTATCAGGAAGAGACTGGACACCTTTACAATCTCGAAGCAACACCGGGAGAGGGAACCTCCTATCGGTTAGCAAAAAGCGATCGTAAAAAATTCTCTCGCATGATTATCCCTGGTAAGGATAATCCCTACTACACCAATTCAACCCAGCTACCTGTGGATATGACCGACGATATCTTTAACGCACTGGAGCTGCAGAACGATATACAGAAAATGTATACCGGTGGTACGGTGTTCCACTCCTTTATTGGTGAAGCCATTGATGATGTTGAGACCTGCAAAAAGCTTGTTAAAACCATTGCTGAAAGTTACGAAATTCCCTACTTTACCATTACACCAACCTTCTCTGTTTGTCATATGCACGGCTATTTACAGGGCGAGCATTTTGCCTGTCCCAATTGTGGTGAAGAGACAGAGGTGTATACTCGTATCGTGGGATACTATCGTCCAGTCAACAATTGGAACCGTGGTAAAAAATCGGAGTATACCGATCGTAAAACGTACCACAACAGCACCGATGAAACCATTGTAGCACCTCAAAAACAGGAAGCCATTGAAGCAGCTCAAACCGAGGATACCAGAACATGCGAACTGACTTCCGAGGTTTAACTAGCTGGCTTAAAAACTCTTTTATCGATTATCCAGGGACGGTTGCGACCGTCCTTTTTTTTTCTGGATGCAATCTTCGCTGTCCCTATTGTCATAATGGCTCGCTCATCACAAGCCCCGAAGACCTTTCCCATATGTCAGATACTATTTGGGATTTTTTAGAACAGCGAAAAACAACCATGGAGGGTGCGGTGTTCAGTGGTGGTGAACCCACCCTTCATCCTCACCTTGTAGAAAACATTAAGGAGATTCGCTCTCTGGGTTATCGCATTAAACTTGATTCCAATGGATTGCGCCCTAAAATAATACAGAGCTTTTCACCGGACTATCTTGCTCTTGATATAAAAACACGACCAGATTTGTATCCTGTTTTATTAAAAGCTTCACATAAAGAGATTAAAGAGCGATTGGAACAGTCGATTGCTTTGGTGAAAAAAATGGGTGCCAATGCGGAAATTCGTATAACCGTTGCGCCAAAAGTTATTACTACATCAATTATTGAATCCTGTGCACATTTGATTGAAGGGGTTGAACGGGTATACCTACAACCAGCTAATTTAAGAAAAGAGCTTTTAGACCCTAACTTCTTTAAGGATCTCTCTCCCCTACCCTCTGAGGAGATAAAACGTTTCCAAGAAATCATCACTCCCTATGTGGGTAGTTGTCACATTCGAAATGGGTAGGAAAAGACTATCCAATTTTGTGAAGCGATCGCTGATGGTTGTCAAAGGTGCAATAATGGGTTATACTGTTACCTTTTAAAACCTCAGCAAGCTCAACAAAAACCTTGCTTACAAATTCAGGTCCATGTGCATCTGAGCCAATGGTTACCGGGACATTGTATTTGTTAAGACTCGCAAGAAGTGTGGTAAAGGGATCTCCCTCTTCAATGGTATAGATCTGAGACCAGAGATAGCCGTTGGAATTAATCTCTATGGTCATGTCAAACTCCTGTGCTGCCGCAATAATCTCATCAATATAGGCAAGCACCCTTTTTGAGCGTCGTTTGGGCCATTTAATATAACGCCAAATAAAATCGATATGCGCCAAGCCATCAAAGAGCTTGGAAGCAAAAAGAGACTTTACCGCTTTAAAGTACTCATCAAAAATCACCCACGTATCATCTGTAGAGTAATGGGAAAGATGTTTCCAGCCAATGGTTGGTATACAGTGAATCGATCCCAGAAGGTAATCAAAGGAATAGGGAGCAATGAGTGGGCCGACCATATCCTCGGCTCCAGCAATGTAGTCAATCTCCAAACCCATACGAATGGTGATAGCATCCTTATAGGTCTCCTTTACATGCTCCAATTCATTGACATATCGGGCAAGTTTATTACGGTCCATACCCCAATCGCGATAGCGTCGCTTCTGAGAAGCACCTAAATAATATCGGCCAAGGTGATCAGTAAAACAGATCTCCTTAAGGCCTTTCGTAATAGCAGCCTCCACATAGTCAATAATATTACCATGGGCATGCCCACAATAGGGTGTGTGTATATGGTAATCAGCGCGTATGGGAGTCTTTTTGGTCATTCGTTATACTTGAAGGTCCATTTTTTCAATGGAACCGTATTGCATACCCTGCTCGATAAGCGGTTTAATATGTTCTTGGATAAATTCTTCTGTCTGTTCTGGAGCACGACCAATAAAACGGGAAAGGTCCAAAATGGTAGCAAGCTCTTGTTCGGAAAGATTGAAGGTACTGTCTGTGGTAATACGCTCTAAAAGATCATTTTTTTGGCCCTGCATTTTAACTTGCTTGCCCGCTTCCATTGAGTGAACACGAATCTGTTCATGTAATTGCTGCCTATCCCCACCTTTTTTCACCGCCTCCATAATAATGTTTTCAGTTGCCATAAAGGGAAGCTCATCTTGAATGTGTCGGTTGATCACCTTTGGGTACACAACCAAACCATCACAAATGTTGAGTGAAAGTATCAAAGCTGCATCTGCAGCAAGAAAGAGCTCTGGAATTGAGAGGCGTTTATTGGCTGAGTCATCTAAGGTTCTTTCAAACCACTGCTCTGCAGCGGTCATAGCAGGAGATGTGCAAAGCGAGAGCATATAGCGGGAAAGGGCAGTGAGCCTCTCCGAACGCATGGGATTTCGTTTATAGGCCATGGCAGAGGATCCAATCTGACTTTTTTCAAAGGGCTCTTCTATCTCTTTTAGATTTTGCAGCAATCTAATATCATTGGCCAGTTTATGGGTTGTTTGAGCAATGCCTGATAAAGCAGATGCAACTTGGGCGTCTAATTTTCGTGTATAGGTTTGGCCAGTTACCGGAAGTACCTTTTCAAACCCCATATTTTTTGAGACTAAAGTATCAAGTTTTTTAACCTTCTCATGATCGCCACTAAAGAGATTTAAAAAACTCGCCTGTGTTCCCGTGGTTCCCTTAACCCCACGAAAAGGTAATGCGTCGATAATCCGACAAAGCTCCTGAAAATCCAAGGAGAGCTCTAAGAGCCATAGGGTTGCCCGCTTTCCAACAGTGGTGCACTGGGCTGGTTGAAAATGGGTGAACCCAAGAGTGGGTAGGCTCTTATGGGTAAGTGCAAACTCACTAAGCGCCTTTAAAAGTGGGGTCATTCTCTTTACCAAGAGGGTTAATGCCTCTCGTATCTGAATCAAATCAGTGTTGTCCGTGACAAAGGCGCTGGTTGCTCCAAGATGAATAATGGGCATCGCCTTAGGACAGGCAATACCAAAGGTATGTACATGGGCCATAACATCGTGTCGTGTCTTAGCTTCTATCTCCCGTGCCTTGTCAAAATCTATGGGTGCGATGTTTGCCTTCATCTCTTCAATCTGCTCAGAGGAGATCTCCAATCCCAAGCTTTTCTCTGCCTCAGCCAAGGCAATCCAAAGACGACGCCAGGTGGTAAATTTAAAGGTGTGGGAAAAAACATGGGACATCTCTTTACTTGCATAGCGTTCTATGAGTGGGTTTGTATAGGTATCATATTTTGTAGCATTCATAGTACCTCACTTATTGTTCAAAAACAGAAAGAGACTATCCACCGGAGAATCTCTCTTGTAAAAAATAAAGAGTATTAAAATACAATAATTGTTGAATATGGTGGTGATATGGTTCTATATTTCTATAGGAAAGAATTATTGTGTAATAAAACAGGTGTATTCTCATACGAATATACTATTTTAAGAATGTAAATGACATCACACTTAATGAGGAGGGGGAATTATGAGAGGTCTTAGTCTGTTCATAACTCTTGTTATCCTAAGTTTCGTAGTTACATCAACATATGCTCAATCTACTGAAGAAATAATGAGCCAAGGATCTATGCTTTTAAGTAATGGTGCCTATGATCAAGCGGTAACAAAATTTAGAAAAGTAATTGCCCGTGATCCAGGAAACTTTGAAGCTCAGTTTAATTTGGCCTTTGCCTATTTAAACTGGGGAAGAAACTCTAATGCTGTCAAGGAGTTTAAAAAAGCACTCAACATAAATCCCCGAAGTGCTGATGTGTGGTCAAATTTGGCCTATGCCTATGAAAACTTGGGACAGTCGGACAAGGCACTCAATGCTCTCTATCGGGCAGTTGAAAACAATCCCCGAAACATCCAGGCTCGTATAAATCTTGCTACCATGTATGCTAATAAAAATCGCCTGGGGCAAGCTATTGCTCAGTATAAACAGGTCATACAAATTGATGGGACCAATTTAGATGCCCATGTCAATCTGGCGAAATGTCTTTTGTCACAGGGTAAATCCAAGGATGCCAAGCACTATCTAAAAGGTGCCATAGCCATCAATCCTAATGAGGCCGAGGCGTATTGGGAATTGGGTAACATCCTTAAATCAAGATCAGAGACAGTCAACGAGGCGATCTCAAACTACAAAAAGGCTTTGGCTTTAAATCCCAATGCTCAAAACTTTTATGAAAATTATGGCCTTCTCTTAGAGGATCTCTGGAAAAAGAATAAGGATGAGACAAAGAGACAAGAGGCAATTGATGTTTGGAAGAAATCTCTCTTTTACATTAATGACGCCTTGAAAAAAGAGAAGATTCAAGATCGTTTAGACATGCTTGAGCGCGGTGAATCTCCTACCGGCAAGGCAACCCCAGAAGAGTTGTTTGGCTCAACCTCATTGAGTGAGAGTAGCACCCAGGAGTTGGAGAATGAATTAGATCGAGACCAAAAATCTGACATCAAACAAATACAGGTGGAATCCTATAATGTTAGTGACGATCTTGGTGGTCTGGATGAGGAGGAGGAGAGCTCCTTTAACTTTGATATGGAAAAGGCCATAGAGAAAAAGCGTGAAGAGAAGGAACAGGGAGAGTAAGCAGAATTAATAATTTTCGCATATACGGTTTACAAAAAAGGCAGTGAATACTGCCTTTTTTTATTTTTACTACCCAATGAAACTACCCTATAAAACATACCGTTCCTATTTGAAAAGTAGATTTGGTAAACCAGTGTTAAAAATACCTGTTAACGCTGGTTTCTCCTGTCCAAATCGCGATGGCACCATTGACACATTAGGATGCAGCTTTTGTGACAACCCCTCCTTTAGCCCAGTTGCAGAGTCAAAACATTCCGCTATTACTCAAACTAAGGCAGCTATTGATAAGATGTCCAATAGATTTGAGCACTTCCTGGTCTATCTACAGCCCTTTACAAATACCTATGCTGCAGTATCAACCTTAAAGGATATATATGAGCCATTGGTATCAATCCCAAAGGTGGTTGGCCTGGCTATTGGAACACGGCCCGATTGCCTTTCAGAAGAGGTGTGCGACTATTTAATGGATCTTTCTCAAAGAACCTATCTTAATATTGAGGTTGGTCTTCAAAGTGCATCGGACAAAACATTACGTCAAAATAATCGTGGCCACTCTGCTTCAGACTTTACAGAGGCGATAATTCGCCTTTCTGATCGTGGGATAGAAACAACTGCCCATATTATCTTGGGACTTCCCGGTGATACTATTGAATCAATGCATCATACCGCAGAATTTTTGGCAAAACTTCCGGTACAGGGAATAAAGATACACCAACTAATGATAATCCGTGGGACCCCTTTGGAAAAACTCTATAGAGAGGGTTCTCTTAAAGTATTATCACTTAAAGAGTATGCAACAAGAGCCTGTGATGTCTTAAAAAACCTTGCACCGAGTCAATATATTCACCGCCTCATGGCTGATTCTAAACCGGAGTTTGGTCTTATTGCACCACTTTGGAGTGCGAATAAAATGAAATCCCTTGCCTACATCAATGCGTATATTGTAAATAACATCTAATGGTGCTATTGCCATAAAATCCCCTTTTTTCGGACAACAATCTCTCTTTTCCCATTAGTAAAAGTGGCAATAACAAAAAAGGGACCTACTGGAGCATACTGTCCATTACTAGTAAAACCATTCCAACAATTTTTTCCGGCAACTGGTTTGGTAAAAGTATAAAGTTTGTGCCCGCTAAAGCCGTATATTTCCAATTTCGTAGCATAGTCAGCAGGATGAATAATCGAAATAACAAGCTGGTCTTTTTGCCCATCGCCATTTGGTGAGAAGGGAATGGGATCAATGGAAACCTTCGGGGATTCGGTATTATATAATTGGATAGTGGAATTGGTTTTACCCGGGGATGGTTTTTCACAAAGCGCCCAACAGGAACGACTAAAGCCGCTTTTTTCAAGAAAGATCCGCTCAAGAGATTGATTGTACCAATGATCAAACCATGAGCTGGTGTAACAGGCTGAGTCACTTGCTTTGTGAGACACGGGGCTTACTAGATAGAGTGTGTCAGAATAATTATTGAGCGCATTCCATTGGTCTGGTTCGATAATTACTGTTTGTGAAGGGCAGAGAGCTTTACACAGACTTGCCTTTTTTGTTATTATAGCATGGGCACCAGGTTCAATAACATTGTTATTTTCTGACAAGACACAGGTGTCCTCAGCTATTATCAATCGCCAATGGCCTAGATTAATGTTCATGGTGGTGGTGTTTTTGAGTTCAATCCATTCTGGAATAGCTCCGGTTGCTCTTACAAACAATTCATTGATTTTAAGAGGCGCCTCAGGATGCCAAATCTTTGAGATATCCAAAGGAACTGAATCCTGAGACATGTTATCTTTAATGACAAATTGATAGTTGCTTTCCTCTTTTGGAATCGAGAAAGGGAGTAAAACGGGATAAACACCTCCCGACAGTTCACCACTGTGCACAGGCGTTTTCTGATCCTGTTTTACAATCTGCCAGGTTACCTCATCTATTTGAGAGCTTCCTGCTTTACAAAGAGCCAAGGTGCAGGCAATTTCATACATCGAGGGATTCCTGTGCTCAAATGTATATGAACAAATCCAACCACTAAATTCGCTTTCAAAACTTCCTAAACTAAGGCTGGATGGGTTGAGACAATAGGCAACATTATCAAACAGGATTCCCTCTGGAATAATTGAAACTCCCTCTTTTTGGGCCCCATGTAACGTAACATATTCTTCATTTCCCAAGGAAATGGTCTGAGAAGTATCAAGTACAGCAGCCAAAACAGTATCTATCCTCTGCCTTGCTCCCCGGTACATAAAGAGTCCCTTTGTAGTGGTTAACCCATTACATAGACTTGCTGCGTCAACCGATAGGATCACGGTGCTATCACTTATCTGAAAATGACTCTCCACAGGTGCTAAAACATAATCTCGATCCAGGATTACAGCATACTGGGCAGGAGTAACAAAAGATCTATTGAAGCAGCAATTTCTGTGGGAACGAATGGGAGATAGCCAGGGAATTAAGGAATCCACAGCTCTTCCATCTGAAAGAAAAAGATTTTTTAGAAAGAGTGTGTCTGAGCCGGCATTATATATTTCAACAAACTCGTGACTTTTTCCACCGGGAATCGAAGACTCGCCACCCAGGGGATCTCTTAAAAGTTCGGTTATATAAATTCGTTCATCTGCCATGGTGAAGATTAACAGAGACAACAGGGGAAGGAAAACTCGCCAACGTTTACATGAAAAACATGGATTGGACATCTTTAACGACCTTATTTTTTAAAAAGCATTGATTTAGAAATCTCTTATACAATATATATAGCGTGCCTCTTTAAGATTAGAATAACTTTTTTATACAAAACTCAGGTATGGACAGTGTCAATTTCAATTTTTAAGGGAAAAAGGTATATTTAGTGCTACTCAAAGCTGGCACAGAATACTATGCTTTAAGGTGACCTCTAATATGTTAGTTTCCTTTTGAGGCTGAGCGTAGCTCCTTTGAACGTAACGAAATCCAAAGTGTTTTGCAGCCAGCCGCAGTAGAAAATTAATTTTCAAAGGTTACTATACTATATTCATTCAAAGACAAAGACAGGATCATGGGAACCCGTTTTTTAGAAAAGATAATCACCTTTTTCTTTGATGTTATTGCAGTGAATGCTGCCTTTGCTGCCACTTTTTGGATTAGATATAAAAGTAACTTAATCCCCGAGACCTTTGATCCATCTGTAAATTTCTCTGATTATCTGCTTCCCAGTATCACCATATCCTGTATTTGGATTATACTCTTCTTTCTTACTGGTCTCTATCGTGATTGGTACAAAGAGTCACGGGTTGATGAATTTTTTGTTGTAAGTCGGACAATCCTTTTTGGCATTTTTCTCCTCTTCCTTATTGTCAGTGCTGACGAGATTATTCAATTTGTTCTTACAGGTCATCGGCCAATCCTCATGACTAAAACGCAATTTACCAGCCTCTTTACCTACGCTCTTTGTATCCTTTCTGCTGCAACAATAAACCGATTTGCCATGCATACGATTCTGGCTTGGATTTTTCTTAAGGGGCTTCTCAAGGAGAATGTATTAATCATTGGTGCTTCAGATTCGGGCAAGAAGCTCTTTCACGAGATTGAAAACTATCCTCACCTTGGCTATACTATAACCGGTTTTATTGATGATGATGGAAATAAGCGGGGAACAACCTGCGAGGGATTACCCATCTTTGGTACCTATTCAGAGTTGCAAAGCATAGTTGAAAAACACAATATCAGTGGCCTTATCATTTCTCATGTGTCAGCATCAGCCAATGAGATTCTCCGAATTCTTAATTGCAGTGCCAATAGTAGTGTAACCATTTATATGGTCCCCTCTCTCATGGATGTCATATCCGGTCATTTAAAAACACATCAAGTCTTTGGGGTCCCTCTTATTGTTTTGCTTCGTCATCATATGCCGGGGTGGCAGGCCCAGATCAAACGTCTTTTCGATATAGGTGTTTCTGTTGGTATTTTGACGTTAGGATCACCAGTATTGCTTTTGGTTGCGCTCTTGACAAAATTGACCAGCCCTGGACCAATTCTCTTTAGACAAGAACGAATCGGTCAAAATGGAAAGCCCTTTACCATGGTCAAGTTTCGATCCATGTTTGAGGATGCGGAAAAAAGAAGCGGGCCCAAATGGGCAACAGAGGACGACCCTCGCATCACTCCCTTTGGAAAGTTTATGCGTAAAACACGTTTAGATGAAATACCACAATTCCTTAATGTTTTGAAAGGTGAGATGAGCTGTGTCGGTCCTCGGCCAGAGCGTGCCTTCTTTATAGAGAAATTGCAAAAGGAGATCCCCTGGTACATCCGCAGGATAAAAATGAAACCAGGTATTACAGGTTGGGCCCAGGTAAAACACAAATACGATGCAACTATCGAAGATGTAAAACAGAAGGTCATCTACGACCTGTACTATTTTGAAAACATGTCAATTCTCCTTGATATCAAAATAATCCTACGAACGATTTTGGTCGTTTTCACCGGTAAAGGGGCCCGGTAGAGCACTCTATGACTCCTTTAGTTTCTGTTATTATTCCCACCTTTAATAGATTAGCCCTCTGTCAACGAGCAATCCAATCGGTTTGTGATCAAAGCTACACCAATTATGAATGCATTGTAATAAATGACGGCTCAACCGATGGCACAGACAAAGACTCTATAGTTGCTCACGGTAATCAAGGGATTATCTATCATGCTCTCCCGAGCAATTGCGGTGTTGCCTATGCTAGAAACTTTGCTGTATCTCAGGCACGGGGAAGCTGGATTGCCTTTTTGGATTCCGATGATGTCTGGCATCCAAAAAAACTTGAGCGACAGATTGCATGGATTAAAAAAAATTCAACCTACTCCATTGTACAGACTCGGGAAATCTGGATCCGAAAGGGACGTCGAGTAAATCCGCCAAAAACCCATGACAAAGTTGGTGGCTGGATTTTTCCTGAGAGCCTCAAGCGTTGTATGATCACACCCTCCTCGGTTATGATTAAAAAAAAGCTCTTTCTTACTGTAGGAGGATTCAACGAATCACTTCCTGCCTGTGAAGATTATGACCTTTGGTTACGCTTAACCTATCGTCATCCTGTTGGGCTTGTTGACGATTATCTTATGACACGCTACGGCGGCCATGAGGACCAGCTCTCCTTTTCAACGCCCATACTTGACCGCTATAGAATCCGAGCACTGCTCAACCTCCTTACCCATGAGTCAATCAGTGACGATCAACGGGGCATGGTTTTATCGACGCTGAAAGAGAAATGCACCATTGTAGCGCAGGGATTTAAAAAACGAAATAGGATAGATCTTTATGAACGATACCATACCCTTATCGAACAGTGTGCGAGCTCTCTCTAAAGAGCTACCTCAAACGCTCTCGATTTCATACCAAAAAATTGTACCAGCGCAACTCATTTTAGAGGATTGTTTTTATACACCCCATCCTTCAGAGGCAGCGAGTGAGCTGGACCTTGTCAATCCAATAGTAGTAAATCCAAATCCAGAGGGAACCTTTAGTGTTATTGATGGTTACAAACGATTTAAGGCATTAACAAATAACGAAACAATTCTCTGTAAAATTGTAACTCCCCTATTATCAGCCGAAACACAGTGTATCTTAAGAATATTGTTTAATAAAAATCGCAACCACACAATTCGAGAAAAATATCTCTATTGGCATTACATCACCAACAATTTTAAAAAGGAGACCCGTGGCACCCTTCTACACATGCTTTCTATTTCAAAGAAGCAGGTACAGAGCTTTACAACACTTGCCAAGGCACAGAAAGAAACCATTGAAGCTTTTCTGTCCGAAGTGTTAGACATCTCCTTGGTTGAAAACTTTGCAACTTTTACTACCGAGGATCAGAAAGCATACCTCCAAGAATTTAAATCCCTGCCACTCTCTTTACAAAATCAACGGGAATTCACTGAATGGCTTGTTGAGATTGCCTATATTCAACAAAAAACAATTGCCCACATTCTCTCGCAACCAAAAATACAAGAGCCATTACATAGCGATGTGCTCAATGGGCCTCAGAAAATTAATAAAATACGCTCCTATTTATACCTACATAAATTTCCCCGCCTCTCAGAAGCAAAGAGCAAATGGAAGAAATGGGCTCACACCTTAAATCCTGACCCAGCTCATATTACCTTTGAAGCACACCCTACCTTTGAAAAAAACAGATTAACAGTAACAGTGGCAACCACAGAGGCAAAGAAAACCAAGAAGCTATTTGAGCAGCTTGCAGCGCTATCCAATGAGGATTGGACCAAGCTTATCTATCCGAAATAGATTCCCTAGATAATTATGAATACTTTAGCATATTTTTAAGCAAATAATTATATTTAAACCACTTTTTACGTTCATTAGGGTATACCTATGAAAAATATTTGGAAAATAATCTGTGATTACGCCTACCTCTTCATGACCGGTGGCATGGTTCTGGCCATTATCGGAGTCCTTATCCTGGTGCAGAAAAATTACACAGGCATCTCTCAACCAATGGCAACAACCTTTGGAATTGTGGGAATTGCACTTTATGTTTTTGGACGGATTGCCTTTGTCTTCAAAGGCAAAAGGGAAAAACGAAAAATGCTTAGGGATGAATGATTGTTAAAAACCAGCTTATAAAGGATGCTTTTTGAAAATTCAGGATATTCTCTCTAGAAATGCTATCTTGATAGATCTCAAGGAACAGCCAAAAAATGATCTATTAACACAGATGGCAAAATTTCTTGCCTCTATCCATACGTTAAAAGACCCAGAACTCTTAGTACAAAAGATCCTTGAACGCGAATTACAGGTTTCAACGGGAATTGGATTTGGCATTGCCATACCCCATGCCCGGACTACACTGGTCGACAAGGTATGTATGGTTGCAGGACGATGCGTTCCAGGAATTGAATTTGATTCTTTAGATGAAAATCCGGTCCATCTTCTTTTTATGCTCGCCTCTCCAGAGGATAATTCCGATGACCACAGGACAATTCTCTCTTCTCTCTCAAAAATTATGTCCTACCAAGATATGCGTGAAAAGCTCCTTAACGCTGGGACTCCTGAGGATTTCCTCACCTACCTAATTGAGGGTGAAAATAAATATATCTAATCTATAGATAAATGTGATACATTTATCGAATGAGTTACATTGTCATTGAGAGTGCTGTGCGGCACCAAAGTATGGCTGCTGTCGAGTCCTTACAATAAATTCAATACAAACAAAAAAGACCTATCAAAAATGAGGCTATATAATAACTCTTAACAATTTTGAAGCAGTCTCTAAATGGACATGCCATACAGTATTGATAATCAATTTCACCCAACTTCTGCATATTCTCGTAAACAACGATGAATTGCTTAGACACAATCTCTTTTAAAGTAGCCTGTCTAATTATCGAAAGTCTTCACGCACAGGATGAAAGACATCAATAATAGTACACTGTGTAAGTGCTCTTCCAGAATGAACGGCGTTTGGAGGAATGACAGCAATATCACCGGGGTTCAATTTTGTCACCTCATTATCGATGGTAAACTCAAATGCACCGGAAATAATATGGGATACCTGTTCATGGGGATGAGCATGCTCTGGTAGTGCAACGCCTGGTTCAAACTCCCAATATCCTAAGGTCATATTGTTGGTATGGATAAACCGAGATTGGGTTCCCACAATCAATGGCTTGGGAGGTAACTCTTTTATAGAATAAACTGCCATACTATTTTCCCTTATCGCTTTTGATAAATTGGGTGAACGACCTTTCCCACATGATAGGATCCAAGAATTCTATCAAAGGTGGTTATCTCCCGCAGATGGTTGATTGCCTTTTCTGGAATATCATTGTCAATATTTCCAGCAAAGTCCAAATAAAATAGATATTCAAAGTTTTTTCCATAAACCGGCCGTGACTCAATTTTGTAAAGATCAATATCACGAAGAGCAAAAACGCTGAGCGCTTTAAAGAGGGCACCGGGAATATTTTTTAGGGAAAAAACAATGGATGTTTTAATGTCTTGCTCTTTGGCACTAAGACGCTTTGGCTTATTCCCTAAAATAATAAAACGGGTCTGATTATTGTCTAAATCCTCAATACGCCTGCCTAAAACACGCATATTAAAATCAATCGCAGCCTGCATTGAAGCAATGGCAGCAGCGTCCATCATCTTCTCTTTTTTAATCTTCTTTACTGCACTTGCAGTATTGGAGACCGGTATATGTTCCGTATCTTTAAAGCGTGTTAAATAGTTTTTACATTGGGCAATGGCCTGTGGATGAGAATACACCCGACGTATCTTCTTTGACGTAACACCCTCATTGGCTATTAAATAGTGAGATACTTTTAGATATATCTCACCAACAATAATCGCATCTCCCTTTAATAAAATGTCGTAGTTTTGATGTATACTTCCAGCCAGTGAATTCTCTATTGGCAAGATACCATATTTTGCTTTACCATCATGAACCGCATCATAGACATCAGAGAACTCTGGCACCGCAACGAATCGATTGGAATTGCTAAAGTACTCCTTTGCCGCCAATTCACTATATGCCCCTCGTTCTCCCTGAAATACAATTTTCATTTAATATATCCTCCTGACTCCAACAAATCGTCGTTTAAAATAATCACTATCCAATGATGTATAGATTATGCCCTGTTTAGAACTGGCATGGGCGAACATATTATTACCCATATAAATCCCCACATGAAAGATCCTACCTCTTCTCTTAAAAAAAACTAAATCACCCAGCCGTGCCTTACTCAATGGAACCGAGCGTCCCATTTTGTAAAGTTCAGCAGAGGAGGTGCGAGGAATCTCAATCCGCCCTAAGGTCGAAAACACTTTCCAGACAAAACCGGAACAGTCCATTCCCCGAATAGTGGTGCCACCCGGGCGATACCGTACTCCTTTATATGAATCAACAACCCGTTTCAACTCACCCTGTTCTATATCCTGGTTTGTTTTTTTATCATCCTCCTTAAAAGGTGTTGCCACTTTCTTTTGAGGTTCAGCACTTCTATAGGAAGGACGCACATGCGAAGAGTTTGGGGAACATCCATTTCCTACAATAAAAAGCAACACAAAAATACCAATGCCAATGACTGATCGAATGCCGGGAATGTGTTTACTCATACACACATACCAATTCCATTAACACTGGTGCGCTTGCACAGCATACCCTAGCTGAAGTAGGGTATCTTCGCGCCAATGGGGCGCCATAAATTGTACCCCTATGGGTAATGCTCCAGCCTGGCCACAGGGGACCGATATACCTGGAATACCAGCAAGATTTGCTGATACCGTATAGATATCAGTTAAATACATTTGTAAAGGATCATCACATATTTCACCGAGCTTAAATGCCGGTGATGGCGCCACTGGGGCAATAAGCGCATCACATTGGCCAAAGGCCTGTGCAAAATCTTGCGTAATAAGAGTTCTTACCTTGGCAGCTTTTTGATAATAGGCATCATAGTACCCAGAACTTAACACATAGGTACCCAATATAATACGTCGCTTTACTTCTGCACCAAATCCCTGATTACGGCTGTTTTTATACATATCAAGCAATGATGCGTGCTCCTCAGATCGATAGCCATATTTTACTCCGTCATAGCGGGCAAGATTTGAGGAAGCTTCAGCAGTGGCAATAATATAGTAGGTTGCAATTGCATATTGAATATTGGGAAGCGAGACATCAACCAGTGTTACCCCAGCCTCGATAAGTTGTTCTTTAACCAATTCGATTGATTTACGAACTGGATCGGAAAGTCCCTCAGCAAAATATTCTTTAGGAACTCCAATGGTCAGACCGCTAACCTCACCTGAGTAGAGTGAAGGATCATTTACAAATGGTGATGCATTCTTGGTTGAATCACGCTCGTCCGGTTGAGACACAACCTCTAGCATTACTCCCAGGTCACGGATATCTGATCCAATGGGACCAATCTGATCAAGCGATGAGGCATAGGCGACAAGTCCATAGCGTGATACCCGACCATAGGTTGGTTTCAATCCTGCAACACCGCAGTGGGCACAGGGTTGCCGAATCGATCCACCTGTATCAGAACCCAAAGCAAGGGGAACCAAATCATGGGCAACAGCAGCAGCACTACCACCACTGGATCCACCGGGAATATAATCAAAATCCTTTGGGTTCTTTGTCACTCCAAAGGCTGAAGATTCAGTTGAAGAGCCCATGGCAAACTCATCAAGATTGCTTTTCCCAACAATGACTGCTCCAGCATTTTCTAAAAAGTCAACCACCGAAGCATTATAGGGTGGCTCAAAGTCCTTCAAGATATTCGAGGCACAGGTCGTTGGTAAATCCTGAGTACAAATATTATCCTTTAGTGCAATGGGGATCCCTAAAAGAGGCTTAGCCATTTTATCATCATTGGTAAGCGCATCCAGGGTTGCTGCTCTTTCTTTTGCTTTTGTCTCTTCAACAGTGATAATGGCGTTAATCTCCCCATTTTTCTCTGAGATTTTGTTAAGAGCAGAATCAACAATTTCTGTGCAACTCTTTTGACCGCTTTGTATCTCTGCAACAATATCGGAGATTGGTTTGTTAAAAAAGGCCATAGCCGGTGATCCTTACTGTTAAATATCTGGTCATAAGTTACCTACTGTAACCATCTCTGTTCCTGAGTTGGTACTGTTACAACAAAATGGATCAAGGAGAGATGGATTAAGCTATTATCGATACCATCTAAATATATAGAGACTTATCAACAGTCCAATAATAGACATGAAACTTATTTTCAATTGAAAACCTAAAAGAAATTTTATTGCATAGAGATTGATTACCAAGGGTCTAATCTGCTTTTTGGGTGCAGCTTTTCCTGCCTCATCAATGCCCACGGAAAGGATTTCGCGATCGCCAAAATCTCCAATGCCAAATTTAATATTGGTGGTAAAGAATGTTTTTACTACATTATTTTTACCTGGTATAATGGCTGTTGCCAAAGAGTTTAAATAGCCACCAATGAGTAGACCAAGTACAACAACTAGAACCAAGGTCCCCAATTTTTTCTCTTTTAAGCCAACATTCATAGTATATCCTTTTTCAAGCGATTATAATCTCTTGCTTTTAAGAAAATATATTATTCGATGGGTACCAATTACATAAAGCTGTTACTTTCCACGATATTCTTCCAAGGTTAATGAGAGCGTGATGGTTTCACCTCCACGAACCACAGTTACCGGCACCATATCACCAGGAAAATAGTTAACAAAGAGCCCCTCAAAATCCATATGTGATCGAATTATTCGATTCCCCATGCTGGTGATCACATCATTGACTTTTAATCCTGCCTTATCGCCGGGATCATTTTTTGAAAGATCGGCAACAATAACACCACTCATTTCACCAAGCCCCAAGGCTAACGCCATAGAGCGATCAATGTCCTGCACGGATATTCCTGTCCAAACCTGCCGTCTTTTTCCATAGGTCACCAGTTCATGCACCACCCGTTTTGCCCTATTGATGGGAATGGCAAAGCCCATGCCTGCTGGATCTCGTTTAGCTTTTTTGGTGCCCATGTAGACAAAGGAGTTTATCCCTATAACCTCACCCAAGGCGTTGAGTAGCGGACCGCCTGAATTACCCGGGTTGATTGCAGCATCGGTCTGAATCATATTTTGATAATAGACATTATCTCCCGGTGCAAAGTTTCTATTTAAGGCACTGACAACACCAACCGTAACAGTTGGTTTAGCATCATAAAAATTTAAAAAGGGATTACCAATGGCTATGACCCATTCTCCAATCATCAGGTCATCGGAGTTTCCTAAGGCAACATTAGAAAAAGAGCCCTTTTTATCCTTTACCGAGACAACAGCAAGATCAGAATAGGGGTCTTGGCCGACAATAGCTCCTTCAAGTTGCCTTCCATCGGGGAAATTGATATAGAGCTTTTTAGCACCGTCAACTACATGGTTATTGGTCAAGATAAGCCCATCCTTATCAAGAATAAAACCGGAACCCATGTTCTGGACTTCGCGATACTTGGGAACCATTTTCGGCATAAAAAACATATCAAAAAAATCTTCATAGTGATACGTCGAGCCGATGTACTGTACTTGGGTCACAATAATACTGACAACACTCTTCTCTACCCTTTGTGCAGCCAGTACTATGGCATTACGACGAGTATTGAGTATATCATCCTGTAGTTGCTGAAGTGAGCTCTCAGAATTTACATTCTCTGGATCTGGCCTTTCAGTATGTGATGCATCCGATTGAGGATCCTCACGAAACACTCGCCTGATTACTTCTCCACCAAGCATACCACCCAGTATCAATCCAATGATGAGTATAAGAAAATAGGTGCCAATTTTACCGGATCTGTTCATATTCATAGTACCTCGTCATAGGTCACGTAATCAAGCACCAAGCCATGGGCTGGAGCAGTTTGCCCAACAAGGGCTCTCTTTTTACTCTGTATTATTTCATCAAGGGTCATTGAAATATTTCCTCTGCTGATATCAATGAGGGTACCAACAATAGAGCGAACCATTTTGTACAGAAAGCGATCTGCGACAATGGTAAAGACATAAAGGTCATTCTCTTGAGTCAATTCGGCTTTTTCAACGGTACAGAGCATTGACTTTGCACTGCTACCGGCTGCGCAAAAGGCCGTAAAATCATGGGTACCTATTAAAAATGTACAATTTTTCCTTAGACAATTCCAGTCTATTGTATAGGTGAGCTTGTAGGCTCGGCTCTTAAAAAGCGGCATCTTTCTTGTGGCAATGCGGTATTTGTAGCATCGCTGCTTTGCTGAATAGCGCGCATGGAAATCATCACTTACCTTTTGTAAATTGTATATTCCAATATCATTAGGGAGCACCGCATTAACCGATGTTTCACATTGCCCTAAATCAGCAGACTGAGGGAGATCTATATGAAGTCCTTGGCCCCGGGCGTGCACACCCGCATCAGTTCGCCCAGCACCAACTATTTTACAGGGGATTCTTGTTACAGTCGAGAATGCCTCTTCCAGTGTTGACTGGACTGATCGATCCTTATTCTGCACCTGCCACCCACTATACTGGGTGCCATCATATTCAACTCTGCAAAAGCACCTCATCAAGCAGCACCCTTCTCCTCTAATTGAGCCACCCGTACAATTCTATAGCAGAGCTGCTCAAAGGCCTCTTTTGTGGGTTTGACACCTCCTGTTTTCACCCCTCTATCAAAATCCTTAATATGGGTAAATATTGTTTTAAAGTGAGTGTAGCGATATTTGAGTGCCTGATCTATAATACCAGAGAGAATCATTATGGGATAGGCTTTTTTCTCTGAATCAGAGGGTGCCATAATGGTCGTCTCAACGCCGATGGTATGGGCTATCTTCATTTGCTCACTGTATCGAGCTCGCCTATAGGCCTCTATATTCTTTCTATTGCCATGGGCATAGGCTCTGATCTTAAAAAGGTTCCAATAATATTTAAAAAGGGTATTAAGGCAGGCGGTAGTAGACACATTTTGATTATAAAGAGCATCGATGAGCTCTAACACGCGGGAGACATTTTTCTGAGCTAAGGCTTTTGCCAGTTCAAAGGGATTGACAGTTCGAGAGGCACCGGTAATTGTCGTAATGACCTCTTGGTTAATAGGAGCTTTCTCTGGAAGATGAATATCAATTTTTTGTAACTCAGAATAGAGCTTATCCAGTTCATTTCCCACAAGATCAACCAAGTCCTGAGCAGCCTGTTTTGCTATGGTTCTATCAAATAATAGAGGAACTTGATTAGTAAGCCATTCAGCCATTTTATAATCGGGAGGACGATCAAATTCTAAAAATCGAAACAGTTCAGGCTTTTCCTTTGCTCTTTTTTTTACCCCCAAAAGCTGGGCGATTGTCTTTGTTTGCCGTCCCCGCTTGTTTGGTGTATCCCATTCAATAAACACAAAGGCATCAGGAATTTCAGAATCAAGAATCGGGCTTAATTTCTCGATCTCCTTTGTTGGAACATTTTGTGCATGACGAATGATAAAGAGGCGAGTATTTTGGAATAGTGAGGGTGTTATGATACGCTCGATAAAAGACTCAAAGGATTCCACCGATGAGTCATACTTCTCTTCACTGATGTCAGGGTAAAGGCCAAACAGCGAATCGCGATATTTCTCTTTTGCCTTCTCCCGCCCAATGGAGTCGCTACCTGTTAGAAATAAGACCTTTGGGATAGATGTCTGCTCTGTTGACATTAAATATGCTGCTCCACAATCAAAGTATTATCGTTGCTTTTTTGTGCAAATCGTTGAGAGTTTTGTAAAAATTCTTCTTTTCCCTCTTTAAAATAATGTATCAAGCTTTCAGCGAGGTCCTCTGCATTGTCAACCTGAAAGCCGATCCTGTTCTCTAAGAGTTTTTTACAGCTTTTCTCTTGCGTATGATAATGGGGACCGAAGAATAGAGGTACACCAAACTGCACCGATTCCCACACATTATGCCCCCCGACCCTATTGAAGGTGCCTCCTAAAATGGCAGCGTCGGAGAGGCTATACATTTTTTCCAAAACACCAAAGGCGTTCACTACGCAGAGAGACCACTTGTCGGAAAAATTGAGATCATTGACCAAAGTTGCCTTATCTCCAAAGCCATCTGTAATGAGTTGTGACTTTTTTACATGCCGCGGAACAATAATCCAGCGACAGTATAATCTCTCTTCTTTACAGAGGGCAACAGCTCTTTGTATGACAGAAATCTCATCTGGATGGACACAACCGACCGTGACAACCAAATCTGATGGGGTTATCCTTATTGATTTTCGAAGTGTCTCTCTTTTTTCCACAGTCAATGGCGCGATAGTCACCTCTCCTTTGATATTTCCCATAACCTTCACTAACTCTGGACTCACGCCCAAATCAATAAATCGCTCTGCATACTGCTCATCCTGAGCAAGAACAGTATCGAACTGAGCAAGTAAGGGAGAGACAATCCACTTAAGTCGTTTGTATGCGTTGTATGACTTTTGCTCCATGCGAGCATTTATCAACCCTAGGGGGATTGCATGTCTTTTGCATGTGTAAAGCATTGCCGGCCACAACTCAGTTTCAATTAACCATACCCGTTGTATCTTGAACCTCGTGATTAGTTTTTTCATAAGGGGAAGCGTATCTAAGGGCAAATAGCTTACAGTGGCGTTTCTATCCTGTACAGCCCCTTTAAGATAGGCCACTCCAGAATCAGTTACCGCAGTTAAAACTAAATAGACTTGGGGGTATTTTTTCCTGAGAATTGTTAAAAAGGTTACCAGGATTTTCGCCTCTCCCAAGGATGAAGCATGAATCCATATTGTCTTTTTAAGCCCCTCATTTTTTGGTGGTGATGGAATGTGGCGACGCTCAGGAAGATGCCAGGTATCAATTTTTCTCTTTTTTGTTGCAAACCCCATGATCACCCAGGCGGCAACCTGAATAACACAGCTATACGTATTAATAGCAAGGGAAAGTAAAATTGATTTCATAGGGAACGTGCCTCTACTAGCTTAGCCAAAACATTGGAACTGTTAATCAATGGCAATCTCTACTCTATTTTTCCCCTGCCCCTTTGCTGTGTAGAGGGCTTTATCAGCAAGACCAATGAGTGTATTCTTTTCAACGGGAGTTGTGCTATTGTACACAGTTAATCCGATACTTATTGTATACTGTATGGAATTATTTCCCTGTTTGTAGGGCTCATCAGCGATGGTCTTACGAATACGAGTGGCCAAAGACTCGGCACCGTCAAGATCGGTTTCGGGGAGTACAATCATAAACTCCTCTCCCCCATATCGTGCAAGCACATCGCCAAGTCTAATTGTTTTCGTTATTCTTCTGGTCACATCAATCAAAACAGCATCACCTACCAGGTGGCCATAGGTGTCATTAATAAGTTTAAAATTGTCAATATCCACCATACAGAGACAGAAGTCTTGACCGTTTCTTCTTGACCGGGACATTTCCCGCTCCAGGCTTTCGTGAAACATACGATGATTGGCAACACCGGTCAAACTATCAGTTTTTGCCTGCAATTTTGCCAGTTTATCAAGGTAGAAATGCTCTATTGCCGAGGCAATCAACGAGCCAAACACATAGAAAAACTGGTGTCGCTCCCGGTTCAACCGTTTCTTCTCTTTACGGAAAAGAGTGATAAATCCAATATTTTTTCCTAGTATCGTGAGAGGCATGCTTATGGCATTGCCATAGGCACTATTATCAATCTTTTCAGGACTTTCCAATCCATCATAGCTATACAGGGGAATTAATTTATCAGTGAACTCTTCTTTAGAATATCCCTTAAAAGAATCATCCCAAACTGACAGGATATTGTTAATCATATCAGCACTATTGAGGGATCCATATTTTGGCTTGGCAAAGGTCTCTTTAAACTCCAAGAAATTCACACCAATAATAGAGTAGAGCGCATCCAATTTATCATTAAGTTCATCTAAAAAGAGTTTCATTATTTCGGATATATCTAAGGAGAGCATCAATTTACTGGAGATAAAATAGAGCGAGGTGATATCAACAATATGCTCTTTCGTACTTGCCGATGAGTCAAGGTCTGTATTTTCAATAAGATAAAGGCTCTTGAGGTGAAAGATTCTCGAAGCAACAGCCTTTTCCATTTGAACCATAAACTCATCAATCTGCAATGGCTTCACCAGATAGGAAGTTACCCCAAGGTTAACCGCCTCCGAGGCGGTCTGGAGAGTTGCATAACCGGTTATAATAATAACCTCAGTAAAGCGGTCTTTTTCTTTTGCTAATCGGAGAACATCAATACCGGTGCCGTCACCCAATTTGAGGTCTGTGATGATAACATCATAGGTTTGTGCATTAATCTTCTCAAAGGCTTCGTGAGCACTATAACAGGTATCAAGGCTATATTTACCCTTAAGTACTTCCTCAAGCATGGTGCAGAAAATTTTCTCATCATCAACAATAAGGACTTTACAATCAGAAGAGAGTTTTATTGAGCTATCATTCATCGTTATAATTCCTTAACCCCGCCCAGTAGTTACTTTTAATGAACCATTTTAGTTTTTGATTTTGACTTAACGCTATGTACAACAAATCACCCAAATATTAATGATGATTTTAACACCCCAGTTTGCTCATACAAGCCAAATATGCCCAACTAAAACCAAAATGTATACAGAATAGATAAAATACTACTAAACTCTCAGTAATTCAATTTAAACTTTTTTCACAATAATCTTTCATGAGAATCGAAATAGAAGGTATTATGGTTTTAAAGATAAAACAACCCTTATATAATAGAATAGGAGAAAGAATAAGAGTTTGACTTGGCTATAATTCTGAAGCTATTTTAAGGGTTATTTCTGCATATGATTCATGTATGTACATTTCATTTTTAACAGTTCTGGGAAGATAAATGCGATTATTTTCTGCTATTTTTAGTTTATTGATATGTTTCATCTTAGGTCTAAACTGTTCCAATTTATTTGATTCAGATACCAGTATTGGTGGTAACATTCTGGACATCAATTTTAATGGAAAACCTTTTAAAGACAGTGTAACAATCTCTGGGGCCTCAAGTTATGTTGATCATGCAGACACTCTTCAGTCTGGCTATTTCCCTAATAATTCAATTCTCTATTTAGGAAAATGGCGGAATGAAGAAGGGATTGCCTATATTCAACTAAAGGTGGACTCCATATATGCCTCTCTTAAGCGCAATGCTAAAGGGACTAGGAGAACAACCTCTTTTCTTCTCAATTTCGAATCCTATGCTACGGATAAAAGTATAGCTCATGATGCAAAGCTTGAAATCGGTATCTGCAATAAAAAAACAGACACCACAGCCAGGACGATTACTGAACAATTTCCCCTCTTCATAAAAAACGTTCCTGCAGATACCAGCTTTTATTACAACATACCTCTAAAGTTAAAATTTTTCGACACCCTTTTATCTACTATAAAAGACACTTTCACCGAGCGAAGAACCACATCACATATTTCTAGGATTTTAGATTCCTTTCGTATTACCCCTGCAACAGGTGATACCAGTCTCATATCTTCAAACAAAACCTATCCTATTATTCCGAGAGTTTTATACTACGACTCTATTGCTGCGGATTCGATAGTCTCTAAACATCTAATTCGACCATCAATTCGGATTATTGACTCTACCTCTTCAATAGATACGACTTTTGTTACTGATTCGATATTTACAAAAAAATACCAAGTTCTATCTGATACAGTGCGCTACGGTGACACATTATTTACCATTCAAAAAGATTCAAGTATAGATACAATAATCCAATTCGCGCGGACCTACGAAAGAAAACCGCTTGTCTCGAATCTATCAAATGACACCAGTCTCTATATGTATATCAAATCCTTTTCTGACTCAACGGTCTTTTTCTTACAAAACCTAACCATGAGTGAGATTGGTGAGACCGAGGATACCATAGCTGATTCAATCTACTACACCTATGACACTATCGCCAGTGACCTGGTAACCCGAGCCTATTACGATTGTATGATCAATGAAGTAGCACCATTACCTGCAACAACTCGACTTTCTGCTGGAGCATCCGGTCGCATCATGAAGTATGAGTTAGATTTAGAGCCCTTTTGGAGTAACATGAAAGATGGTTCTGGTAATTTTAAGTATAAAAATATTGCTAAAGGTGAAATCCAGGTCGCGATTGACTCCCTCTTTATCAACCCAATTACCATTGGTGGAAACACGCTCATTAACTATTGTATGAGTGCACAATCCTATACATCCATTGACCAAGTTCTTGCCCATGATGAACGAATCACCATTCCCTTTGATACGACCGTAGACACCCTAACTCTCTATGTTGAGAAATTTCTTGCCGCTATGAAAGATGACAGTTTTATCACTAATAAAGGTTATTTATATCTTTGGGCACCACAGGGAGAATTTGTTCAGGCTCAATGGCGTGCCAAAGTTAGTGATCGACTACGCTTTGAATACATTTTTATGAATACAAAATAAGGCCCATATTTTTATGAAAAAAACATTATTTACAATAACCCTCTGTGTTCTCTTTGCTTCAACATCTTTGTGGGGCCAATCATTGCTATCATCCAAATATCCCTTTGGAACCCCCCTTAGATCATACTCAAGCACTGCCTTAAGTATGGGCGGCGTTTCTGTGGGTATCGCCAATGACCACAATGTCATGTTAACCAATCCCGGCAATCTTGGTTCAATTGACAAAATGTCCTTTTCTTCACTTCTTCTTATAGACTATCTTCGAGTAAAGCAAAATGATTCATACACAGATCATATAGCTGCAAGTCCTCGTCAGCTCTCATTAGCACTCCCCCTTTCCTTTATTGGTACGGTTGCCTTTTCCTTTTCAAAAGAGAGCGATGCAGCAGTCCGGTTTCGTAACACCTTCACCGGTATTCAGGAAGTTGATTCTATAAACGTAAATCGAACCGGTGGTATGAACTCTTGGCAGGTTGGCTGGGGACATGCAATAGGTGAATGGATTCATTTAGGACTTGCCTATGAGCGAACAAATTTTGCCATTAATAATTATCAGGTAACGGTATTTGAAGCATTCAAACGGGCCGAAGATAGTACGCGGGTTCTTTTTAAGGGGAATAGCATTCGCTTTGGTCTCTTAGCAAAAATTGACAAGGTTTCTCTGGGATTTTCCGGTAGATATAGCTTTAAGGGAACAATAACCCAGGACAGTGTTTTCACCTCAAAGGTTCTTGGATTTGATGCGCAAAAGTATGCAACCTCTAATTCCGGTGAAGTTGAGCCTCCACCATCCTTCTCTTTTGGTGCTGGCTACACCATATCACCTAATTGGCTTGTGGGATCAGATCTCTCCTTTACACTCTGGAAAAATTACTCTATTTCCAAAAACAACATACTCGCTCCCATTGAGGCAAAAAATACCTTAGCCTTTTCTGCTGGAGCTCGTTACATCCCAGCACCCAAAATCCTTGCACCAAAATATTGGGAAATTATGCATTATCGAGCAGGTGCCAGAATCACACAACTCCCCGGTGACTTTAGCTATGAAGCATCAGCCTCCTTTGGTTTAGGATTTCCCCTAAGAGCAAACGGTCTTTTTGATTTAGGTGTTGATATTGGAAGACGTTTTTGTGATCTCTACAGTGGATATAGAGAAAACTTTATTACTATTGCCTTGGGTGTAAACGGTGGTAGAAAGTGGCACAAGTCAAGAAGTGTGACTTACTAGTACATTCTTTTACTATTCAACTAAAATTAAACCCTATCTCTTCAAGCAGCTTATACCTTTCACCATTAAGCGTTCTATCGTGATATTTTCTTTTTTGGTATCTGCACCAATTACCGAGGCGAATTTCCTGAATAGTATTATTATAAGTAAAAGGAAACCTACCATGCTGTTTTAGGAAATTTTTAACATTTTTATAATTGATATGCCATCGCTCAATTTGTTTATCCTGATGTTTTACTGAAAATTCCTTTATGTTAAGTGTTTCAGACGAAAATAGCCGCAGTCTGCCAATCTGTTCAGCGGACAGCTTGTTTTGCCTGTAATACTTCTTTTGATCACTAAGCCAGTAATATAACCGCAATTCGTCGCGATCCTTGGCTGTGCTTTTTGGCAAACGTCCATATTGCTTTTTAAATATGAGAAGCTTGTTAAAATGCTTTGTCCAAATTGCTTCAACCCTGCCTTCTCTCTTCGGGGAAACTTGGATGAGTTCTTTCATTTGAAGTGCTCTTTCGGATGACAATGTACCTCTCTTCAGTGCACTTTTATTCAGCGCATACCAATGTGCCAGTTTCTTTTCATATCCGTGAGCGCCAGTTTTGGGAGGACGCTTATGTTGAGTAACATATTTTAGAAATTCATCATAGCGCTTTTTCCACACATCATTTTCATATATATATTTGAGGATACCCGAAGCATCAAGAAGAGTTTTCCGCTGTTGATTAAGAGTCCCTTTTCTGTAAAAGGTGTATTGGTTGTGATACCATAAACGCAGATGCTTTTCCTCCAGTGAATCCCAGAAAGGGAGACGATTGTTTTTCTTAGTAAACTGTATAACCTGTTTTAGATTATTCTGCCACTTTTTATTAAAAAATGAGGTTGTTGGATTGATCTTGTTAAATTTTTCCAGCCTCTCTTCAGGGAACTTATTTAATCTTATAAGGTATCTTTGATGATATAACCATTTGGCTAGGGGTACTTCTTCTCCTTTGTCTTTGCGAGTGTCTGTTGGATATCTACCATGTTGCTGAATAAATTTCACGACCTTATCGTAATGGGCATCCCATTTTAAATCGTTCAATATTTGCAATTTATTTTTTTGTTTTTATGTATACGATACATTCTTTAACCTGAAGGTCGTTTATCTGCTTGGGATAAAAATACCTGTTTGTTTTATTATTAACAGATTTTATTTCTGAAGAATCGTGTCTTTTTCTATTATTTTTATGGCCTGATCACCCAGAACGATGAAAATGGCACATTTCTCCAGAGCATGTTCTGTTGTCAAAAACATTGTTTATCCCTTGGTTTGTGACAATATATCCTAAATTTATCCCTTGTTTTTATTAAATAGGAGAAGTTGGGCGAACCCACATTCCTCATTTTGATAAGATAATAAAAGTATTATGCCCAGCTTAGACTTAAATTAAAATATTTTATACTTCAAAGATCTGTTAATAGTATAAAAGACCCATATCTATAGACAAAAGTAAAAAACATGAAATTCTTTAAACCTAATTCGATTTTAATATTCATTTCAGTCTTTTCATTTTTCTTTTTATGGCTTTTTTGCACAGATCCCTCACAGCCGGATTTTAATGCGCCATCAATAGGAAACAATAAGCAGATTCAAACCTTTGGAAATGCTGTCCTTGATTCATCATTTGGGATGTTTATTACGGCAAATGGAAGTGGGCCGTTAACAATTCAATGGTTTAAAGATGGCAGCCCCGTTTCGAAAAACTTCAGGACACAGGTAAACGACACATGAATGCGCAATGCATTAACAATTAAGGATAATGGCAATTATTCCTGTGTCGTATTAAACAGTATCGGCTCCGACACGAGTAAGGTGTATACGCTGTCCGTTGCTGCTGATACAACCAAGCCGGTCATCTCGTCATTGTCCCCGCAGGATGGATTTGCAAGCAGCGACTCCCTTTTATCTGTCAGTTTTATAGTTACCGATGAGAGCGGTATTTTAAAGGTGGTGGTAAATGAAAGCTCGGTGGTTTCAAATGATTCTGTTTTCCAAGACACACTGAAACTCAGTCCAGGGGTAAACACAATAACCATAATCGCGACAGATGCGAGTTACCACAAAAACAGCGATACGCTAAAAGCATCGTATATGTTTACTCCTTCCTCCTACAAAATAATCTACAACGGCAACGGTCACACCTCTGGCACTGTGCCGGTTGATACGAATACGTATGGAACAGGATCAACAGTCTCAGTTATAGGAAATACTGGTGCACTAGTAAAAACAGGCAATGCTTTCTCGGGATGGAATACCAAAGTTGACGGTACGGGTGCAAGTTATGCCAGTGGTGATACGTTAATCATGGATACTGTAGATATTGTTCTTTTCGCCCAATGGACTGTTAATCCGACATATACAGTTACTTACAATGGCAACGGCCACACCTCCGGCATCGTGCCGGTCGACACCAATAATTATGAGTCAGGCACAACCGTTGCTATAAAAGGAAATACCGGTACTCTTTTAAAAGACAGTTGTACTTTTGCCGATTGGAACACAAAAGCAGACGGCACAGGAACGAGCTATTCAGAAGGCGACAGCTTTACAATGGACACGTTGGATATCGTGCTTTATGCCAGATGGACTAAGAACCCGACATTTAAAGTAACCTATAATGGTAACGGCCATACTTCCGGTATTGTACCTTTAGATAACAACAATTACGAAGAGGGTGTTACCGTCACAGTGCTTGGAAACACTGGTCACCTGGCAAAAACAGGGCACACCTTTACAGGGTGGAACACCCAAGCTGACGGAACGGGTAAAAATTATACGGATGATGACACTTTTACCATGGATACGATCGATGTTATGCTCTACGCAAAATGGGCGACCAACCCTACTTACATTGTAACTTATAGCGGAAATGGAAATACTTCCGGTGCTGTGCCGGTTGACATACACAACTACGAAGAGGGCGTTACCGTCACCGTTCTTGGAAACACAGGCAGCCTGACAAAAACAGGTCATACATTTGCAGGATGGAACACTAAGTCAGATGGTACCGGTATAAGCTATACAAGAGGCGAAACCTTTCCTATGGACACAGCGGATGTTGTGCTCTACGCAAAATGGACGACTAATCCAACCTATTCCGTTACTTATAATGGCAATGGGAACACCTCCGGTACAGTGCCAGTTGACATGAACAACTACGAAGTAGGTGATATAGTGACTGTGCTGGGAAACACAGGTAGCCTGATAAAAATAGGGTACAGCTTTTCAAGCTGGAACACGAAGGCTGACGGAACGGGGACGAAATATTCCAATGCCGACACCTTCTACATGGGTTCAGCCGATGAAACGTTGTATGCGAAATGGATTACAAACAGCTATATTGTAAGGTTCAACAGCAATGGCGGAAGCCTAGTTGACAGCCAGAGCGTCCCTTATAATAATACGGCCACAGAGCCAGCGCCACCAACTCGAATCGGATATACGTTTGCAGGCTGGTATTCAGATCAGGCATTAACAATTCCCTTTGTTTTTACTACAGCGATTACAGTGAGTATAACCCTTTATGCAAAATGGACGCCCGTTTATACAGTAACCTATAATGGCAATAGCAACACAGGGGGAACTGTTCCAGTAGACACGAACAAGTATACAAATGGAACATCTGTTACGGTTCTTGACAACAAAGGCTCATTGGTAAAAACAGGGTATTCTTTTTCAAAGTGGAACACAAACCAGGCAGGCTCCGGGACTGATCGAACACCGGGAGAGACATTTACCATAGGTTCACAAAATGTTACCCTATATGCGAAGTGGGCAATTAATGTTTACACAATGACTTTCGACTCACGGGGCGGAAGCGCGGTTACCTCTCAGCAGATAAATCACGGTTCTCAAGCAACAGAACCCAGTTCCCCGACAAAAAAAGGATACAACTTCGAGGGGTGGTATAAGGATAGTGCACATATAAATATATGGAATTTTTCAAGTGATGTTGTGACAGACAATGTAACTTTGTACGCGAAATGGGTGATCAGAGATACAGACGGAAACATTTATACGGAGATACAGATCGGTAATCAGGTTTGGATGGTGGAGAATTTCAGGTGCACTAAATATAACGATGGAACCACAATTCCAAATGTGACTGACAGCGCTCAATGGCAATTACTTACAACTCCGGCATATTGCTGGTATAACAATGACTCCTCCACAAACGCTACTCCTTATGGTGCATTATACAATTGGCGTGTTGTCGATCCTGCAAATTTAAAGAAGATAGCCCCGAACGGGTGGAGAGTGCCAACTGATGCGGATTGGACCACCTTACAAAATTTTCTTATTGCTAACGGGTATAACTGGGACGGGACTACAACCGGTAATAAAATCGCAAAGTCAATGGCATCTAAGATTGGTTGGGAAACATGGTCGGTTGAAGGAACACCCGGTAATGATCCAAACAACAACAACGGTAGTGGTTTTTCAGGTTTTCCAGGTGGAGGATGTTATCATTTTGATAGTTTTAACAATCAAAAGTACTCCTGTGAATGGTGGAGCACTTCAGAGGAAGATGAATGGCGTGCTTACGCCCGGATGCTTGGTTGGTCCAGTGAATACCTTTATAGAGATAACAGTAACAAAATTAGTGGCCTTTCAGTTCGATTGATTAAAAACATGGTTGATTAAACCGTTAGACTTTGTTTGTTTTTTACCCTTCATTGCTTTGTCATTTTTTCAAAGTATTAAACCAAATATCAATAGCGGGCAAAATCGAGTCTTATTTTTTGAATGGAAGTAAATAATTCCTTTATCCGATTGGCAGGTACAACCATTTCATCTATGTTCTTCCAGATAATTTTTTCGTTGCCGTCAAAGATAATGGCCTCATTTTTAGGATTGTAAGGGTTGTCTATGGCTTTTTTGAGGTATTTAATAATGTATCCGTCTTCATTATAATAATAGTAAAATTGATTTACCCATATTTCATGACCGACCGACACTTTCGCAGCAATCATAATACTGTCCTTAATAAAAAAGAATGTTATTTTGGCCGGACTGCCTTCATAGGTGCTGAACTCTTCAATTACTAATTGAGAATATTTGCCAATTTTGATATTTTCATCAATCCCTTTAACAAACTTGTTTGCGTCCAGAATAGCTGAATCATTCGGTTTGCTGGCAAAACACACAGTTACAAAAAAAACAAACAAAAATATAAATTTTAAATTCATCATTTCCTCCTTGAATCAGACCGCTATAGTCAAAGCAACACTTTCAGCTTTTTTCATGTGCTTTTTAATTTTTTCTTTCTGGTCTTTATCACAATTGGTTGCATTTCCAGCCCACATCTGTTTTGCCGTACCAATGTTCTTCCATGTATCTTTAGTGCCCAGATTGCATTCATATTTTTTATCAGCAATCCTATACTCCCAAGATGTGTCATTTAGATTTGAAGCTGCTTTATTTAAGCAATTCGAAAGAGCTGTTCGACCACACGCAGCTGCAGGAACTCCCTGAAGGTGGATTGTCTCAAAGGAAAGAGAATGAACGTCGTTACCACAAAATGAGTTTCTTTTTCTCCATATCTTTGAAGAAAATCCTTTGTACTTTGCAATTTTGTCCATTAAACCAAGCCAGAAATCATTATACGATTTGCCTTCTTGATCTACCCAATTCAATACACCCAAGTCAACGGCCAAACCATAATTATGAAATGATTCGCCAGGCCCAGCCTTTGTTTTAGTCGGGTCAATGTCATTTTGCGTTTGAAATGTTCTGTATCCCGCTTTAGCAGATTGCATCACTCCAAAGGCAAAACCGAGATTATGCATCTCCTTAATTATTTTCTCAATATCTTTCTTGAAATCGCTACGTAGCTGACTCGGCAAAGTGACAATACAGGAATTATATGTTTTCCCTGTCTTTTTGTATTTGAAATTCGTACCGGGAAATGTTAAATAGTCTTGGGGTAGCATATACCCGTTTTGCAGCCATTTATCCATCTCTTGCTGACAATTCTTATTAAAAACACCTTCGGTAAATCCTGACAAGACATCTTTAACCTCAGTGAAGGTCTTGTCTTTATTCATTCTCTTTTTTTCTGCAGCTGCTTTTTGAAATTCGATAACTGCTTTATTAGTCTTACTGCCAAAATCCCCGTCTGCATTACCAACACTGATAACACCTATCTTGTGAAGGTTCTCCTGAAGTTTTTTTATAGCAGTTCCGTTACCATGTCCCTTTTCATCGGTTTTGCGGGAAGCATATGTCTTGACGGCATGGTCATCATACATACCCTCTTTTAATTCTATAAACTCCTTTTGAGGCATTTTAAGAGCTTCACTTTCCAGTTCGTCTTTAGCAACGCTGCTTTTCGCTTTGAACGTGTAACAGCAAACAGCTTCATGGTTTTCTTCTATGGCCTTGCTGTACTTCTCACCATAAAACAGGATCACCTCAACTTCGGCAACACCCTTGTCGTCAAGGAATCCTTCGACCTGTTGCCCGAGATTTTCAATTTCTCCGTTATAATCGACAAAGGTATCGATACTGATTTTCTTCCGTGAAGTAACCTTAAGGAGTTTAGCTTCTATACGCACCTTGCATTTTGTATTAAACTGAAAACCATCATCACCTTCGAGCCATGTCCCTCTAATAAGCTCAATTTCATTTTTTTCTTCATTATTGCTGTTCTGGATAGAAGAGTTATCAATTGAGACAACAGTTTTATCAGAAGGTGCGGGATCAAATTCACTTACAGAATGAAATCCTTTTTCGTCGACAACCCATTTCTTTTTTACAGACATATTGATGATCCTGGTACTAATGGATGATAATAATGAGACAACTCAGGCACAGGATAATAACTAATTTGATACTTTAAAAATATATTGTAGTGCCAAGTCTTATTACAAAATTGTCCCTTTTACACTGAGACGATCAATGAGCAGAATAAATATGTTAAATTTCTCTACGAGATTGACGGCCTCACGAATAAAGGAATTATTGTATTTTCTTGTAAGACGATTGGACATTAAGCCTCCTTGGTTAGATTAATAAAATAACTCTTAGGCTCGTGTCCTATTTATTGGGGTAACTCCACTACGTGGTAACGTAAATCAAAACTACGTGGGAACGTAAATCGGACCGACGCGGTAACGTAAATCGGACCGACGTGGTAACGTAAATCGGACCGACGTGGTAACGTAAATCGAAACTAGGTGGGAACGTAAATCGGAACTAGGTGGGAACGTAAATCAAAACTACGTGGGAACGTAAATCGGAACTAGGTGGGAACGTAAATCGGAACTAGGTGGGAACGTAAATCGGAACTAGGTGGTAACGTAAATCAAAACTACGTGGGAACGTAAATCGGAATGACGTGGGGATGAAAATCCAGACTACACAAGAAGGTTCATCGAGCGATTTGGGTATGGAGATCGAGCAACAGGGGAATTGAGATACCATCAAGATGGATTACTCAGTTAAAACATTGACGCCCCTATTAAAACATTATAAAATGTATACATTGGCCTTATTCTTCATTTTTGAGAGGTTTTCCATGTTTAAAGACAGAAGAAAATTTTCACGATACCCCTGCGATCTAACCATGTCAGTTGAAATTGGAGACTCGACCTTTACTACAACCGAGTGTAGTAACATTAGCCTTGGGGGTATGTGTATTGTCGTGGATAACAAAGTAGACAAGTCAATTAAATTTGGTACCCTCCACCTAACAAAAAAGTGCGACTCTGAGGAGATTAATTTCCAGGCAAAATTAATAATTCTATGGAGTAACTTTAAATACGTTGATCGGTTTGACACTCGTATTGGGGTAATGTTTAAGGACCTGGACTCTGAAAATAAAGAGAATCTTCAAAAGATTATTTCAACGCAATCGATGCAGTTGAATTAGTACATTTAATTTAAAAAGCCGGAAAGGAGAGTCGAACTCCTGACCTACGCATTACGAATGCGTTGCTCTACCACTGAGCTATTCCGGCATAGTAATTCTTAGCGCTTACTTAGAGCTCTTTTTGCTTTTCGCAATAAATCTGAGGCATCATTAAGTTCATCCTCAAATCGTTTTTCAGTAAGCTCAGAAATCTTTGTTGATGCGATTGTTTCATACATTTCAATGCACTGCTGAAATTTCTGAGTATTAAAATATATTTTTAACAAATAGTAGTGACACAAAACCATGTGAGGACTATTATCAAAGGGTACATTTATAATACGGTCTAATATTTTTAATAATAACTCTCGCGATTCATCATACTTTTCTATGGCCAGAAGGGCCTTGGCCTTTTCCCAGTGGCACTTTAAGTTTTTCGGATACAAACCAATCAGGGTATCAGCAACTTCGATCACCTCTGCATATCTTTTTTCATTATACAATATATCCATGAGATCCATGGATGCGCTCTCTTTAACATAGACACCTTCTTTTTTCATTACATAGAGACTATCAATAGAGATACCTCTCTTATCCTCAACACCTGGTAACCACCACATCATCTTTGTTTTGGCACTTCGCCAATAGTCGTAGGTGGCAATTCCATAAATCACATCTCTCATGTTGTTATTTTTCTTACGTAATTTTTTGAATATAACAACACCTGCCCAACCATGCTTAAAGGCAGTTATCCACTTGCCATAACGAGCCTCATATTTGCCTTTAGCCCCATTTGCACCGGCAATAAAAAACTGAGCCCACTTATCCTTTGGATTATTTTCCAACTGCTTCTCACCATAGGAGATAGCTAAATCACAATAGGAATAAAATTCATTTTCGTGTTTTTCAGATTGTAAATATTCTAATTCATAATTAAGGACCACAGCATAAAAAAAGTATCCTGCTGGATTTTCAGAGTGCTTTTTAATAATATTCTTGGCAATCTGTTTTGCCTCTTTAAACTCTTCTCGGTATACAGCACTTATGCATTGAAGCGCATTGGTATGGATTTCTTGTGGAAGCTTTTCAACGGTATTTTCAGAAAAAACCTCACCAAGAGCTAGGATAAGTAGTAAATAATAGAATCTACTTATGTTTCTTGTCCAGACCATAGAATTTGTACTCATTAAAATATCGATCCCATTTTCGAGAGCTAGGTTCGTACCGATACTTTCTGACCATTTTAACATGGACATTGTTTAAAAAATAGTATTCGACAATTGCCCTTTTAGTAAAGGTGCTTTTTGAATAATTCCTATACTCAACAATCCTATAATATGCTGAATCAGATATACTCTTTTTAGGTAGCTCCTTAATCGCTGATTCTAAATCATTCTGAGCTATAAGCACCAATTTATCTTTAATTAATGTATCAGATTCCTTACATCCAAGTACAATACATGCTATTGTCAGTATAAGCAGCTGTTTTATCATGTGACTTTTTTTAGCATTCCTTTGTAAACCAATATACCTTTTAAAACTATCCACATTTTTCAATCAGATGTCTTGTTTTATTTATTCATTACCACTAGCAACTGCTTATAAAATAATTTTTTATAGGCCCATAAATGATAGAATTATTGGATGAATTTTTAATGAAATAAAAAACGGATGGTGTAGAATCCATCCGTTTAATATTTAAAATATTCTTAGCCGTTATCAAAAACTGTATGTTGCAGAGAACCGTGTAAAAAGGTGGTGGTGATTGCCACTAAATAGATTCGAAAAGGTATGGAACACATCTTCTGCAAATATGGCATCAATTTTCAATCGGTTTTCTATGTTTATTGCCCAACCAAAGGCAACATGGTCTTTATCAGAGCCATCGGCTTCGGGATTTTCAATCCACTCAGTGGTTCCATCTATTCCACCAGTAGTTTGAACCGCTAACATCTTTGTGGCTCCTAACCGCCATACAAGCCAATCCCAAATAATATTTCGCTCAATTCCAAAACTGATTCGACCACCCATCTTTTTCACTTCGTCGTATCTATTTACACCAGAAATCTTCTTACTCTCATTGTTTACATAAAAACCTTCGATGCCGGTCCAAAAGAATCCACGGTCAATATTAATATTGACACCAAACCCAGCATTAAAACCAAGCTGTTTCTGTTCACCTTCATTGAAAGTGAGAAGATCAAATCCTAAATGGGGCACGAAGTCACCATTCAATGCGGAAAGAGCGGAAAACAACCTAAAATCTGCGTTCACAAAATAGTCATTATCTGCTACAGTCAAGGCCACATTATTAGTGTCACCAATTTGAGACATCACACCACCGCTTACTGATGCTTCTAAATCAACGGTTTTTGCTACAGGAAGGTTAACGCCAAAGTTTCCCTTTATCAACTTCATCTCTTTTTCAACGTCATCATTTACCTTTTTCTTTTGAAAAGCAAAATAGGTACCAAAGCCAAACATGGCACCACTCTTGGAAGCAAAACCAAGCATGACATCAACTTTGCCAACCGGTTTTGCAAAATTGTGGCTTCCCAAAAGTGCTGTTTTTGTTGTATCGCCAATGCCAAGAAACTCCTCATCTTTAGGATCTAAATACATAAGCATTTCATCGTATCGATTCAATGCAGCTCCCAAGGATATCATTGGATATTGGTCTCCACCCTCCGATGATTTATTTAAGGAATAAGAGACAATACCACCAAAAAAGGGACGTTGTGGATCTCTGTTTTTGCTTCTTAGTGCCGTAAAACCAGCAGTGTCTCCATCAACAGAAGGATCTTCCACATAGACTCCTAAATCACCAATAAGCATATTGGGATAGATATTGGTATTTGCAGGATTTCTAAAAATACTCACATCATCCATAAAGAAATGATCACTTCTGCCCATAGTCATAACTCGAGCACCAGTTGAAAATAGCAGATTAATTGATCCAATAAGCAGGACAACAACTAAGGTTTTCCGCATATACTCCCTCCGTCTTGAAAGTGGCAGGAAAAATAAGGTTATTTTCTATAATACCAATATCTTCGCGATAAGTGCGTGATACTATATAATATAATAAATGAATGACAAATGCAATACATTCATCATTCATTTATTTTTAAATCTCTTAGATGTATTATTATAATACGTATAGTATACGATTATTGCGAGAACACAAAGGGATAAACCACCTCAGTAACATCTCCCGGTTTGTCAATCTTTTCAAAAACCCATCGTTTGATTTTACTGATAACTGTTTTTTCCAAAGTTGTATCACCCATGGTAGAACTTACAACCGAGCAGAAAATCACCTTTCCAAACTCGTCAATGGCAAACTTAACGGTGATACGTCCCTTTAAGCCTGGCTTTTCACGTAACCGTCTGTTATAGGCATATCGTAAAGCAGCAAGGTTTTGCATAACAACTCGCATGATACTTGCTTTACTTCTTCCACCAGTTAAAGCGCCACCTTTTGTAAACTTAGGTTGAGATATTTTTAGGCTTCCTCTTTTCTTCAAGCTGAGGTCACCACCATCTCCCCCCATCAGACTACCAATGAGATCATCGATACCACCGGATCCGCCACCGAATCCACTTCCATAACCAGCACCATAGCCAATACCAGCAGCGCCTTTTCTACCAACGCCACCGCTACCACCAGCTTTTAAGCCACCGACACCGGCAAGAATAGCATCAATACCAGAAGCAAAACCACCTTTACCAAAAATATCAGCAGAGGCAACAGTTTTTCCCTTGATTTTACCAGAAACAATGCCAAGAACACCTTTCTTAGTAACACGTGCACGAGGGTCACCACCACCACCAGTTCTACCACCGGCGCCCTTCTTTTTGGTTGGTTTTAACTTCTTTTTCTCAGTTTTAATCTTCTCTTTTTTCTCTTCCTTCTTCTTATTGAATTGCTCCGCGTCTATGCTTTTTACAATTTTCGCTACACGTTCTTCGGGCATTTTCTCAAAGAAGTCGGTTGCAACATCCACAATTTCAACAGTACTGAGCCAGATACCGGTTACAATACCAATAATCAATGATATTATCTGTAGATTTCTTAATCGAGTATCCTTTTCAATAAGAAAAATATCGGCACGTTGCTGCAATTGTTCTGCGTATTCATTATCATTGAGTATTCGTCCAAGATCTTCCTCTTCGTCTTCATCGTCGCTTACTTGACCTGATGCAACTGGTGCAGCAACAGCTTCACCACTTTGCTCAAGGGCCACCATTGCGCCAACCTGTTCGAAGCGACTTCTTAGTTGCTGAGCTTCTTGCTCATCAGCCTCTTTTCGAATACATACGTCTTTGCTTGCTAAAGCGGCCAAGACAGCATCTTTCGATGTACCAGACCACCGCGCAATCTCTTCTGCTATGACTGCAGCTCGTTGGGGATCTTCACACTTCTTTATCAATACTTTATATGCCACAATTAACCTTCCCTTTCCATCACTGCAAAATTCATGTTATTGAAGCCAACTTTTCCGCAGGTGTGCATCACTTTGTAAAGCACATCAAACTCGATGTTTTTGTCAAGTTGGACAACAACCTTTCCGCGGATCTTATTGAGCGCTCCCATTTTTACCATCTCCTCTTCTTGGGCATAGCAATATTCGAGCTTCTCTTTAAGTTTCGGAATTTCAGGATCTGGATTCTCCTGAGGAATTCTTCGTACATCGTTGGTAGGGCTGATTGGCTGGTCATCAACAAGAATCATATCATTGGTAACAGCGATTTGTAAATGCACCTCTTTGGGAGGTTTTTTTGATATTGAATTAGGAAGCACAAGATTGTCAACATTCGTCAGAGTCGTCGGATCAGAAGAGTAGTTTTTCAAAAGAAAAACCAATATAATTGTCATCATATCCATCATCGAAGTGATGTTGATATGATAGGACATCTTCTTTTTATTAACTCTTCCACGCTTTATCATTAATTACTCCTTAACTTCACTATATCCTTAACTTCGCTATAGAAATACTTGGAAAATCAGCTTCTCGTGCAGCATCCATTATTTGAATGATTTTATCGTAAAGAACTTGATTTTCTGCTGCTATTATAATGGCATCCGCATCTTCCGCATCCTTAAAACGCTCTTTTACATTTAAAAGATTATTTTTCAGATTATCGTATACAGAGAGCTGCTTTATCTCATACTGGGAAGGATCTTCCACAACTACCATTTTCCGAGGATTTGTAAGTTCAAAAATGGTGTCACCAACATTGACAGGTTCGGAAACCGGTAAACTATTGGCATCAGTAACCATAACACCCATTTTATTGTATAGGCATTTAATTACTTCAGAATAATCCTGAGTACAGGCATAAAGATAAATGTCATAACGCTCAAAAATCTCCATGGGACGTCCACTCACTGGATGCTTCGGCGGCTCCTGTTTAGAAGGATCATAGGGCACGGTAAAATCAATAGCCTTATTGTCCTTGTCAACATAGCGATGATATTCTTTATAGAAAACGCTAGGAAGAAAACCACCCTTTGCACCTAAAGTAACCACTGAATCAGTTATGATAGCGGTAAGCAATAACTTGTTACTATCATCCTGTTTCGGAGGTTTTGCTACTTTCTTTACAGTTTGGGAACCACGTCCTTCGGGAAGCTTAATCTCAATTATTGAAATTTTTGCGAATTGCGCACAAATAAGCAACATAGGGATAAGCACAACCATAAGACTCATGAAAGTCTTAAAATCCATTTCCTGCGTTTCCCACTGTTTTTTCATTGCTCTATTGGCCATAATTTAAACCTTTTATTCTAGTTATATTATTCTATTCTATTACTCTTCAATAAGGTTGATCAACTTGGTTGTTTTCTCATCCATCTCTTCCATTACTCTATCAGATTTTTGTGAAAGTAATCCTTGAGCAAAAAGAGAGGGAAGAGCAACCAAAAGACCAAAAAGAGTTGTTGACATAGCAACAGCAATACCAGAA
The DNA here is from genome assembly GCA_028278335.1 of Chitinivibrionales bacterium. GTDB lineage: Bacteria > Fibrobacterota > Chitinivibrionia > Chitinivibrionales > JANQEN01 > JANQEN01. The sequence continues at coordinate 86,434 of JANQEN010000203.1, read as the reverse complement.
GCCAAGGCAGCAGCTTTTTGGGCAGCTGGAATATTTGCAATAGCGTTGAAAGCCATCATCAGTCCAAAGATAGTACCGGTGAGACCGAGCATTGTTGAAAGGTTAGCCATAATATTGATAATAGAAATATTGCGGGTAACTTTTGGTCCTTCTGTTAAGAATACTTCATCAACGCCTTTTTGAACTTGCTTGGAACTCTGTCCGCGCTTTTTCATGATTGCAGTTACTGCCTTTGCAAGAGGAGTATTCATCGAGGAAGAATATTTAATAGCTTTCTCATAGTCACCAGCTTTCAGATACTTGGAGATTCCTGCCATAAAAGAGCCGCTTCCTGTACCACATTTGATGAAAAGGAACCAGAACCTCTCGATGACAATTGCAAGAATAATAAACCCAAGCAAAAGAATCATCCACATTACCGCACTACCTGGAGAAGTAAAACCTTCAATTATGAAATTAAACAACTGAGTCATCTCTTCACCCCTTCCGTCTAATAAAACGTTTGGTTGATTAAAAGTGTTACAAAAATCTTAATTATTTTTAAAATTTTTTCTATTTTTAGTTCAATTCACCGTAATTAATATAACATTTTTTTTGATTAAGAGTTGTGTTTTTTTTCATTAACCAAAATTAATTATACTGCTAAATTTGCCTCCTAACTTACCAAAAACTATAGATTTATTACATAATTACAACTGTGTCGAGAGCTGCAAAGTGGGGGAACAACATGAATATATCAAAAACAGTAAATTACCAATTGTAAATGTGTCACACACTCATTACTGATCTTTTTTCTCAGGAGCACCCTCGGGTGTGGTCTCCTGATTTTCAACTGTTCCATCTGTAATAGGTGTTGTTGTTTCTGTTTTGGGTTCAATATGCCGTTCGGTAATCTCAATACCAAGCACCTCTGAGGAGGGATTGATAAATTCGATTCGTTCTTTAATTTTAGCAACCCATTTGCTAGAGGCTATACCAAGTTCCTGAGCAGCCTTAACACCAGCTTCATACTTTGGTAACGCTGCATCCAAAGCCTCAAGATATTTCTCTTCTAATACATCCTTATAGAGTACCTTGTCTTCAGCGCTCATACCTCTTGGTGTCGGTGCATTCTTAAAGATCTCACCAATCTCTTCATAAAGATGTCCAATATCATAGGCAGTCTTCATGTAGGCATCCTTCGATTTACCAACCCATTCATTATCAAGCTGTTGTTCGTAAGCCTTTTCTACATTCCAACGGAATTTCTCCATTGCCTTGAGGTAGGTCTTTTCTAAGCCGGATATAATTTTAATTTTTGAGGCGGTTTTTTGATCACGACTACCAAAGAGTGATTGGTCGCGCAGTGCTTCAGCAAACCCGATAAAACTTTGACCAATCATATAGGTTGCATGAAGCGTCCATTTGTCAAGTCCAAGTTCAATAACATTTGCATAGGCCTTTAAACAGGGTTCAAGTGCAGATTTTTTAACCTTCACTTTGTTCTTAACCTGCTTGGCATTTTTTCCAACCAGTTTAATAGTTTTAAATTCGGCATATTTTATTTCACCCAGTGTGAAGTAACTTTTCGCAACAGCAACAGGATCAATCTTCTCAGCCTTGCCCTTAAACTTTTCATATAATTTGATTGCGGTCTGAGCATTTTTAAGAGCATCGGGAATTTTCTTCATTTTCATATAGGCTTCTGCTGCGCGAGCCAATGCATTGATCTGCTTTGACCGATTGCTGGTAAAACGCTTAGCATATTCTGTAAAGGCTTTAGCCATCTCTACACTATTACCAAGTTTCTCATAGCAAAATCCGATTGAATAAAATCCTTCAGCAGCATACTCTGACTCAGGATATTTCTGAGCAAGAAGTGTATACACCTTAATAGCATTAGGGTATAACTTGCCCTTTTCATAGGTTAAGCCACTATTATAGAGAGCCTTTGGTGTTCTTTTATCAGTTGGATAGCGCTGAAATACCGTTTCATAGGCTTTACCGGCTTTATCAAAAAGAGAAGCCTTCTTATAGTTTTCAGCAGCTGAGGAGAGACTGGGAATGGCATAGTCTGGTTTGGCAACCTTTGAGGCACCCATTTCAAAAACCTTTCCTGCTTCATCCCACTGCTCTAACTTCTTGTAGTTTTCAGCAGAGCGCACGTAGGCCTTCTCCCGCAGTGTTGATTTGGGAAACCTATCGCCAAACTCCTTAAAAGTAATAGCAGCTAGTTCAAGATTGTTTGCCTCTTCTAAGGCGCCACCAGCTTCAAACCATCCGCGGTCAGAAACTTTACTTTTGGGGAACTGTGTGCTAATTGTTTTATATACATCTGCGGCTCCAAGAAGATTCCCCGAACTCTTTAAGGTGCTGGCCTTTTTAAACATGGCACCAGCAGCAAGGTCCATAACCTCGGTATATCCCTTTGTGTTGGGTTTCTCTTTACGAAGGAGCGTTTTGTATTCATTTATCGCTTTGTCAAATTCCCCGGAACCGGTGTAGGTATTGGCAAGCATACGCAATGCCTTGGCCCCATATTTGGTGTTGGGGTAATCAGAGATAATCTTATTGAACTCAACAACAGCTGCATCATATGACTTTGCGCCATAGTGCACATTTCCCGCTAAATAGAGGACCTCTGGAGAATTGGAGCTCTTGGGAAATCTCTGATGAAAGTTATGAATGTAGTCGATAAATTTTTGCGATTCAGGAAGTGCGTAAGCTTGTTCGTCGGAGAGCGAATTTTGCTGCATCTTCTGTTTTCTAAGATTATCTAACGCTACAATTGCATTGTAGCCAGCATCTTCTTGAGATATTGAAACAGGACTTTTCTTTTTCCGTTTCTGTTTCATTCGCTCAACCTCTTCTTGATCCATGCCTAATGTATCAAGTTCCATTTTAAAATCTGGAAAGGTTGAAAGGTCTTGGCTTGCAACAAAGTCATAGTAGTCAGCCGCTTTACCATATTGCCGTAATGAATTATAAATCTCGGCCATATTGTATTTAAACTCATAGACCTTCCACTGTTCTGTTGGAAAAAGGTCAATATACTGTTGGTAACGGGTAATTGCTTTTTCGTATAACTTCTTATTTTTAGTCTTCTGTGCCTGGGCATGATAGTAAATTGGGATTGAAGAGAGTGCCATTCTCAGTTCGTTACTGGCAATTTCTAAGGCAACAGCGTTGTTAGAATTCTTTGTATGCCAATCGCTTCCCTTAATATAACGATCAACTAACTTCTCTCTTTCAACATTAGCCTTTTCATATTTCTTGCGAATAACATAGCAAGCGACGATTCTCTGTTGTGCTTCCGGCGCCTGCTTGTAGTAAGGAAAATTATCAATAGCAGTTTGAAGCGCTAGAATAGCTTGATCATATTGACCATGATCAAAGTTTTTCATACCAACCGTATAAATTACATAATCCTGATATGAACGATTGCCACGTTTTTTAAAGAAGTCAATTGCCTCCTGTGCACCATTAGGCATATCAGAAAAGGATATTGCTAAGTACTCTAAAGCCTCTTCACGAAGATCCTTTTTAGGATATTCATTTCTATCACATTTTTCTACATAGGTATAAAAAAGCTCAACAGCACGATCAAACTCAGCGCGATTATAATAAATTTCTGCTTTACGATAGTGGGCCATTTCCTGTACTTCTGGATTGATCTCATCATCATTGATGCGCTCAATATGTTTTAATGCACAGGTAAAATCTCTATCCATAAAACAAAACTCTGCAAGTCTGAAATGCGCAGCAGAGGCACGAACACTTTTGGGAAACTTATTAACAAGATTTTTAAAGGAGATCTTGGCACCATCAAGGTCACCATTCAGACGAAGAATATTGCCAATTTGGAAATGGGCTTCATCGGCCTTTACGAAGTTGGGATACTTCTTAATACTCTCCTGATACATGAGTAAGGATTTGGTATAATCTGGAATTGGATTAAGAGGTTCTGGACCTTCAGGATTTCTCTCCCAGGCATCCATCGCCTTTTCATAGGCATTACGTGCATGAATATAATCATCACGAGCCTTGTCGTAATAGAGTTTACTCAAAGTATAGGTAACATCAGCGCATCGCTCACTCTTTTTGCCTTTGCAGTTTGCGTTAAGGTTCTCATACTTTGTAATGACCTCAGAAAGATTTGTCTTTTTAGTGCCAGTCACTTTATTAAGCTTCTGTGCAGTCTTAGCCTTAATCTTCTCTTTCTTCTGCTTTAAGGCTTCTATTTTTCTTAATAGGTCTTCTTTTTTCTTATCCTGAGAATAAGAACTGATGGGAAGGCTTACATGCAGTAATGCAATTGCAATGATGATTGTTAACGGGATTAATTTCTTACCCTTCATAATCCAATCTCTCCATGTTTGTAGTCAAATTGATCTGATTCGATCTGTTCAGCAAATACTTCTTTTATAAGATAATATAGTATAATATACGAAACACACATCCCGGAATACTAAATTATTATTGATTATTTTCGTCTATGTTTTCCAGTTGCCTCTTAAGCTTCTCGATTTCATCATCGATCTGCTCTTGCTGCTGGGATGTTTTTTCAATAATTTCAGTCTGTTCTTTCACACCGATCATCTTACTAACCTTGGCTATGGCATACTCGGCATCTAAAAGAACCTGGTCTTTTCTACGGAAGAATTTTTTGTTATCCTCAACCATTAGTTTATAAACAAAGTAGTCCTTGGATTCCTTCGAGTACTTTTCAAATTCCATTTTCAAACCATCACGTTCTGCAATAATCTTGTCGGTTGGTTTGCGTAAGGCATTTTTCTTAATTTTATTTTCCGCTGGCATGAAACCGATATAAAACTCATCAAACTTCTGCCTTTTAAATCGTAAATCATCTTGATCTGCGAATTCTGTTTTGCAGAGTTCAACACACCGTGTAAAGGAGCGTAGTGCTGGTTCATTACTCTTAAGAAGCATCTGAGAATACCCCTTGACAAGATAGGCCTCTGGAGTAAGCGGCGAATTAGGGTGCATAGCAATGAGCTGATCAACTGTACGAAGACACTCCTGTGGACGATTTGCTTTAATCCATGACCAAGCAATACCCATAAGCGCCTCATCACCATGAACTGATCCTTCGGGTACCCGTTTAAATGCTTCTACAGCCTTGCGAAGTTCTACCTGTTCAAAATAGAGTTGACCAAGCTTAACCTCTGCTGCATATATAAGTTGCTGCTCACTTTCATCAGCTGGTTGCGCATTAGAAATGACGTTGGTCAAATTTTGAATAGCTGCATCAATCTTATTGTTTTCGATATTGATAATCGAAAGTGTATACTGAGCATAACTGTAGGTTACTGCATCAGAGGGAATGTTCTCAAGAATTTGCGAAGCAGCGCTATAATTTTTCTGTACAAAATGAATTTCACCTGCTAAATAGTCAGCCTCAGGTCTAATATCATCTTGAGCATAAAGATTGGTGATAAAGGCATGGTTCTTTAAAGCATCCTTATACTTACCTTCTCTATAGTCAAGATATTGTAGACCATAAAGATATTTCGCGCGAACCTGGGAGGTGGTAAATTCTGCAAGAGCCTCTTTAAAAACTTGGCGAGCAATTTGATTTAACCGTAACTGTGTATAGCAATCACCCATATAATAGGTCGCTTTGTCACAGAGGTGAAAACTGGGATAGAGGGAGAGCAACTTACCAAATACAAAGGAGGCATCCCAAAATTTACCTGCCGTATACAGTCGCATGGCTTTGTTATAGATGTCCATAGGCGCAAGAATGAGCTGCTCGTAAAGGCGTTTAGATTCACGCTGTTCCCGGGTCGGCCCAATATCGGCAGCAATTTTGACCATACCCGTTGATCCACGCTCCTCTTCTAACAAACTATAGCCAAAATGGACATCAAGGGCAACATTATTGATCATCTCAGGCCAGAGATAAATCACATTGGTGTTAAAGCCAACGTAGGGGACAAGGTTATTTGCCCAACCCGCTTTTATCCAAAGCTGTGGAATCCATTGAAATTTGGCATGGCCGCTAAGCCGGAATTGTTTTTTCAACGCACCAAGATCTTCAACACTTGGCCCAGAGCCAATATTAGCCTCAATTACCCCTTTCCATAAATCCTGAAAAAGGTTGTCAACGACTGCCTCAGCGTTCATGATGAGACGATCATTCATTATAGCATAACGCAAACCACCGCGAAATCGGGTTGTCATTAGCTCCTTTGTAACCTGATCTCCCGCAGGATTTTCCCAGGGGATATTAGCTGGTACAATATCCTGGAAATTTAAACTTATACTAAAGTCACCATAGCGATAATGATCGAAAAAGTTGTAATATACACCTAAATCAATTCCTACCCCTATTTTGCGCACGTGCTTTAAAATAGGATCGGTATTATTTATACTCTCCAAAACAAACTGCTTTTGAAGCACAACCTTCACATTTGTACCAATCGAAAGTTGGGGCAGGGAACGAAATTTGTAGCTAAAATGGGGAATTATCCATGTTTCCCAATAATCATCAGTCCCAGCGGGAAGTATTTGCCCCGAGGGATCAATCCTTTTTTTAATATATTCGGCACCACAGGAGATGATGGTTAAACCAGTAGTATAATTTAATCGAATAGGAAAAAGGGCTGCAAGCTGCTGGTATCCTAAATCTTCAAAGAGCTTCACCCCACTATTGCGATCATTCCACCGATAAATACCAAAATCAAAGTGCATCTGATTTACCCGGTACAGAAGAGCCGGGTTAATTAACGCAGCTGTATACTCAGAAATATCCTGAATATAGTCTGCCTGAAAGTAGGGTGCGGAGAACCCCCCGGTTGCTTTCAAATCAGAGAAAGCACTTGTAACACAACAAAAAATTACACCAAGAACTGTAATTGTCTTTCGCACGTTCCTAACTATCCTTTTAAAAATTTCAAATCTCTATTCCCACCATTTATCGTAACGGTACCACTTCAACCCGTCTATTTTCGTATCGTCCTTCTTCGGAATCATTGCTTGCGATCGGTTTGGTCTCTCCATAACCTCGCGCAATAATGCGATCTTTGCCAATACCGCGCATAACAAGATAATTCATAACTGTTTTTGCTCTATCATAGGATAAGGCCAAATTGTAATTATCACTTCCTCTACTATCAGTATGTCCGGCAATCTCTACACGAACATTGGGGTAAGCTTCAAGACTATTATAAACGGTTTCCAGAACATAGTATGATTCTTCCAAAAGCTCTGCGCTGGCAGTTTTGAAATTTACACCCTTGAGAATAAGCTTCTGTTTAATCTCCATTGGTTTTTCATCAGGGCAACCATCCTCATCTTTAAAGCCATTAACGGTTTCAGGTTTATTGGGACAACCATCATCATTGTCTAAGATTCCATCACGATCATTATCCTCGTCGGGACAACCGTCAATATCCTGAAAATCATCGATATCTTCAGGTACGTCAGGGCATTGGTCGTTGACATCAGAGATACCATCACCATCATTATCAAAGTCGGGACAGCCATCCTCATCCTCAAAGCCATCTTTATCCTCTGCATCGTCAGGGCATTGATCTATGTCATCCAAAATACCGTCACCGTCGCGATCGGTACTAAGAGCAATCTGCATCTTTTCTGTAATGAGTCCAATATCGGAACCATTCTCACCCCGCCCCTTACAGGCTGACTTGTCCTCTACAAAGTAATTATATACTGGATGGCGAGGATCAATAAAAACTGGTTCTTTGCTAATGTTGGTTTCATTTACCACAGCATCGGGATTGAACTGCTTTCGATTATCATACATATTATTGTATATAATACGGGTCTTCTTCGCGTCTGGACCAACATAGACACCAAACTGCTTATTTCTATAGAGGATATTATTGCGGATTAGCACTTCGGTTCGATGAGCACAAAAGATACCGCAATACCCATTTTCCAGAATAACGTTGTGATCAATTGAGGTTCGGGTTCCGCGGGTGGATTCAAGAAAAATACCGGTCCATTCATTTCTATAAATGATATTATTCTTGATTTCCGGGAGTGCTATGAGGGCATGGATACCTGCTCCCTTATTGTCAACGATCAAGTTTTCCTTAATAATTGGTCGCGTGTTTTTACATAGGATGCCGGTGGTTCCATTATAAATGGTAAAGTTTTTAATAGTTGCACCGTCAGCTCCGATAACACATGGTCGCAGGCGTCGGCCATTTATTATTGTTTTTGTTTTATCCTGCCCAACCAAGACCACATCGTCAACAAGAGCAATATTCTCCTCGTATACACCATTGACAACATAGACTGTGTCACCCTCATCAGCTTCACCAAGAGCTGAGTGAATGGTCGGAAAATCATGGGGAACCACAATCTTTCTTTTTGCGAACACTGAATTACTCAGTAAAACGAATAGACAAAGCGAGACAGCTGTTAGGTACAATACATTTTTTTTGAGCATATATATACTACTTACTTTAAGGACTGAAACGTTGAAATAGAATACATAAATGAGATAAAATTATCGGAAGCAAATTGAAAAACAATATACGTTTAAGTAGAAAATGTGTCAAGATTTGACCATTTAACGCAATCTTTCCGTATTATTCTAATTTCAAAAAATGCTTCTAGTTTCCTTTTAACCGTTTTCAAATAGAAAAGTAAAATAATTTGCACAACCAAAAATTTCCACATTTTTCGAAAATTTCATGTGCCTATACTCCGTATTATATTTTAGAAATTATTGTTTATGGCTGGAGTGGAAGTAATATAATAATATTGTATAGGAATAACCAATCACTTGCATTATTTGCACCACGCTTCTATCACCACCATCGAAACTACCTTGAAACGTTTAAAATTGGGGTAAGCTTGCATGAAAAAAGGGCAGTGTGACCTATTCTCGACAACACAGTTTTTACTACTATTTTTTGTATTAAGCATCCCCTGGGCCTCAATTTTTGGATTTGGAAAAAACAAAGTACAATATAAAGATCTAACTTGGTCATATCATAAAATACCACACTTTTATTCCTACTTTCATCAAGATCAAGGCGATCTGCCAAAAATCACGGCTCAATGGATCGAGAATGCCTACACTGAGTTAGCAAAAGATTTTGGGTTCAAGCATAAAAAACGAATTCCACTCATCATTTATGGTAGCCCGACACTTTTTGAACAAACCAATGTCACACCAGGAATTATACCTGAGGGAGTAGGCGGTTTTACAGAATCCTTAAAAAATCGAATTGTGATGCCCTTTAACGGATCCTACGAAGAGTTCCGTCATGTATTGCACCATGAACTTGTCCATGCCTTTCAATTTGGTATTCTCTTTGACCAGTTTGGTGGGTCGATCCTGCGAGTGAATGCTGCACAGATGCCACTTTGGTTTGCCGAAGGGAGTGCCGAGTACCTCTCTTCAGATTGGGATAGTGACGCTGATATGTTTCTCATGGATAGAACTATCTATGGGAATGTCCCGCTTCCAGGATTTTCCATGGGCGGATACATGGTTTACAAGGGGGGACAATCCTTTCTCTATTTTCTAGCAAAAACTCATGGCGACAGTACGTTTCACCGTTTTCTTCAGGAATTTCGTACAACCAAACGTGTGAATGAGTCATTAGAAAAAGTATACAAAAAAAAGCTTGAAGATTTAGGGAAGGAGTGGCACCGAGAGCTTAAAAGAATCTACTGGCCTGAAATTGGCATTCGAGAAGATCTTCAACGAAAGGCGGAACAGATCACCTCACGGGAAAAGTCCCGTTCTAGTTTTAACCTTCGCCCAAGGATTTCTCCCAATGGTGCTATGATTGCCTATTATAGTGATGCAAAGGACTATACAAAGATCTTCATTACTGACAGAAAAAAGAAAATTAGATTAAAAATTAGCCAGCAGGGCTTTGGCGATCAATTTGAATCGTTTCAACCCTTTCGTAGTGGCATGTGCTGGGGGCCAGAAAGCGATCAATTAGCTTTTGTAGCAAAAAATGATGGTAAAAATGAGTTGAGAGTTGTCAATATTAAAACTAAAAAGCATGCGGCTACATACAAGCCAAAACTGGCAAGTATTACCTCACCTGATTGGTCTCCCGACGGAAACTCCTTTGTTTTTGTTGGCCTTAAAAATCATCAAACCGATGTTTATCAGTATACACTGAATGACAACAAGCTTATTCAGCTTACCAATGATATTCAATCAGAATCAAATCCTCGTTTTTCACCGGACGGATCTCTAGTCATCTTTGCTAAAAAAGATACCTGTGGTATTGCCCAAAGAAAGAATTTTTCTCAGCATCCAAAATCAAACCTTTTTCTTATTGACTTGAATGATAATTCCGTTAAGCAAATTACCAATACCCAATGGAATGAAAAGCAGCCAACCTTCTCACCCAATGGGAAGGATATCGCCTTTGTCTGTGATAAAAATGGTATTAATAATATCTATATAGCCCCCTTACATGCTCCAGATAGTGCAAAGCCACTGACAAACATTATTGGTGGTTGTTCAAATCCGGACTGGTCCTCTAAGGACTATTCAATTGTATTTACCCTTTTTCAAAAGCAGGGCTGGGAGGTTTGGCTCATCGAGGAACCAAGAAAAAAAATAATAGAGGAAGAACTTGCACCGACTCTTTGGGTTAAATCGAACAGCGACACCACAATCTCCTATTTTCTTCCTCCCCTACCTCCCAAGGATACCATCGATACAGCTCTTTTAAACGAAGCGATCTCAGCAAAGTCAGAAAGACAACAACGAAAGAAAAGAAAAAAGAGCGGAAAAGCCAATGAGACGTTGCAACCAATTCAAGACTCCAGCAAAACAACACCAGAGTTAGACTCCACGACCCAGGAGCGTACAAAAACGGATACAACTGCGGACCAAAGCAACGACTTGTCTAAAAATGAGGCCATTGTTTTAAGTGACTCACTTACAGACTCTACAAGCATCGATCTTCTTGATCAAACAGAACAGAGCAGTGATAGTTCAACATCATCACTCTCAGATTCAAAGAAAACTCAGAAGCAAAAAGTCATTAAAGATACAACAGTGGTTATTCCCAAAGATATTAAAGAGCACCCGTACAAACCAAAATTCTCTGTTGATATGGTATCTGTTGGTATGGGGTATAGCACCATTTATGGTGCTGCGGGTCAGGGATTTGTGGTGTTTAGTGATCTCTTAGGAAATCATCAAATTGCCTTAGCTGGAAATATCCAAAGTTCCTGGGAAGAGAATAACATCTTTGGATCATATTTCAACTCGCAGTATAGAATCGATTTTGGCCTTGCAGCTTTTTACGACAAGCATTACGTCTATGCAACGCTTGACTATTACGACCTCTATCATGACACAAATATTGGCGGAGAGATCCTTTTTCGCTATCCCTTTTCTCTCTTTTCTCGAATCGACTTTGATCTATTTTATCAGCACCTCAAACGAGAGCCTTATCGAATTGAACGACGCGGGTTGGTACCCAATGACTCATTAGATAAAGTTTCGGTCAACATTACTAAGCCTTCATTAAGTTATACCTTTGATAACATTCTTTGGGGTATTACAGGGCCTATCAATGGATTACGAGCCTCAGCCTCATTGGTTGTCGCACCTCCTCTCCAAGCTGATGACCCTTCCTTTGTTTCATTGGATGTTGATGTCCGTAAATATTTCCATTTAAATCGTCGTTTTGTCTGGGCAAATAAATTTTCGGCCGGATTTAGTGAGCCTATGGGTGATAATGATTCTCCCCGAATTTATTTCCTTGGTGGCAATGAAAACTGGCTCATTTGGCGCATCAATCCTGACAATTTTGCAGACAACTTGAACAAAACCATCTACTCTCAATTTATCGTTCCCTTCCGTGGCTGGAACTACTTTGACCTGATTGGTACGCGATATGCGGTCCTCAACACGGAGTTCCGTTTCCCCTTTATCCGTGCAATAGATATTGTGTGGCCTTTACCAATGAGAATAAGCTATATCAACGGGGCGATCTTTGCCGACATGGGTAATGCCTGGTTCCCAGAAGATCAATACGATGTGATTCCCTTACCAAAAAAGATATATGGCGGCATAGGTTTTGGTTTGCGGGCCAACCTGGGAATGTTTATTTTACGCTATGACCTTGCCTGGAAAACTGATTGGCATAGATATATAAAGGATCCAATCAACTACTTCTCCCTTGGGGCAGAGTTTTAACATTAAGCAGTACTCAGGTATGTAAGAACTCTTTGGTTCCATTTTGCTTCTCAAATTATATTTGATGCATAACCTTAATGTTTCCTTTCTTTAAAGTGTACGAGGTAATCCAAAATGAAACAGACAAAAAGTTTAAAAACTCTCATTTTTTTATTCGCTCTAACAGTTTCGATTTTTGCTCAGTCTTACAAGGAAGACCTCATTGCAACACAGGCTTTTTTGGACTCCCTAAAACTAAAAACAGTCAAAGTTCAGGAAGTTATAACCATTATAGATAGCAGGATAGCAAAGCTTAACCTCTCCAGTTGCAGTATTGTACGTGTTCCTAAATGTATTGGTGACTTAACTTTTTTAAAAAGCCTCAACCTTTCAAACAATCTTATCTCAAAGGTCCCCCCAGAGATTGGCCAATTAAGTCTTTTAGAGAACCTCGATTTAACAAATAATAGGATTTCAAAAATTCCCGATGAAATTGGTAACTTGACCAATCTAAAATACTTCGATTGCACCAACAATAAAATTGAACGAATCCCGGAATTTTTAGGTAACTGCGCACAACTTGAGGTGTGTAACTTTTCATATAATGCACTTACTTCAGTACCTGCTACCGTGGGAGAGTTGCACTCCTTAACGACTTTATATCTTGATAACAATAGCATTGAGTCAATCCCCTCTTCCATTGGCAGTTTAGAAAGCCTTAGAAAATTGACCCTAGGTTTCAACAATTTAATGTTATTTCCAGAGGGGGTTTTGGGCTTGGAAAATTTGGAAGAGCTTTATCTTAATAATAACCAAATACCCGAGATACCTGAAGGTTTTGGCAAGTTAAAAAATCTTCGAGAGCTTTACATGAACCATAATTTGCTGCGAACCCTTCCGCAAGAGATCATTGAAATGGAAAAACTTGAATTGATCTCAATAAAGAAGAATAAAATTAAAAAGATACCCTCAGCACTTAAAAGCAAGATTCGAAAATAGCCTAATCACCGGAACATCGCTTTAAGGGAATTACTGAGTGTCTACTTACTCCCACTCTATAGTCCCGGGTGGCTTGTTGGTTATATCAAAGAAGATATCGCCAATCCCTTCGATTGAACGGGCTCCCTTAAGGATCTTATCAATAGCATCATGTTCCAAAGGAAAGAATTGAGCAGTCATAGCCTCTTGAGAAGCGATGGGTCTTAATACGACGCACTCCTTACCTGATTTATTTACAAGCGGCAATAACACCACTGGCATTTGCCAAATTGAGTCATACTCACCGGTTTCATGCAAAACCGTTGTTACTAAATGATCCAAAGCACGCAATTTGTCGAGCCGGTCTTTAGTCAGGTACGCTTCGACCAATCGATATTCTGGATTGGCTTCTACAGAAAGTCCAAATATAACACGGTTTACTTCACGGACATGGTTTGTTATATGGGTAGAGGCCTTTTCCAAAATTGACCAATTTCTCTGGCCAACCAAAAGAGCCGGGTGGGCATAAGTTCGGCTATCCCCTTGCACACCCACACTTTTTATTGGTAACACATAGGAGGAGTACCCAAAGGGTTCAGCAACATTTTCAACCTGTCGCTTGGCAACTGCATCAATACTCTCCTCCTGCCCCGATGAGCAAAGCACTCTAACACCAAGGCCAGGGCCGGGAAAAGGGTGACGCCATATCAAATCATGGGGTATGCCCAACGATTCCCCAAGCTGTCTTACCTCGTCTTTATACAATTGGGCAATAGGCTCAATAATGAGACCCTTTTCAATCAAGTCAAGAATAATGTCAACTCGATTGTGGTGTGTTTTTATTTTATCGGCATGTTTGGTTCCTGCACTCTCAATAGTATCAGGATAGATGGTGCCCTGGGCCAAAAGCCACTCATCTGTATTAAGCTTTAATTGCTTTTGAGCCTTCTCTTGCACCTCTATAAATACCGAGCCGATGATCTTTCGCTTTTCCTCTGGATTTGCTTTACCCTTAAGAGCTTGTAGAAACTCTTGCGTGCCATTGTAAATATGAAGATTGTTATAGCCATGGTTCTTCAAAAAGGTGATGACCGAATCTGATTCATCCAACCGCATCAAACCATTATCAATATGCAATCCCATTACCCGATCTGGGCCTAGTGCATCATTGAGCAATGTAAAACAGACCGTTGAATCGACACCACCGGAAACAAGCAAAAACACCTTCTTTCCAGCACACTGAACTCTTATTTTTTCTTTGATCTCTTGAGTAAAGGTATCTGAATTCCATTCCCGTTTACATCCGCAAAGAGCGATGAAGTTCTCAAGAATTGTCATGCCATTAACGGTATGCGTCACCTCAGGATGAAATTGAAGACCGTAAATATTCTTTTTACTATTGCCAATTGCCGCATGTTTGCAGCCAGAAGTTGAGGCCAGCACTTCAAAATCAGAGGGATTTTTATCAACGGCATCACCGTGACTCATCCAGATCTGCTCTTTACTATCTAATCCATTAAAAAGCTGAACTTTTTTAAGAATTGTCATTTCAGCGATTCCATATTCCCTTTTTTCGCCCTTGGATATGACTCCGCCCAAGCTCTGCGCGATGAGATGGTGACCATAACAGAGACCAAGAATTGGAATGCTTAGCGAAAAAATATCTTTAATGATACCTGGACTATGGGGATCTGTCACACTATGGGGGCCGCCAGAAAATATTACTCCCTTAAATCGTTCGTAATTTTTCAAGTCGCTATCAGGTTGAACAATCTCAGAATAAACACCCAATCGCCGAATTCTGTTGGCAATTAAATGGGCGTACTGTCCACCAAAATCAACTATTGCAATAGTATCCATCGTTTAAAATCATCCTGTTGTGCTTTATTACAGTCCTAAACAATCAATAAAAATACATTCCCCTTGGTTTTATACTGCTCTTTTTTTGCATTCCTTGTTAAAAAATAGTTATAATAAAATATATCACAGTGTTAGATTGAAAATCCTCTGTCATATATGACACAATCATATTTATATTTAGATGTATTTTACTCTGTAGGAATAATATGTCAACTAAATCTACCCGTCGGCCCATAAGCAATTTTTTTCTAAAAAAATCTATTCAATTTAGAATTATTAGCACCATCCTTTTTATAGTCTTTTCCACATCGGTGTTAACAACGGTCATCCTATCAATCGTCTACCACACTAAATCAAAGGATGGTCTTTTTTACTATATGAGTAATGACATCATGCAAGACCTTGAATTAACCAGTATACTTGGCGTCATTCTTCCTGCTCTCATAACAGCACAAATTGCTTCCCTTGTCATTGCTTTGATAATAGGACTCTTCTCCTCTCGTAAAGTTGCCGTGCCAGTATACAAACTTGAAAAATGGGCGATGCAGTTAAAGAAGGGTAAACTGAAGACACACCTTGGCTTTCGTGAAACGAAACAGATGAAGGACCTAACCATTCAATGCAATGCCTTGGCAGATCGCTACAAGGATATTTTTTCTCAAATTGACAATAATCTGAATATTATCTATGAAGATAGAGTCTATAAATCACAAACAGTCATTAAAGAGCTTGACCAAATCAAAGAGATTCTCAGTGAGTTAGACTACAAATAAGTCTGAAGTCAATCACTACTTTTCAAAGGCGTTTAGCTTTTTTGAATCATGACTGGCAAGCTGTTCGAAGAGCTTTTTTTGGTCACGATTCAGTTTTTCCGGCGTGTAGACATGAACCTTCACAAGCTGATCTCCCTTTTCATAACTTCGTAAAGCTGGAAGCCCCTTGCTTCGAAGTCGAAATATCTTTTCTGATTGAGTACCGGCAGGAATTTTGAGACTTACCTTTCCGTCGAGAGTCGGAATTGTCTTTGCCGATCCTAGCGCCGCTTCAGCAAAGGCAATTTCGATTTGACAAACAACATCGATACCGTGTCGCTCAAAAAAGGAATCGCTCTTTTCTTGAATAATTACGATGAGGTCACCAGCAGGACCGCCATGTAAACCAGCATCGCCTTTCCCGGGTACGGTGATATAATTTCCTTCAGCAACACCGGCTGGAATATCTACAGACACCGTAGTTTCAGAGGTTTTTCTTCCGCTGCCGCCACATTTTCTACAGGGATCTTTTACAACGCTTCCTTCTCCATGGCAGGCAGGGCAAACACTCTCTTGAATGACCTGCCCAAAAAGAGAGTTAGCGACATGCCTCACATGCCCAGAGCCACCACATTGGGAGCAGGTTTCTTTTTCCCCACTTCGTGATCCCGTACCATTACAGTCATCACAGGAATCTTTGCGTCGAACCTTAATTTTTTTTGTAACTCCGTTGAAGATTTCCTGCAATGTCAAAGAGAGTCTAACCTGGAGATCATTGCCACGCATACCTCCAGATCGACCACCTCGCCTTCCGCGGCCACCAAATCCAAAAATATCTCCAAAGATAGAATCACCACCAAAATCACCCATAAAGGCACGGAGTGCGTCGGATAGATCAAATCCTCCGGCACCAAAGCCACCAAACCCACCAGAGCCACCTTCAAAGGCAGCATGACCGAATTGATCATATCGGGTTCGTTTGTCCTGGTCCTTTAAAATCTCATAGGCCTCTGTAGCCTCACGAAACTTCTCCTCAGCAGCCTGATCCCCAGGATTTTTATCAGGATGAAACTTGACTGCTAATTTTCGATAGGCTTTTTTAATCTCGTTTTCATTCGCATCCTTAGTCAACCCAAGAATTTCATAGTAATCTCTTTTGGCCATGTACCGTTCCAGTTCAAACAGAAGACAAGGGCGATTTTAAAAATCGCCCCTGCCCAATAGGTTATAATTAATATTTATTTATCGTCATCGACTACTTCAAAATCTGCATCAACAGCACCATCGTTTTTATCACCACCATTTGTACCAGGTTGAGATCCTTCCGAGGTCTGTTGTGATCCCATATCAGGGCCAGGTTGTGGCCCGGCTCCGGGTTGTCCACCCGCAGCAGCTTGCTGTTTGTACATCTCCTCAGCCATTTTGTGAGATGCTTGAGTAAGGGCCTCCATACTCGCCTTTATTGCTTCAAGGTCGTCGCCTTTGGCCTTTTCTTTCAAATCATCTAACGCTGATTGTATCTTTCCCTTGTCATCAGCAGAGATTTTATCCCCAACCTCAGTCAGTGTTTTTTCAGTTTGAAAAATCATCTGATCAGCGTTGTTTTTTACATCAACCTTTTCGCGATCTTTTTTATCTTGCTCAGCATTAGCTTCGGCATCCTTGACCATCTTGTTAACTTCCTCTTCTGACAAGCCACTTGATGATTCGATCTTGATCTGTTGCTCTTTGCCGGTACCAAGATCTTTGGCACTTACATGGAGAATTCCATTATTGTCAATATCAAAGGTAACCTCAATTTGTGGAACACCACGAGGTGCAGCAGGAATACCAACTAGATCAAATTTTCCTAACAGCCTATTATGGGCAGCCATCTCACGCTCACCCTGATAAACCATTATAGACACAGCGGGTTGATTGTCTGCGGCGGTTGAAAAAACCTGGCTTTTCTTGGTTGGAATAGTTGTGTTTCTCTCAATAAGCTTTGTCATCACACCACCAAGAGTTTCGATACCAAGAGAAAGTGGTGTTACGTCAAGTAATAGAACATCCTTCACTGACTCATCACCACCAAGAATAGCAGCTTGAATTGCTGCTCCCACAGCAACAACCTCATCAGGATTTACTCCTTTATTGGGTGCCTTGCTAAAAATTTCTTCAACCCGCGACTGTACAGCAGGGATACGAGTTGATCCACCGACAAGGATTACCTCTTTAATATCAGAGGCACTCACTTTTGCATCGACCATAGCCTTCTCGCAAGGGCCAACAGAACGGGTTATCAAATGTTCTACCAATGATTCAAACTTAGCACGGGTGATAGTCAAGTCCAAATGTTTCGGACCAGAAGCGTCAGCTGTAATAAAGGGAAGATTAACATTAGTCTGAATAGCAGTTGACAACTCACATTTCGCCTTTTCAGCAGCCTCTTTTAAACGTTGCAAGGCCATTCGATCTTGACGAAGGTCAACAGCATTTTCCTTTTTAAACTCATCAGCTATGTGATCAATCAGGACCTGATCAAAATCATCACCACCAAGATGGGTATCACCATTGGTAGATTTTACTTCAAAGACACCATCACCGATTTCCAAAATGGAGATGTCAAAGGTACCGCCACCAAGATCATACACAGCAATTATCTCGCTACTCTTCTTGTCAAGACCATAGGCCAAGGCAGCTGCTGTTGGTTCATTAACGATACGCTTTACATCAAGTCCAGCAATCTTTCCAGCATCCTTTGTGGCCTGTCGTTGGGAGTCATTAAAATAGGCAGGGACGGTAATCACCGCTTCAGTAACTTCTTGACCAAGGTAATCTTCTGCAGCCTTTTTTAAGTATTGGAGTACCATAGCAGATAATTCCGGAGGAGTATAATCTTTTTCATTGATATGGACTTTAACCAATTCATCAGGATTGCCCACAATTGTATAGGGAACAATTTTCTCTTCCGACTCTACTTCATTGTGTCGACGACCCATAAAACGTTTAATTGAAAAAACCGTTCCATCAGGATTAGTGATTGCTTGACGCCGTGCGATTGATCCAATTAGTCGTTCTCCATTCTTTGCAAAACCAACCATGGAGGGTGTTGTTCTTCCTCCCTCTTGATTGGGAATTACAACCGGTTTTCCACCTTCCATGACGGAGACACAGGAATTGGTTGTACCAAGATCAATACCAATAATTTTACCCATTATGATCCTCCTTGTTACTGTATTCTAAAATTGTTGTGATTTAGTTTTCTATTCTTCAGCAACCTGTTCTTCAGGTTCTTTATTTTCTGGTTCTTTTGGTGCGCCATCGGAGACAATCACCTTGGCATGTTTAATGACATGATTTTTTAATTTATAGCCCTGTTCATATATCTCGGAGATGCAATCTTCGGAAACTTCATTATGAGGAGCCTTCATCATTGCATCATGAATTTCCGGATCAAACTCATCACCAACTTCAGCAAAAACTTCTAACCCATTCTTTTTTAAATTATCCTCAAGCTTTGTAAAGATGAGTTTCATTCCCTCTAAAAAAGTTGTAAAGTCATCATTGCCTTCGGCCATGGTAAGTGCCCGACTAAAGCTCTCTCGTACTTCAATAATGTCATGCATTAGTCGTTCATTGGCAAGCTCCACCATTCGCTCATACTCTTTGCTGGTTCGTCTTTTATAATTATCAAACTCAGCCATTAGCCGAATGTACTTATCCTTCTGCTCTTCAAGTTCACCTTTTAAAGAGTCAACGGAATCTTCCGCCTGCTCTTGCTCTTCGCCATCTTCATCGGATTCTTCACGTAAATCATCTTCTGGTGTAATCTCTTCTCCATTCTCACCTGAGGTGGTTTCATCCTCTTTTGGTAACTCCTGAGACTCAGATTGTACAACAACCTCATCTTCCAGCTTCTTCTTTTTCTTTGTCATACTATTCCTTATAAAACATCTCTCTAATGTAAATTGTTAAAACTATTCATTCTTTGCATCATTCGATGAACACATATCCTCTAATACTTTTGAGGTATAATCAACTGCTGAAATAAGAAAGGGATAGGGCATTCTTTTTGGTCCAATAACTCCTAAGGATCCATTCATACCACCTAATCGATATCGAGTTTTCACGATACTAAATGAAGAAAATTGACCCTCCTTTATCTCGCCACCAATTGAAACAACCACTCGGTCATTTTCAACTTTTTCTTTATTGAAAAGGTGCATAAGTACATTTTTTTCCTCAAGAATTTCAATAATTGATCCAACCTGTTCTCGATTAAAAAATTCGGGTTTAAGCAAGATATTGGTCTTTCCATCCGTAAACACTTCATCGGAGGAATCCTTTTCAAGCATTTTTTGAATTGAAGGAATAAAAAGTCGAATTATCCCCATATCATACTTGCCTACATCGGAAAACACAACATTTTCAGCTAAAAAGATCTCCTGCAAGGAGAGGCCACTATAGCGGCTATTGATTAAGTCGCAGGCAGTTTCAATCACCTGCTGATCAACTTCTGTAGCAAGTTCTACAACTAATGTCTTTACAAACCCGGAATCAATTGCTAAGTTTAACAAATACCGTTGCGAATCAATCCGGTGAATATTCAAATGCCGAAAAATACCACTATAGAATTTTGGTGAAAGAATTATTCCTAATTGATTTGTTGCTTTACTGAGCGCTTTGGAAGTTGCTTCCATTACAATATGTAAATTTGACACATCAACATGCAGTAACTCTTCGCGAATCTGCATCTTTACATTGCTCGGCAATGTCCCCATTTTGACCATATGATCAACATAGAGCCTATACCCCCGATCGGTAGGAATTCGTCCGGCAGATTTGTGTGGTTGTTCTATATATCCCTTTTCTTCGAGATCACCCATTATGTTACGTATGGTTGCCGGGGACCAGTCAAAGTCCCTTTGCTTTGAAAGGAAACGGGAGCCGGTTGGCGCAGCGGTAAGTATATAATTTCTCACCACAGCCTCAAGGACCATCGTTTCTCTTTTTGTTAAAGGGGCGTTTTCCATACTTTTCTTTGTCAACAGCGATGCCATGGAAGTATACTTCCATGGCATCGTTAAAAAATAAGCGTTAGTTTACACTATCACCATGGGAGCTCAATTACATCATGCCACCCATGCCGCCCATACCACCCATACCGCCAGGAGGCATACCACCAGCAGCAGGACCAGCATCCTTTTCATCGGAAGGCTTTTCCGAAACGATGCATTCGGTAGTAAGAACTAAACCAGCGATACTTGCAGCATTTTCCAATGCTGTGCGGGTTACCTTTGTTGGGTCGATGACACCGGCCTTTACCAGGTCTTCAAACTTATCAGAATAGGCGTTGTATCCCTGTGCACCATCGCTGTTTTTAACTTCGTTAGCAATAACGGAAGCTTCACAACCAGCATTGGAGGCAATCATACGCAAAGGCTCTTCTACAGCTTTACGAACGATATCAACACCAATTTTTTCGTCATCTTCAACTTCTACGTCATCAAGAACAGAAGCAGAGCGAATAAGAGCAACACCACCACCAGGAACGATACCTTCTTCTACAGCAGCGCGGGTAGCGTGAAGCGCATCTTCTACGCGAGCTTTCTTCTCTTTCATTTCAGTTTCAGTAGCTGCACCAACATTAATCACTGCAACACCACCGGCGAGCTTTGCCAGGCGTTCTTGCAATTTTTCCTTGTCGTAATCGGAAGTGCTATCTTCGATCTGCTTGCGGATCTGATTGATACGACCCTTGATATCTTCAGTTTTACCAGCACCTTCAATAATGGTTGTGTTTTCTTTGTCAATAATCAGACGTTTTGCTGTACCAAGAGAGTCAACAGTTGTGTTCTCAAGTTTGAAACCAGCATCTTCAGAAATAACAATACCACCAGTAAGTGTTGCAATATCCTCAAGCATTGCCTTTCTGCGATCACCAAAACCAGGTGCTTTGACAGCAGCAATCTTAAGAGTGCCACGAAGTTTATTAACAACTAATGTTGCCAAAGCTTCACCTTCAACATCCTCTGCAATAATAAGGAAAGATTTACCCATCTGAGCGATCTTTTCTAACAGGGGAAGAAGATCTTTCATTGCGCTAACCTTCTTATCATAAATAAGGATAACCGGTTCGTCAAGAACGGTTTCCATGGTGTCAGGATTAGTAACAAAATAAGGTGAAAGGTAACCGCGATCAAACTGCATACCTTCAACAACGTCAAGGCTTGTGTCAATACCTTTAGCTTCCTCAACAGTGATAACACCGTCTTTGCCAACTTTTTCCATAGCATCAGAAATCAAATCACCAATTTCAGGATCATTATTAGCTGAAACTGCACCAACCTGAGCAACTTCCTTTTTGCCAGAAACTTTTTGTGAATCATCATTAAGCTTCTTAACAATAGCTTTAACCGCTTTGTCAATACCACGTTTCAGAGACATAGGATTGGATCCAGCTGTAACATTTTTAACACCAAGATGTGCAATACACTGGGCCAGTACTGTTGCGGTAGTGGTTCCATCACCGGCAACATCGGATGTTTTTGAGGCAACCTCTTTAACCATCTGAGCGCCCATGTTCTCGAACTTATCCTCAAGCTCGATCTCTTTTGCAACAGTCACGCCGTCTTTAGTTACTGTTGGTGATCCAAAACTCTTGTCAAGAACCACATTGCGGCCCTTAGGACCAAGAGTAACTTTTACAGCATTAGCAAGAATATCTACGCCCTTAAGCAACTTATCTCTTGCTTGAGAATCAAATGCTAACTGTTTACCTGCCATAATTTACAACTCCTTTTTTATTTTCTAAAATTAAATAGTAGGTTTCATTATCCTTAGATAATAGCAAGGACATCGCTTTCGCGCATGATAAGTAATTCTTCACCTTCAACGGAAACTTCTGTACCAGAATATTTACCATAGAGAACCTTATCACCAGCTTTGAGAGTCATCTCAACAAGGCTACCACTGTCGGAAATCTTTCCTGGGCCTGCAGCAACGATTTCACCTTTTTGAGGTTTTTCTTTTGCATTATCAGGAATGATAATTCCACCGGCTGTCTTTTCCTCAGCCTCTAAAGGTCTAACAATCACGCGATCTGCCAAAGGCTTTACGTTCATGCTTCCTCCTTAAATTATAAAGGGTTAGTAAGTAAAAAAAGTTTAATTAAAAGATAATGTAATTAAAATTTGTATTCATTTTGATCCAGGCTGTAACATCACAACCTATTAGCACTCTATTAATTCGAGTGCTAATAAATTTACAATCCTTTATTATAAAAGTCAACCCTTAAATATTATTGATGGAAAATAAAAATATAACGGTAACCAGTTGATTTTGATGGAACAGAATTTAACCCAGATTATGCAATAAGAGGTAGCTCAGAAGCACAGCCCTATGCCCATTAAAACTTTCAGGCTTTTCGGCCATATCACCTTGTAGATATGCCCTTCAATACCTTCAAGTCTTACTAAATCATAATCATGCACTTCTGCATCTACTTCTACTGTATAATCTGGGTTTAAAAAAGAAAAAGGAGCTTTTGCAAGCTCCCTTCTCCACCACAATTTCAGTCGTGATAGATAATTAACCTGAAACTAACCCCAATACTGATGAGGGAATCATATTCGACTGTGCAAGCATAGCAGTTGCTGATTGCACAAGTATTTGGTTCTTGGTAAATGCTGCTGTTTCACTGGCAAAATCAACATCGCGTATATTAGATTCTGCAGCTTGCTGGTTTGTTTCACTAACCATTAGATTGTTTACCGCATGTTCTAAACGATTGACCATAGCACCGACATTGGCTCTATTGGTGTTTACTGAACCAATTGCTTCATCCAATGAATTAATTGCGGCAACCGCATCAGTTTGACTATCAATGGTAAGTGAATCAATATTAAGACCGCTAGCACCAACAGTTAAATCATCGACTGTGATAGTAATGCTATCCTGACCAACCGCCTCGTTGGCATCGATCCACAAAATTGATCCTGCACCTCCACCAAAACGGGAAGCGGTTGCATCAGAGAGCAGCTCCATACCATTATAGTTTGTCACTGCAGCAATACGGTCAATCTCAGCAGTGAGTTGATCAAATTCCTGATTAGTATACCCTCTTTCTACGGCTGTTAGAGTATCATTAGAAGATTGAACAGATAACTCACGCATACGCTGCAGAATGTCTGACACCTCATTCATTGCACCCTCGGCAATGTTGAGTGCAGCAATACCATCAAGGGCGTTTCTTTGCGCTTGACGGGCTCCGCGAACCTGGGTACGTAAATTTTCTGAGATAGCAAGACCTGCAGCATCATCGCTTGCACGGTTAATCCGAAGGCCGGTGGACAGCTTTTCTAAGGATTTGTTAAGGCTTCTGTTTGTTCTAAACAGTGCACCCTGTGTTATCATTGAAGAAATATTGTGATTAATACGCATTTATAACCTCCCTGTAATAAATGTCGATTAACGATCCTTGTTAATCATAGTTACTTTAAAAAGACAAAAAAATCCTGTTGCGCTCCTTTCATTTAAAGTTCTTTACAGGGAGCTCCGCCAGGTTATGCCGACCAGAGCAGAGAAAGGCGTACCGTTTCTCCCTGAACATTTTTTTCCCTATTTAGTTTATCGGATTAAAGGCTAAAGACTTTAATTTTTTTTTCGAATTTCTTTAAAGAAGGACTGAATAAGTGCTTTACACTCCTGTTCCATAACACCAGAGACAATTACAGGATATCGGCGATAGGACTCTTCTATAGTATTTCTATAATTATGCGTAGAAACTGCACCAAAACGACTGTCTGAGGCACCAAAGACGATCTGATCAATTCTCGCTTGCATAAGTGCCCCAAGACACATAAGGCAAGGCTCTAACGTAACATATATTGAGCAACCATTTAACCGCCAGGTTTTAAGTGAGTTTGATGCAGCACCAACAGCAACGATCTCAGCATGGGCCGTTGCATCCTGAAGAGATTCCATTCGGTTATACCCACGACCTAATATGATGCCATCATGGACTATAACTGCTCCAATTGGAACTTCTCCCTCATCAAGGGCTTTAAGTGCTTCCTGGAAAGCCAAATTCATATAAAATTCATGATCATTTTCCATCCAAAGAAAATAATTCAATTCTTGGGCAATCAATTTATTTGATTTCTCTTTCCGACATGTTTACTCAAACATATCAATAAATTATTTTCAAATGGTTTCGTATAAATCAACCAATTAATATAAAGGACTCTGCCATGTCTATCCAAAAAGCTTCAACACTCCTGGGAACTGCATTCCTGCTAGCCTTGATCTTTAGTGCGTGCACCCAAAAAAAGGCGCCCCAATCTAAAACAGATCTTATCATTTTTCATGCGGGAAGCCTCTCCGTGCCTTTTAAGGAGATTGCTAAAAACTTCATGAAAACTCATCCCTCTGCAAACGTTCTCTTAGAGTCTGCTGGAAGTAGAACCTGTGCACGAAAAATCTCAGACCTAAAAAAGCCCTGCGACATCATGGCTTCAGCAGATTATTCTGTAATAGATAATCTTTTAATTCCCGAACATGCTGATTGGAACATAAAGTTCGCCAGCAATGAAATGACCTTGGTCTATCATAAATCCTCAAAAATGAGTGACCAAATCACAGCTGATAATTGGTATAAGATTCTTCAGGATAAAGAGGTTGCCTTTGGACGCTCCGACCCTAATGCAGATCCCTGTGGTTATCGCGCAGTAATCACTATGAAACTTGCAGAAAAGCATTATAGAAAGGAAGGATTAGGCAAGCGTCTATTAAAAAAAGATGCTAGGTACATACGCCCCAAAGAGACAGATCTTTTAGCCTTATTGGAATCAAATACTATTGATTATATTTTTCTTTATCGATCAGTTGCCCAACAACATGGATTAAAATTTTTAATATTACCTGATGAAATAAATCTTAAAATGCCTGAGCACTCAGATTTTTATAGCACCGCAACAATTGATATAAGCGGTAAAAAACCGGGCACAGCAATAACAAAAAAGGGTGCACCAATGGTCTATGGCATCACAATTCCAAAAAATGCACCACAGAGGGAGCTGGCAATTAAATTTGTTGCCTTTGTTCTTGAGAAGGAGAAAGGTATGATCATCATGGAGAAAAATGGTCAACCCTCTATGGTCCCCTCTGTCTCGAATACATTTGACAAGATACCACAGGTTTTACAGCAATTTGCCATTGCACAAAAATCTAAAAGCTAACCCATGATTAAAGCAAAAAAACTGGAACCGGTTCACCTTGTTTTCGCCTTTCTTAGTGGATTGATTCTTCTTTTTATTGTTGCTCCATTGGCTAACATGTTCCTCTCCTGTACAGCAGAACAACTATTTCAAACAGCAAAAGAAAAAGAGGTGCAAGCAAGTATCTGGATCACCCTTTTTGCATCCATGACAGCAACGATCATATTTGCTCTCGGTGCTATTCCCTTTGCCTACCTTTTAGCTCGCAAAGAGTTCCCTTTTAAACAATTAGTAAACGGAATCATCGACCTTCCTATTGTTATACCCCATTCTGCTGCAGGTATAGCTTTGTTAGGATTGATCTCTCGGGATTCACTTTTAGGAAAGATCGGTTCCAGCTTGGGAATTCAGTTTGTTGGCGGTATTCCTGGCATCATCATAGGCATGGCTTTTGTGAGTATCCCTTTTTTGATAAATGCTGCTCGAGATGGGTTTGCAGCAGTCCCTGAGCGATTGGAAAAGGCCGCCCTTAACCTTGGCGCATCACCCATTCGGGTATTCTTCACCATTGCCATACCCTTGGCCTGGCGCTCAATAGTGTCTGGATTTATTCTGATGTGGTCTCGGGGTATGAGTGAGTTCGGTGCAGTTTTAATTATTACTTACCATCCAATGATAACACCCATTCTTATATTTGAACGATTCGGTGCCTTTGGTCTCAAATATGCAAGACCGGTCTCAGTTCTTTTTATCACGATTTGCCTCCTTTTCTTTATAACTCTTCGAATGATCTCTGCGAGAAAACCACATGCTTAAGGTAAACAATCTTTCAAAAAGCTTGGGTGATTTTTCTATGCGAAATGTCTCTTTTGAGGTTTCGCAGGGCGACTATTTCGTACTGCTTGGCGCCTCTGGTGTCGGTAAAACAATTCTTTTAGAAACCCTAAGCGGTATTTTATTTCCCGATTCTGGCACCATCACGCTCAATGGAGTAGATATAACAAATTATAAAATGCAGCATAGAAAATTAGCCTTAGTGTACCAAGACCAAGCACTCTTTCCTCATCTGTCTGTCCGTGATAATATTAGCTATGGTTTAAAGTATCGTGGATTTTCAAAAAGAGATATTGGTAACAAAGTTGACTTACTCTGTAATCAGATAGCTATCTCCCATTTGCAAACTAGAAAGCCTTCGACTCTATCGGGGGGTGAAGCACAGCGTGTTGCCTTAGCCCGAGCCCTTGCGATCGAACCAACATGTCTTCTTTTGGATGAGCCCATATCCTCTTTGGATACCGGCTCACGCATTGATATGCGCGCACTTCTACGCACTCTGAACCGAAAAGGGATTACTATAATTCATGTTACCCACGATTACGAAGAGGCACTTTCTTTGGCAAATCGAATAGGAATTATGGAACATGGTTCTATTGTTCAAGTTGACACACCGCACAATATTTTTAAACACCCAAAAACTGAATTTATCGCCCATTTTGTGGGTATTAAGAATTTTTTTAAAGGTGATGTTGTTAAATTCTATACTAAACCGGATCTCAGTATTGATTTTAGTACAGGGAGTCTTGCTTTTCATGTATTGACAGACACCACAGCAAAGAGTGGCAACATTATTATCAGAAGCGAAGATATTATTGTCTCAACTCATCCCCCCTCTTCAAGTGCAAGAAATACTTACAAAGGTACTATTATCGATCTATGTAGTGTTCGCTTGGGTGTTGAGCTTTCAATTGATATTGGTGAGGAAGTGGTTGCTCACATTACCAATGAATCGGTTGTTAGCTTAGACCTTTCAATTGGTAAAGAGGTGTACCTACAAATTAAGGCGAGTGCAATAAGATTTCTACCCGCCTGATTTTTTCTATTAAGGAAACTAACCATCATGAAACCCTATGCAAAATTATATATTTCATCAGACGTAATTAATGGACTCTTTGGTCATGGTAAGTGGCGACTCCTTAAAGCTATTGAGCTGCATGGATCACTCCAAGCGGCAGCAAAGGAATTAGGCCGAGGATACCGTAAAGCTTGGGGAGACATTCAACGAGCAGAAGAGGGATTTAAACGAAAACTCGTTATTACTCAGCGAGGTGGCAAACAGCGTGGTGCTACAGAATTGACCGAATTTGGGAAAAGACTCCTTGTCCAATGGGAACAATATACATTGGAAATAAACAAGGTGATGGACGTGGCATATAAAAACATATTACAATCAACAATAGAATAGGGACATTATAATTCATGTCACCTTAATCAGACGCATCAATGGAAGGTTTATTATGGATAATGAAAATATTAAGCAACTGATAAATGACGCAATTATCGAAAAGGAAGGAAAACGCAAACTCCCCTGCGCAAAGGCCTTTACCTTAGTAGCAAATAATGCAATTACATTAAAAGAAATTGCTGAATTTTGTAATGCCAATAATATTAAAATTTCATCATGCCAATTAGGCTGTTTTAAATAGAAAAGAGAATTAATGAAGACGATTGTGATTGCTGGTGCTCATGCACACATTGGAAAAACCACGTTGGCCAGAGAGCTTTGTAAACTCCTTCCTAACTCGGTGCATATAAAACTCGGCCATGGCCAGCGAAACCCGGAAAAGGATAACTCCTACTATAAAATTGGAACACCCTTTACAAAGCTTGCCGAAGAGCATAGGGAAAAAGACTATCTCATTATTGAGAGTAATAGGATTTTAGAAGAGATAACACCCCACTGTGTGATTTATCTTCCCTGGAAAGATCCAAAGCCCTCAGCTGTTATGGCAGAAGAGAAGGCTGACATTAAGCGACATGAATTTATCGATAATGAAACTGTGGAAAGATTAATGGCAAAACTTGCTGTTTCAAAAGAAATTATAAGTAAAATTATATTTTTAGCTGGGGCAAAGGAAGCAGCTGACTAAATCTGTTCTGTTTTGAATATGAAAGCAACAACTAGTTTTGAACCTTCCCAATCCATGGAAGTTTTAAAGGTTAAAAAGAGCCATTTAGAGCGAACACAATCGTGCATTGCCACAGAAATACCCTTTACGATTCTTGTCAATGACTGTGAAGTAGCAACCCTCCTCTGTTCACCCATAGCCTTAGAGGAACTCTCCTTAGGATTTCTTTTCACCTCGGGTATAGCTAAAAGCCCCGCAGATATTATAGAATGTATAGTTGACAAAAAGAAATGGATCGCCCATATTACCATGGAAAAAACTCCCGATCCTCAACGCTTAGGCAAGAGACTCTACACCAGTGGGTGTGGGCGAGGTATTATGTATAACTCGATACATGAGGTCGCCTATCGCCATCCTGTTACAAATGATTTGAAAGTCAAAAGCTCAGATATCATAGCTTTTACACAATGGCTACAAAAGTGCTCTACCCTTTATAAAGAGACCGGGAGCGTTCATACTGCCGCCCTGAGTATACAAGGAAGAACACCCAAAATTATGTTCGATGATGTGGGAAGACATAATGCTGTTGACAAGGTCATTGGAAAAGCACTCTCTGAAAAAGTTGACTTCACGCAAACAATCTTGATTAGCTCCGGTCGAACCTCATCAGAGATCCTTCATAAAGCGCGAACCTGCTCTATCCCCATAAACATTTCACGGGGAGCTCCCACTCATCAAACAATTCTCCGAGCACGGGACATGGGGATTACAGTCATTGGATTTGCCCGAAGTGGCAACTATATCATTTATTCTCATGAAGATCGCATTTGTTTAAACCAATAAGAAAGCTCCTATGATATCCTTTGAAGAATCATTACAGATTACTCTGAACTCAGCAAAACTCCTGGACGCAGAAATGGTACCACTTGCAGCTAGCAATGGGCGGTACCTTGCCGAAGATATCCTTTCTGATATTGACATGCCTCCCTTTGATAAATCAGCGATGGATGGGTATGCCTGTCGTCTTGAAGATATCAAGGAACCACTAACCATCGTCGAAACTATTCCTGCAGGAGTGGCTCCTCAAAAAGAGATTCGTCATGGGGAGTGCTCAAAAATTATGACTGGTAGTGTTGTACCTAAGGGCGCAGACTGCGTTGTTATGGTAGAGTATACAAAAAGAGAGGATAATAAAATTTATATCACCAATCATAACAACAAGAGTAATATTTGTTACAAGGCCGAAGATATTTCTCAAGGTGACAAAGTGCTTTCTCAGGGTGTTGCCATCACACCAACTCATATGGCAGTGCTTGCCTCTGTTGGTTGTGATCCAGTTCCTGTGATAAAGCGGCCAGTGATTGGTATTATCGCAACAGGAGATGAGCTGGTTGAACCACACCAAAAACCCAATGCTTCACAAATACGCAACAGTAACAGTGCACAGCTCTTTGGACAGGCCATTGATGCAGGTTGTGTACCACGAGACCTTGGTATTGTCAAAGATACAGAGGAGGCAATTAAAACTATAATTACAAAAGAGAAACCTCATGTTGATATATTTATGCTCTCCGGAGGTGTATCCATGGGAGATTTTGACCACGTGCCAAAGGCTCTGAAGGATTGTGGATTCAAACTCCTTTTCGAAAAAGTTGCAATCAAACCAGGAAAACCGACCGTCTTTGGAACAGACAAGGAAAAGTATGTTTTTGGGTTACCGGGAAATCCTGTTTCAACCTATATGATTTTTGAGCTTTTTGTCAAACCCTTCTGCATAAAGCTTATGGGTGGAACAATAAACACTACGAAAATTAAAGGGATTCTTGCAGAGGACATTACCAGAAAAGGTGTTAACCGCCTTGCCCACATCCCAATCAACATAAATTCTTCAGGTGAAATATCACGGATCAACTATCATGGCTCAGCGCATATTCATGCACTGACAATGTCCAATGGGTTCATCCGTATTCCTATTGGCATAGAAGGATTTAAAAAAGGGGAAGAAATAGAGATTACCCTAACCAATAATTCAATACATACAAAGAAAGACTAAAATAAAGCGACCTGATTCAAATGCTCAAAGATCCCTTTGGAAGAACCCTTGACTACTTACGCGTCTCAGTTACCGATAAATGTAACTACCGATGCACCTATTGCATGCCAGCTGAGGGAATTACCCATAAATCTCATGACGACATGCTTCGCTATGAATCAATCGCACTTATTGCCGGTGTCGCAGGAAAGTTAGGATTTAAAAAAATCAGGTTAACCGGTGGCGAGCCTTTGGTAAAAAAGGATATTGAATCTCTAGTTAAAATGATTCACTTGACAAAACGTTATGATGAGATTACCATGACCACCAATGGGGTTTATCTAACTCCACAAAAAGCCCTTAACCTTAAAGAGAATGGTTTAACCCGCGTTAATATATCCTTAGATACTTTAGACCCTTTGCTCTTTTCCAAACTTACTCGAGGTGGCTCACTTAATGATGTCTTCTTGGGAATTAAAGCAGCGAAAAAAGCAGAGTTGTTTCCTATAAAAATTAATATGATAATCTTTGAAGAGACTACAAAAAATGACGTTCGAGAGATGGAGCGCTTTTGTCAAGCAGAGGGATTAACGCTCCAAACCATTAAGCACTTTGCGCTGTATCAAAAAAAAGACAATACATCCTCAGAGCATGTTTTTGATCGACCACTTCCCTGTGAGTTGTGTAATCGACTTCGCTTAACTGCTGATGGCTATTTAAAGCCATGCCTCTTTTCAAATAGAGAAATAAAGGTAGACCTTAATGCTATTGAGCAAAGCATTGTAAAGGCCATAGCTATAAAATCTCAGTATGGAACGGGATGTGCTAACCGCTTTATGTGCCAAATAGGAGGTTAATTTTTCATGGAACTTTCTCATATTGATTCTTCTGGTGCAATCCACATGGTCGATGTTTCAGGCAAACCAGTGGTCAAAAGAACTGCCTGTGCTACCGGATCGATCACTCTTGCAAAGGAAACCCTTTGCTGTATACAAAAGGGATTGATAAAAAAAGGTGACCCCCTTGCCTGTGCTCGTGTTGCAGCAATTATGGCAGCTAAAAAAACCGGTGACCTTATTCCACTCTGTCACCCCTTACCAATTGACCAGGTTCAGGTAGACTTTACATTCCAGGAAAAGAAGATTATCATTGACGCTACAGTTATTACCACAGCAAAAACCGGTGTGGAAATGGAAGCGCTCACTGCGGTCTCTGTTGCAGCTCTTACTATCTATGACATGTGTAAAGCTGTGGACAAAGCAATGACTATAGACGCTATATTGCTTAAGAGTAAAAAAAAGGAGTCCCTTGCATGAGCTCTTTTTCCATAGTATCCTTAAATATATCAAAAAAGACTGGTGAGCCAAAAAAGCCTGTAAACGCTATTACTGTCAAATCAGATTTTGGTATTGAAAATGATGCTCATGCAGGACCTGGACATCGCCAGGTTTCGCTTCTTGCATTAGAAGATATTAGGATCATGCAGCAAAAATTGCGAACTATAAAACCTGGTGATTTTGCAGAAAATATAACAACTCAAGGGATTGATCTGCCAGCACTCCCTCTTGGCAGCAAGCTTACCATTGGAGAGGTGGTTTTAGAGGTGACTCAAATTGGGAAGACCTGCCACAAAGGCTGTTCAATCCTTGAACAAACTGGCGACTGCATCATGCCACGACGAGGTATATTTACAAAAGTTATTTCCGGTGGAGAGATTTCTCATGAAAGTACTGGTACTTACCATATCTGACCGCGCCTCTAAAGGTGAATATGAAGACCAATCTGGACCAGCTGTTGAACGGGCCCTTACCTATAGCATTCCTGAAGTTGTCATTGTTAAAAAAGTTGTCTCCGATGATAGCGAGGCAATTAAAAAGGCATTTCAAGATCACCTGGATAATGATGTTATTCTCACTACCGGAGGAACTGGGATTGGCCCCCGTGACAACACACCGGATGTCACAGAAGAGTTTTGCGAAAAGATGATCCCCGGTATCCCGGAGCTTTTAAGAAAAGAGTCCTGTACTCAGACGAAAAACGCTGTACTGTCAAGAGCTGTAGCTGGTATTATAGATAAAACCCTTATTGTTAATTTACCGGGTTCAGTAAAGGGCGCGCAGTTTTGTACAAAACTGCTTACAACCATACTGCCCCATGCAATTAAAATGATGCACGGCGAGGGGCACTAAGGCACCCCTCGAAACAGAAACTATCCTTTAATTTTTGTAACCTGCTCTTCTAGCCAATTAATCCAAGGCTCAATACCTTCATTATTTCGACAGGCAAGCTCAATCACTGGCAATTGTCCATTTAATGTTTGTACGTCCTTTGAAAATGACTCTTTATCAAAGTCAGTAAACTGCATTAAATCAACTTTATTTAAAAGAAGCAATTTAGCTTCACGAAAAAGAAGAGGGTATTTTTCTGGCTTGTCATCACCTTCGGTGACTGAAAGTACTGCAATTTTTGAGAATTCCCCAATGTCAAATTCTGCTGGGCATACCAAGTTACCCACATTCTCTACAAAGATAATATCAACAGAGTCAATATCAAATTCATGGAGGGCGTTTTGAATGCTGATTGACTCCAGATGACAGGCACCATCCGTATTTATGAGTACAATGGGGCATCCATATTTTTGCAGGCGACGAGCGTCTCGATCAGTAGCAACATCACCTTCGATAATGGCAATAGAGTACTTGCCCTTTAGGTGTTCTAAGGTTTTTTCTAAGAGAGTGGTTTTTCCAGCGCCCGGTGACCCGA
This sequence comes from Chitinivibrionales bacterium, assembly GCA_028278335.1. Lineage (GTDB taxonomy): Bacteria > Fibrobacterota > Chitinivibrionia > Chitinivibrionales > JANQEN01 > JANQEN01. Next base: position 52,805 of record JANQEN010000203.1, on the reverse strand, counting down.
TTAGATTAACCATGAGCACTTTTTTCTCTTTTAAATAGTCTTTAATCTCGTTTGCCTTATCCTGATTGGAATTGAGAATATTTTTCATTACCTTAATTTCCATTATTCTTCTCCTTCAACACTTTCTATAATAAGCTCCTGTCCATGAATAACTGACAGATCAGAGCTCTGACAGGATTCACAGAAGTAACAGTTTTCATGAACGATAAATTCCTTTTCACATTGTTTACATTTCATATGAATTGGCTTAAAGGTCATCTCCAATGTTGCAGCTTCAAGAGGTGTATCCTTGGTTGCAGCCTCAAAGGCAAAGCGCATTGTCTCTGGGACGATCTGACGCATTTTTCCAATAAGAAGTTTGACCTTGGTAACCTTTTTTAATCCATTTTCCTCTATGATGTCATCGACAATATCGAGAATATTCTGAATAACGCTAAATTCATGCACGACTAACAAATCCTCGGAAGTTGATCACCAGCAGGAATCTCCACAATTCGCTTGCCACCAATCTCTGTTTGCAATGTTACTTTTCCCGGGTGATCTGCAACCACTTCACCAACAATGGCAGCCTCTTTTCCATAGGGGTGCTGCTGCATTGTTTCAAGGACCCTTTGGGCATCTTCGGGGGCTACAATCATAACGACCTTACCCTCATTAGCAATATAAAGCGGATCAAATCCTAACATATCACACATACCCATGACACTCTCGCGAAGAGGAAGTGTGCTCTCATCAATCCTTATACCATATTCACGATTGGTCACGCATTCACACAACACTGTTGCAAGACCCCCACGGGTTGCATCCCGCATGAAACGTACCTTATCAGAAACAGCCAACACGTCTTGAATTATTCCGTTAAGAGGTGCACAATCTGAAGCTATTTTTGTATGAAGATTTATCTCATTGCGCTTTGAGAGGATTGCCATTCCATGGTCACCCAATGTGCCATTTATCAAAATAACATCTCCTGGGGAAATTGTCTCTCCATAGCTGATATGCTTTCTTGCTTGGTCAACTCGTCCAATCCCAGAGGTATTAATAAAAAGGCCATCACACTTACCTTTATTAACAACCTTAGTATCACCGGTGACAATTGAAACGCCCGCTTCTTTGGCCTTGGCAGCCATTTCAGAAACCACTTCCTCAAGTTTGCTTAAGGGAAAACCTTCTTCAATAATAAAGCCGGTGCTTAGCATGATTGGTTCAGCACCAGCGACTGAGAGATCATTGACAGTACCGCATACAGCTAAAGTCCCAATATTTCCGCCAGGAAAAAAAATTGGGTCTACCACATAGGAATCTGTGGTAAAGGCAAGGTGAGTGCCCGGTGATTCTACAATAGCAGAATCGGTCAATTTGTCAAGAATTGGGTTGCCAAAATACTTTCCAAAAACTGATTTAAAAAGGTCCTGGGAAAGCTTTCCCCCACTACCATGATTTAAAAGAATTTCTTTTTGATTCATTATGATCCATACCTATAATGAGCAGCGCAGGCACCTTCGCTTGATACCATACAGGCACCTACAGGATTTGCTGGGGTACATACTTTTTTAAAGAGGGGACACTCCTTAGCTGATTTCAATCCCTTAAGAATTTCCCCGCAGAGACAACCGGAAACCTCCTTAGTCTCCTCTACGGTCACAGGTATCATAGTATGGACATTGAACTGGGAAAACTCGCTACGCAGAGCAAGACCGCTCTTTGGAATCACTCCGAGCCCACGCCACCAAGCATCTTCTGTTTCGTAAACACGCTCTAATACTTCCTGTGCTTTGGTATTACCCTCAGGACGCACAGCCCGTTTATATTCGATTTCAACAGCTGGGCTATTTGCCTCCACCTGCTTGACAAGCATATATATACTTAATAGAATATCAAGTGGCTCAAAACCAGAAATAACACAGCCCTTTCTATAATTTTCAACAATGGGATAATAGATCTTTGTACCAGTAACAACACTCACATGCCCTGGACAAAGGTACCCATCAATTTTTACTCCCTCATCAATCAAGGCGGCCATGGCTGGTGGCATGATTTTGTGGGAGCTGAGAAGAAAAAAGTTTTTCAAGTCCTGCTCTTTTGCCTCAACAACAGCAGCTGCGGTTGTTGGCGCGGTTGTTTCAAAGCCAATGCCAGGAAAAACAATACGCTTCTTTGGATTCTCCTTTGCAATTGTCAAGGCTTCTAAAGGAGAATAAACGATTCGCACATCTGCTCCATGGGCCTTTTCTTGTTCCAAGGATGAGGTCGAACCAGGAACACGAATAAGATCCCCAAAGGTTGTTATAATAATATCATCTAATCGGCATAGAGCTACCAAATGGTCGATAAATCGCTTATCCGTAACGCAAACAGGGCAGCCCGGGCCAGATACTAGATGCACTGTTTCCGGAAGCATGGCAGGGATACCCGATTTATGGAGCGCCATGGTATGACCACCACAGACCTCCATTAAAGTAACCGGCTTTTTAGATATCGCTGTTATAGCAGCGGCTGCTTTTTGGCAGGCTTCTCTCTGTCTATATTTTTCATGCAGTTTCATCGGTTTGCTCAATTGCCCCCAACTCCTCAAATAGTTTCAATGTCTCCTGGGCATCTTCTTTTTCTAACTTTTCCAATATGTAACCAGAGTGGAGAAGCACATAATCACCAACCTGCACATCAGAAACGAGCTGCAGTCCAGCCTCATAGGTGATATCACCAATCACGACTTGGGCCTGATCACCTTCAATTGATTGCACGATTCCTGGAACACCTAAACACATCCTACCATTCTCCTTTTTGCAGCAATTGCCAACTGGCCCAAGGCAATACCCCCATCATTACAGGGAACCCTGGAATGAGTATACACACTAAATCCACTTTCCCTAAGTGTCTTTAATGTGCGCGTAAAAATATATCTATTCTGGAATGTACCGCCAGATAAAACAACCCTATCAATATGCTCTTTAGAACGGATAGCTTCAGACACCGCAAGAATTATCCGAACAATGGTGTTATGAAATTTCGCAGCAATGATCTCTGTGGGAACCTTTTTATTAAGATCCTGAATTATTCCTGCAATAACTTTTTCTGTTTTAATCTCTGCTCCACACTCAAAAGCATAAGACTCATCAACAGTTTGGCCTGCAATTATCTCCAATCGCATGGCGCCTTCAGCTTCAAAGCGATGATAGTGACAGAGGCCAAGGAGTGCAGCCACAGCATCAAAGAAACGTCCCATACTAGAGGTTTTGGGTGCATTGATATCCTTTTCCAAAGAAAGTAGAGCCATTTCAAGGTGATCTTTGGGAACCACTTTAAAGAGGTCAACCAGTTGATCCAATGCAGCATTACCATAGCATGCATAAAGATAGGATAGAGCCATTCGCCACGGCTCTAAGGCAGCACGATCACCCCCGGGCATACCCACATAGGCTAAGTGGGAAAACCGCTTAAAACTTTGTAAATCAGCAATGAGGAATTCTCCACCCCACACTGCACCATCCTCACCATAACCAGTACCATCAAGGCTAATGCCAATAACCGGTTCGTCAAGACCATGCTCAGCCATGCAGGAGGCAATATGTGCATGATGGTGCTGCACCTCTATTATGGGAAGCGACAACTCCCTACTATATTGGGTGGAAAGATAATCTGGGTGTAAGTCACATACAACATGGCTCGGTGTGGTCCTAAATAGTTTGGAAAATCTTTTAATAGTCTCTGTATAAAAGGAGTAGGTATCTACTGTTTTCAAATCACCGATATGCTGACTCACTTGTGCTGTTGTTCCAACACCGAGGGCAAAACAGTTTTTTAATTCTGCACCAGCAGCAAAAATACCTTCACAATTATGTGTGAGCTGGATTGGTGTTGGGACATATCCGCGGGAGCGACGAAGGATTCGAGATGTTCCAGCCATGACTGTTACCACCGAATCATCCACCCGATTGTAGATATCACGGTTGTGGCTTACTACAGCATCGGCAATAGCACTCAACGAGTCCTGGGCATGCCCATTGTCAATGACAATAGGATCATCGGAGAAATTACCACTGGTGAAAACCAAGGCCTGTAGTCCAGTCTTTTCAAAAAGAGCATAATGGAAGGGCATATAGGGAAGAAAAACTCCCAGAGTGTCAAGACCTGTATTTATTGCCTCGGGGATCTCTTTTTTTAACTTACATAACACAATTGGTCGCTCTGGTGAAAGAAGCTGGTCAATCTCTTCCTGAATAAGATGCACATACTCTTTAGCAACGTCTACATCAGCAAACATTACGGCAAAGGGTTTATGGTCCCGCCTTTTTCTCTTCCTAAGAGCATCAACCGCATTTTGATCCAAGGCATTGCACGCTAAATGATAGCCACCAATCCCCTTAACAGCAACGCTCTTTCCCTCAATAATCAGTCTACTGGTCGTTTCTACAATCTCTGAAAAGTTTGATACCGTTATTGTACCAGCCTGCATTGTATATAGGGGTCCGCAGTTATTACAGGCAACCGGTTGTGCATGAAATCGACGATCAGTTATATCGGTGTACTCTTTTTTACATTGATCACACATAGCAAAGGTGTGCATGGTTGTCTTTTCACGATCATAGGGTACATCTTTGATAATAGAAAATCGAGGGCCGCAAAGTGTGCAATTCACAAAGGGATAGTTAATTCGATGAGGTTGCTTTTGCATATCCTCCAGGCAGGCGTCGCAAACTGCAATATCTGGACTGATCCGTGTCACCTCTGTAGAGCTATCGCGACTCTCCCGAATTGAAAAAGTGGCATACGCTTCTGCAACAGCTTCCCTTATCTCCAAAGATTCTATCTTACAGAGAGGTGGTGCATCATCTTGGATTGATGAGACAAAGGAATCTAAAATCTTTGATGTTGCCTGCGCAAAGATCCAAACAGAATCGGATCGATTCTCCACCCATCCAACTACAGCCAGTTCCGAGGCTATTTTGTAAATAAACGGACGAAATCCAATACCCTGAACAAGACCCTTTACTATTATATAACGCGCGATCTCTTTATCTGTATTCACATTGGTGTTTCATCGATTACAAAAAACGGACGAATTTATTATTCTCATCCACAAGGATATTCTTTTCTTCAACCGGACAATCGGAAAGCTCAAACCCCATGATAATTATCTCATCACCCTTTTTAATAAGGTGAGCAGCAGCACCATTCATGCAAATTGTTCCTGATCCTCGTGGGCCAACAATAACATAAGTCTCTAATCGAGCACCATTAGTATTATCCACAACCAACACCTTTTCACCATGCATTAGTCCAACTTTATCAATGAGGTCTTCATCTATGGTAATACTACCCACATAATCGAGGTCAGCTTCGGTCACGGTTGCCTTATGTATTTTAGATCGTAATAGCCATCTCATGTCAGTTCTATTCCTTGTTTCTGTTAAAGATCTGTATTCTGTACTTTTTGCCCGGAAAAAATATATTTCCTGCAAAAAATATTCAAAAAAAGGTGACACTAATTAATTGGAGCACAGATGTTTCTTGTTTTCATGTAGGTATTGTTTTATACTTAAATAGCGGAATCATAACCGAGTGTGAAAGGATACCAAGCCTTTGGAGACGGATCGAACCATACCTCTTTTAGAGGGTCTTGCTGAAATCAGTAAGGCGATTATGGAAAAAAACTATCTCGATGATATTTTTGCACTCATTGTTTCGGTCACAGCAAAGGTTACCAGCTCAAAGATCTGTTCGATTTTGTTGCTAGATAAGGAGAGCAAAGAGTTGGTACTTAAGGCCTGTCACTCTGAATCAGGTAGCTATAATCAAAAATCCAACACCCCTCTTGGAAAGGGTATCGCTGGAAGAGTTGCCAAGCGAAATGAACCGATCAAAGTGTTGGATGTGCGTAAAGAGCCCCGCTTCCTTAATAGAAAAATTGCTGTTGAAGATGGACTGGTATCACTACTCTCTGTTCCCATGAGCGCTGATGGTGAGATCATTGGTGTTATTAATTGCTATACCCCAAAACGACACGATTTTACTACAAAAGAGGTTCATATGTTGACCACGGTAGCAAGCCAGGCAGCAATCCTCTTAAAAAACACTGAGTTACGGATTATGAAAGAGCTTGTAGAACGAGAGCTTGAGGAACGAAAAAATATCGAAAAGGCGAAGGAGATTATCATGGAAAAAAATCAAATCTCCGGAGATAAAGCCTTCAAGATAATGCGAAAGCATGCCATGAACAACCGAACCTCTTTGGCGAAGGTAGCAGACTCGATAATCTTGGTAGATACGATCTCTGATGATATAGTAAAGGATCAATGACGTAATCTCTTCAAGTCGTAAAAATATTCGCCTAATTAGAGATTTTACTATAAAATAAGGGGAAAATTATTAGGAAATTCATAAAATTATTCACACAATCAAGTCACAAATTATTATATTAGTATCACAGTTAAAAAATGGCAACTTTTTTACGAATATCATCAAAACAACGAGGTTTTGTTGAATATTTCGCGTCAAAGGAGATGCAATTTTGTTAGAGTTGAAATGCCTATTATCTTTATAGTATCATATAAAGTTAATCGGCATTTTTTTTGTTCAAAGGCATGAATAATAAAGTCTAACTAAACAAAGGAGTTTTACATGAGTAGTAATGCATCAAAAATAATGGAACAAGTCGTCGCAAAGAACCCCTCGGAGAGAGAGTTCCATCAGGCAGTTCAGGAAGTTGTAGAAAGTCTCATGCCCTTTATTGAGAAAAACCCTAAATACCAGAAAGCTAGGGTGTTAGAAAGAATTATTGAGCCAGAACGGGTAATCATGTTCCGGGTACCCTGGGTTGATGATAGAGGTGATGTTCAAATAAATCGCGGTTTTCGTATTGAGATGAATAGCGCTATTGGTCCCTATAAAGGGGGATTACGGTTCCATCCTTCAGTTAACTTAGGTATTCTCAAATTTTTAGCCTTTGAACAAGTATTTAAAAACTCACTCACCACACTGCCCATGGGTGGCGGTAAAGGTGGTTCCGATTTCGATCCTAAGGGAAAATCAGACAACGAAGTGATGCGTTTCTGCCAATCCTTTATGAGTGAACTTTTCCGTCATATTGGACCCAACACAGATGTACCTGCTGGCGATATTGGTGTGGGTGGACGTGAGATTGGTTTTCTCTTTGGACAATATAAAAAACTCCGTAATGCCTTTGAGGGTGTTCTTACGGGTAAAGGAATTGGTTGGGGTGGAAGCCTCATTCGTCCCGAGGCAACTGGTTATGGCAGTGTCTACTTTGCACAGGAGATGCTAAAACTGAGAAAAGAATCCTTTGATGGAAAAACAGTCGCCGTTTCCGGCTCAGGTAATGTTGCACAATATGCAACTGAGAAATGTATTGAGCTGGGTGCAAAGGTTGTGACACTTTCTGATTCAAGTGGTAGCGTCTATGATAAAGATGGTGTTGACAAAGAAAAACTCAACTTCGTATTGGATCTTAAAAACATTAAACGTGGTCGTATAAAAGAATACGCAGACAAGTTTGGTTGCGAATACATCGAAGGAAAACGTCCCTGGGGTGTTAAATGCGACATTGCCCTTCCCTGTGCAACCCAGAATGAAATCAATCTTGATGAGGCAAAGGAGCTCGTTAAAAACGGTTGTATCTGTATATCCGAAGGCGCCAACATGCCAACCACGCCGGAAGCAGTCACCGCATTTATCGAGAGTAAGGTATGCTTTGGACCAGGTAAAGCAGCAAACGCCGGTGGTGTAGCAGTAAGCGGATTAGAGATGTCTCAAAACTCTGGCCGCCTAAGCTGGACTCGTGAAGAGGTGGACAATCGATTGAAAAACATCATGGTTGCCATTCACGAACAGTGTGCTACCTATGGCAAAGAGGGCGATTTTATCAACTATGTTAATGGTGCAAACATTGGTGGATTTGTAAAAGTCGCCGATGCGATGATCGACCAAGGTGTTGTGTAACCAATTTCTAAGAAGATAAAACGAAAAGGAGTAATTCCCCAAGGAATTACTCCTTTTTTTATTGTATTATTAATTCCTTTGCTAGCGATAGTTATTTATAGTATCTCGTAGTTCCTTTGCCGCCCTGCCTGCAGCATCAGCAAAACCATCCTCCTTTGAAGCATATATTATCCCTCGGGAGGAGTTTATTATCAGCCCATCACCTTCTGAGGTGCACCCCTGCTGAATCACCTTCTGCACATCTCCACCTTGGGCCCCCACACCGGGAACTAAAAAAGGAATGGTGGGTGTAATTTTTCTAATAGCTCCGATTTCCTCAGGATAGGTCGCACCTATTACTAATACGACATTTCCCTTTGTGTTCCATTGAGTATGGGCTAAGGTCGCCACCCTTTTGTAAAGTTCCTGACCATCACAACGAACATCTTGCAAATCACCGGATCCTGGATTTGATGTTTTGCATAAAATAACAACGCCTTTGTCGGCACGTTCCAAAAAGGGCATGAGCGTATCACCACCCATATAGGGATTCACTGTTACCCCATCGGCCTTATAGCGATCAAAGGCCTCCTTGGCATACATCTGGGCAGTGCTTCCTATATCACCGCGCTTTGCATCGAGAATTACCGGAATATGTGGGTAGGTATCATGAATGTATTCGATTGTTAGGCGCAAAGCCTCTTCTGAACCGCTTGCCGCATAATAGGCAATCTGTGGTTTATAGGCACACACATATTCTGCAGTTGCATCAACAATAGCTTTGTTAAAGGCAAAGAGCGGGTGATCGCTTGCTAAACACTGTTGTGGTATTTTCTCTATATCTGGATCAAGTCCCACACAGACAAAGGTGTTTCCCTTGCTCCAGCGCTCTTTCAATTTGTCAATAAATGATTGTGACATGTTTTCTTCCTAGTTGCTCTATTCTAAGTTATTTATTTAATTGTGACGAACTGGTAATACCCAATGATTCACAAATTTGAATTACTGGGTCGGCTTTATTGAGTGTATAAAAATGAATACCCTTAACCTCGTTATCCAATAGATCCCTAACTTGCTCGGCACTCCAATGAATCCCGGCTTTTTCCACATGTGCGTCACTATCGGCTCGAGCCAATGCTTTTAGCAGTTTTGCTGGAAAGTGGGCTCCCTTGGCAAGCTCTGCCATGCGTTGCATGTTCCGAACAGAAGTGATAGGCATGATACCTGCAAGTACAGGAATTGAAATACCTGCAATAGTGCAGCGTTCACAGAAATCATAAAAGTCGTGGTTATCAAAAAAGAGCTGGGTGCAAATGTAATCTGCTCCAGCATCGACCTTTGCCTTGAGATGCTCCATTTCACTGAGTCGGTTTGGGGTTTCAGGGTGCCCTTCTGGATACCCTGCAGCACCGATCCCCATTTGGGGAAACTCTTTTTTTATAAAGGCGATCAGTTCTGCTGCATAGGTAAAGCCACCCTTAACAGGAGTAAATTGACTTTGGTCAACCGGTGGATCACCGCGCAGTGCCATGACATTCTCAATACCACTATCACTGTATTTTTGGAGAATCTCTCTGATCTCCTCCCTGGTTGAGCCCACGCAGGTAATATGGGCAATAACCGTAAGATCGGTCTCTCTTTGTATTCGGGTTACTAACTCCTGTGTCAACTCGCGTGTCGATCCTCCGGCACCATAGGTAACACTTACACAGGAGGGCCCCAGAGGCATAAGATTATAAATGGATCGAAAGAGATTCATTGATCCCTTTTTAGTCTTGGGAGGAAAAAACTCATAACTTAAGAGAGTCTTCTGTTGCTGCAAAATTTTTGCTATATGCATTATGATCCCAAATTAAAGGTTACTGGTGTGTAAGAGTGATTAATCTCCACAACATAGAAATTTCTTCACCCTAAGATACATTATTTCTTCTTGGTATAAAAGACCGCGACTACTTCTGAATAAGGAAAGCGTCGGGTATAATCTGCAAAGGCTGCACCCAGATGGTAAAATGAATTGGCCTGTTTTTGATCATCCTTTTGAGAAACACCATACGCTTTTTGAGTGATGGTATGCTTCCTTCTATTAGCAGTATGAAATGTCTTGATACTGAGAGGAATCTGTAAAGTATCTTTGAAAAATTTTGTATTTATTATTTCAACACTCACAAAAACAGTTGGCGCTTCAGTACTATCAACCATGGTATAGAGCCCATATTTTTCACATCGCCTAAACTCAGCTAACAGGTTTTTCCAGGTGGTTTCCATATAATCTATAAGCACTTTTGCTACATTTCTATCCTCAGGCCAATAGAGGCTTGTTTGTAAGCGTTCTAATCCCTTAATAGGTTGTAAGTAAAGTCGCTCATGCTCAACAGGAATTGTTTTAATAGGGGCAACCGTTTTAGCACCACCACATTGGAGTGCACAAATTAAAATCCCTATGGAAAGGGCCAACCATAGAAAAATACTCTTAAATCTCTTTCTTGACGTATCATTATATCTCATACCTCTAATTATATGATTTATCAAATACTTTTACCACTTCGAGAAAATGGTTATATTTTTGTTAGGTATTCGATTTTGATTTATTAAACTTACCCTACCAGATTGATAGAATTATCTATAGAGGAGAGTAACATGGAAAACTCCAATGCCTTTTTATCCTTTTTACTCAAGCCGTTCTTTTTAGGTTTGTATCTTGGTATCATCGGATGTATAGTACTCTTCGTACGTATGCAGATGAGAATCCACGAACTTAAAAAGGAGTTAAAGAAACTAAAAGAGCATCTTCACACAAAATTAGAAATTGACGCAGAGGCAACAGAAGATAGAAAATCAAAGTTTAATAAATTAAAAGAGGAGAATGAAAACCTACGCGTTTCTCTCCAAACCGTAAACAATAAACCGGGCAGAAAAGAGGTGCGTCAATTTCATATCTATCAAAAGGCCCTGGATATCATGTTTGAAAAGGCACCGGGTTTTGCACCGGCCTGGCAAAATGCATTAAAAGAGGGTGAATTGGAGATGAAAAACATTGACAAAGGAATATTTCCCTTTATTAAACGATTATCTGGTGGTGGTATTGGCGATTCAAGCCAGGAACCTCTACCCGACAAATCTGATGAATAATGCATTTTTCCTTAGAATAGTTACTAATAAGAGCAAATATCGCTACCCATAACACGCTTTTTATAATATTTTATTGTGTTGCCAAGAGGTGATCATTCATTCAACAGTGGAGGAGTAATGCACGAGGTTTATATTGTTGATGGGCTTAGAACTGCAATTGGTAATTTTGGGGGTTCTCTACAATCCTGCTCGCCGGTCCATCTAGGAAAAGTCGTTGTTTCAGAACTACTAAAACGTAAAAACCTAACTGGACAGGAAGTTGACGAAGTGATAGCCGGCTGTGTATTACAGTCCGGATTTGGTCAAAACGTATCACGGCAAGTTGCCAATGGTGCTAACATCCCTGCTGAGAAAACAGCCCTTTCCATAAACATGGTATGCGGCTCTGGTCTCCGTGCTGTGGCTCTGGCAGCTCAAGCAATAAAAGCGAACGATGCTGACCTTATTGTTGCCGGCGGTACTGAGAGCATGTCCAATGCACCCTATATCATGCAAGGTGCTCGCACTGGATACAAAATGGGTGACCACACCCTTGTTGACTCAATGATACGAGATGGTCTCTGGGACATATTTAATAACTACCATATGGGTGTCACTGCAGAAAATTTAGCTGAAAAATATGGAATTACCAGAGAAGAGCAGGATGTCTTTGCCTGCAAATCTCAAATAAAGGCAGAGCAGGCTATCAAGGAACAAAAATTCGCTGATGAAATTGTACCGATTGAAATTAAGAAAAAAAGAGAGGTCCTTCAATTTGAAACCGATGAGTTCCCTCGTTTCGGCACAACCGTAGAGAAGCTCGACAAACTAAGACCAGCCTTTAAAAAGGATGGAACAGTGACTGCTGGAAATGCTTCGGGTATTAACGATGGTGCCGCATTCCTATTAATTGCCAGTGAAAAGGCACTTAAAGAATATAATCTTACACCTATGGCAAAAATCGTCTCCTATGCTTACCATGGAACCGATCCTGCTACAATGGGCATTGGTCCAGTTGAGGCTGTTAAAAAGGCCTTACAAAAAGCAGAGTGGAAAATCGACGATCTTGAGCTTGTGGAGGCAAATGAAGCCTTTGCAGCACAAGCCCTTGCTGTTAATAAGGAGCTACAGTGGGATACCGGTATGATAAATGTCAATGGAGGTGCCATTGCTTTAGGTCATCCTATCGGTGCCAGTGGCTCACGAATCCTTGTGACTCTACTCCATGAAATGAAAAAACGGAGTGTTCAAAAGGGATTAGCAACACTCTGCATAGGTGGTGGAATGGGAATTGCCACCTGCCTTGAATCGGTGTAGAATCTGGATTCTAAAGAATTTGGGAAGCCATTTCTGTTTTAGATATATCTAACGATGGCTTCCTTTTTTTATTTGATAAAAGTAACCAAAACAATTCTATGAAAATAGACTACGAAAAGATTGACCATTGTATCCTCTGTGAGAGTCTTAATTGTACTGTCTTTGATACAAACCTCTATCTTTACCGATGTGATAACTGTGGCCATATATTCGACAACCCCCGTCCAACTCTTGGTTCAATTTCACAGTACTACTCGGAAAAAGGGAAATATGAACCCTGGATCGACCATCATGAAGGACTGCAAAAGCAGTGGCTTGGGCTTTTACAGCGAATTCTTCGGTTCAAACAATCAGGCAATCTGCTTGATGTTGGTGCTGGAATCGGTCAGTTTCTTCACGTTGCCCAAAGCAGCTTTGCAGTATCAGGTACAGAAATCTCCTCGGAAGGAGTCTCCATTGCCAAAGAGCGGTTTGGTATAACCTTGGAGCAGGGCGAGATAGAATCAATTGACTTTGCGGGTAAACAGTTCGATGTTATTGTTATGCATCAAGTTTTAGAGCATGTCCCCTTTCCAGGAAAAACCATTGACTATTGCAAATCACTTTTAAAGCCCGGAGGCGTCTTTTACATTTCAGTCCCTAATGAAGCACCCTATTCATTACGTATGCTTTTACCGGGCCTCCTCTCTGTGACTGGTAAAAAAAAGTATCGTTCCTTTTCGCTCAACGGCCATAGAAAAATCGACTATACCGCAATGGAAGAGATTCATCTCTCTCACTTTTCCGAACCTGTATTAAGGAATATCCTAAAAAGTAAGGGCTTTAATATAATTGAGAGTAATATCGACTTTATTGACCCCCTTATGTTTTCCAAGGGCTCTGTGCAATGTATGCGACACGCTATTTACTATGGTACTAAAATTATCAATGCGCTGTTCAAGATTAATATGTATAACTGTTTTTGGATTACCGCGCGAAAGCAATAGGTTGTCTTTAGTCCATTCTTTGAAAAGAGTACTTCCTAAAGTGTATACTTAATAGAGATAGCTTCTATTTAAATCAATCCATAAAAAAGGCCTACCCTATGCCGAAAAAAAAAGTGCTTCCTACCAAAAAACGGGGTAAAAAAAGTGCTCCCTTTCACATTCAATTAGATAAGATTGCCATCAATGTAAAATCTCACAAATTATTAGATCAACTACTTAAAGAAAACCCAATACTCAATGAGATCATGCGCAATGCTAAAAATGAGACAGAGGTGTTGGTTGGCATGAAGCAATGGGTTTTAAAGGAGTTAGAATCATCACCGGAGGCATTAAAATTCTATACAAACAAAGAGTTTAATCAAAAAGATTTCAAATCACTCCAGTGGCAAGACTATGCGGCAATACGGTTACTTGACTATATTGACAATGCAGGAAGGGAGTTTTTAGATCTCAATCTTCGGGGCGAAGTAGCTGTAAGTAATCCCATTAAGCTTATTTGGCTTGCAGTTAACCATGGCACTGGTGGCGCAAAGCCCTACTTCTTTGAAGATATGGTACAACTCTTTCGTCAATTTTCCGGTAGAGCAAAACCAAAGAGGCCAACAAAATCAGAGGTAGAAAAATGGATGGAGCGATACCCCTCTGGATTAGATCCCCGAATAATCAAACTACGGGAAGAGAACAGAGATCGCATTATTAAAATTATTATAGAAAAGATCGACCAAGGGCTTTTTTGCAAATCTCATTTTCAACTCAAACCGGAGATGTCCTACGAGCAGAAATTTTTACAGGTTTTAGAGTGGTGGCAAGACCCGCGGTTTCATCTGAGCTTTGCAGTTCGCTCCCCGGATCTCCTAAATGAGATGCTTGGTCACTCTTTAGATCCAGACACTATGAAAATCCTTTACGATGCAGAAAAGAAGGGAATCCCCTTCTTTGTCAACCCATACTATCTCTCTCTGTTACATGTGCGCGTTCCCTATTTTGCTATTGGTGCAGACTTGGCAATCCGGTACTATGTCTTATACAGCCGACAGTTGGTAGAGGAGTATGGTCATATTGTTGCCTGGGAGTTGGAAGACAAAGTAGAACCGGGGAAACCCAATGCAGCCGGATGGCTCTTACCGACCCAACACAATGTGCACCGACGCTATCCTGATGTAGCCATTCTCATTCCCGACACTATGGGACGCTCCTGCGGAGGACTGTGTGCCTCCTGTCAACGAATGTATAATTTTCAAAGTGGTCACCTTAACTTTAACTTGGATGATTTACAGCCCGCTCAATCCTGGCAGGAAAAGTTAAAAAAGCTCATGACCTACTTTGAACAGGACACACAACTCCGCGACATTCTGATCACAGGTGGTGACGCACTCATGAGTTCTGATCGCTCCTTAAAAGCTATTCTCGATGCCATCCTTGCCATGATAAAGAAAAAAGTCACAGCAAATAAAAAACGTAAACCGGGGCAAAAGTTTGCTGAAATTCAACGAATTCGACTGGGTTCCCGTTTGCTTGCCTATCTTCCCCAACGAGTCACTCCAGAACTTGTTATAATCCTATCCGATTTTAGAAAGGCTGCCATAAAAATTGGAGTAACACAATTTCTCATTCAAACTCATTTAGAATCACCCATGGAAATCACCCCAGAATGCAAAAGCGCTGTGGAGCGATTGACAAAAGCAGGATGGCTCGTTACCAATCAGCTTGTGTTTTCCTCAGCAGCATCTCGACGTGGACATACAGCAAAATTGCGGAAAGTACTCTCAGGAATCGGTGTACTTCCATACTATACTTTCACAGTAAAGGGATACATGGAGAATTTCTTCAATTTTTCTCCCAATGCCCGGGCTGTTCAGGAACAGATGGAGGAGAAGGCGATTGGACGAATCCCTAAAAAGCATTTTCCTCACTTAAAGGAATTCTTTGAGAATGCAGAAGAGGTTCAGACCTACATCAATACATTGAAGAAAGAGGCAAAGATCCCCTTTATTGCTACTGATAGAAATGTGCTTAACCTTCCAGGGGTGGGTAAGAGCATGACCTTTCGCGTGATCGGTATAACCCGATATGGTAGACGCATTCTTGAATTTGACCATGACCGAACCCGAACGCATAGTCCGGTCATTGAAAAAATGGGGAAAATGGTTATTATTGAGTCAAAATCAATTAGCGAATACCTGTCGCAGCTAAAAGAACTTGGCGAAAAAATCAATGAGTATGATGGCATCTATGGGTACTCCCTTGGAGCAACTGAGCAAAGATTACCACTCTATGAGTACCCTGATTTTCCCTTTGCAATCACCAAGGAACTTACCAACTTCGCCTATAAGTAATTGTCGGAACCAACTCAACATTTATTTGTTATACAATTTAAATCCAAGTTCAGTTATCCCATTTTTTGAACGCTTGCTCTGTTACCTCCTGTTTGTTTGGATATATTTTCCAATCTATTAGTTTTTTCCATGTTAACTCATTGTATAGGAAACACTATGTACGATCCTGTATATATTACCGGTTTAATTTTGGCCTTTTTCTTTGGCGACGATTATGCTGTACCCTTAGCCTACCTTGATCCCGGAACAGGGGCAATGATCATTTCTGCAATTATAGGCATATTTGCTACAATAGTGCTTGCGGTGAAAACCTTTTGGTATAAAATTGCCTCTCTCTTTAAGGGAAAAAAGGACGACCAAAAATCTGACAATAAGACAAAGAAGGGCTCCTCTTAAGAGAATTTTATTCATTCCAATAAGCACCTTATGAATAGCAATCAACCCAAACAACCCAAAAAACCTTTCTGGCTCTTTGATTTTTTTTACTCTCAAAAACAATATAAGAAGTTCAAAAAACTTGCACAATGCAAAAAAAGTATTGTCTTTTATGCTGAGAGTGGTCAGGACTGGCACCATTTAGAGCCTCTGGTTACCACCTTAGCCCAACAGCACAATCAATCTGTCTGCTTTGTATCTTCTGATCGCTATGATCCAGGGCTCAATCAAAACAATCCAAACATTCTTGGTTTTTATATCAGAGAAGGACTCCTACAGATCAGTTTTTTTCAGTTCCTTAAAGCTGGTATCCTTGTACTCACCATGGAAGACCTCCAGGTTTTTCAATTAAAACGATCCATTCATCCGGTTCACTATCTCTTTGTATTTCATGCTATGGGTAGCACCCATATGGTAAACCTTGAAAACTCCTATGATTACTATGACACTCTCTTTTGTGTTGGGCCACATCAACAAAAAGAGATTAGAAAGCGCGAAGAACTCTACTCTTTGACAAAGAAAAACCTCTTTAACTATGGTTATTCTCGGTTAGATTCCCTGATACAGGAACACAAAAAATTTAACAATGATATAAAAAAAGATAGGCCAACCATTCTAGTAGCACCAACCTGGGGGGATAATTCGATCCTTAACGTTTGTGGAGGAGAGTTAATTGGTCAGCTTCTTAAAGCTGACTTCAAGGTGATTTTACGGCCTCACTATCAAACAATCAAACTTACTCCTGAAAAGGTTAAGAACATTTTAGAGAAACATGGCTCAAATCCCAATTTGCATTTTGTCAACAAAATGGGCGATACCATCTCCCTCTTCGAATCGGACCTATTGATCTGTGACTGGTCTTCCACCTCTATTGAGTATGCCTTAGGACTGAGTAAACCGGTTCTCTATATTGATGTGCCACGACGGGTAAGAAATCCCAAATATGAATCTCTTGATATGGAACCCTTAGAGGTGTCCATTCGATCTCAGGTTGGGGCAGTCCTTACGCCAGAGAATCTTGACCAAGCCCCACAGGTAATAGGCAAACTTTTAAGTAACCCGACACAATTCAAAGAGAGTATCAAAGAGCTTCGCAATTCATTGGTTTACAATATTGGAAACAGTGCCTCTGTGGGAGCCAAGGAGATCGTTAGGATCGTTGATTCATTGCCTAAAGAGGAGAACCAATAGCTGCTATGTTTTCAAGAGTTGTATCTTCCCTTAAATTATGGTTTCTTCATCCCCAACGGATACAATTACTTCGATGGTCTGGATGGTTTTTTGCCTTTCTCTGCTTGATCCTGTTACCAATTAGCATGCTCTATCTTATTGGCTATACCTTGCCAAAGGAGTTTTTAGCAATACTCTATACACTTAGCGCATTAAGTAGCCATATTGCCTCTTTTAGTTTTATTCTCTGGCTTGGTATTATAGTTCCCCTAGTTATACTCCTACCAATACGAAAGATAATTATCCCTCTTTGTATCCTCTGTGGCTCATTACTTACTACCCTGATACTCCTTGATGCACTGGTATTTTTAGAGAATAAATTTCATATTAGCCTTCTCATGTTAACCATTTTGGGCTGGAAGACCTGGGGATTTGGTATCTTCTATTTTGTAATAATACTCCTCTTCTCTTCACTCATGGGTAAATGGATTAGCGATAAGTTTCTCACTAAGAGGCACATCATTTTGGGTGTATCGATTGTATTATTGGAAGTAACGCTAATTTTGGCAACCCATGGAATGCACATTTGGGCTGATGCAGTGTATTATACACCCATCACTCGCTTCACAACCAATCTACCACTGTTTTATCCAACAACAGCACGACGGTACTTAGAGAAGCGAGGCTTTATTGACATTGAGGAAAATCGTAAACGTAACCTCCTAAGGACCTTGGAATCAAAATCAGGTTCACTCAATTATCCCCTTAGGCCGCTTATCTGCAGCAAACAAGAGCAGCCACTCAATGCGGTTATAATTCTCATCGATGCATTGAGAGCAGATGTCGTCACTCCGGAAACGACCCCTCACCTTTTTCATATGCAAGACTCAGCGCTAACCTTCACCAACCATTTCAGTGGTGGAAACTCAACACGGATGGGGGTTTTCTCGCTCTTTTATGGACTTCCTAGCACCTACTGGAAATATTTCGAGGGGACTCAACGAACACCGGTCCTTATTAATAAGTTACAAGAGGAGCAGTATCAATTGGGCATTTTTAGCAGTGCTCAGCTTAACCGCCCAACAAGCCTTGATCGCACAGCCTTTGCCAACATCAAAGATTTACGCATGCAAACTAACTCGAAAAATCAACAACCCTATGCACGGGACTCTGCTATTACAGAGCAATGGCAGGAGTGGCTTGATCAAAGAGACACCGCCAAACCCTTTTTTGGCTTTCTCTTTTATGATGCTCCCTGCGGTCGTGATTTTCCCCCTCTTTACCAATCCTATTATGAATCTCTTATTACCTCATCAAAGAAGATGGAAAAGGGATTGGCCAAATATCTTACCGCAACCTATTATACAGACTCGCTTATACAAATCATTGTTAACAACTTGAAAGAAAACCACCTGTTAAAAAATACGATTGTAATAATTACAGCGGATCATGGTGAAGAGTTTGATGATAATAAACTTGGTTATACAGGTCATGGCTCGAGCTACAGCTCATTTCAGCTCCATGTTCCTCTGCTTGTCTATTGGCCAGACAAAGCACCCCACCGTTTTACCCATAGAACTTCACACAATGACATCCCAGCCACACTCATACAATCACTTTTTGAATGCGAAAACCCCTCTTCTGATTACTGTTCGGGGCAGGATCTCTTTAACCAAAAAAGTTGGGAATGGCTCATTGTGGGGAGTTACTATAATTTTGCAATATTAGAGAAAAATCAAATTACCGTAAATTATCCAGGTGGCTATTTTGAAGTACGGGACCAATCCTATCAAGTAGTCTCAAACAAAAAGATCAATAAAAACATCCTCTCCAGTGCAATCAATGAAACTAAACGGTTTTTTACTCATTAGATGAAACTACAAATTTTTTCAGTATATTTGACACTCTTGTTTGTCCTGTCTCTGGCAATGGGAGAACCAACTCCATTACAAAACACCACAGATACTATTTATACACTTAAAACAAAAGCTCTTACTCTAAACATCTCTAAAAATAGCGGTGATCTGCTTCAAATACAAAGTGCTTGGCATAGATCTGTTGGTAAAACCCCCTTGCTCAATCAGATGAACCTTGGTAATAAGGGAGTCATTATAGAGGTTGTTGTGGAGGGCAAAGTCCATAAAATTAAGCCACCATTGAAACCCTATTCTATAGAAAAGAGTGAGAGTAAAAATGATATTATTCTCACCTGTAGATCTGGCTGGTTTGAAGATAGCCTTTCTCTTGTAAAACAGTATACCATACCCAAGCAGGGGTATACCATTGACTATTTCCTCTACCTGTCAAATGTAGATGACATCCCCCAACCCAGCTCTTTATCCTTTGTTTGTAAACCGAACTCCTTTCTTACCCGCTCTTTAAAGGACACAGAATCGATAAAACGAGTTATTAAGCAGAAAAATCGATTTCGCTATCCTAATAGCACAGATCGACACCTCTCTTTAGACAAGTTCTCTAAAGGCCTTTGGTTGGGTTATCGAACTCATTTTTGGTGCCTTCTCTATAACCCTCAACCAGATAAAACCACACACCTTTCCTCGGTTAAGGAATTTTCTGATACAACATTTCAGATAGAGACTCATCCAGGTTCAAAGGGTCTCTCTTGTAAGCTATACGCTGGCCCCCTTAACTATGCAAGCTTAGCCAACCAAGAGAAGGGATTCACTACAATACTTTTTGCAGACCTCTGGTTTTGGATGCGTTGGCTTAGCTTAGGGCTATTATTTCTTTTAAACAATCTGATCGCTTGGATAAAATTACCAGGAATAGCAATAATTCTTCTCTCCCTCTGTGTGAAGGTACTCATGTATCCTTTAACTTTTATTGCAGACCAGTGGCAAAAAGATGTTAATGAGAAACGATCGCGACTGCAACCACTATTAGTGCAGATAAAAAAAAGGTTTAAAGGTGAAGAACAAAACAAACGTATTCTGACTCTTCACAAAGAGCAAAACATCCATCCCCTTTACACACTCAAAAGTCTCTTTGGATTTTTAATACAAATCCCTATCTTCTTTGCTGCCTACCATATGCTCAGTGAAAATATTGCCTTGAGTGAGACATCTTTCCTATGGATCCAGGATCTTGCTCAGCCGGACAGCCTTTTCTCGCTTCCCCTATCTTTACCCTATTTTGGTAGTAAATTTAATCTACTTCCCTTTCTCATGACCGGCATTACTCTTCTTACCTCTTGGCTCTTTTCTGACAAAAGCCTTTCCAAGCCTCTACGAAAAAAGCAGCAACGAAACCTCTACTGGATGGCACTCTTCTTCTTCATTCTCTTTTATACATTCCCTGCGGGTATGGTTCTCTACTGGACAACCAACAATCTTCTGGCCTTGCTTAAAACAGTATCAAAAAAGATCTTATCTACAAAAGGAACGTAACCAACAGCATGCTTGACAAAACCTTCGATTTTGTAAAGAACCTTACCCATTGGATATTCGACTTAGATGGTACGCTTACTGTTGCTGCCCACGATTTTGATGCAATTCGAGAACAGCTTGGACTACCAAAAAACAGACCTATCTTGGAGGAGCTGGAAAACTATCCTCCACAAAAAGCAAAGGCACTCTTCAAAGAGCTTGAGGCCATTGAACAAAAAATCGCCATGGACACAAAAGACCAACCTGGAGCATCTCAGTTACTACAAAAACTCACTGATCGTGGAATAGTACTTGGTATTGTTACACGAAACAGTTTACCAAATACGACCATTACCCTAAAGCAAGCCGGGTTATTAAACTTTTTTTCAAAAGAATCCATTATAAGCCGAAACTGCTGCTTACCAAAACCTGATCCCCAAGGGATTAACCTTCTTCTTTCTCGCTGGCAAGCTCCCCCTCAAAAGACAGTCATGGTCGGTGACTACAAATTCGACCTCCTTGCCGGTCGTAGTGCTGGCGTTAAGACCATATGTTTGGATGTCACTGGCACCAGGCTTTGGTATGACTATGCAGACCTTTCTGTTGACACGCTGCATGCCCTATCTGCACTATTATAATCCAGATTATCCAGTTGCTCGGCAAGTATCCATATATTAAATTAATATAACTATAGAGATATCAACCATTTCCCTAATCATCTCTACAAAGGAGTACCCATGTCCGAATTCAATTTCAACCCACACACAACTTCATTCAATCTTCAGAATGCCTACTGCTTGGCATTAGCATCTAACCTTGCCTATAAAGATGAAAACGAAATTAAGGAGGTTACCACGCAATGGGGCTTTGAAGATTTTCGTTTTTTCAGCGCCTCAGACGATACTCAGGGTTTTATAATCTCCAATGATGATTCAATTATCGTCTCCTTTCGTGGTACCGAGCCAACTAAAATCGAAGATTGGATCACCGACTTAAAGGTTTCTAAAGTTGATGGTCCCTTAGAGGGTGAGGTGCATGATGGATTTTACTCGGCCCTTGCCAATGTGTGGCAGAAGGTAGAACGCACTATTGCCCGTTTTAGAAACAAAGGGACAAAATCGCTATGGTTCACCGGTCATAGCCTTGGTGCAGCAATTGCCGCATTGGCAGTGGCAAAGCTTATTGACGAAGGACAACCAGTGGATGGTCTCTACACCTATGGTCAACCTCGCGTCGGCAATCGTCGTTTTGCTCGCAACTTTAACTTCGAGTTTAAGGAGTGTGCTTTCAGATTTGTCAACAACAATGATGTAGTTACCCGCGTTGCCCCACGCATATCCGGGTACCGTCATATGGGCACCTTTAAATACTTTACTGAGGATGGTGTTTTTATGGAAGACATCAGTGCTTGGAATCGCTTTTTAGACAGACTCAAAGGACGTTTTGAAGACATACTGGAGTGGGGAACTGATGGTATTAAAGATCACAGTATGGATGAGTATGTAGCAAGAGTTAAAAAAGCTCTTGAGAATTCTGAAGGATAATAGCTACTTTACATTTTAATTAATTAATAAAAATTAAAGCTTTCGGGGGGACCAGTCCCCCCACTACAAGCTTCCCTCACTCTCTTATAACTGCTTACATCCGCGATATCTGTTTCACCTAGCCGGTGAACCAAATATCGCGGGCAAGCAGATAATAAAAGTGCTCAGGTGATCTTGTAGATACCCCTGTTTTTTCTAATTAAATAGGCTCTTCCGAAAAGGAATACTTTAGTGCTCTTTTCAGACGACTTTACCCCCCTTCATTCGCACCGATAGGAAGGTTAAGAGATAGATACAAAGAACTTTTAATCATAAAATAAGGTGACTTTTTGTTTATGTCATCTTAGTTTTACTTTAAAATATTCATCAGAGATTTTTATGAAAGCTATAGTTTTTGCTGGTGGTTTAGGAACGAGACTTTCAAAGCTAATTATAAACTACAACAAGCACTTATTACCGTTAGTAAATCAAGCAACTGTAATTGAATTAAATCTAAGTTTATTAAAACAATCGGGAATAAAGGAAGTATTATTACTAATCAATCCCAATGAAAAAGATATTTTTAATAATTTTTTAAAGAAATCTAAATTTACAAAGAATATTCATGTTGAGATTTTTGAAACAAAAGAAGCTCCACCAATTTCATTTTTAAAATTACTGCTACTCTCCGAAAATTTCATTTCGAATGAAGATTTTTTGGTTCTTTTTGGTGATAATTATTTCTCTGATGACTCTCTAAATCTAATTAAAAAAGTTATTGAATCACCAAAAGATAAAAACTATTTATTCTTATCTCATTCAAATCGACCTGACTTGTTTGGGGTTCCCACTATTCTTGATAATAAAATTGTTAAAATCGTTGAAAAGCCTAAAAAAGTCGAAAGTAATATTGTTGTAACTGGACTCAGTAAATATTCATCAAATATATTCCCAATTATAAATAATCTTCTTAAAAAAGTCAGTTGCAAAGGTTTATTAACCGATTTAAACAATAAGCTTATTTCAGAGAACAATTTGCATTTTATTAACAACTCAAATATTTGGTTTGATACAGGATCAATTGAAAACTATTTAATAGTGAGAAATATGCTCGTCTCAAAAACCAGCAACACATCACTTGATGAAGATTTAAAAAGATTTAAAGAAATTATTTCTGATGAGAGTTCTTTCCAAAAGTTTAAAGAAATTATAAATAAAGCACAGAGGTGTAATAATGATATTTCATAATATTTCAAAGATAGTCAGAATAATTGCGATTTTTTTATTTGGTTTGATTATTTATTTTATAACCTCAAAAAATATCGGTGAGACATTAGTATGCACAGCGTTGATTTCTTTAATAGATTTTCTTGCTGATTGGTTAAATCTCTCGAAAACACTTCAAATATTTTCAATAAAAGGCAAAGATAAAAATTCTAAATTTAAAATTGAAGATAAAAAATGTAAGAAATTAAAGCATGTTTCATATAGCGCCGGAAAGCTTTTATCCCAACTAGCCTCACCAAATCAAACTGACTTGAAAAATGCATTTAGTAAAAACAAAGCACAGATTCGAATTTTAATCGTTTCCCCATTCAATGGTCAAGCAATTAGAAGAGCAAAAGAAGAGCGCCGTGATGCTCCACATCTTTCAATTGACAAAATGATTAAATCATTCAAATTGATTGAAAACATATATACATTATATACTAGTATATACGACCCTTATAAATTTGGTAGATTATGGATAAGGGTTACCAATGATAATCCATTAGTATCAGCAAACATTTATGACGACAAATTAGCAATAGTCAGTATATTTCTTCATTCATTCTTTGATGAAGAAACACCGTTTTTCATTGTAAAAAAGAGAAATCAATCAAACTACTTTAATCAAATAGACAAACATTTCGATAAACTATGGGCTTTAACAGAGAGAAATATCGATACTGACGATTGCTGCACCTTGCTTGAACTAAGTAATCAAAGAAAATATTTTGACAAGTCAAAATTTGATCAAATTTTACATGAATTTGGTAGAATCTTAAAGCAGCTTTAAAATCCCTAAACTGAATTATATTTCAATGTTTAAATGATAAATATTGCATATCGCTATTAAGTTTTTTTCTCATCTATGACTCATGTTTACTTTAGTTTTCAACCTTCCTTTTAAATCCAATTACTACAAAAACACACCTATTAACAAGTGGCTAACTTTCTTTTTGGCTCACAATGCAACTATAATCCTCACTCCTCCAATTGAACGAATTGATTTTCAAAAAAAGCTTTTCCCAAAGAATGACGAGAGTGTAATAATTCTCCCAGTCATGAGCTTTGATACGTGTGATCGTTGGAGAGCTGGCTTCATGAAAGCCTTAGAGCTTAACAACCAGGGCCCTTACTATCTCTGGTCTGCAGACTTTGACTTTACCGAAGCAGCACAAGAGGCAGCGCTTGCTTTACTTAACTATAAAGGTAAGGAAGACTTTGTTGTGGGTACCATTAAAGCCACGGGCATAAAAGAGTCAATTGACCAAATCGCAACGCTTCCACTGATTAACCATTGGTTTCCAGATTTTAATTCGTTTTTAAAGACACAGGGCTTTACAAAACCAAGGTCAGAGCTTTTTCGTATTTCCCACTTCCTTGTTTCTTCAACTTTGCAACGACGGTGGTATCCCACAGAACAGACCATCAATCTTCTTCTCTACTGCTTTGTAAATAATATCTCGACCAAAGCTCTTCTCTTTGACAATTTACAGGATGCCCCAGAGTCTCGAAATAATCCCAATGTAGTTGAACAGGTTGACCGCATGGAGCTTTGGCTCAAGTATATGTGGCGTGAGCAGAATGAATCTAGGGTTAAAAGTGATTACACCTCACTTTCAAAGGACTCTGCAAAACTAGTTGAAAAGGCCAACAAGACTCTTCTCAGTGAATTATAACACACACTGTACAAATTCCTTTTTTTCTTGAGTCAATCACTTGTATTACGCTTTATCTTTTGCGTGAGCCAGGTGGAAGGTGGCCGAAGGCCAGTCCGAACAAAGTGAAGACCGACTGGAAGGTAGCCTGGAACCACGGCGACCCCGCAAAGCGGGGACACGCCCAAATAGTATTATTTAACTGTATTTATATAATGGTTAGTCTTCTAAAAGAATAAACTTAGCCAACATATTCTGCTCGCCCTTGGCCATCATGTCTACCTTATTGATCAGCTTCATCACCATCTCTAACTGCATAGTCATATTGGATGTAGAGGAGTGAATCTTTTCCACAATCATGAGATTCTCTTTACTGATCGAATCAACCTGGGTCATTGAATTACCAACCCGTTTAGACACCTCGTGCATGTTGGTCATGGCCTGGGCTATATCGTGAATACGTTTTTTGTCAGTCTCAATAAGAAGCTGAGTCTCATTAAGGGCAGTTTGGGCACTACCGGTCAACTCAGTTGAGTGGCGAACGTTTTTAAGCCCCTTGGACATAACCTCCTCGATCTTAGCAATATCCTCTTGGACCGTCTTGATAAGCTCGGCAACTTCACCAGTTGCATCAGCGGTGTTCTTGGCCAAATTACGCACTTCATTGGCAATGACCATAAAGCCTTTGCCATACTCACCAGCTTTACTTGCCGTAATTGAGGCGTTGAGGGCAAGTACATTTACTGAGCCAGCAATGTCATTTATCAACTCAACAATAGAGTCGATTCGCTGTGAATGTTTGCCCAACTTTTCAACCAACTCCCATGTTTCAATAACCGAACTCTCAATACCTTTCATGATATCCAAGGTGTCATTCATGGCACCGGTGCTTGTTTTAACTGCATTACTCGTTTCAACAACCGATGCTGCGCTTTGATCAGTATCAGAACTAACTTGATTAATGGTATCTAACAATCCAATCAGCTCACGCTGCGTTCCTGACACATGATCATTCTGTTTCTTAGTCCGGTTGGTTATATCATCTATTGCTTTGTCAATGTCCTTAGTAATGGCATCCATTTGATGACTGTTCTGACTAAGGTTTTCACTGACCGTCATCAGTTTCTGAGCCACCTGGGTAATGGTATAAATAAAACCCCGTAAACTGGTGGGATCACTATTGTAAATGCCCACTGGGATACCCATGTCAACGGCCATGTTAATATAGGGCACCAGTGCACGGTCCGGCGCCAGTGTCAGCAGGCCATCATATTTACCCTCTATAATTTTTTCAATAGCCGCACCAATATTATCAGCGGTTAAATCCTGCACACTGCCGATTGTTTCAGGAACATACCAATCAACCACTACCTTCTCATTTTTCAAGGCAGCCTTGGCATCATCAAAGGCCTCTTTTATAGCAAGCCAGAAAGGATTGTCGTCCCGTCCCAGTACAGCAATACGACGCTCCGTTGCGTGTTCAACATGTATGGGTTTGGCTAGTCGTTCCCGAACAGCGTCCGAGAGGAGGAGCCCCTTTTTCTCATGCCAATATTGAGTGAAATTCTCACTGGAGATTACATCAAGCTCAGTGAGCAAATTGGGCATGACCGGCTTCCATTTTTTATTTAAAAAGTTAAACATATGAATGACTGGATTATACCCCTGAGCATAGGAATCTTGGCTAAGGGTTGCGGTGACCACTCCCTTTTGGAGGTAACTCATAGTGCCATCCATAAGATCATGGGTGATGATTCTTATCTTTCCTGCCTTGTTAGCCTTTTCCACAGCCTGGGCAATTAATTGAGGTGTACCACCATCGGCAACATAAAAACCCTTCATCTGAGGGTATTTGTGAATAGCCTTAGCAGCAACTTCCATTGCATCAGAGGTTGCCTCAAAGGTATCCAACACATTGATCTGAGGGAACTTCTCTCTCAGAGTACTTAAAAATCCACGGCGACGAAGATCTAAATTGGAAGTGGCAAAGGTTTCCCCCATGATAACAATGTCACCCTGTCCATTAAGATAGGTTCCCATCATTTCGCCACATTTGCGCCCTTCCAAAAATGAATCTGCACCAATGTAATAAAGATGTTTACAGGGGATATCTGTAACCGTATTATAGGCAGACACCGCCTCCTGAAGATTCTCAATTAAATTATTAAAGATTGTTTTTAGGGTCGCAAACTCAGGCTTTACTGATGCGGTTATAGGAAGGGCATCAAAATACAATCGTTTGGCAAGATTACCCTGGGAGATTTCCGTGATACCTAAGGAGAGATTATTGACATCCTTGGAAACAAGTTTCTCACCACAGGCGATTAAGTCCTTGGTTGATTTATCAGCAAACTTACCTCGTATTTTAAACCAAATAAAGAGAATAAGACTATACACTAGTATGGTGCTAACAATACAGATGAGCGGCACCATTGAGAATGTTCCCTGATCTTGCTTTGCACTTTCAGCAACACAAATGCTACAGAAAGTTAAGATACAGATTACAATTCTCATACCGATACTTTTTACACTCCTGTTAGGACGACAATCTTTTTTATTATTCATACCATTGCACTAACGCTGAGAGTCAATATTCATATTTGCTTATAGATGACGAATTAACAGTTAGTTACACAATGCCTTCTATGCCATACTTTCTATTGTATATCTATTGCATTCACAATGCTATAAGAGAAATCAATATTTTAATATTTTTTATTTACTTAGACAATATTGAAAAGGCTTAGTCGTAATTGGTATGAACTGTCACCTTCAAACTAAAATCTGGAGGCATCTATGTCCATAAAATATACGCTCTACCCGTATAACCTTAACAGTCAAGATTCAATCTATTATGGAAAGATTGTATCGCGCCAACCCCTTGAAATGGAAGATATTATCCAAGCAATGGTCGATTGTGGTACGAGGATAAAAAAGGCAGAAACCATTAATCGAGAAAGGAGATGAAATCCATGCAAAAGCAGATTATGCTCGTGCATGTGGAGAAGTAACACCGTAAGCAAAGATTTACCGGGAGCCTTGAAACGCTTTGAAAGTAGCACGTTAAAAGGACAAAACATCCCAATCATAATTACACAAATTATATTACTAATAGGAGACGTTCCATATTTTCAGGAGTTCAAAACCATGAAGAAGAAATCTAGGTGTAAAAAAAATCGTATTTGCAGGACAAAGAAAAATGAGAATCCAGTTATAGGAAAAAAGGATTTCCTAAAAAGAGTGTATCAGTTTATGAAGACACTGGGTATCGGCCATCTCTATGCAAAAATTCCACTTGAGCAAAAAAGGCGTATGGCAAAATACCGCATGCGAAGTTTTCGTATAGAGCCAGAGCAGGGCACTCAAATGGACAAGAAGTATTTACATTATCTTCGATCAACAGTGTCATCATACCTTAAGGAAATGGGGAATTTCTTGGGTGATAGCACGGCTTTGGTCTCTCTTCACGATTACTTTACCGTGGGATACACCTGTCTCTTTTTTTTCAACACCATTAAACCAGATGCCTTTGAGGGTGCCGATGAATTGTGCGAGGCAACTAAAAAATTACAACACTTAATGGAAGACAGAGAGAATCCCTTTGAATTCGATTTAGCAAGTCTGCTTAGAACACTAGCTTTCTTCTCCAGTAGACCAGATCGATTGTTGTGTACTATTAGAACTGGTACTATTGATTCTTTTGTCAATGGCCATTTTGTTGGGATGAGTTCCTGTGCCTATGTAAAAAAAGAAAAACCAAAGACACGGCATATTACTGTAGATGGTATAAAAAGAGTTGTCTTTCGAGTTGGTGTTCCCGATAAAATGAGTAGTACGATCAAGTGGATTCAAGTACCCTGCAAAAAGCTTTCCTCCGATTATAGCAACAATGAAAAAATATTAGACATGTACATTCAATCACACGCGATGCATCGCTTTCTTGAAAGAACCAGAGGTTTGGATTTACCCGAAGGTTTACGGGCTGCTCTCAACATAAGCCTAAAATATCCAACCATTGTGGAATATCGTAACAATAGAGGGCTTTTGGCTTTTACCCTAAAAAATGGAAGGCTTGGTTACTTTATCTTTACTATTATTGACAATATGCTAATCATCAAGACCTTTCTCTTTTTAACAAGTTCTGGTACACCAGAAGGAAGAAAACTGGATAGAATTTTAGGGATCCGTAAAATTGACAAAAAGTATCTCAGTCTAGACTCTGCCTATGCATTCATGCACACCGACATCCTTAACAGCCCTTGGCTCTGTGACATTTTAGTACAAGCTGGATGTGGCCAACTCTGTGATATTGTTGCCGAGCGCATGGAATATAAAATCAACCGAAAAGTTGGGTATGCTTTGGATACTGCACGATATTTAGGACTTCCGGAGACCGTGTATTCTGAGGCGGGGTAGCAAGTAATTAAAGAGGATATATTTTTCTTTTAATTAATTCTTTCCATTTGTTTAATGGTAATTCCATTTTATAATGATCCCAGGACCAAAAAATTCCAATATCATAGCCGTGGGCAATTATAATTTTCATTGGTACATCATGATCAATATTTAGATGATTTATAGCTACGTTCGAGATTTTACATGCATACTCAGTACCAAGCATTTCTTCGTCATGGACCTTAACATTAATAAATACCTTATCATTAACAATTGAAACTTTAGATGACACCACGCCTTCTACTTTCTTGATATTTAAATATGTTGGTAAAATTGAATTATTGAGGATCTCCTCCATATCTTTCAAAGACCCAAGACTGACATTATTGCTGAAAGCAAAATACAGCAAGAAAACCATTATACTTATAAAATGTAGCTTATTTACTTTTTGAATCTCAGTAGTCTCTATTTCAGTTCTAAACAAAACTTTTGAATCAAAGACCAAGTCATGTAGTGATTGTAGTGTCCGTCTATTAAATAAGAAAAGGTAGGTGTGGCTAAATGCCAGAGTTCCAGTTATTAAATCAAATGTATTATTAAAGAAATCATTACTAAAATCAGAGACCAGGTCTCTTGTCGAACCCTCATGATAAAATGGGGTTATAACAAATAAAGATCTGAGCAACGATTTCCAAAGAGGTAAATATTTTCCGCTTGATGAACACACCTCTATATTAAACAACATTTTCCCAAGGGTTCTCCCTCGGTTAATTGAGCTATTAAGAATACCGTGATACAGTAATATAACAAAAAAGCCAATCCATATAGCATTATCACCCATTAAGGCAAATCTATCACCAAACACAAATCCAACAGTGAGCCCAATAATGATTACAACTAGAATATCTACTAAAAAGGCTAAGAGGCGTTTAAGCTGATGATTATTAAAGATTTTTTTGAAGAACATATAACAGTTATTAGCTAATCATTAAAATTCATTTTCTGAAATTCTAAGCCTAAAGTATGATTTATTGGGGAGTTATAATATTTGATATCACCTTTTTTTCTCATTTTAAAAGGGTATATTAATACTAATACACCAAACATAGAAAGATATATTGGAGTTGAATTTAGAATTTCACTAAATATCAAAAGAGTAATTATAAAAAATCGAATTAGCAATTTAAATATAGGTTTTTTATCAGTTTTCGTATTAACTAATTGAATTCTAAAGAATACATGTCCTATAAAATTCCCCTTACAAATTAAAAAACAAAAAATTCCAATAAAAATGTGTACCAATATCCAATACTCAAATAAGTTGAGATTTAAACTGACGATATCAGGTCCAAAAAAATATGAAAATAAAGCTATAATAAAGGTCGAAAACAAATCCATTATATCTGCAAGAAGATGGATATATTTTCTGTCAAAATGTTCATTGGCTGTCTTCATTAAAAAATCACCCTTTTTTGTTAAAGGTTTTAAGGGCCATCAGGTTCATCAACTTCACCTCTCTGACTTCGATCTCCCTCATCATCATTTACAATTTTTGTTTCACGATCTCAAGGTCTTTAGGGACGATGTCAATTATTACACAATAATCAAACCAAGCTCTTTTTCAGCACTTTCACCCTTTCTTACGGGGCTGCTAAATATTGCTTATTGTATACTATAAATGTACCCATGTTTTTTAATGACAAATTAAATATAGTACATGCTCTGGATGGCAAAATGAATATGGTGCTTTTACAAAATCTCATTCTCATCGTGATGCTGTAATTGCTTATATTAAAAATCAAACTGAACATCATAACAGGGAGTCATTTATTGAGAAATTTAAGAGATTGTTAAGAGAGGAAGGAATCGATTTTCATGAGCAATATTTAGAATAAAGTTCGACCTCTTCGAGGTCGCGTGATTTTTATTATTCATAACCCCAGGTTGCGTTCCTTACCTGGGGCTACTCAAGGTTATACCCCTTCGGGGATAACTATTCCCAAAATCTCTAATAAAATAATTTGAGGAAAATTGCAAACTTTATAAGCGGGCTGGAGCCAGCTCAATTTAAACAGTATGAGAATACAATGGAATATTTAAAAGCAAAAATAATTAAATTGCTAGTTGATTTCTTTGAAGAAGACTACCGTCGCATAAGCCATGCTTTAAGCGTGTTAGAAGAATCAGAACATATTCTAAAAACAAAAAATGATTGCGATGAAGAAATCGTTATTGCTTGCGCACTTCTGCATGATGTGGGTATAAAACCATCGGAAAAAAAACTCGGATATAACAATGGAAAAACTCAAGAACAATTCGGACCTTCAGAAGCGGAGAAATTACTCAGTAACATCAATTTTTCAGATAACAAAATTAAAAAAATCAAAGAAATCATAGGTAATCATCATTCTCCATCGAAATATGATTATCCTGAGCTAAAAGTTTTAAAACAAGCAGATAAGATTATAAACTTAAGAGAAAAAGAGTTATAACAAACCACTAAACGTCAGCTGCTAACTCCGTCTTAAACCACTGACAAGGGTGTCAGTGCCACACGGTGAAGTGCATCATAAAAAGCTGACATTATTTTATTGAAGTGTGGAGTTTAGAGTGCCTAAAATAAGCTATAGTTAGAAAGTGTAGGAGAAAAATTCAACTTTTGACTTGCTTCTAATCTTTTGGGTTAGCCAGGTGGAGGGTTTAGTCCCGCTTGCGGGACCGAGGCGGATGAGCCGAGCCCGGAACCACGGCGACCTGAGCACAGCGAAGGGAACCCCCAAATATTTTATATATATTAATAGCTCAACTAAGATAACGCCCAAACATTTTAAATAACCAAGACCATATTACTTTCAACGGACCCAAATGAAATGGGTAACTCATAAATATTTTTAAAAATCTTTAACTTAAGTACATCATAAATTTCAATTACCCTTAGTATATTGCCATCACAGACATTATATTTTTTAATCAATTGGCAACAACACCCTTTACAGACTTGGAGATAGCATGAATTCAGGCATTTTAAGATATAGTACCTATTCTATTATAATAGGCCTTATAATAGCAATTCTAAGCATTGGTTGTTCACAGCGAGGAAAGAGTTTAGGTAATGTGTACCGCTATCCTATGGTGACTCGGGTGAAGGGATTTGACCCTGCCCTGGGAGATGATATTTATTCGCACATTTCAATCAAACAGGTCTATGAGACCCTATTGCAATACCATCATCTAAAACGCCCCTACGAATTGGTGCCACTTTTAGCAGAATCTATGCCTACCATAAGTGAAGACGGGCTCACCTATACTTTTACACTTAAGAAGGGAGTCTATTTTCAAGATGACCCCTGTTTTAAGGGGGAAAAGCGAGAGTTTGTTGCTGAGGATTTAATCTACTCAATTAAACGAGTGGCTGATATAAAAACCAAGAGTACGGGCTGGTGGATCTTTGATGGTCGCATAAGAGGTCTTGATGAGTTTCGCAAAGAGAGCCAGGAGTCAGAAACCACTGACTACACTCGTACTGTTGAGGGACTTCAAGCGCCAGACAAATATACCTTTGTATTAACGCTAACCCAGCCCTGCTCGCAGATGCTCTACTTTTTTACCATGTCCTATACCAGCGTGGTACCCAAGGAGGCTGTGGATCATTATGGTGAAGAGTTTCTTAACCATCCGGTGGGCACTGGGCCCTACAAGCTTTCTGAGTGGCGTAAGGGGCTCCGACTTGTCTTTACCAAAAATCCAGAGTATCGAAAAGAGCACTATCCCAGTGAAGGTTCAGAAGAAGATAAGGAAGCTGGTCTCTTAGATGACGCAGGAAAAGAACTCCCCTTTATAGACACGCTCATTTTTAATGTGTATGTGGAGAGTCAACCCCAGTGGCTCAATTTTATGCAGGGAAATATCGAGGTCACCGGAATCCCCAAGGATAATTACAACCAGGCGATCAACCCTGACAAAAGCCTAAAAAATGAGCTTGCCGACAAAGAGATCAACCTGAATATCAATCCCTCGCTGGATGTAACCTATACTTTTTTTAATATGGAAGACAAAACCCTAGGATCCAACGTGCACCTGCGTCGCGCCTTCTGCTATGCCTGGGACATTGACAAAAACATAAAACTTATGTTTAACGACCGCGCAATTCCAGCTCACTCACCAGTCCCACCGGGACTTGTTGGGTACGATCCCGATTTTGTCAACCCCTACCAAAAGTTTGACCCGGCGCTTGCAAAAAAGGAGCTGGAAAAGGCGGGGTTCCCCGGCGGTAAAAGGCTTCCCACATTTGAGTATCTCTCCAATGACAACACCACCGCCCGTCAATGGTCGGAAAAGTTTGTTAAGGAGATGGGAGATGTGGGTATAAAAATTACCGTAACCTCGGTGACCTGGCCGGAGTTTCTCAATCGGATCAAGAACAAGAAATTTCAAATTGCCGGTATGGCCTGGAGTGCAGATTATCCTGATCCAGAAAACTTTATGCAGCTTCTCTACGGACCGAACGAAGCGCCCGGTACCAACAATGCCAACTATAAAAATGCAACCTATGACAAACTTTACGAAGAACTGTTAAAGACCACCGATGATGAGCAAAAGAGCCTCATCATTAAAAAGATGAAGGATATCTTTGCTGAGGATTGCCCTTGGATTCCAGGAGTGCACCGCCTTGCCTTTGGCCTCTCCTACTCGTGGGTAAAAAACCGAAAGTACAATGATATCTCCCCAGGTAATTTCAAGTATCTCCGAATTGATATAGACAAGCGCAACGAGCTTTTAAAGGGTAAGTAGTGCTCTCCTATATCATACGAAGAATTATACAGGCAATTCCAACCCTCTTTGGGGTAACGCTGGTTACCTTTATTGTGTTTAATGTAGTTGGCGGAGACCCGGTCTACCAGATGGTAGGAAAGGGTGCTGGACAAAAGGAGATTGATGCGCTCCGTCGCGAGCTTGGTTTAGATCGACCGCTTTACCAGCAATACTTCTTTTATCTTAAACAGATTACCACCTTTGACTTTGGCCGCTCCTATGCCACAAAACAGAAGATCTCCCAGATGATCAAAGAGGGTATGGGCCCCTCTCTCTCATTGGCGGTTCCGGCCTTCTTTTTTGGATCGATTCTGGGCATTATTATCTCTTTGCTGGTTGCACTATATCGAGGGAAACTCTTTGACCGACTCACGGTGGTGCTCTCTGTAGCTGGAATGAGCGTCAGTGTATTGGCCTACATTATTGCCGGTCAATACTACCTTGCCTATATGAGTGGTCTTTTTCCTATCTCAGGATGGGAGCCGGGATTACGGGGTGTTCCCTTTTTAGTATTACCGGGTCTCATCTGGGTTATTGTGTCACTTGGTTCGGACGTACGCTTCTTTCGTACGGTCATGCTCGATGAGATTAACCAGGACTATGTACGCACAGCCTATGCCAAGGGCCTTGGTAAATATCGGGTCCTTTTTAGACATGTGCTTAAAAATGCCATGATCCCGATTATCACCCGTTTGGTTATTGCGATTCCCTTTTTGTATACAGGTTCTTTACTATTAGAAAACTTTTTTAGTATTCCCGGATTGGGAAGTATGAGTATAAATGCGATAAACTCCTCTGACTTTCCCGTGATTAAGGCGATCACCTTTATTGGAGCGCTGCTGTACGTTGGCGGAAACATTGTCACTGATATCTGTTATGCCCTTGCTGACCCACGGGTACGCTTAAAATAGAAGACAACTATGCGCAAAAGTAAATCACTCACTCAGAAGGCACTTACCGAGCTTGGTCGCGACAAGCTTGCTATGATAAGCTTTGCTATTATAGCAGCCTATATTCTTATTGCGCTACTCATTCAAACCAATCTGCTCAACCTTCCTATCCATGATACTGTGGGTGAATCCTATGAAAAACCCTCCTGGGCGCATATTCTGGGAACAGACATCTTTGGCAGAGATGTATTTATCCGGGTTATCTATGGTGTAAAAATTTCCATGTCCATAGGCTTTATCACAACGCTTATTGCCGTGCCAATCGGTATTGTGCTTGGGGCTCTGGCAGGCTTTTTTGGTGGGCGGATAGATGATTTTATAGTCTGGATATACTCTACCTTCTCTTCAATTCCCTACCTTTTACTCTTACTCGCGCTGGCCTTAGTACTGGGCAAGGGGATTTTTTCTGTGTACATTGCCCTGGGAGTCACCTCCTGGGTGGGTATCTGTCGTGTTGTCAGAGGGGAATTTATTAAGTACCGAGAGCGGGACTATGTGACTGCAGCCCATGCCTTGGGTGCCGGTCCTTTACGTATTATTTTTCGTCATATACTCCCCAATGTGCTGCCACTGATCTTTATCAATGCCTCGCTTCTCTTTGTCTCAGCAATCAAGGCCGAGGTGATATTAAGCTATATCGGTGTTGGCGTACAGGGTAAGCCAAGCTGGGGAAATATGATCAGTGACGCTAAACTTGAGCTGGTTGGTCGCGGTGTGTATTGGCAATTTTTAGGCGCGACCTGTGCAATGTTTATTATTGTATTGGCCTTTAACATTTTTTCTGATGCATTGCGGGACAGCTTTGATCCACGCATCAGTAACAAGACTAAGGAGCGGTAGCACCGAGCATGGCACTGTTAGAGATTAAAGACCTCTCCATACAATTCTCGACTGATGAGGGTGTGCTCCACGCAGTTGACAACCTGAATCTCTCAGTTGACCAGGGTAAGACGCTCTGTATTGTTGGTGAGTCAGGGTGCGGTAAATCGGTTACTGCTCGGGCAATCATGGGACTGCTTCCCATACCGCCAGCAAAAATCACCTCGGGATCAGTAGTGCTGGATACCAAAGATCTCCTTGGCCTTTCTGAAAAGGAGATGAGGGCTCTACGAGGCAATGATATAGCTATGATCTTTCAAGACCCCATGACCTCACTCAACCCGGTCTTGACCTGCGGGTATCAGATTCAGGAATCCTTGCACATCCATGATAAGATTACGAAAAAGGAGGCCAAGGAGAAGGCTCTTGCTCTCATGAAACAGGTGGGTATTCCTGAAGCAGAAAAACGGTTTTCCGAATATCCCCATCAATTCTCCGGTGGCATGCGTCAACGCGTCATGATTGCCATGGCACTCAGTTGCAAACCAAAATTACTCATCGCTGATGAGCCGACCACTGCGCTGGATGTCTCTATTCAGGCCCAGATCTTAGAGTTGCTCGGCACACTGAAAAAGAGCAGCGATATGGCTATGATATTCATCACCCACGACCTTGGTGTAGTTGCGGAGATCGCCGATGAGATAATTGTTCTCTATGCAGGTACGGTTGCTGAGCGTGGAACAACAAAGGATATCTTTAATCATGCAGCCCATCCCTACACGCTGGGACTACTTGAATCAGTGCCGCACATCTCAAAGGAGCAAGAACACCTCACGGTTATTCCCGGAACACTTCCAGACCCAACCGATTATCAACCAGGCTGTCGCTTTTATGAACGATGTACTTTTCATAGTGATCTGTGTAAAAAGGACCCTGTGGAAGAGGAGATCACACCGGGACATAGGGTTGCCTGTTTTCACTACCGACTTAAGGATCAACAATACTAAGGTAAGAATATTTTAAACCATGCTATTAACCGTAAAAAACCTAAAAAAGTACTTTCCCCAAAAGAGTGGACTCTTTTCAAAGCCTGCTCTGCCCATTAAAGCTGTGGATGATTGCAGCTTTACGTTAGAAAAGAACGAAGTACTTGGCCTGGTTGGAGAATCGGGTTGTGGTAAGTCGACCGCTGGCCGATGCATTCTGCGCCTTACTGAACCCACAGCAGGATCAATCCATTTTGACAACCGGGATCTTTTGGCTCTCTCATCAGGGGAGCTTAAGGATATTCGAAAAACTATGCAGATTATCTTTCAGGACCCGCTCAGTTCCCTCAATCCTCGAATGACCGTGGGGGGTATTATTGAGGAGCCTTTAATTGTACATCATAGGGGTTCACCGATTGAGCGAAAAGAAGCCGTAGCAGCACTCCTTGACAAAGTGGGCTTGCCACAGAGTGCGCTCAACCGATACCCTCACGAGTTTAGTGGTGGGCAATGCCAACGGATTGGTATTGCTCGAGCCCTGGCTTTAAAACCGCAACTTATTATCGCTGATGAGCCAGTCTCTGCCTTAGATGTCTCGATTCAGGCGCAGATCATCAATCTGATGATCGCCCTTAAAGAGGAGCTTTCTCTCTCCTACCTCTTTATCTCCCACGACCTCAGTGTGGTAAAACATATTTCCGATCGTATAGCGGTTATGTACTTGGGAAAGATTGTTGAAATTGGCCCAGCTCAACAGATCTGCCTTGATCCTTTACATCCCTATACAAAGGCACTCATCTCGGTCATTCCCGAGCCATCTTTGCATCGTTCTCAAAAAAAGACTATTCTGCAGGGTGATATTCCCAGTCCTGCAAGGCCTCCTTCAGGTTGTGCTTTTCATACGCGATGTCCCGTGGCAAAAGAGGAATGCAAAAAAAGAGAACCCATTCTGGAAGAAAAGAGGTCAGGGCGATCGGTCAGCTGCCTCTATGTCAATAAAAAGGTGTAGCCCCTTATCCCAGACCAAGCTTTAGACTGGAATACTTGATGGTTATATATATTTTGTGATTGTGGCCGTTCATCTGCAGAAGGATTTTGGTGCCAAGCTGTTTCCAAATAATCATCCGGGTTAAAAAACCGATACTCACTGCAAAGCCCCACTTGGTCTTATCCGGCTTGTAAAGATTGTTCTTCCACACATCCTGATCAGTAAGGGGGGTACCAATCACTTTAGAAAAATACTGTTTTAAGGAGACATAATCTTCATTAAAGAGTGAGGGATCTATATGTTTTTGTTCGATATTATACCGGGCGGAAACCAGTTTGTTGTCACGAAATTTGTAGATTACCTTGCAGTTCATCCCAATAAGCTTATAATCATATTTCAGCGAGTCTTTTCCAGCGGAAAGAAACTTTAGATTCTCTAACTTCTTTACCTGCTCCAGAGACATTCCCCAGGAGACGTTCCTAAAATCCGATGCCCTATCCCCCTGGATAATATTCACTAAGGACTCGATCTCTTGTGAGGAGATGTGCTGTTTTTTCCCATCACCCGTCCCACTGGTTTCTGTGGTACTTCCTGATTTCTGAGTCATCACTGTAGAACTCTGTGTGGCGCTACCTGTCGTTTTGGAGTCTTTTATATATTCCCAGGTACCGTTATCCTTCAATCGCACCTTTTTTCCATCAGCTGTGGTGGCAATCTGTTCAGCATACACAGACAAGAGTGACACCATAATAATGAGCGCACAAAGTGCTCTCATCCCATATTTATTAATGGAAACGTTTACTTTCAACATAGATATAAACCTCGTTTATTACCCATTCCAAATGAGAGTAGTGCAAATCAGCATAATACTATATTTGATATTGTAAGATGAACCACCTCGCTTTGCAAGAGAATTATTCTCCGAATCTGACTGTTTTCACTAACCATAAGCTCCTTTGTAGAAATAATCCCCAATCTCCTTGCTTCTTTGCCAGGTCATTTTGTAATTTATGTCTCGAAAAAA
This sequence comes from Chitinivibrionales bacterium, assembly GCA_028278335.1. Classification (GTDB taxonomy): domain Bacteria; phylum Fibrobacterota; class Chitinivibrionia; order Chitinivibrionales; family JANQEN01; genus JANQEN01. The sequence goes on along the minus strand of JANQEN010000203.1, from coordinate 13,708 downwards.
CAGTATTACATATTCAAGGACCCTCACCTCTATAAAAATTCATGCAAGAATTCAGTCAGTACATTGCTGAGCAATGGGATATTTCAAAACAGCTAGCTAAAAAGATATGTGATCACTTTGAAAAGGGTGATTCCATATTCTACCTCAATGACTATGTGCCAGAAATCTCTTCGGAATTAGGTATCTCCCTATTAGCAGATATTTATGCAAAGCTCCAGGAGATTGCCGACCTCGCTCCTAAAAAGAAGCGCGTTATTACAACCCTTACCAAGGCAGAGGCTCTAACCAAAAGCATTGAGAAACGGATTCAACTCTCCACCAAAGGACGAGAGTTGGATGACCTTATTCTTCCCTTTCGACCAAACACACGTAGCAGAGGACAACGGGCTATTAAGATGGGTTTGGAAAAGCTTGCTGATATCTGCTATGAGCAAGAAGTTGAAGAGGGATCCTTAGAAGATCTTGCCCAGGAATACGTGGGTAAAGATAAGGCCTTAAAAACCGTGGAAGATGTTCTTAATGGGGTCAAGGACATTCTTGCCGAGCGCTACGCCTCTGATGAAGAGGTTCGCACCATGGCCAGAGAAGTAGGATATGAAAACGGATTCATCGAAGTACTACCAAAAAATAAGAAAGACAAGCGATATGCCATTTATCGGGGCAAAATGGTTCCAGTCCCGGAGATCACTCCTGAGGAGTACCTCTCTTTGCGCGACGCTGAAGAGAAAAAGGAGATCCGCCTTAAAAATGGTATTCAACTTTTTCATATTAACGAGTTACTGCGGCATCACTTTATCGAAAATCCCGACTTTATTGGCTTCGACTTTATCTGTGAAACCATAGAGGAGTGCTGGTCCCGCCTTTTACAGCCCATGGTAGAAACCTATGTTAAAAATCGTCTTTACACAAAGGCAGAGAAGTGGGCACTACAAAAAGTAGACAAAGATTTACAGACTGCAATATCTACAACCGAAGCTGCGACAACGGTTTTCGCAATATCTTTAAGTGAAGACAACACCCTTATCATCGTTGCCTTGACAAATCGAGGTAACATGTTGGGTGCTACCAGCGAAACAATCGATATTGGAAAGGGAAACCTCTTTTCCAGTAGAGTCAAGCAGTTTTACGTCCGCTACAAGCCTAGCCGTGCTATAATCATGGATAATCCGCTTGCTGACAAGGCTGTTACCATTACCACCAACACCTTAAAAAGTATGGCCGGTGACATCCCTGTTGAGAAAAAGAGTGCCAGCGGCAATCTTAAGGGATTAGTCAAATCACAATGGATGCAGGAGCGTTACGCTGTTTTAGAGGATCCAATGAAAGAGGTATTTGCCTTTGGCTTGGCTCTTTTGCAGCCCCTCTCAATAATCCCTCAGATCGGGGTCAAGTATATCCCCTTTCATGCTATGCAAAAGCATATCAGAGATGAGCAACTTGAAGCTCTTCTAATGCGGATCATCACTGAGTACGAACTCCATAAAGGGATTCCCTTTTACGATTCACCCGATTCTGTACTTAAGAATCTAGCCTGCGTTTCTGATGAGATACTGCTTAACATTCGTAAAGAGGGTGCCAAAAAACCCTTTGAAACTAAAAATAGCCTCTTAGAGATCAAGGGAATGACCGAGATTATCTTCAGAAATATAACTGGATATCTCATTATTCCTAAGGCTAAAAATATTCTTGACCGGACTACAGTGCATCCTGACCACTTTGACGTGGCAACTGCTATCTCTTCGGAAATCAATGCCTCCTTAGAATCGATGGTAAGTAATCCTGAGTTGGTTGGCGAATTTGCCTCCTCCGATCCAATAGAGACAACCTATATCAACCAAAAGCTACGAGGTCAGCTTGCCACTGGGCAGCAGTATCCGCTTCTTGCCGGGTCTAGTAAACGTCAGCGTAGACTGCGACTCTCCGAGCTTACTCTCAACTCTGTTGTTACCGGTAAAGTAACGAACATTACCGACTTTGGGGTGTTTGTTGATATCAATGCTGTCTGTGATGGTCTGGTACATATCTCGCAATTAGCTAATGGGTATATTGAAACTGCTGATCAAGTGGTAAAGCCCAATGACTCAGTGGACGTTAAGATATTAAAGGTCGATAAAAAGAAGAGACGAATCTCACTCTCCATGAAGAAAACCGGATCAAAACCACCTAAGGTTCGGCCCTCTTCAAATCAGCTTAGTACTTTGGCAGATCATTTTAAAAATCGATAGACAAGCGCACCGCTTTTAAAGTTCAGAAGAAGCAACATCAAAACGCTCATACTCTGCCCAAAGCGATTCCAATCTATAGTACTCACGAACCTCAGGAATTAGGATATTGATTACCACATCAGAGTAATCTAAAAGAATCCAACGTCCCTCTTCTAATCCTTCTCTATGCCAGGGTGCGGTGTTCTCTTTTTTCAAGCCAACCACTACCGAGTCCGCAATAGCTCTAGTATGTACAAGGTTACTTCCCTCACAGATTAAAAACCATTCGGCAATACCCGATTCAGCACCGGGATTAAAGAGGACTATATTTTCAGCCTTTTTTTCCTGGGCCATGGCAACTGCACAATCTACCAGTGCCTTTCCACTCAACATCTGTTGCTGTTCTGTCATGGGAGCAACCTTTCAAAATCGGCCCCAACAATAACACTAACATTGTAGGGAGCCTCGCTCTTTCTTAGAAGAATTATATTTTCCGTTTTTAGTACCTTGCCAATTTTATTGGCCACACTCATATCCTTACTGTGGGAGACCACCAAGGTTTGAGGATAATTCCAGCTCTTGGCATTGCCAATCTCTTTAACGTCAAAATTCTTTTTTCGTAAAAAGTCGGCAATAGCACTGGCTGCCTTTGGTGTACCACAGCCATTTAATACCTCGACCCTACCGATATGGGGTACGGTTGTCACCGGCATATCACCGGAAAGTGCGCTTTGTTGCTCTAATGATGAGACCCTCCGGGCTCCAATAATTATGGAAACCAGTAGCACAGCTCCAACAATAAAAAACACTACAATCGTACGCATAAAGACAATGAGCGAGCAATCAGGGTGCTCACCAATTAAGTCAACGGCTCCACTTCGATTGTCTGACTCCGATCCGGCCCAACAGACACGATAAGTGCCGGAATTGAGTAGCAGAGTTCCTGAATTCGCTTGATATATTTACGGGCATTCTCCGGTAACTCTTCATAGGAGTTACACTGGGATATATCGCATTCCCACCCCGGCAGCGTCTCGTAAATAGGCACACATTTTTCAATATCCTTAAGAGTGGTGGGAAAGCTCTCCCGCTTTACGCCATCAACCTCATAATGGGTGCATATTTTAATCTCTTTAAAAACATTGAGCACGTCGAGCTTTGTCAAAGCCATACGGGTAAAACCGTTAAGAGCAATTGCCTTACGAACAACCACACTGTCAAACCACCCACAACGACGGGGACGTCCAGTGGTTGCACCAAATTCAGCACCCTCTTTTCTCAGAAGCTCCCCATCCTCATTCAACTGCTCTGTGGGAAAGGGGCCATTTCCAACACGGGTTGTATAGGCTTTTACAATTCCAACAACATGGTCGATTGTTGCAGGACCTACTCCGGCACCAGCACAGACCGATCCGGAGAGCGTGTTCGATGAGGTAACAAAGGGATAGGTTCCGTGATCAATATCTAAAAAAGTGCCCTGGGCACCCTCGAAGAGTAAATTCTCCTTGGCCTGTAAGGCATTAAAGAGATAGTCTGCAGTATCACAAATGTACGGGGCAATGCGTTTGGTAATCTCCTCAAATTGCTTTAGTGTCTCTTCGAAATCTAAATCAAAGGTGGCTTTATGCATCTGTTCAACAAGGAATTTCTTCTCAGCAAAAGCCTTTTTCAACTTCTCGGTGAAAAGATCCCAGTCAAGTAAATCACCAGTGCGGATACCAACACGAGTGACCTTATCCGCATAGGCCGGGCCAATCCCGCGGCCGGTTGTGCCGATCTTGGTGTTTTTGCTATCCGACTCACGGGCCTTGTCGAGTAACTTATGGTAGGGAAGCACCAAATGGGCAAGGTCAGAGATAAAGAGGCGGCCCTCAACAGAGATCCCCTTCTCCTTAAGCTCGTCAACCTCAACAAGAAACTGTTCAGCATCAAAGACAACACCATTTCCAATAACGCACTTTTTTCCTGGGTACATAATGCCAGAGGGAACCATATGAAATATGAACTTATCACCATCCACAACTACGGTGTGGCCCGCATTGGCACCACCATGATATCGAATAATCAGGTCAGACTGTTTGGTTAAATAGTCAATGACCTTCGCTTTCCCTTCATCCCCCCATTGGGATCCAACAATAATTGTGTTTGGCATCTGTTACTCCAACATGAAAAAAATAAACTCATTTCCGGAGGAAATGAGTGTGATTAACGAATTAAGCTATCTTTCTTCTATTATAAATTACGAAATGCTTTAATACTAGTCAATGCCGTCAAAATTTATTTTCAGCAATTCGACGGTAATTTCATAACGCTAAAATATTCAATAAATATACAGCACACAAAGGAGTTGGATTAGGCTTTTTCAGCAAGGAACAGGGTGTTATTCTGCTGCCCTGCAATTCCTATATTTGTTGATGGTCTCCTCACATCTATGAACCCGGAAAATCCCCTCATTATTCAGAGCGATAGCACCCTTTTGCTTGAGGTAAACAATCCTCTTTTCAAAGAGACCCGAGATGCGATTACCGCCTTTGCTCACCTTGAAAAAAGCCCGGAATTCATTCATACCTATCACATTACACCACTTTCCCTTTGGAATGCAGCCTCACTAGGTTGGACCCCTGACTTAGTCATTGAAAAACTGGAACAATATTCCAAATATCCCCTGCCCCAAAATGTTTTAGAGGATATAAAAGAGCTTATGGGAAGGTTTGGTAAGCTCACTCTGAAAAAAGAGCAAGACACCCTGCTTTTAAGCTCCCCCGACTCTCAGCTGATTTATCAGCTCTCAAAAAATCCCAAATTATCCTCCATACTTCGAAATCGGTTTGATCTAAACTCCTTTGAAATAAGCGCAGAACACCGGGGTATTCTCAAGCAAATTTTAATCACCTTGGGTTATCCTGTACGCGATTTAGCGGGATATGTAAATGGTGAGCCCTACCCTGTCGAGGTACGAAAAACCTGCGCCGATGGATCGACCTTCTCTGTACGTGAGTATCAAAGTCAGGCCATGGGCAGTTTTATGGGAAGTGAGGCGATGCCCGGAGGCAGCGGGGTCATTGTGCTTCCCTGTGGCGCGGGAAAAACTATTGTTGGCATTATAACTATGGCTCACCTCAAAAGAAAAACTCTTATCCTGGTCACTAATATTGTAGCTGCGCGGCAGTGGAAGCGGGAAATACTCAATCGGACCCATCTTACCAAGGAAGAAGTGGGAGAATATAGTGGTGAGGTCAAAGAGATCAAACCAGTCACCTTAGCCACCTATCAGATCCTCACCTATCGAAAGAAAAAGAGTGACCCCTTTATCCACTACGGAATATTCAACCAGGAAAACTGGGGTCTCATTATTTATGATGAAGTGCACCTCTTACCAGCTCCGGTCTTCAAATTTACCGCAGATCTGCAAGCACGGCGACGCCTTGGCCTTACTGCAACGCTCATTCGAGAAGACGGCCATGAAAAGGATGTGTTTACCCTAATTGGGCCTAAAAAATATGATGTCCCCTGGAAAGTGCTGGAAAAACAGGGCTGGATTGCTACGGCCATATGCGTTGAGATCAGAATTGACCTCCCCCCCTCAGAGAAGATTCGCTATCTCTCCCTACCGCCGGCTCAACAAATTCGACTTGCCTATGAAAATCCGCATAAGATTGCTGTAGCACGGGAAATACTCGACAGACACAGGGGTGATAGAATCCTTATCTTAGGGCAATATCTCTCACAAATCAAAGCCTTTGGCAAAGAATTTAATGCACCGGTCATTACCGGATCAACACCGAATGATAAGCGGGATGAGCTCTATCAACAGTTTCGTGAAGGCAAGATAACCGTGCTGATTCTTTCCAAGGTGGGAAACTTTGCCGTTGACCTGCCCGATGCCAATGTGGCCATACAGATCTCCGGTACCTTTGGGTCTCGCCAAGAAGAGGCACAACGTTTAGGTCGTATTCTTAGGCCAAAAAAGGATGCTGCCCAGGCAACTTTCTACTCGATTGTCACACGGGAATCACGGGAATTGGAATTTGCTATGAAACGGCAGCTCTTTTTAGCTGAGCAGGGGTATCCCTACGATATTCAGTACCGGGAATTTTAGTTCAAATCATGCGGCCTGTTTTTCAGAATGATTCTGCACAAAAAAGCGAATGGCCTCATCAACCAATTGCATATCAACGCAAGTGTTATGGCAGGGGCCATGGGGTCGGTCATTTATAACACCAAATACCGGAATAGGATGCACATCCTGAATCCCAAGAGTCAGATCTCTTTCGCAGGCAATAGCAACAATGCCGGTTGGATGAAAGGTGGCCACTTTACGTCTGGCTAAGGTACCACCATTGACCACGACAATATTGATGTTGTATTTCTTCTCAAAGGCTAAGAGTTCACCCACTGGACAACGACCACACTGGACACAGTTATGAATATCATTGGTAATTTTCCGATTGCACACATCGATTTGTAAACAGTGAGGCAATAGGATCAGGATCCGATCCCCACGGATTCGTTTCCGTTGTGCCTTTGTCAAAGCATTGTTCACCTTCACAAAGGAGGTCCGAAGCTTGCTGCGACTAATCCCAATGATTTCACCAAGGGTTACGGCAATGGGAAAGAGAAGTTTTATTGTGACTGATCGTTTATTATGGGGATAGAGAAGATCAAGGCCAGTAAGGGAGCTTGCGGTAATCAGAAAGAGTCCGCCTCCCAATATTACATAAAAAGCAATTCCTCCGGAGAGCACGATATAATTAAGCCAGATACTCAGCTCTGTCAAACGTGGTTGCACCAGATAAAGGATTAAACCACCAAAAAAGAGGGCTATTAAAAAACTGATCCAACAGAGAGCCAAAAAGGTAAATTTTGTCCATGCTGCTCGCCACAAAGACTCAGTGGGTTTATTGAGTGACATGGCTTCTGTCTGTGCTTCACCAATTGTATTCATCGTCTTCACCATATCTAATTATCCCAGACTATGCAGTAGGAGTAGATGCAGGAGTGCAAGATTATGATTTAGTAAGACTTGAAGGTTTTGAAGGGCATATCTACACGGTGATATGGCCGAAAAACCTGAAAGTCTTAATGGGCATAGGGTTGTGCTTCTGCGCGGCTTCCTATTACATAATCTGGGTTTAACAAACCAGAACCCGTTAAAAATCAACCCCAATCAGACAACCCCAATAGAGCCTTCGACCAAAGCCAATACGGGGGCCATAGTTATACTGCCCAAGCTCTGGAGTAACTAAAAGCTGTTCAAAAATCTTTAATTCACTTTGAATATACCATGAGATAGTTGTTTCCCACATATCTTTCCAAGCTTTAAACTCATGATTCCCTAAGGCCATACCAAAGCCACCTTCAACCTTGAGCCACTCTGTAGGTTTGATAATGGCTGCAACACCAAGTTGTGTGGCCTTACTGTTGAAAAACTCCCAGGGCATGGTGTCGTGGACCTGAGTGTCTTTGGGAAAGTATACCTGCATATAGGGATCTAATTGGTGAAATCCAAAGGGATCTCCCACAAGAATACCATAGGGTCCCATGTTTTGACCGGTAAACATATTTACCTGAAGACCCACCATTCCAAGTTTCATCCCCACATCAGCACCAAAGACAAAGCAGTCTACATCGGTACGCACACTGTCCTTAACCTTTTCAGGGTTAAAGGTAACATTGCTATAGCGTTGAAAGCCACCCACAAGCTTTCCATTGATTCCAAAAATATCACCCTCAAATCCACCAGACACACTGAGCTCTAGTTTGGGTACCTTTGTCTCACCAGTGTGATCATAGAGGAGATTGTCATCAAGGAAAAGAAAGGTGTCGGTCTTGACAGCGGCAACTTTACACTCGAAGAGTGAGGAGTTGGGATCATGGATAGAGAGTTCAAACATCGGTTTTGGCTCTGAATAGATAGCACCAATATTGGCATATTCAAGCTCATACCACAGGGCCTTATTGCTTTTAAGTGTAGTGGTCGGTGTATAATCCTGGCCAAATTTGAGGGAGAGCATATCAGTCATATGCCAGGTTGCAAACCATTTGTTTACAATGGGCGCATACTTCCTCTTCTGTAATATATAGCGAGTTGTCGTGTTTCCATGTAGCTCCACATCGTAGAGGCTATACAACACAGCAAACTCAACACACCCTTCAAACTGATTGGCCTTAAAGAGCACACCGGCATATCCTGATGGGACGAAAGTATTATCGTAAAAGGGTGAGAGAGAGTCACTGGCATAGTTTACAGAAGTATCTATCGAGTTGTTTGAGCTTGTATCAAAGATCAATCCAATTGAGTCATCAAAAAAGCGCTCTGATCGTACCCACCAGGTACCCAAGCGAAGCTTTCCATAGACATCAACGTCTGCGGCAATGGTCAAGGTGACCAGGGTGAATAGTGCAAAGGTGAACAGTACTTTTTTCATGATTCCGCTCCTCAGCGATTTATTGGGTGTATATTGATTTCTATTTGTATAGGTATCCATGTTCATGCTCCTCCTTAAAATTCAGCTGTCATTGCGGTTCCCCAGTACAGGTAGCGACCGCCGCCAAAGTAGGGGCCAAAAACATATTGACCAAGTTCTGCAGTAATATCTAATACCTCAAAAAAGGTAAAGGTTGTCTGCCCATACCAACTTACTTGAGGATTCCAAAGGTGGCTAAAGGCAGCATTATCATGGTCACCAGTAACATACCCAATCCCACCTTCAACAGAAAAGAGATCCATCGGTTTTATGTTTAAAACAGCATTCATTTCTAAGGCTGTACCATTATTCATCTTGTTCTTTAAAGGATCAAAGCTAGGAAAAAAGATCCTGATATAATCACTCTCCTGCCACCATCGAAAAGCGTCCCCCACATAAACCCCATAAATACCAAGGTTCTTACCATAAAAAAGATTTATTGATGGAGAAAACCACCAGACTTTAAAGGCCCCGGTAAAGCCAAGTACAAAGGCCTCAACAGTTGTCCGTGCTTCCTTTTCAGGAATTACTCTATTCATTCCCACAAAACCATATTTCTGAAATCCTCCGGCCACCCGAGTGTCCACAGAAAAGATACCCTTCTCTAGTTTAAAGCCCAGGCTCCCCTCGATTTTGGGAAGTTTAGTCTCTCCTACGTATTTATAATCGTCATTGGCTTCGTTTGCAGCCAAAGAGAAGGTATCCGATTGACAAAAGGCCAACTTTCCCTGAAACATGCCATCGGGATCGCCCAGGGTTATCTGAAACATAGGATGTTGCCCCGTATACAGACAGCCGCTATTTAAGAATGAATTGCCACCAAAAAAGGCCTGGTTGCTCACGATAAAACAGCCCGGTAAGTAGGTCTGCCCTACGGTGAGTGTGAAAAAATCAGTAAGGTTACACTCGGCATACCACTTTCGCAAGGTGAGCGCATTTTTACGTTTTTTAAGGTATTCGCGGGTAAAGACATCCCGTGCTAAAAGTCCCCGATAAACATTATTATGAATACCAAATTCCACTACCCCAGAAAAACGGTCCTTATTGAATTTGATACCAAATTTTCCTTCTGGAAAAAGGCTACTGGTGACAACCGGAATCGAATCGTCCTTAAAAACCGTATCACCATTTATGGACGTATCAATGGTTCCTTCATAGAAACGCTCCATTCTGATCCACCATGCATCCATCTGAATAGTGCCATAAAAATCAAAATCAGCAGCCATTGCGGATAGAGGCAGAGCGAACATCATGGCCAGAAAAATTCTCATTCTCATGATTAATGTTCCCTCATAAACGTATGTTTTGCACACCTGCGCGCTTTAGTTGTCATACTTTGGATGGTATTTTTATTACTACACTTACTTTTCTTAATCTATTTGGTCAGCCTATAACAAAAACTAATATACTTCATATCTGCTCTCAATAGGATTACTCAAAATAACTATAGCTAATTTACTCTGTCAACGCTTTGAAGATTTACTGTACACTGGGGTAAATCCATTACCCATAGGCAGCACATGATTTATTTTACAGAGATTATTATCACAAAACATGGTCCCAAAAATAGGATGGAAAAACATTCCCTCGCCCACTAAATAAAAGGAGTTTGACATGAGAGATAAAGCTTTAGAGAAGTTTCTTCGGTACGTTAAAATTAACACCCAATCACAGGACGAATCGGACACCTTTCCCAGTACGTCAATTCAGTTTGATCTAGCCAAATTGTTGGTGGAAGAGCTCAAGGAGCTAGGCCTTACTGACGCTGCAGTGGACGAACACTGTTATGTTATGGCCACTTTACCGGCAAATTGCGACACAGAAACACCCACGATTGGACTCATTGCCCATGTGGACACATCACCGGAAGTATCTGGAGAGAATGTTAAACCGCAGACCTTTGAAAATTATCAAGGTGGTGATATTGTTATTAACAAAGCGGAAAACATTGTTATTAGTGAAGCAGAAAATCCTGGCCTTAAAAAATGTATTGGCCAGACAATTATTACCTCCGATGGCACAACCCTTTTAGGGGCAGATGATAAAGCCGGTGTTGCTGCTATCATGACTGTCATAGAAACACTACAAGAGAATCCCGACATTAAGCATGGCCCTATCCGTATTGCCTTTACTCCTGATGAAGAGATTGGACAGGGCGTAGCCCATTTCGACGTTAAAAAATTCAATGCTGATTTTGCCTACACCATTGATGGTGGTGTCGCAGGTGAGCTTAACATGGAGACTTTTTCAGCAAACGCCGCATCGATCACTGTAAAAGGGCGTAATATTCATCCTGGCACTGCCAAGGATATCATGGTTAATGCAATCCGGGTGATAAGTGCCATTTTAGCAAAGCTTCCTGCTGATATGTCACCGGAAACCACCGAAGGATACGAACCCTTTATTCACCCCATGAATCTTGAGGGTTCAGTTGCAAAGGCATCGGTAAAAATGATCCTCCGTGATTTTAAAACCCCTGGATTGGATACACAAAAAGAGATCCTGGAGAAGATTGTTTCCGAGGTACAAGAGCAGTATCCCAAGGCAACAATCACATTAGAAATCACTGAAACCTATAGAAACATGCGTGATGAATTGGAGAAGAATCCCCATGTAACAGAGCGGCTCTGGGCTGCTGCAGAAAAGACCGGACTAACTCCCTATTGGGAGCCTATTCGTGGTGGCACCGATGGATCACGTCTAACTGCGCTGGGGCTTCCCACACCTAACGTGTTTGCCGGTGGTAGTAACTTCCATAGTAAAACTGAATGGCTCTCCTTAGAGGGGCTGGAAAAATCTGTTCAAACTATTTTGAATTTGGTAACGGTGAAATAACAGTACAACATAGATTGTTATAGAGAGAGGGCTAAAGGTCCCTCTCCTACTTTTTCTTTAACCTATTCAGTGGATAGGCAATAAATTTACTTTGCGGTTTATTGAACATTGACCTTCCCTCTTTAAGCACCAGGGCACCGACAAGCTCCTCTTTTCCATCATTGTTGAAATCACCAATAGCATAATCACGCATGTAGCCAGATGTCTGTTTTGTCTGTTCAATAGTATTAAAGCCCAAACCATCGTAAACCATAAGCTCCAGATGAAACTTATTATAGTGTCTAAATTTTCCCAAGAGGTTTTTAGTTACATCATGATTTTTAACAACAATAGCCTCTGAAACATCATCGTCATCCATATCTTTAAGAATTAACCGCATGGGTAAATATTTTCGGTCGATTGATGCTGAACCATCAAGCTTGTAATAGAGGGTACTTCCACCAAACTTCTCGTTGTTATCCCACACTTTTCGACCGCTTCTGCCATCAATGATCACAATATTGTCCATTTTGTCAAAGGAGACGACCATTTCACACCCTTGCTCTTCCACCACACCATAGGAGAGACCCAGAACATTGACACTGCGCGAAGGAATGATCTGTTTGTCTGCAACCAACTCCCCCTTTTCCCACTTCATTTGATAAATGCGTCCCTTATAGGGAGCATTCTTCCCATGCTTTTGTCCAAAAAGAACAGGGGAACCATCAGCCAAGGTAACGACTCTTAGATACCAGGGTAGATTCTTTTCTAAGGTTACATACTCCTGCCCATTGAACTCAATAACCATTGAGACAACTCTGTTTTGATACACGTCAAGGCAGGTCACAAAAATTTCAGGGTAGGAGTTTCCATTGATGTCTGCCAGATCAATACCAATTGAGTATCGATTTTTAAGACTTTTCGCATCAAGAACTTTAGCAACCTTATTGTTGACACAGCGATATATTTGTATAACTCGATCGGTTACGACAACGGTTTCTATTCTACCGTCTTTGTCAACATCACCAAGAACAAGACCATTAAAAAGAACTGGATAGGTCCTGCTCTTCCAAAACTCCTTGGCAAATACAGTGGAATCCTTGTGAGTTGGCTCTTCTTTGGAATCCACTACTGCAGAAGTGTCAGTTAATTGACTGGATGTATTATTTGTAGTCTCACTAGTATCAATAGTTACAACAGAATCATCCACAGCAGCCATGGTTGAATCATCAGTACTCATTTCCCTTAGGGAATCTTGTTGTACAACAAGGGCTGTGGTGTCTGTTACCTCCTGGGTGGAATCTACTAGAGAAACCTCCATGGTGTCAATTTCGGCTTTGGTTGAATCGGCTGGTAAATTAGCTTCTACACTGACACTACTATCATCGGAGGCCAGAGAATCGGTTGGATCTGCAATCTCCTCTTGGACTACAACACTATCAATAGAAAACAGAGAATCTGAAGTTTCGTCACTTTGCTGCAAAGGTTTCTTTTGCTTTTCCTCAGATGAAAACTGGATATCCTCTTGGATTTGGGTGGCAAATAGATTTACTTCAGGGATCACACTCTCTGTACCCTTTACATGTTTAGAAAAAGAGAGTGGTGGACGCTTACCAAGGACATCAATCATCTTAAGCAGCATACTAATGTTCTCTTTTGACTGGGTCAGACTACCATAAACAACATAGTCTGCACCCAATCGCGCACCAACCATGAGCGCCTTGCTTTGGCCATGATACTTACTTAGTTCATCGGCGACTTTTTTAGTCTCTGCAACATTTAAAATTTCAACATCTTTCACATTTGAGAGTCGTGCCTGTAGTAATTCAACAACACCCTGCTGTGTTACAGAAAGGTCTTGCTCGGCATTCACCGTAACAGGAATGAGCGCAATTTTAAGAGGTTCTGCGCAAAGGGTCATAGCAAACATCATAATGACCAACACTAACAATCTATTGCCTTGTAAAGAGGTAGCTCTCTTTGTCAAAATATCTTCTCCTATGGGGAATGGTATATCAACAACTACGTCCGATAAAATTATAATCTACTCTAAAAAGAGACAAGAATATTGACTTTAACCCAGATTATGCAATAGGAAGCAGCGCAGAAGCACAATCCTTTGCTCATTAAAACTTTCAGGCTTTTCGGCCATATCACCTTGTAGATATGCCCTTCAAAACCTTCAAGTCTTACTAAATCATAATCTTGCACTTCTGCATCTAC
>JANQEN010000197.1 GCA_028278335.1 Chitinivibrionales bacterium | reverse complement strand
TGATTTTCCATAGAAGAGGTTGACACTGTCCAGGGGACAGATGGCACACGGTTGGCTTTATTAGATAGAGTTCAAACAGTTTAATACAGGGCACCCGCGTTTTTAAAAAAGATAAATGGATATCTTCCTTTTCCCAAAACTGAATATTCCTTTTTTTTCCAATCTAATAAAATTATTAAATTTTTAGCTTCAAATAGAATAAAGTCATCATTTAATATATGTCCATTGGTTGCAGAGATATTTAAAAAGGGCGATTCAATCGTATAGGAGGCTAATACGTGGTTGTCTGAGTCCCTAATAATAATCCCGCAAGGCCAGTACCAATGGTCTGGGTTAATACTCCAAGCTGCTGTCTTTACCCTGAAGTCAGAGTTTATATAAATTGTATCCTTAACATTTTTCATTTGAGAATTAACTATTGCCCAATAATCAGTAAAAGGAATATATGATTTAAAGTCATGAAATCCCAAAACATTATATTTTAGCAGAATTGGTTTATTATCTCTTTGCATCATGAAAGATATAGTGTCATTGTTTTTTGCAAAGTAATACATGCGGTACATATTATTTTCTATTGTATTTGTGTCTTTAGTAAATTCTTCAATAACACTATTTGTTCTAAGGTTCATTTGAACAAATCTATTTGAATGAGATGGCCTGTATATATAACTAAAATCAGAACTGATTGTTTTATGTAATTCCTGATTCATCGTTAATTTAGAGGAAAAGCTATATGATGTAGCGGGGAGATATAGTAGAACAATTAAAATACTCGCAATAATTTGCATTGCCACAGATGCCATCAATGATTCTTTCCACATGCGCATTTTTTTTGATTGGGAAAAGGCGATTAAAGGCCATATCATTAATATTGAAATTATTGCATATAAAAATGTAAGTGCGATTGTAACTGGAATTGCAATTTCAAACAGATTAATTGGATTAAAAATGTTAAAAATTACATTTGATATGGATAAAGTGACAAAAGCACCTAAAAATGAAGCGCAGTAGTTCCCGATTATTAAATAAATTACTGCCTTAATCTTTTTCACATTGAAAAATCGATGAATGACGAAACCTTCTAGTATCCCAAAAATGAGATTTACTATAAATAAATGTAAAAACAGAGTGCTACCTAAAGGTGTAACTGCATTTGTTGCAAAAGTATTGGTAGTAATTATGAAAATGAATATGAGAAGAATTTTACACTTCATCTTGTCTCTTTCTGTCTGCCCAGGGATTGGCAATCAAGCTGCATAAACAGTGTATCGCACTCTCTATGAAACGAATAAAGTTTGTAACAAATCAAAATACGGTATGAAAGTAGCACGCAGTGTTGTCAAGAAAATCTATATGTTCTAAGCTAAAAAATAAAACCGTATTTACTCATAAGAAATTCAAATCAAAGATGGCGCACCGGTTACAGAGAAAATATATAAAAGGCCTCCTTATGGACATTGTATTGGAAAGGAAAATTAAAGATAGCCCAGAGGGCTTAAACATACCAGCCTGGGCCAGCGGCCCAGGTGTATAGACCACCACAAACACATTCAGCCTGAAGGGCTGAGACAAAATAATAAAAAAGGAAAGTTCGCCCTCTTCGAGGACGATGGATTAGCTATTACCTCACACCCCAGGTTCCTTCGTCACCCGGGGCTAGTCAAGGTTATCCCCCTTCGGGGAAAAGAAGTTTGGAGTGTTAAGTGGCTAAAGTGAGCTAAAGTTTGAAAATCTGAAGAGTGTTTTAAAGTTATGAAGCAGTGGATTTACTGCATCGCTCGTAATGACCTAACAACTCATCAAACACCAACATTTAGAACTCCTGGATCACAGGAGGCTGTGTCATAACTCTTAAATTGGCTCATGTCATTACGAGCGAAGCGCGGTAATCTCGTTGTTTGAGCCAATTTAAGGGATTGCCACGTCGCTACGCTCCTCGCAATGACATCTTTTTGCAATTATGACACAGCCTCCACAGATCCAGGCCACATACCATTAATTTATTGACCATTAGAAGTACATTCTTTTGGGTTAGCCAGGCGGCGGGTGGCCGCAGGCCAGTCTGAGCGACGCGAAGACCGACTGGAAGGTAGCCCAGAGCCACGGCGACCTGAACGGAGTGAAGGAACCCCCATGTTTTTTTATCTTTTAATAGCCTAAACAACTTCGCTCTGGTGCAGGAGAGCATCCCACGGTGTGGGATTCTTGCGACTTCCCCTCCTAAATAATGTTTTAAAAATTTTATTAAATTATGCTAGTGAACTCTGAAACTCATCTTCCTGCTGCTTGCGGACTTGTCCGAGGATAATCCGGGCCAGTTTTTGCAGGTCCAGTGGCGAATAATAGGTAAATTGAGCCCCAAAGGTGTTTTTGTCGGTCTCTTTTCGCGATGGTTTACACCAGCGGGTGATGATCTCGGCCTTAACATTGAGCAGCTCGTTGTCGCACTCCTGCATGATCTCGATCACACCCTTTTGATTCGGCTCGATTGTACCCTTTATTGAAATGCAAATGCCACCCATACTCATATTATTGAGCACTGGCTCAACAATTTGCTGATCATTGATTTTTACAATCAGGGTAACGGGCTCATCAAAGTTCACACGAGGATAATTTCTTCGAGTATAGGCCATAGCCTTCCTTCTGCTGCTTATTTGGCCGTGAGAAAGGTGTGAGCAATCGGAGTCAGTGGTGCGTAGCATTATAATTGTATAGGAAAAAGGAGAAAATTTCAAGTATATATGTGACGTAGATCACATAAATTTGCATAAAACAGCTCTAAAACAGGGTAATATCTCTTTTCATATGCAGTGGGATCACGTAATTTTAGTATAGAAATGAGTAGTAGTAAGTTTCGCAAGTAGGTAGCAATACATGGAAAAACTTCACATATACATGCAGGCTCCGATCTTCTCCTTTACTGTTCCAAAAGAGCTATTAGAGCAGATTAAAGGGGATTTTCCCTACATGCAGGTGGTCTCTTTTAAATCAAAAGAGGAGTTTGTCTCACATCTTGCTGAGGCAACGCTTGTGTTGGTCTGGCACTTTCCGGTTGAGTGGTATGAAAAGGCTTCAAACCTCAAGGCTATATTAACACCCTCAGCTGGTAAAGACTGGATTGCCCAGGACCCAAAGGAGCGGGTGGTCAGGCATTTTGGGAGTTATCATGGAAAGCTCATGGCTGAAAGCCTGCTTGGCATGATCCTTTTTTGGAATCGACGCTTTGACAGGATCGTTGAAAATCAAAAAGCGCGTCTCTATGATAGACCAATGCAGCAGTACCTTCGCCTCTTTTCGGGACAGCATATTCTTATAGCAGGCTACGGAGCAATTGGTCGCTATTTTGCAAAGCTCATTTTGCCCTTTGGGTGCAAGATTAAAGGCTTACAACGGACTCATGCCCAGGGTGTTGATAAGGAGACCGGGGTTGAGTATATCAGGCAAGCAGATTTTTCCGAGGCACTTGCCTGGGCTGACCATGTGATCGATATCTTGCCAGCCTCCAAGGAGACCAACGACTTTTTTGCAGAGCCTCAGTTTGCTTTGATGAAATCCAGTGCCTTTTTTTATAATCTGGGCCGAGGAAATAGTGTTAATGAGGGTGATTTAATTGCTGCCTTGGAAAAGGAGACTATAGCCGGTGCTGCTCTGGATGTATTTAAAGAGGAGCCCCTTCCCAAGGAGTCACGGCTGTGGCACACAAAAAACCTTTTTATCACTCCCCATTCATCCTGTGTTTTTTATGAGTATATGTTTTTGTACTACGAGGAGATGAAGAAAATCCTCCAATCCCTAAAGGATGCGACGACATGAGAATATTAGTCATTGGTGGCGCCGGCTACATTGGAAGCCATGTGGCACGGGCCCTTTTAGATTCCCAGCATGAGGTGACCGTCTACGATAACCTCTCCAGTGGCAAGCCGGAAAACCTCTTTTCTGAGGCAGATTTTGTTAAGGGTGATATCTTGGACTATCCATTGCTCGAGACCACCATGAAGCGGGGTTTTAATGGTCTGATTCATTTGGCAGCGCTTAAAGCAGCCGGTGAATCCATGTATGAGCCGGAAAAGTATTCCGAGAATAATATAGTAGGAACCATCAATATTCTTAATGCTGCAGCGCGGTGTAAGGTCAACCGATTTGTGTTCTCCTCCTCTGCGGCTGTATACGGTGAGCCAACGTACCTGCCCATTGATGAGAAGCATCCCACTAATCCAGAGAATTACTATGGTTTTACTAAGTTAGAGATTGAGCGACTACTCTCCTGGTATGATAAAATCCGAGGGATAAAATTTGCAGCCCTTCGTTACTTTAATGCTGCGGGTTATGATGTGGATGGCCGGATCACTGGATTAGAGGTGGACCCAGAAAACCTCTTGCCCATTGTGATGGAAGTTGCTGCAGGCATGCGTCCTAAGCTTAAGATTTTTGGAGATGACTATGAAACGCGGGATGGTACGGGGCTTCGTGATTATATTCATGTGACCGACCTTGCCGATGCCCATGTAAAGGCACTAAACTATTTGGAGAAGAAGAATGAGAGCCTCATGGTGAATTTGGGAAGCGAAACCGGCATCACCGTAAAGGAGATGGTGGAGAGCACCCGAAAGATTACGGGTCAGCCAATCCCTGCTGAGGTTGTTGATCGCCGTGCTGGTGATCCTGCGGTGGTCCTTGCCACAGCAAAACTCGCCCAAAAAGTATTAGGCTGGACGGTTAAGCATAGCGACGTGAATACCCTAATCGCCAGTACTTGGGAAGTTTATAAGAGCCATAATCAGAAAAAATAGAGTTCTAAATTTTTTTGGGTGCCTTCTCGGCTTTCGCCTCGAACCGGGCTGCTCCGGGTTCCGCGTTTGCTGCAGTAATTTTTGCTTTGCAAAAATCACCGGCTTCGCCGCCCTACGTATCCCTGGCACAAAAGATCTAAAGAGTGTAGGAGCTTGTAATGTTGATAGGTGTTTATCTTTTGTGTGAGCCAGGTGGCGGGTGGCCGAAGGCCAGTCCGACCACGCAAAGCGGGGGAGGACCGACCAGAGGGTAGCCCAGAACCACGGCGACCCGAGCAAAGCGAGGGACACACCCAACAAACTTAAATGAAAGAGCTAGTCTAGTAATGTTCCTCTTACAAAATCAATCTGATCCAAGGGCTGGATAATTCCTGAGGCTACGTTACTGGTATGAGAATTAATGCGCTTGAAGTACCGGGCGAGAAGAATGGTCACCAGTGCTTCTTGCTTGGAGAGGTCTGTGGTAAAAACCTCTTGAATAATGGCGTTGCACTCACCCTTGGTTGATTGGTATCGATCAACGATCTCCTTGGCCAATTTTTCATCGGAGCTTAAGAAAGCCTCTTTAAGAGAGTCCAGCGATTTGCCGATTTGTTCCTGCAAAGCAGTAAAGCGGTCTTTGAATTTTAAAAGATCCTTCTGATCCTTGGCAATAACCACAAGGTCTAAAATGTTCTTACAATAATCACCAATGCGCTCTGCATCCTTAACCATGCTCATCAGAGCCAAGCAGCCTGAGGCGTCATTGCTGGGGTTGATGGTAAGGTGCTCAACCAAGAGCTTGCGGATCTCCCGCTCCTTTTGGTTTACCTGTCGGTCCCGAGCATAAATTTTTTCTTTGTTGTCCTCAATCGAGAGTTTTCCTGTAAATACATCCCAGGATTGATGAAATATATAGGCAGTATCAGCGAGCATGGCACCAAACATATCAACGGCCTTAATCATGATGCCACGGGTCTTCCAAAGGTCTACTAATTCTTTTAACATAGCGGTCATCTCCTAATTTATAAGTAATATAATACACAGGGGAAAGATAAAGAAAACACCAATGATAAATGCTGCTGCCCAAATTTTTGATTTTGTTGCAAGGTCAGCAAGAAAGTTGGCACAGGCAATGGGGAGCATTTTAAGTGGATAAAATACAGCGATACCTAAAATATTAAAGGTAAGATGGGCAAAGGCTGCGGTAACACCGACTGTATTGGCTCCCTCTGCACCGGTGCTGACTGTTGCCAAGGAAGCAAGCAGTGCCGTGCAGGTGGTTCCCAAGTTTGCCCCTAAGGTAAAAGGATAACAGCGTCGTAAGCTTAGGATACCGGCACCCACCAGTGGAATGATCAAAGAGGTGGTCACTGAACTACTTTGAACGGCAATGGTCATCAGTATACCAAGGACAAGAGCAAGTGCGTCATTGCGAAAGAGGTATTTGTCGATAACCGTCTCAGCTTTCTGAATTAGAAGCGATCGCATCATTTTTACCAGATAGACAAGGGAAAAAATCAGAAATGCAATGGCAATTACAAGCAATATGATCGCAGCCGTCGTGCTATTGAGATCTAAGGTATCCTTTAGAAAATGCTTCATTGCATTGATTGTAGGCTTGATGATAACCTTGAGAGGGCTGGTAAACTTTGCACCACCGACTCCTTCAAAGAGAACGGTTAGCTTAAGCGCGATTTTTTCAACAAAGTGAAATTTGAGTTCAAGAGGAAAGAAGAGAGTCACTGCAGAGAGGTTGAAAAAATCGTGGACTGTTGCACCGGCAAAGGCGCGGCGAAAATCCTCTTTACGGGTAACAAAGGTAAGTGATACCAAGGTGTTGGTGATACTGGTCCCCACATTGGCGCCCATTATAATAGGAATAGCAAAGGGGAGTGGAATCATACCACCGCCCACAAATCCAACAACCAGAGAGGTTACGGTTGAGGAACTTTGCACCAAACTGGTAGCAAAAATCCCAATAAAGAGGCCAACAAAGGGATTAGAGCAGGATTTAATTAAATTTACGGCGAATCCCTTTCCAAACATCTTAAAGGAGGTTCCCATTAATTTAATGCTTACTAAAAAGAGATAGAGCAATATGAAGACGGAGATGATTTTGAGAGCGATTTGGACCTTTTCGTTTTTCAGAATCATATCAAAATCAATCCTTTCTAAGGTAGTTATCGATGATTGTTGTTCCTGTTATTGCTACATAATCAGGGATAATGAGTTGATGCATTTGTTAGGTGAATGTTCACAAGCCGCTAAAAATATGTTTAACAATCCTTTGATAACGATTAGATTTCTGTTAGAATTGTGTTAGGCTGGCGTCTGGGGTGGAAATGGATTATTTTTAACAATTCGCTAACAATTATCTAACACAATCCTAAAAAACATCTTTGAAACAACACCATTAGATTGTTGTTGGCTTAATTTTTTTAGAAAAGGGAATAGCAACATGGATGCACAACTAATCATGAAAATGGTTTTCAATATTGTTGGAGGCCTGGCAATATTTCTTTTGGGTATGAAAAGGATGTCCGAAGGGCTTCAAACAATTGCAGGGGATCGCTTAAGAAAGCTGATTGGCTCGGTCACCAACAATCGTTTTTTAGCCATTGGCATCGGCCTTACGGTAACATCAATTATTCAGTCGAGCTCTGTAACCACAGTGATGGTTGTTGGTTTTGTCAATAGCACCCTTATGACCCTCAAGCAGGCAATTGGGGTGATTGTGGGAGCCAATATTGGTACGACAATTACTGGATGGATCATTGCCCTTGCCATTGGAAAGTATGGCCTGATTATTCTTGGTATTGCTATTTTCTTTTATCTCTTTTCTAAAAATGAAAAGGTACAGTACATTGCTATTGCAATTATGGGCATTGGGATGGTCTTTTTTGGACTTGAACTGATGAAGAATGGTTTTAAACCAATTCGGACGATGCCCGAGTTCTTAGCATGGTTTCAGGCTTTTTCTGCGTCAACCTTTTTTGGAAGGCTCAAGTGTATCCTTGCGGGATGCATCTTGACGATGATTGTTCAATCCTCCTCTGCAACGTTGGGAATAACCATGACCCTTGCCTCGACAGGTGTTATTGAATTTGAAACAGCCGCGGCACTGGTTCTTGGAGAGAATATCGGAACGACCATAACAGCGATCCTGGCCTCTATTGGTACAGGCTCAAATGCCCGTAGAGCTGCTTATGCTCATGCAATTTTTAATGTTTTTGGGGTGATTTGGATATTCCTAGTCTTCCCTATCTATATTGTGATGATTAAGAAGGTTGTTGGAATAGATCCTTCAAATGCGGTGATGATGAATGGGATTCCCACCTACGAAAATGTGACCACCGCCATAGCCTTTGTGCATAGTGGGTTTAATATTACCAACACCATTATGTTTATCCCATTAATTCCCCTCTTAACCACATTTTTAGAGCGGGTTGTTCCAGACAAACCCTATCGGGAGGTACCAAAACTTACCCGGCTTGATATGCGAATGGTGAACTCTCCTGTTTTGGGAATCGAGCAATCGCGAAAAGAGGTGCTTCACATGGGAGAAAACGTACACCGTATGCTTGAATGTTTGCGTGATATCTTGTCCAGTGAAGAGGTGGATGAGCGACTAGTAAAGAAGATCTTTCATCGTGAAGAGGTTCTTGATACTATCCAAAAAGAGGTTTCTGAGTTTTTGGTGGATATTCTTGCCAGTGAAATATCCCATGATCTGGTTATTGAAGCTAGGGCACAGCTGCGCATGGCCGACGAGTACGAGTCGGTGAGTGATTATATTACCACTATACTAAAACTCTATTTACGACTCAAGCATGAAGACATTTCCCTTCCTGAGGCAAAGCAAAAGGATTTGATGGGACTCCATGAAAAGGTTGCCTCCTTTTTTAGTATGGTCGATTGTGCGCTCATCGAGGGAAAGGTCTCGATTTTGCCAAAGGCGCATACTGAAGCGAATGCAATATCGCACCACTTCCGTGAACTCAGGACCAATCATTTGGATCGGATAACCGAGAATAGAGTTGATCCCTTATTAACGGTTACTTACATGAATATGCTTAATGCTTATAGAAAAACGCGGGACCATATTCTTAATATCGCAGAAGCCTTAGCTGGAGAAAAATAGAAGAAGTTCAGTAAATCAATTGGCTATATAAGGCGATTTTTTATTTATATTTCTAAGGAGTAGTAATAATAATCCCTTTTTCCAGGTGGGCATATGAGAAGCCTAGGTCTGTTAGTTTCCCTTATTTCTCTTATTTTTCTTTTTTGTGACTATCCAAAGAATAGTGTTGTGGCAATTACCATTGTCCATAATTGCGCAGTAACTGAGCCGATCGACCTTTTTGCTAAGCCTCTTTTAGAGCGATGTAAAAAGGTTGCACAAAAAAAGCAGGACTTTAGGGTTGTAGAGCCAATTTTTTATAATGAGACTAATACCTTTCCTAATGAGGTGACTCATTATATTGAGGTTCGGCTTGATACGATCTTTCTTCTTAAAATCCCCGATGATCTTCGCCGGGAGCGGGACATTGACTCACTGGTTTATGACAAATTTAAACGGGCCCAGGGAAAACGGGAGCCAACCATCTATGTAACCGGCATAAACAGGGATAAGTTTGTTAATTACGATATGCTCTTTTCTCGACTGGGGATCTCGAAAAAAACAGCCCCCTTTATTGGTGCTGAGGTATCCCTTTTTGATAAAAATACCAAAGAGAGAATTTGGCATGAGCCCATGCGGGTTGAGACAAAATCAACTATTGTAATTCCTGCCTATAATCAACTCTCAGAATTGTTGAGTATGATCCGCAACAATCTCTACGAACGGTTACCCTACCTTAAAATGTAGCAGTAAATTTGTCCAAAAGGTCGCATAAGTGCTACCATTTTTTAAAAATGAGCGCGAATTTGCTACTGATAGCTTTTTTCCATCAAAACGAACATTTCTAATTAATTAGTTTAACTCCTTTAAAATCAATTCGTTGCTTAAAGCCATTGGTTTTTGGCACGATTCTTGGATTATTTACAGGGCAGATTCGCTTCCTTAAAGCGACAAGAACTAGAAAACTAAGGAAATATTCGTGAATGCTAATGATTACAGTATGAGTATTGGTACGTCCGTGGACACTCCCATGGCCCTCTATTGGAAGAGGAGAATGTTTCATAAACGGGAGAAGCGCAAAGTGCAGCGTTTTGACTACTATATAAACGGTGGTGAAAAACAGCTCTTTGTTCGTGAGATACTTCCGCAACACGCTTCATCTAACACCTATGTGCTCTTTGTGCATGGACTGCTTTTTCCTTCTATACCTCAGTTTGATCAATCCTGGTCAGAGCATAGCATTACAGAATATTTGGCACAGCGTAATATCAATTGCTGTATCTTTGATCTTCGAGGCTATGGTAAAAGTGACAAGCCGGAACGAGGTAAGTCCATCTCCGTAAAAGAGTGGATTGAGGACCTTTCAGTAATTTATACGTTCCTACTTTTTAATCGCGGTGCAAAGAAAATTGCTCTTGCTGGTGTTGATATGGGCTGCTCTCTTATTGCCCATGCTCTTCAATCATCGGATATCAATCCCTTTGCATTGGCCTTTTTTAGTCCCCTTTATCAAAAAAGTGATTTTTTTCGGAGGCTGGTTTGTCTGCCCAAGGGATTTGATGTTCTACAAAACATGTTCAACCAGAAAGCATCAAAAACACAATTTCGGGAAAAGAGGCTTAATCGAGCGATCAATGGTGAGAATTACTTAATCGAAGAAGGAGCTGTTGCAAATGCAATTCAGACAGCAATTGAGCTATCACATCCTGGCAGCAGTCGTCTTTCTATTCCCTCCAGTGAGATTTTAAACTCCTATTGTAAGAAAAACATATCGCAGGAGCTTTTTTCTTCAAAGGCATTAAAAAACCCAATGCTTATCATGCGCGGTGAGTATGATCAAATATGCACCAAAGAGTCAGCCGATGCCTTGATGCGAGATGTGTCAAAAGGTAATAATCAAGCGAAACTTGCTACATTTGAGAAATTGAAACAGTATCATCATCTCTATAAAAACCATGATGATGTTTTTGAGACGATGTATTCCTTTATAAAATCACAAAAAGTGCAATAGGGATTCCTCTTGAAAACATTGAAAACCGTTTTTACCGAAAGGAGAGTGGATGAAAGTTGTAGTTCATCCTGTGTGAGGGCAGTAAAGAAAACAGAGGAATTGATGAAGGGCCATAGAGTTCTTAGGGGTGGTTACTTGATACGCCTTTATTGGAAGGAATTTGTATAGAGTAAGCACAAATATTAAGATGTAGTATACCAGGTAGCTCCACAAGTGTGGGCCCGTAGTTCAAGGCGAACTGCACATACCCCCATAAGCCTGACAGTTACGGAGTGTTCTAGTTCCACTCCAGGTTCATCCGGGCCGCCTTTGATACCGTACGCATCTTCCCATAAAACCTCGTGTTGGGAGAGGATCCCGATGCGAGGTTTTTTTATTGTTCCTCTCCATAAAAAATGTACTACAAAATATGTACAACTGGGTGCTCTGTCATGTGGTATACTTGTAGACAGAGACAGGGAGGGTATCGGTTTTTAGAAAAATTGGAACCAAGGGACCATAGAGTCTGGGCCTGTGAAAACAGGAGATAGGAACCTCCTGCACAAATTGGTGTAGGAGGTTTTTTATGTACTATTGAAAAAAAAGGGTGCGATTGAAGGGGATTAAAATCGTTTGAAAAGTATGCTATTAGCTTCTTTTATTGTTTGTGCTGTTTCTTTTTACTGGCGTTTAGTGACTCTTAAAACAATCCTATAACTTACCAAAAATCAGACTGACGATTTTTTCTAACCCAGCTTGGTCCTCTTTATCAAAGGAATCAAATTCTGTACTATCAACATCTAAAACAGCTACAATTGCGCTATTAGCATCACACACTGGTACCACGATCTCCGAATTGGACCGACTATCACAGGCAATATGTCCAGGAAAGGCATGCACATCAGGTACTATCACTGTTTTACCGCTATTAAAACCATGCCAACACACACCAGTATCTTTTTCTAAGTCCATGCAGGCAAGACTCCCTTGATAGGGACCAACCAAGAGTTTTCCATTAATGCGGCGGTAGAATCCTGTCCAAAAATAGTAGCTGAATTTATTATGAAGCACTGCAACAATCGAGGCCATCCGTGAAATTGGATCAGAAACCTTTATAAATAACGGTACCAATTGGTCGTAGATTCGTTCGTAGCGGGGGAGTTTTTTTTGAGGCATGAGGGAGCCTTTTTTTGCTATAAGATCTTATAAGAGATTGTAATTAAATAGAATAAGAGTTTGGAGAGTTGATTCAGTTTAAGTATTCATAGATTTATAAACATTAAATTATACTAACTTCATAGTTACTATTTTTTCTTCTTTTTTTTCGGTCTCTTTGTCAAACCAAATAACCACCAGGATGTGTATACCGGGTCCCTTAAATAAGCCTGGTATTTACCAAAAGCTTTTTCTTTTCCACCAGAGAAGCCTTTTAATTGTGCATGATAATGGTCTTTGTGAAATTTATCAGTACACGGACCTATTACATAGCCAAAAAAATTAGTTAAAACTTCACCCATTCTCCTAATAAACTGGGAATAGTTAAGACCCAATTCATCAATTGTATCTTTTTCATTAAACCAATCTGTGCGCTTATTACTACCTCCATGAAAGCAAATATTTTTATTATGCGCTTTAAATCCAGCGATATCCACAGCTCGACCCCGGGGATGTGTTTTGTCTTTAGGGGTGTACGGAAAGCGAGCGAAACCGGCTGTATAAACATTGGTTACGCCAAAATTATCATGTAGATATTTACAATATTGTATGAAGGTCATGCAAAATATAGGATCAAAATGAAAATGCCAACCAACATTCATTTTACTACGTCCAACTTTTTTACTGTTATCCCAAGTTTGTATTCTCACACCGGAAAATTCCATAACCTTCTCTTGATTCAAATCAAGTATACATGCATTCTCGTTAGCATAGTCGGAAGGCGGTTCCGGTTTGGTTGACTGACGTTCCTTTAACAATTCTTCGGCTTTTTTTATATAGTTTTTAATTTTTTCTTTCTCAAAATATGCTTCGCTATATTTTTTTTTGTTCTTTAGGTGGGTTTTGTGGTCATGTCCATAAAACCACATTTGTTTTACTCCTATCATCCGTTCCTTACATTCTGGATCTTCCTTTTTCCATTTCTCACATCGCTTATTTTCCTTTGTACATTTCTCACAATCGGGTGATATATCTTTTTTATAATTCTTTGCGTCCATTTCTTCGTCTGTTAAGTATTCTCTTTCATACCAAGGCTTTCCACTTTTATCCCAATACCTAAAGCCTTGTATAGGATATGGATCAATACTATCCATTTTCTTTTGCTCTTTATCTTTATCTTTTTTCGCTTTTGCTATCTTATTTTCTAGTTTACCGGTATCCCACTTATCATTCCTTGCCAATCGCTTTTTTGTATAGGTAAAATCATGTAAGTCAAACCATTCATACGCTTCATCAATAGTTATATGTTGTGCGGGGAAATATTTTTCCCCTTTATTCGATGATTTATCTTTCTGTAATTTTACAAATGAAGGAGAATTAGATCTAAATTTGAAATCTCCTTCTTCATAAATTTTTACCGCAAATTCAAGATTGTCTCCGAATTCATCATCCTCTTCTGCTTCTTCACCACCTTTGCCATACATTTCCTTTGGCAGAACTGCGGTTATTTTTTTTGGCATATTCGAACTTTTTTCATAGTCGATCTTCGATTTCAGGGAAACATAAAGATACCTATCACCATCCTCTGCTTCGTCGGTGGAAAATCCGGTATAACAAAATTTTCCATTTTCAACAGTACCAGTAATGGTTACCACCCAATCATCATTTTCATTATCCTTTACAGTATCATCGTCTTCTTCAGTGTCATTCTCACTTTCACCGTCATCATTTTCATTGCTCTCTATATCATCACTCTCGTTAAATGGTGTACCATTTTTCTCCCAGGAGTCAACTTCCGCAATTTTGATCTCAACATTACTGGCACTATCCGGCAGATCGGTTAAAAAAATGTCAAGTTTATACTTATCCTGTTTATCACCGTCTGTAAAGCCATGAAATGTCCCTGCAGCATAATCCTTCGCTTCCATATCAATATCTCACTTTATCGTATGTACATGTGTTTTATCTAATCTACTATCTGAATACGCCTCTTAAAAGAACGAGGCATGGCCGGAATAAACGTTGAACTATCGTTTATCGTCAACAAATAATCGCCCGGTGGTATACTATCATGTTGAATATATCCGTCTCCATCAGTTTCACCTTTAAGAGTTTCTCCAGGAATTTCAATAGTGTAACTCTTTTTAGAGAGAGGAATCAAATACTTATCCTGTGCAATTATTGAGAAATGTAGCTCCATAGGAGGAATATCAACGCTTAATCTATCTGTTTCTACATTTTTAGTGTCATCAACACTTCCATAAATTGGACATTTATCAGATGTTTCTGTTTTTCTACAGTATTTTTCAGGACAATCATTTTCATGACAAGGAAGGTCTAAGAAATGCTTTTGTTCCTCTGGGTCAACAAACATTACTTCCACCCGCCGATTTTCCGTAGATTTTTCATCTTCCTCATAATTGCCATCCTTAGGGCGCAACTCTCCACACCCTATTACACAATAGGGGGTGTCACTTTCTTCTTTTCCCCAGCTTAATGCATTAGCCACCGCTTTTCTGTATTCACCAATTTTATCTTTCTCTCTAAAAAATTGGTCTTCCAACATTTCCTGATATACATCAAAAACTGCACCCCAACCTGGATCTTCTCCTTTATATGACCATCCCCAATATTTATTCCCATTATTTGTTTTGCTATATTCTTCAGAAAATTCCTCATTATGTCCAAATCTGAACTCTAAAATGGCCTCTCGTACTTCGTCATCAATATCATTATAATTTTTATCGATTCCGGGATGACAATCCCAATTACACCGAGCTTCATTAGCAATCCATGTGAGCGCATTAATAATATCTTTGTTTCTATACTCCTTTTTTTGATTATGCTTATCGACTCTTTTCTCAACTGTTTTTACCCAATTTTCCCGGTCATTTGTTAGTAGGTAGTAAATGGATAAGGCTCTATCCATAGACAGGATTCGATTATGCTCATCATCATCTGTAGAATCAGTATGTCCAAAAATGAGGATCTTTTTATCTTGATTTTCGTAAATATATTGGTAGATATTCATTAGAAATAGGATACCAGACATACAGACTTTTTTATCGTTAATGGTCACTAAACCTTCTGGGAGAAACACTGCACTGTCAGAATTAAAAAAGGCGCTGTCAATTTCAAGTTTTTGGGCTTTTGAATTCTTTTTTGAAATGATTATTAGTTTGTACGTTTCAGTATCGTTTAGCTTACCAATAATATCTTTTGGAGAAGAACACTCTTCTTCCTTTAACTCTATTTTTTTTTCCGGTTTATTCATAACTCTTCAATTTCTAAATCTTTGGCAATGATTAATTATAATAACTGGTTATTTTAATTTTATGGATACAACCTCTATTTCAATTTCATTGGCGTTAGAGAGTTTTAGTTCTACTTTACCATTTTCGTCAGATTCTAAAACCTCTCCTGTTGAAAACTCTACAGCAGCACCTTTATAAGGCTCGTCATTCTCATTAATGAGCAAAAGTTTTATTGTTTTTTC
The DNA here is from genome assembly GCA_028278335.1 of Chitinivibrionales bacterium. Lineage (GTDB taxonomy): Bacteria > Fibrobacterota > Chitinivibrionia > Chitinivibrionales > JANQEN01 > JANQEN01. Next base: position 11,299 of record JANQEN010000197.1, on the reverse strand, counting down.
TTCTTTGTCTGGAGATACTGCGGATGGTGAAATTCCTGGCTCATTAGAATTTGCAGATGCCTCATAGGGCATCTCCAACTCTTCACTCTCGATCTCGCCAGTACCTTTTGGATGGTTTGCCTTGAATTTGTAGTAGCATTTTGCTTCAGGATCATCACCGATCGCTTGGGAATATTTATCGCCATAAAAGAGCATCATATCAGCTTTGGCAATGCCATCGTCACTGATAAATCCCTCTAAGGGTTGGCCAAGATCTTCCTCTTCCCCATCAAATATAACAAAGGTCTTGAAGGATATTTTTTTTCGGGATGTCTCTTTGAGTAGCTTGGCATTTACTTGGATCGAGCATTTTTTATTGAAATTAAATCCATCAGGCCCCTCAATAAAGACGCCATTTGAAAGCTTTACCTCGGGTTCGTCTTTTTCAATGGTTTGTGGACCATCGTCAACATCAACCGGTTTTGGCTCGGGCTTTTTCTCTTTCTGTTTGCCCACAGAGAAGCCAACATCATTTACGTCGCGCCATGCATCTGTCATATTCAGTAGAACCTATTTTTAATTAATATCTTTCATACCTTGCCAACTCAGACTTGATAGGTTGTTCATGCTGATTCTTATCCTCCTCTTCATCTTCAAAAACTACGAAGGTTTTAATAAAGGAGACCTTTTTTCGGGAGGTCTCTTAAAGAAGCGTTACTTCAAGTTTGGTACCATATCTTTAAATAGTTTAATCATCGTTAGCTTTAATTCCTTAATTGATCAACAAATACCCTATGAAGGTGGATTATTATCTATCCAATCCTGAACCTTATAAGTTAATAATGAATTTTCTCCACTACCATAATTCTCTCTTAAACGAAGGAGTGGCGGGTTACTATGAAAAGGGTATGGATGTGCTTTACTAAAACCTTCTCCGTATATGTCAAGTTTGATGCCTAAAAAGGCGGATAAGTTAGTCGTACTATTATAATTTGGGATAATTGTTCGAATAATTATTCTTTCGCAATTAGATCCAGAGATTGTATCACTCACGATGCAATTATCGTTATTATTACTACCTTTATCATAGGGGATTGGGTCTCCAACTCTATTGGAATCCATTAGGCTTCTATCGCCGTATTCTACAATTCCATAAATTGGATTGTTGTTATCATCTGTTAATCCAGTATTAATATGAGCATTTGCATGGGGAGCAGAAAAAACAAGATAAAAATAGAGATGTGAAAATGCAAAACAACGTTTCGGTCGAATTGTAACATCAGCAACTATGTATGCATTTTGAGGATTTGAAGGTGGGTTGACTGGTGTATATTGTATTTGTATATACATTTGATGTGCATATATATGCATTAACTCAAGTTCCTTGTCGAGATTTAATCGCACAGGATTATCCGTATTAAGATATGTTTTACTAAAACTGCTGCACTCTAAGAGTCGTTCATAGGAATCCCTTTGACCAACCATTGACAATACTATTGAAAATATGGCAGAGAGCGCTATAACTATCAATCCTGGTCCTGGTAAAAATAGCGCTAAACACATTCCTAACGTACCAACCATTGTTGAAATTGCACTGGCATAACGTACTGTAACACTCTTTGTAATGTCCTTATTTGGGTCAGCCGCATCCAAAAAGGAAATGGCAACATCTAGAGTCCCTTGTACAAAACCAATACCAACAATTGTTGAACTAACAGTTCGACCAGCAGTTGTGAGAGTATTCTTAAAAGCGGATAATGCAATTGTAGCTAATGATAAAGAGGTATTTGTCCAGGCAAAGAAATTTTGAGTGTCAGCTGTTTTAGATTTTTCGTCTGTCCAACTTTTTAGCATTGAATGAGTTTGAGTAGTCAGATTAACAATATTTATTATATCAGCAATTATTTGAATTTTATTTGCACTCAGTGTACCTACATTACTCTTATAACTCATAACTTCATAATTTTCCGAATCCAAATTACATAAATTTCTAATATCCATCATTGCTGCTCCATCCAAATGTTCATAAGAATTTAATGCATTGGTTGAAACTAAAAATGGCAATTCTTGTCTTGGAATAAATCGGTAAATATTGTTATTCTGAAGTTCTGCACCAGTAATTTCTCTTAAGAAGTCTCTGATAATTCTAGCACCATTATGTCGTTTCATAGACATTGAACTTGAATCTGGTAATTGATAAATTACATTTTCAAATGATCTGTTGTTATCATGAATCATGATAACTCCTGATATTATCTTTAAAAAATTCAATCCTAAACTATGACTGTCTTTAAATCGGCTCCAAACTAAATCGAAAGTAGGAGACTTAGAACCAGGATTTGTTTGTTCATCCAAATAATTTTGATATAGAGATTTTAAATACTCCTTCCCATTATAGGATTGATTCAAGTTTTCTAAAAGATTGAGATAGTCCTGTTTAAACGTTTGATAGTCTTCCAGATTTTCAATCTCAGCATCTGTTAATCCTTGACTCTGTACCCAAAATTCATATGTTCGTAATGATGATAGGAACGTTCGAAAGTCGAGATAGTAGGTTAAATACTTGGAATAAACAGTTAGTAGATCGAGTTTTTCTTTTGATTCGTTTTCAAAGTATGCTTTCCAATTGGCCAATGTCAATCGATTACCCGGTTGATTACTATCAATTAAAAGTTCGCTGCTATCAGGATGAGCATCTACGATGTTTTTTACAATCTGGTATATACTATGCTTCTTATTTACCCTCTCATTGTTGACCCATTCCAGATAATCATCTAAAGCAGACAAATATCTTTTATTATAATCCTTTGCTTTCATCATTGGATCCCAGAGGCACCATCTATAATAATAGTCAACCGGGCAACCAGCCTCATTATTCACAATAACAATATCTTTTGTATGTTCTGTATTTATAGTGGGGTCATAATTGACAGGAGAAGGTGGAACAACGGAATATTTTTCTCCTTGATTTTTCCATAGCCAATCCTCAAAACCATTTTGCTCAATAACTTCCCACATTTTTTTTACCTTTTTCATTGAAGGTAAATTTTCCTTTGGAATTTGTTTCCAAGAAAAAAAAGCTACTAAAACATTTTTAAGATTTCCTTGATCTACAGGAATTGAGATTAATGGTGACTTTGGACCGGTAGGTTCACGAGAATAAGGGAGTTGTTTGTTGACGCGAGAAATATCTACTTCTTGGAACTCTCCATCTGAAAAGCATTGTATCTCCTTTTCCCAATACCATTTTTTTTTCCCCGCTTTAAACGGCGGGCAACGGAACACATACACCCAGCCATCCAAAGCATGAAAAATATCCGTATGAATATCTATCCCAAAAGATTGTAATGTGGTGTTCTTTCCTTTGCCTCGGGGAAGATCTTTAGCACATTTTTCAGATCCAGGATAGGTCACACTTGTATCATTAGTATCATAACAATCAACTTCTTGGTATCCAATAAATCTAAATGGTTTGTGATCATAATCCGCATTTTTACTCATAATTCCTCAATTAATCAAATGGATTTTCTGGTTCTTCCAAATCGGGCCAATATTGAGTGTATTTGCCCATTTCAGCAATTTTTGTAACAGTAATATCTTCGTCAATAATAAATTCAAGATCACCTACTTTTTGAATAAGTACATACTCAAATCCATCAGCGAGGTTTTCAAATACATATTTAGAACAGTTATTCTGGGGGATTATTTTTGGTTGTACCTCCTGGTCGTTATTATCAAGCAATATAAACTTTTCATCTGTATAGGATTTTGAAGTAAACGCTGTTATGGTATAATTCTTCCAAGTATAGTTTATCCTATCTTTCAATATATTCCTAATAAACTTACTAACCGGACAAATTTCCCCATCTCCACCTTTAAACACACATCCATTTGCATGACAGGTCAATTCCACTAATGGTTTTTCAGAACCATCAAAAAACATTACTTCAACCCGTCTATTAACTTCACTCTCGTAGTCTGATTGTTGTTCCTCTTCGATTGGGCAGCTTTCCCCACACCCAAATTGACTTTGCTCTGGTGAATCTTTTAACCAGGTAAGAGTGCTTCTTAACGAGGTTGTCAATTCTGTATTATACTTAGAGCTTTCTTTGGCAAACTTTGGACGAGATGGTAGTGGATCATTTTTGCTTGGTCTGGATATTTCTGCAATTGTATACTGGTACATCACATACACTGCTTTCCAGAATTTCTTTTTTACTGTGTCTTTGTTTGGGTCCATTCGATCTGAAGATGGTGGATCAAATATTTGGTTCCAGTTCATTTTAAAACGTTGGATTTTCCAACCAAGCTTATTACTACCCTTATCTGTTATTTCTTGATCAAAATCATGGGCCTCACATGCCCAATTGAAGATTGTTTTTAGATCATCATCTATCCAAACATTCACGCCATTATTTCGATCAGATTGATACAGTTTTTGCCACTTTTCACAGGCCTCAGTTCCTCCTTGAAGCAGAAGACTTACTGATTCTGCGCGAAAGGCGGATAGCTTTCTGTTGTAATCAGGTTCACCACTTGTATCTGTGTGGCCAAAAATGGCAATTTTCTTAGCCTTATTTTTATCATTTAAATTTTTATATCTCAAAATTTCTTGTATAGCGGATAATCCACTTTTATGTTCCTGTTTTTCATTTGTGTCAGCATTATCTGCTGGGGGTTGGGAACTATTTTGAGAAGCTTTTGAACCATCAGGACCAGCGGGCATTAATACGGCGCTATTGAGATTAAAAAGAACGTCCTCAAATTCTAAGGTATCTACCAGATTCTTTATTTGCTCTATAATAAACTTAATTTTATTGCCAGGAATTAACGTAATAGCTTGATTTAAGGGTAAACTAATCTTTATTTCTTTTGTGGTTGTCATATTTTATTTAGACTCCTGAGTGATACTAACAACTTCTATTTCTTCACCCATTTCATCAGTGATTTCAATTACTAGTTGGCCATTTTCATCAATAGAAAATTTATCCCCATTAGACAATTCAACTTCTAAGTTCGTAATGGGTGTTCCATCCTCATCCTCAAAAACTAGTGTTATGTTTTTCTTTGCCTCATATGGCATCTCTAGCTCATCACTCTTAACCTCTGCAGAGCCCTTGGGGTGTGAAGCTACAAACTTATAGAAACATTTAGCCTTTGGATCATCGTAAATAGCTTGTGAGTATTTCTCTCCATAAAAGAGCATCATATCAGCTTTGGCAAGGCCTTCATCATTGATAAATCCCTCTAAAGGTTGGCCAAGATCCTCCTCTTCATCTTCGAAAACCACGAAGGTTTTAAAGGAGACCTTTTTCCGTGAGGTCTCTTTGAGAAGCTCTGCATTTACTTGGATGCAACACTTTTTATTGAATTGGAACCCATCGGGTCCTTCAACAAATTGGGGATTCGAGAGCTTAACCTCTGGACCAGTATCCTCTGCGGGGGTGGGAGAGGTGCCACAATCAGCGTCCGTGTCTGCTGGCTGTGTACTATTATTATTGGAGGACGAAGCAGATACATGTTGTGTGACTGCATGAAAGCCCTTTTCATCAACAACCCATTTTTTTTCTGTAGGCATGGAGGTACTCCAACGCTGTTTTGTTCAGTCTATTGCAAATTTGGTTTGGGTTATGGAGTGATATCCAAAAATCTGCTCTTGGGATCTATATTCAATAGTATAATCTTGTCTATAATTTATAATTCGTGCTTTTTCTTGTCTGTGATCTGTATCACAATTGAGTATTTATATTAGTGCATAATTCAATATTCTCTATACAATTGAATTTTTTACTCCTTTTTAGGTGGATCTTGGTAATCTGCCCAGTCACCATCATTGTCAGTTGCCCATTGGAACCAGGGTTCTGGTGGAACCTGTGGTGGTGTGGGTAGATTGTTTTTTGTTAAATCGAGCGTTACTGTGCCAATTTCGTCAATATGATCAGGGAGGTCTGTTAAATTATTATACTGCAATTCAAGAGTGTTAAGATTGGTTAAATACCTAATTTCGTCAGGTAAGGTGGTCATATCTTTATAGGTGACGGATAATGTTGTTAAACCAGTAAGGTCACCAATCTCTGGAGGCAGCATAAAAGTACCTACACCTTGATAAATATACAGATCAGTTAAAGAGCCTAGATTATTGATTTCTGCGGGTAATGTTGAAAAAGTGCTACTTGTAAACTCCAATGATGTCACACCAGTAAGATTAAAGATATCTGCAGGTATTGTTGTATAGGTAATCATATTTGGATAATAACCTGATAGCAATTTTGTAATTCTTGAACCACTCCTTTGTGTAAATGTAGACACCTTGTCGGCGGTTTCTCCATTTGCCTCAAGTATTGCAACAACAGCAAGGGAGTCGGAGAGTAGGTTTCCAATAACTGAAATAGATGTGATGCCCGTGTCAGAGGCGCCTTCTGTGTCTTTAACAATTATTTTTACAGAATAGCCTTTTACTAAACGAGAGCTATATTGCGGTGTCCATTGAAGTGATGTGGTTGTGAGACCACTTACCTTTTTGCTAGCTATAATGTCTGAATCAATATAAAGAAAAATTGAGTCAATATTACCATCGGGGTCGCTAAAGGTTGGGTTATACGTGGCTACATTACCTAAGGAGACGGTTGATGGTGTGCTGCCCATTGTAAGCACTGGCTTTTCATTAACCATATTAACCGTGATCGTAAAAGTCTGTGCATCACTACTATCCCTTCCCCCATTGGCAACTCCACCATCGTCTTTTGCTCGGACAGTGACCGTTGAAGTACCATATTGGTTTGCTGCAGGGGTAAAAGTTAACGTGCCAGTAGGACTAACAGCTGGCCCCGCAGAGAAAAGAGATGCATTGGTTTTCGTAACAGAAAAGGAGAGTGCCTGACTACTCTCGTTTGAAGGTCCTTTTGAGAGGTTGGTTGCCCAATTGCTAACGGTTTTTGCACCAGAGTTTTCATCAACACTTTGGTTTGTTCCCTTGGTAAAAGAGGGTGCGTCATTCACTGCAGTGATAGTAATGTTGAAAGTAGCTCTCACACTGTCAATGCCACCATTTGCTACACCACCATTATCTTTACAGGTAACAGTGATTATTGCAGTACCATTTGCATTTGTTGCTGGGGTGTATGTTAGTGTTCCCGTATTACTAATTGCCGGTTGTGTGGAAAAGAGCGAAGGCACACTGCTTGTAGCAGTGAAGGAGAGTGTTTGGCTGCTCTCATTGGCAGGGCCAGCACTTAAATTGGTTGCCCAATTATTGACTGATTGAGCTGGTGCATCTTCCAGTGCTGTTTGATCACCGGCATTGGTAAAGGAAGGTGCATCATTGATAGCATTTACCGTGATTGTTATTGTTGCGACAGATGAATCAATACCACCATCTGCTGTTCCTCCATTGTCACGCAATACAACACGCACATTGGCCACACCGGAGGCGTTGGCTGCAGGAATATAGGTAAGGTCGCCAGTTGTGGGACTTACGGCAATGGGCGCTTGAAAGAGGGCTTCATTATCATTGGTTGTTGTAAAGAGAACTGTCTGGCTGGCCTCATTTGCTGGACCAGAGCTGATACTGGTTGCCCATCCTGTTGCTGTTTGTAACGAGGCATCCTCGTTACAACTAAGGTTGCCTGCATTAGTAAATGAGGGGGCGTCGTTAACTGGTTTGACCGTAAACACCGCATGGTTGGTATCAGAGAGACTTGTGGGATCGGTTGCGGTAAAAACAACGGTTTCAGCACCACTCCAGTCAGCATTGGGAACAGTAATCGTTGCAGAGCGATTGGTTTCATTTATTGTTACTGTAAGGTTGGTTGCTCCTGTGGCGGTCCATTTGATTTGTGCAACAGGATTGTCTCCATCGGTAACCCAATCATCTAAGGAGATTACCGTAAAGGTTCCCCCCTCTGGTGTACTTTGATTTGGAATGTCAGCAACTACTGGAGGCTGGTTTACATTGCCAACTGCTACAGCAACATCCTTAGGAACAGATGCGTCACCATCTGTTGCCGTAAAGGTAATGGTATAGTTTCCTTCATCACCGACCTTGGATTGCCAACTAAGCTTCCCTGCAACTGTGTCGAATATAACGTCTGCTTTGTGAGGTAAATCTGCAGAGCTCCAGGAAAAGGACACCTGGTCACCAACATCAGCATCGGTTGCGGCAAAGAGTATTTCTAAAAGACCACCCTCATCAACGGGATAACTTGGCTTTGGCTTCTCTGTAACATACACAGGTGCACGATTCGAGTCCTTTACCAAGATGTTGAGCTTAAAGGTAGAGACTGCCCTCTGCACATTATCAGTGGCTGCGAACGTCACATTAGAAAAGAGCGAGTCCTTGATTTTATTTGACAAAGAAAAGTCCGGTGTAAAGGAGAATGCACCGGTTACTGTATCATAGGTTGATCCGGTGGGAAGATGTTGACCACCCAGAAGGGTTACTGTCTGGCCAACATCAGGGTCTGTGGCTTTAACCGTAAAACTGAGGATCGCACCCTCTTTAATTGGTACTGTTTGATTTTGGGTATAGGGATCAATAGTTATGGTTGGCGGTGTATTAACATTGCCCACCGCAACTGAAACCTTTGTAAAGATCGTGGAAATTTGATCTGTCACTTGAAGCATGAGAGAATAAAGACCTGTGTCAGTGGTCTTGGATTGCCAGGTTAAAACGGAATCAGCAAAGTTAATGCTATCTTTCCGTGGTAGGGTCGTACTATCCTTTACAATAGTCATAGTCAATGCATCTTGGTCTGGATCGGTTGCTTTAACGATCATGGTTACTGCTTTTCCTGCGTCAACCTGATAGGAGGGCTCTGGTTTGTTTGGCACAAAGGAGGGTGGACGATTGCTATTCTTCACAAAAATGTGCATAACAAAGGAACTCTTTGTCTTAGAAACCGAGTCCTCCGCAAAGAAGGTAACATTGGAAAAAAGTTTATTGGTATCCTGAGTAGACACAGCATAATCGGGTGTGTAGGAGAAAAGTCCGGTTGTTGTATCGTAGGTTGCACCGGGAGGCAGATTTGCTGCTGCAAGCAGATAAGCGGTGTCGCCAGGATCGGGGTCAGTTGCGGATACCGTAAAGGTCAAGGTTTTAGCCTCTTCCACAGTAACTTGGTCATTAGGATTGATGTTGGGTATGGTGATAGTTGGTGGCAGGTTTATGTTTCCAATGGCAATATCAATGTAAAAATCAGTGGTGTCTTTGGTGTCGGTTGCTGCGAGTTTAAGCTTGTATAGACCGTCATCACCGGTTGTTGATTGCCAGGTGACAACAGAGTCCTTAAGAGAGATGCTGTTTTTCCGTGGTAGTGTTGTACCAGTGGTGTCACAAAAAACAGTGACTGGATCGAGGTCGTCATCTTTGGTTTTGTAAACAAAAGAGAGGGTATCACCAATTTGAATTCGGTATGAGGGTTTGGGAAAACTGTCTAAAAAGTGCGGGGGGTTATTAACAGACGATATGGTCAGATGAATCACCCCATAGGTCTCAGCCTTGGTATCACTTGCTTTTATGCGAATAAATGCTTCACCGCTTGTTCCTTGAGGAATTGCATAGGTGTATATATAGCCATTTAGAATTTCATCATTAACTGGATCTCCTGGTTCTAAGGAGAAGATAATAGCATCACCATCTGCGTCGGCGCATTGCTCTAAAAGCGAAAGCGAGTAGGTTGAGCCAGCAAGAGCACTTGCTTTGATTGTGTCGGATTTCCATTGTGGGGCATTATTAGTTGTGTCGATTCGCAGGGCATACAGTGTGCAGGTGTCGGCACCATAGCTATTCGTGACAATTGTAAAGTAGGTTCCTGTATCAGTCAACGATACACTGGTGATGGTGTGTGCACTATCCGTGGCATTTGTTAAAGGTTTTAAATCGCGATACCACTGATAGGTCTTTGGATCGCTTCCTTTTGTATTGATATACATAACAAAGGGATTATTTAAGGTTGGCTTTGCTGGAGAGGTAATGATCTTTTTATCTGGAGTTGTGATTGTAGGTGGAAAAAGTACTACCACAGTATCAGGAATGGTAGAGTCTGAGCCCTTTAAATTTTCTGCAAAACACTGATATACGCCAGCATCGGTTGAGTCTAAAACTTCAAAGGCCAAGGTGTCCTTTGTTGCCCCACTGATAAGGGTGCCATTCTTTTTCCAGGAGATTGATGGTTCAGTTCCGGTTACTTCGACCGTTAAGGCAAAGGATTTACCATAAATTGGTTGCCCTATTGCGACAATTTTTTGGTCGGTTATTTTTGCTGGATAATCGGGAATTACCGGATCTGTACAAAAAATCCAAAGCATCAAAGGGGTTATAAGTGTTACCAATACTAACATTACATTTTTTTTTGTAATCATTACAATCTCCAAAAGTAAATAGTTTTTTACTTAAAATGGCCCTGGGTTGATTTTCCTAAAGAATCGAGAAAATCTTTAACCCTGCTTCTGCGCTACTTCCTATTGCATTAGCTGGGTTTAATTAAAATAGAATATGTTTGCGATTTTTGTTAAAAATTCTTTGTTCTTTGCTTTTTTTTGTAACCTTAATTGCTAAATTATGTTGTAGCTGATTTTATAGATTTGCAGTAGTATGTTAAATGGTAGGATCTTAGAAACAATTGGACATCCTAATATTTAGTAGCATTTAAAAAGACGTACTGATATATTGATGTGTTGCATGATCATTTATGTCATGCTGTTATTATTGTAATTAAGATCGTCGGGATACTGCCCGACAGCAGCCTTACTTTTCTTCTACAGCGAAGAAAAGTAAGCAAAAGACGCCGCCCCGCAATCGCCCTATTCGCCTCAGGTTCAGACGCTCGCTAAACTCGCCTGCTTCGCAGACTCAGGCAGCACCTCGCGTTTTTCTGAACCATTCGACGGTGCGATTGAAGGGGATCAAAATCACCATAAAAAGCACAATTATTACCTTATGAAAGATTGGTCCACTAATTTATTTAATTTGGATTCCCTAATATACTATTAAATTCCCAGTAAAAAAGGGGGGACCAGCAAGATCACGTGAGAGCCTATGTTATCTACTTGCCCATAAAGGCTGGTCCGCCGGCTAGGTGGAACAGATTTTATGGATGCAAGTAGTTAATGGGCGCGAGGGTAGCTTGCTGTGGGGGCGCTCCCCCCGGAAGCTTTTTTACAAAGTGAATTGATTTAACCCAGATTATGCAATAGGAAGCAGCGCAGACGCACAATGTTATGCCTATTAAGACTTTCAGGCTTTTCGGCCATATCACCTTGTAGATATGCCCTTCAAAACCTTCAAGTCTTACTAAATCATAATTTTGCACTTCTGCATCTA
>JANQEN010000156.1 GCA_028278335.1 Chitinivibrionales bacterium | reverse complement strand
GCACTTTTTCGCCTCAGGTTCAGGCACTCGTTAAACTCGGCTCCGCCTCAAACAGCCACTCGTGCTTTTCTGAACCATTCGGCGGTGCGATTGAAGGGGATAAAAATCATACATTATTTTTTTAAAGAGCGATATCGTTTATTTTTATTTTTTATAGCGTGGTCATTAGGTCATGGAAATCAGACAGAATTATTCCCCGGAGAATTTGTTTTCTTAAATAGTTTGAATTAATATGAAAAAAAGCGGGACCGCAGACCTACCATTACACGGTGGACGAGTACCTCGCTGGTTGTCCCAGCGCATGACCCATATGGGACGGGCAATAGTATGCGCAATTGTTGAGGAGTATGGGCAATCCCAAGTGTTAACTCGCCTTAGCGATCCTTTTTGGTTTCAAGCTTTGGGGTGTGTATTGGGTATGGACTGGCACTCCTCCGGTATAACCACCTCAGTCATGGGTGCCCTTAAGGGGGCTATTAATCCGATAGCAAAAGATCTCGGTCTCTATGTGTGTGGAGGCAGAGGTAAATACTCTCGAAAAACGCCCCAGGAACTTCAGGACTATTCAGACACGAAGGGACTCAATGGCGTTGAATTAGTACGGGCATCAAAGCTTAGTGCCAAAGTTGACAACACCTGCATACAGGATGGCTTTAATCTTTACCTCCATAGTTTTGTTGTTTCTGACAAAGGGGAGTGGGCGGTCATACAACAGGGAATGAACAATCAGACCAGTACGGCCCGGCGGTACCACTGGCACTCAGCTTCGGTTCGCTCCTTTGTGTCCGATCCTCACACGTCCATAATAGGACCCAATCAAGGAACTATTGTAAACCTCAGTGACAAACGGGCAAAGGAAAACCAGCAGGGTATTGTAGAGTTTCTTACACAAAAACCTGACACCCAGCTACGGGAGCTGCGTCATCTGGTTATGGGAAAAGAGCATCAGGTGAGTGAGGCCTATGTCAACTCTAAGCGGTTGGGTGCGGTGCTTGTTACTGCCTATGAAAAACAGTGCTCTCAATTTGTGGATGCCTTGCTGTTACCGGGGGTTGGCCCGCGTACGCTCCAGTCCTTGGCATTGGTCAGTGAAGTGATCTATGGAGCGCCAAGTCGCTTTGATGATCCAGCGCGATTCTCCTTTGCCCATGGTGGTAAAGATGGCTACCCCTTTCCCGTTCCCACCAAAGTATACGATGAAAGTATTGCCCTGCTTTCTCAAGCACTGAACAGAGCCAAGGTTGACCGTTCAGAAAAAATGCGAAGTTTTCAAAAGCTCCACAAATTTACCACAGCCATTGAAGACACGCTTAAACCTGTGGCTAATATGAAACGGGTGATAGAGCGAGAACAGCAGCAGTCACATAAGTATGGTGGTATGACCATTCATGGACCTGTAAAACCACCTGAGGCTCGGCAATTGGATTTATTTGATTGAATCTTCATTAAATCTTATGAAATTTCCCTTTAGAAGACTTTGGACAGTATTCATTTTTTTGAGCATTTAGATCGTCGGGTTACTGCCCGACAGCAGCCATACTTTCTTTGCTTGTGCAAAGAAAGTATGCAAAGAAACACACCCCGCAATCGCACTTTTTCGCCTCTGGTTCAGGCACTCGTTGAACTCGGCTTCGCCTCAGACAACCACTCGTGCTTTTCTGAACCATTCGGCGGTGCGATTGAAGGGGATAAAAATCAAAGAAAAAGTATACGATAAAATCTTTTTGCAGTTATATACCCCTAAATCTAAAAATAGTATCGACTCTTCTGATTTATGTTAATCCATCTTTTTTTTCTGCAGGCTCATGATGTGGGCGGTTTGAATGGCGCTGACTAAGCTTTTTTCAGAGGCAATGCCCTGTCCTGCTATGTCAAAGGCGGTGCCATGACCAACCGAAGTCCTGATAATGGGCAGACCAATGGTAATATTAACTCCATGTTCAAAATCCCGTGATTTCAGGGCCACAAACCCATGGTCATGGAGCATAGAGACAATACCATTAAACTTTCCCTTAAAGGCTTCCACATAAATGGTGTCTGCAGAAAAGGGACCAGAAACAGCAATGCCCTCCTTTTGCGCCTGCTCAATAGCTGGTTTAATATGCTCGATCTCTTCAGTGCCAAAGAGCCCCTCCTCTCCAGCATGAGGATTGAGCCCTCCCACTGCAATCATTGGCTTTTCAATACCAAACTCTTTGATCGTAGTGTTTAACAAACGAATGTTTGTTAAAACCGATGTCTTGGTAATCCGGGCTATGGCCTCTTTAAGCGAGCAGTGGCGCGTCACATGGGCAACAAAGATATTGTCCAGCATAAAAAACATGGAGTAATCTGCAGTATCAGTTGCATGGGCATAGATCTCGGTGTGACCGGGAAAGTTAATGCCACTCAGTTTTAGCGACACCTTATGTATAGGATTAGTAACAATCGCATCAATAGCACTGTTATTAGCAAGTTCGATGCTTTTTTCAATATATCTATATGCAGCAGCACCACAGACCTTATTCACCGTACCAATGGCAAACTGATCAGGAGTGATTACCCTTTGATCTAATATATTAATGTGTCCTCTGTTATAATCCTCAAGGGATTCTATGTTGTGCAACGGTATAGCACTATGCATCAGCTTGGCAGCCTCTGCCATGACACCATAATCACCAATGACAAATAAATGACACTCTGGAGGAAGGCTCTCCTGGCGACTCAGTGCTTTAACGGTTATTTCTGGACCAATTCCAGCTGGATCACCCATGGTTAGGGCGATAGTTGAACTTTTTTTATGCATTGATGCTGTATCCCTGTTGAATAGTTGTTACCACGCCTAGGCTACTGTATTGCTTAAGATGAACTCCTCAGAAAGAATCCCCTGATAATACTCTTCTCTATTTCCCACAACAAAAAGTCCTCGATTACTATCATTAACTATGGAGAAACATTTGTATCCCTTGTGCCTTTTGTTCATTTTACCAATGGTGTTGGGCGTGCCAAAAACGGTGACTGCCTCACGGGAAAAATAGTCAGGATTAAAGTCAGCATAGGAGTTGATCACATGGGGATTAACTGAGACATTCTTAAAGAGTTGAATAACCTCAGGAAGCATCTCTATTTTGTCCTTGATCAGTACTATATTGTCCTTTACCCATTCCACAGAGGTGTCCGAATCTGTATAGGCAGGAAAGGCAAGAGAAAAAATGAGGCCCTGTTCATTTTTTGAAAAGATATTCTTTGACTTTACACTGATGTGGCCACCATGTCCCTCTACAATAGAGCGTGTAATAGAGAGACCCAAGCCGGTTCCCTCTTTTCCCTTGGTCGTTTGAAAGGCCTTGAAGAACTGTTTTGGATCCTGATCCACAACGCCAATGCCATCATCTTCCACGGTCACCAGAATAACGTTTCTTGAAGGAGTTACCTTAATAGTAATAGTAGAAGCCTCAGCTTCAAAGGCATTCTTAAAGAGATTAAGGAATACATTATCCAACTTGCCCCAATCTCCATAAATGATATTCTCTTTGTCAAATCCCTTTAAAACAAAGGCCTCACGTTTGTTCATAAAATGCTCATTAATAGTTCGTGATACCCGTTTGTTAAGGTTCACCGGATTTTTCTCTTTGATGATTTTCGAACGGGAGAAATCTAGGATGTCCTTGCTAAACTCATTCAGTTGGGTAATGGATTGAATTATTCTTTTTGCCAAATGAGTCTTTCTGTTGTCATCCTTGGCATTAACAATCATCTCTGCAGAACACATGATAGAAAAGGAGTAATTGCGAAGTTCATGATTAATGATAGTGGTTGACTTACCCAACTCACTTAAAGAACGGGCATGCTCTAATTCATTATAGGCAAGTTTGAGCTGTTTTAGGGATTGATTGCGTTCCTTTATCAATTGAAATAGTCTTTCTGCAAATACATATGCCAACAATGAACCTAGACCAAGAGTTCCCAAAATGGTAAAACTAATGATTGACAGAAAAAACATCTTATGAAAAAGAAGTCGAATAAGATCTAAGAGTCCACAAATTACTAAAAAAGAGAATCCAAATAAATGGAATCGTACAATATTTCTATCTAGGATGCTTATTCTAACTGTTTTCTTTATAATTTGTGCAAATATTAAAAAAATTGAAACAAGTAAATAGGGTAGAAAAAAGATCGAATAAAAAATTGTAGGAACAATATGACCATTAGTTGATTTGAACATGATATTTGAGAGAAAGAGAATTGAGAGAATAAAGCTGGAAAAAAAGAGCGTTTTTATAATTGAAATTCTAATCTCTTTCCTCAAAATCATTATATACCAAATCATGAAGGGACTAATAAAACAAAAGAGGGCATGTTGAATTGCCGTCCAATAAGTGTCGCTTATCATTGGACGCTTCCATAGGTCAATTGCAGAGAATAATGATAATAAAACTAATGTGATCCCAAAGTAAAGAAATATTCTATCGAATTTAGTGCGAAGTTCCAATAGAATAAAGCCAAAGGAGATTAGCAATAATGAAATACAGCATGATTGAAGGATTGCATTTGTCATTTTAATTCGCAAATAGTTAAATACATCAACTTGAAAAAAAATGAATTACAGAGTACAATATAATGTAAGGGAATAAAAAAATAGATTCAGCGATATCCCCTCACGTAGAAAAAATAATAATTATTAATTATAAACTAATAAAAAGCAAATTGTCAAATTTCTGGAGGATTTTCCATGTAAAAATTGTAACCCAAATTTAAGAAGTGATTGGGGAAGGAAACCAAGGGGAGAGAATATGAAAACTAAATCAGTTTTTCATCCACTGGGAGAGCTTGTATATCTCTCGATCATAGCAACCTTAACACTTTTTTGTGGTGCTGTGTATCTGCAATGTAAGATTGATTTAATTCTCATACTCACCTTTCCCTTTATAGTTTTTGGTATCTATACCATAAACCGATATACCGATGTTGAAGATATCCTCAATGATCCTGATAAAAGAAATTACTTCGATAAAAATTATCTTTGGTTATTTATTTCAATATTTCTATTTTCTCTCAGTATATTCGTCCTTCTTGTCACGCGAAAACTAACTGTTTATCATTTACTGTTAATTCTTGCTGGGGTGACCTATTCTGTTAGAATTATTCCTTGGGTGTCCAAAAGTGGAAATGCTGCTTTTAAACGGCTCAAAGATATTCCATTTGCAAAAAGCTCTGTTGTTTCCATTTTCCTTGGTTCGTCCTTTTTTCTAATCTATTGGCAATTATATCCTGATTTTATCCAAAATAGAACACAGGTGTTATTAATCACCTTTAGCTTTATACTTGGAATTTTTATAAACACAAATTTTGCAGATCTTAGAGATTACATTGGTGACAAAGCTGCTGGTATACCAACTATACCAGTAATTATTGGAAAAAGGAATACCTATATTT
Organism: Chitinivibrionales bacterium; assembly: GCA_028278335.1. Classification (GTDB taxonomy): domain Bacteria; phylum Fibrobacterota; class Chitinivibrionia; order Chitinivibrionales; family JANQEN01; genus JANQEN01. The sequence continues at coordinate 627 of JANQEN010000156.1, read as the reverse complement.
TTGCCATGATTATCCCAGGCTCTCTTTGGTTACTCGTCAGTGGATATCTCTTTTATACATACGTAATTTCATTGGAAATCTTTTTCTTCTTTATTCTTAATCTTCTATACCCAGTTTTTTATATATCTCTCTATCATATTAGTAAATTTCCTAAAAAACTAGTTGAACCTATCGCAGATGCCTGTGTTCTTGTTTATGCGCTTGGACTAGTCGTGTTACGATTCACAAGTTAGCTTCTCTTTACAGTATCACAAATAACCAGATTGTTGATCTAATCATGATTCAGCATGAATGGGAAATGAAATTTTAATTATTAATCCAGTCTCATCATATTCTGGTTTAGTTTTCCCCTCCACTTGGATGTTCCCGCCATATTGTTCAACTATTGATTTAATTGATGGCATACCAAGTCCTGTACCGTTTTGTGCTTTTTTAGTTGTAAAGAAGGGCTCAAACATTTTTTCCAAGGACTCTTCGGAACAGCCTTCACCATTATCTTCAATCAAAACTATTTGATTACACTCATCATTATTTAGTCGATCCTTATAAATATCTTAAGGTATTGAAATAAAATACTCAAGGTCATAAAAAAGCCTGAAAAACATGCAAGGATTTACTAGATTTACT
>JANQEN010000154.1 GCA_028278335.1 Chitinivibrionales bacterium | reverse complement strand
GCACTTTTTCGCCTCAGGTTCAGGCACTCGTTAAACTCGGCTCCGCCTCAAACAGCCACTCGTGCTTTTCTGAACCATTCGGCGGTGCGATTGAAGGGGTGAAAATTCTCTTTAGGGAGGTTATGAGTATCCTTATTGTAGATGAATCTTTTTTAAATAATTGAACTGAATTACAGCTTATCTATAAAAAAAATTTCATTCGTGAAGCCCGGAAGGAATGTGCGCAAAAGTATTTATCCAGAAAAGATTGTCGTGGAATGGAGAAGAGTTAATTTATGTTTGGTATTCTGAGGGATATTTAATATATTGAATTCAGATCAGATACGCTTTTTCTTGCAGTTTTAGAGTTTGGACGGAAATCGTGTCAGGTAAATCCTATTTTCTTAAACTCAACTCGCTAATTATTCCGCTTTTTTGCGCTCTTGGATGGGCTCAAGAGGGAGCTGAGTCTCATATCCCCTGTAAAAATATTTTTGAATTACCCGAAGCCTGCGTGGAGGAGGTTATGCTTAAATCTAGGCTTGTGAGTGAGTTTATCAAAGATTTTCGGGGAGAGGTAACAGTGCGAGTTCAATTTGATTCTACAAAAAAAATTGTAGCTGTTGATACACTACTGGTTAATGTCCGTAATCGAATTGTGTTACCGGAAATAAAAGCTGCTCTTTTGCTGTGGCGAATTTTTAGTTTGCCTGAAAATGAGCTACCTCTATGCGTCACTTTTGTTATATCCTCTAAAGCACGGGAGCGGGCAGAGAGAAATGATGTAAATGTTCCCTTTTGTATTACTATGACAGTGCTCTCCTTTGTTGGGATTATTCTCTCTTCAATTGCGCTGGGCTTGAATAATTAGCCATTGACTGAGAATCCTTTATTTTGATTACATCCCATTAAAGTATTTTTCTAAAAATTGAGCGATTATCCAATTGATTGGTGTTTTAAATTAACAAATACATGGATCCGGTAAAGACAAAAGAACTGTATACAAAATATGGCTTTCTAATTTATGGACGCTGTTTACGCATATTGGGCTGTAAAGAGATGGCTCAGGATGCAATGCATGAGGTGTTTTATAAATTGGTTGATAAATATAGCTCTTTTAATAACAATGAACATATAGTCCCATGGATATATGTAACATCAAAAAATCATTGTCTCAATATTCTAAGAAAAGAGAAAAAAATGGTCTCCTTTCCAGAAGAGATAATCAAGAGCAATGAACAAAGCCAAGAGAATCAGGTAAGCAATAGAGAAATTGTTGATTTTATTATGAAATGCCACAATAAAAAAATCCAGGATGCAGTTTACTATACCTATGTAGAAGGATTGGAGCAGAAAGAGATTCAGAAGGTCTGTGGGCAGTCACCAGCGACAATTCGTCGCAATTTAAAACGATTTAAGGAAAGCATCCCCCATATTAAAAAAAGATTAGGGATTTCATGAACAGCAGTCACTATGATAAAATAACCCTTACCAGCTACTTTAATGAAGACTTGGATGCTCGGCTCATGGAGGAGATTCAAAAGCATCTCTTACAGTGCGAATCATGCGCTAAGGTTTTGCTATCTTTAAGGGAGGAGCAAAAAGAGTTCCTTAAAAAAATGCCCTTTGAGCAACTACCCGAAAGGGTCGACAAAGGTAACAATCGTACCTCTTTGTGGCGAACCTATTATGCACTGGCAGCTTCATTGCTCCTTGCAATTGGTGGATTGTATCTCTTTCGAATGGAGCAAAAACCATCCTTTGCACAGGTAAAAGGGGGCTCCAGTATTGCCTTGTACAAAAAGGGAGAAGAGGGGATTGTAGAAAAACAGACTCACCATGTGTATACACCGGGTGAACAGATTCAGATCACCTACTCAAGTGTGTCCAATAAATATCTGATCCTACTGAGCATTGATGAAACGGGAAAAATAAGTTCCTATTATCCACAACACGCGGATAGTTCTGTGCTCATCGAAACTGGTGCAGATATACCCTTACCCAATAGTATTGTATTAGATGGATATATTGGTCAGGAGTTGTTTATTGCCCTTTTTTCTTCTAAACCAAAATATGTTCCTCTTTTAATTTCTAAGATAAAAAGTAAAGTCGTCAAGCAAGGTTCTTTGGAACAGATTGATATACCGCATTTAAATGATGAGGATGTTCACACAATACTTATTACAAAGGTTAACAAAGAGAAGTGAAGTTTCGAGTTTGCCTATTGCTAATATTGAGTCTTAGCGCAATACTTTGCGCTGAGCGGTATGCCATATTAGTAGGCAATAGTAGAGGTGGGCATGGATATAGTACACTCAAATATGTAAAGAACGATATACTCTCTGTTAAAAATGTTTTTAATGAGTTTTGCAATTTTAAAGAGGCAAACATTCTTACCTTGGTTAATAAATCACCGGAAGATTTGCTTACAAACCTGGATATGGTGAAGAATAAAATTGATGGCAATTCTAAGGTTGCTATGTTTGTCTTCTATTACTCCGGTCATGCAGATGCAGAACATCTTCTTATGGGGAATCAGGTTTATCCCTTAAGCCTTTTAAAAAAGAGGCTTAGAGAGATGAACTCACAAATCAATATTGCAATTTTTGATGCCTGTCAGAGTGGAAGCTTTACTCGTCTTAAGGGGGGAGTTTTACAGGCTCCCTTTCTCTTTAAAGAGGAAAGTAAGATAGAGGGGCAGATTGTACTCTACTCTAGCTCTGCCAATGAGTATTCCCAGGAATCGGACTTGTATAAGAATTCCATTTTTACTTTTCATTTTGTCAATGCCTTGCGGGGTTGTGGGGATATGTCCGGTGATAGAAAGATTACTCTTTCTGAAGCGTACCACTACTCCTATAACCATACGGTTTCGAGTACCATGCATTCGGTTAGTGGAGTTCAGCATCCTGGGTATCAATTTAAAATTCAGGGTGAAGGAAAAGTAATTATTTCGGATGTCAATATTCGAAACAGTGGGATTGTATTATCGAAACATTTGGAAGGTACAATCCTTGTTTTAAATAGAGAGCGAAATATTGTAACCGAATTAGAAAAGGAGCCTACCAGTGAGCTAACTATTGCTTTAAATCCGGGCACCTATGAGGTAATAAATAATAGAAAGGGAACCATATTTAAGTCTATGGCGCGAGTGAATACGCGCGTTCTTACCAGGATCAAAATAGAACAGTTCAAGCGAATCAGATCAATGCCAGTATATTCAAAGGGAGGTACCAAGCGCCCTTTCCTTGTGGGACTTACTCTTTCTGGTGGCGCAGCGACTGCTGATTATTCCCGCTTGCAAAGCCAAAGCAACAGCTATTTTAGTAATTACTCGCTTCATAATCTTTATCCCTCCTTTTCTTTTCCCCGATTTAAAGGACTGTTTGGCCTTGGAATAGCATTTTCAATAAAGAATCAATTTCATGTTACTGTTCACCATGAATACACGCGTATCAATAAACAGTATGACTATGCATCTTTTACTGTTGATCCTATTACGCAGCAATCTAATAAAAAAGCACTCACCATTGAGGACACTCTTTCTCTATTTGCTATTCGATCTGGGGTTGGTTATTCACCCTTTAAGGGATGGTTTAATCGAGGGACTGTTTCAGCAGGAGTTGAATTTGCCTACATTAACAGGAACATGAGCTCCACCTTTTCAGATCAGCAATTTGCTATTACCTCAAAAAGTCAAGGAGTTGATTTTGGCTATCTTATCGTTCCCTATGTTGCATTGGATTATCATTATCCCCTGCACCGAAAAGTGGACGCCGGGGCACAACTTCTCTATCGAATCCAGGGAGGAGCAAAGGATTTATTGGAGTCTAAGCTTTCTAAATATGATAAAAACAGTGAACACTTTAATTTTCGATATAACGCTGGTGGCCTTACGTTAAACTTTTTTATTCGATTCATGATCAATCGTTTGTAATAAGTGGGACTATGAAAGTAATCATTAAGATATTATTGCTATATTGTACAGTTTTGCTATCATTGAATTGTAATTGTACTGAAGCAATGATACATGGTGATTTACATCCACCCTATCCCCGTGTTGCCAGTATTATTCCCATGGGGTATCAAAACAGCTGGCTTTTTTCTCACACCCACTACAATGAGGCGGGAATTGTAGAGGGCCGAGACCAAGCCTTAGATGCTGCAATTCCTATGGTGTACGGATTAACTGATGATTTTAGGCTGGTTAGTCTTGTTGATACGTTTGTCCATATGCCCTTTACTGATACTGTGTTTAAATACGAATGGAGAAAAGACAATCAAGGATTGTTAATTTCCTATCTTGACAATTCGGTTGATACCCCCGGTGTATATATTCGTGGTAAATATAACAATGACTGGGATACTCTTTATGAACCGCCAATTCTATGGTTGGTATATCCCTTGAAGTCAATTACTACATGGACTATCACTGATACAAATATCACCAACGGTGTACCAATGGCAATGGAATTACTCTCCTCGGATACTCTTTTTAATACTGCTGAACAGGGGAGTGGCTCTATGTCTGCGGTCCCCTTTTATTCCTGTTATCTTTACAAGGAAACCCAGGGTGATTCTATAAGTTACCATTTTTATAATAGTACAATTGGGCAGGCTGGGTATTTGATGTATGTAAACCAAGTACTGCGACGAAGCTTTATCTTGCGGAAGTTTACTGAAGGTTATTAAAAAGAGCCCTATTCTCTAATGGAATGTTTGGTTTAAAACAGAACTACTATAATTGATTTCAATTGTGTGGTATGATTGTTTATGCCATGCCGTTATTGTATCTGTTAATATCATCTTAATGATACTATTGGAAGAAAAAAATGAGCGTTCTTTGACTCCTGATGTGTTTAGTAGACATACTTTAAATCAATAAACTCTCGGAGGGTAAAAATGTCTATTAAATCAAAACAAAAAGAAGTTATATCATTTCCTTTTATTCTATCTCTTTTGACTCTAGCTTTTATTTCAGTTGGATACAGATTACCACAAAATCTATCTACAGAGGAAATTGTCAATGCAAAGAATATCTACCTCAAAGATTCTTTGTTACTTGTTTCCGATGGAACAAATGGTATAGGCATCTATTCTGTTCTCAATCCAACTAATCCAATTAAAAAGGGACATATTTATTTGCATGGGCATAGCGGACTTGCTGTTCGCAATAATGTTATCTATGCGAATAGCTATAATAGAATTTTGGCACTGCGTCTTAATGATGATTTTTCCTGTGATACACTCTGTTCAATAGGCGAATTCTATCCCCATTATATGGGTGATATGTATTGTGGTACAGGCTTGGTTGGATGTTGCTCTTCTCCTATTTCTGCTGAAATGGGCAGTGGTACTGGTGGATCCTATGCAGTTTTTGCTGTGGTCGACTCCTTTTTATACTACATAAACGAGGGTTCATTAAAGACTATGGATATTTCTAATAGTGATACTATCAAGGAGCTATCTAACATTTATGTGGATTTTTCAATTGAGACCCTATTCCCCAGAAAGGGACACCTCTTTATTGGAGGGCGAAGGGGTATGTATCTTTTTAGTCTTAGCAATCCAAGTCGACCAACTCGTATTGGTACACTCAATCATTTCCAAGCTCACGATCCTGTTGTTGTACAAGATACCATTGCCTATGTAACGCTTCGTAAAGGAAGTTTTAATAACAATTCCCGAGATGCCTTACTGATTGTAAATATCGCAAACTTGGAAGACCCCAAAGTAATTACTGAACTGTCAACTTACTCTCCCTATGGATTGGTGGTTAAGGATACATTCCTTTTTGTCAGTAACGGCTATAATGGTATGACGCTCTTTTCAGTAGCTGATCCTCGTAATCCAACTACCCTTTTCTATAAAAGAGACATTGAAACTAAGGATTTTATTTGGTCCAACAATCTGCTGTATATGATGGGATTCTCTAATGTAATCCTCTTTGATGCAATAGACCCAAAGAAAATCAAGGAGCTTTCCTACATTTATTGAGAGTCATTTGAGTCTCTGTACAGAGTCCACGGAAAGTGGGTGAGCAGAGGAGCTTTTTAAACTAAACACGGTAGTTAAAAAAGACTTCACCCACAGCTCCTTTTCCCCGCTGATTCTGATAATGTGCATATCCTTCAACACGATTACCCGCAATAATTGCACGGGTAGTATCTTTGTTTAAGCTAATGTGAGATATGCCGTACTGAGAAAGAGAGCCTAGTTCATTTGACTCACTTTGGCCATTTTGGTTATAGTCTTGCCATAGGATTAATTTGTCAAAAACCGCATCGTTTTTGTCAATGGCCCCATTTCCATCATTATCAAATTTAGCCAATTCCTCGAAGCCATCCTGGGCACCATGCTGATCACCAAAAAGCTCTTTGCCACTATCAATTATACCATTGCCGTTTCTGTCAAGCGAAAGTAGGCCATCTCCAGGGGACACCCACGAGACATCTTCTTTGTGACCGTCACCAGTAATATCAAAATGAACACCTTCACCTTTTCTTACATCGGTCAACTCTAACCCATTTCCATTAAGATCAAAAACAAGCGGTTCTGCTTCAGCAATTTCCAGCTCCTCTGTCTCGACCTTTAGATATTCTATTCGTTCATAAGTAAACTCAACAGTGGCGCTATTTAATGAATAGGATGCATGGGTATAGTCACGTTTGTAAAGTTCCAATGATTCTACGGAAAGCGTAACTGAGTCAAGATCTTTACTCTTCTTTATTTCTTCATCATTTTCTTTTTGAAAAAGAGATTCGATAATCTCTTTTTGGACCTTTAGTTTAGGGTAGCTGGATAATTCCAAATCTTCGCTATTCTTTGTTGCCGGTGATTGCACAGGACGAAGCTTTTGGTTGAGAAGAGGTGTTGCATACTGCATTTCATTAAAAATTGACTGCACAGCCATAGAGACCTCCTTGTCTATCCTATTTTCGGAAGATATGAAGGGAAACTTAACTAAAAAGTTAAAGTAATGACTTAAGTTTTGCCATACCTTTTTAAGGGGCATTTTTTACCTTTTCTAAGGAAACTCCTTCCATGCTTCTTTAATATTTGAGTCCAAATATGTATAATTGGGAGTACATGAATATGTATAACCGGTTTTATTCCAGTAGGTTATTAAGATATGGCGTCTGGCAAAATCCCGTGGCATATTCGTTGCTTGGATAAGAGATGATAATTATACCCTCATAAAGGATGTGGGACATGAAATTAAGTATGAAGGACCTAATTCTAATTGCCACCATCACAGTGCTCTCCTTTCCGGTATTGTACTTTACCATGCTTTTTGTTACAGGAAATGCTCGGATAGAGTTTACCAGCAAAAGTGAAAATAGCAATAAGGACCAGGAAAAATTAAAATATTTAAAACATACACGACGGAGAGATTCTCTCATTGCTGCTCATTCCGAAGCTTTCGTTGCCAAGGAGAAGGAGAAAAAGGAGATCATAAAAGAGCGTGAGAATTTGATGAAGCAACAGGAACGAGTAACAATGCTTACGCAGGAATTAGAGAGAACAAGAATGGAACTTGCTGCTGAGCGTAAAAAGTTTGAAGAGTATGTAGCAAAAAATGATGATCTAGAAAATAAACGAATTAAGCAATTAGCCAACGTTTATGCAGCTATGCGCGCCAATGAGGCTGCACAAATACTTCAGACCTTAAATAATACTCTTATCGTGAAAATTATGCGTGCCATTGGTGATGATCGACAAAAGGGAAAAATTATGGCGGCTCTCCCAAAAGAAAAGGCTGCCCAAATTAGCAAGCTCATGGGAAGATAGAACATTTAAATACTATTCAATAAAGGACATAGTTCATGATTTTTAAACCCTTAGATCAAAGAAAGGAGGTGAGAAAATAAAAATGAAAGCAGATTTGCATACATATAAAGTGGTGACAGCCAATAAACAGGCTCAAGGTCGACAAACTGTGAAGGCTTCTGATGATCATCCATCCACAGGTACTAGCAAGGAATGCATTAAAAAATCTGATGATGGATCTCAACAAAAAACCTTCTCTACAGTTTTTGATTCTACACAGACTGAAAAAAAGGTGAATCCCTCGAATACAGATAAGAATAAAGCTACTATTTCCTTAGAATTAGTTACTCAGCAAAATGTGAATAACGCTGACCTTACTGCATTAACTGGTTTGGAGAATTTAGCGGCAAACTTTTCTGTTGAACAGGAGAAAGAACTTCTTTCACCGGAAAATTTCCAACAAGTACTTGATATTATCAGAAATACCTTGGCAAAGATCTCCTCGGAACTTAACCTGGATATCAATTATGAGCAGTTGTTACAGGATTTTAATGGTCCAACGCTTAGTGATGCGGTGGTTGAACAATTTGCCGAGATTCTCTATTCGCTTTCAGGCATAACTGATTTACTTGAGAATGCAGCTTCTGAGCAGGTAGCTTTAGATATAAAAGGCGTTCTTATTGAGCCACATCAGGCTGCTGAGTTGGAAAAGGTGCTCCGTGTGGAAACCTTTCATCTGAAAGTTGCCCTGGAGTCACTGGGTGTCGTCGAAAAAGTGTCCCATGCAGTGGCACAGAAGCAAGAGATGCCGCTACCGGGCTCTGGGATTCCTCAGGCTGTGGACCCAAAAATACTTTCCCTGCCTAAAAATCAACTTCCTCAAGTGATGAGTGACTTGATATGTACAGAGGAAAATAAACTAAAGGGAGTCATAGCCCAAATGACAAACCTTGCCAAAGAGCCGAGTCCAGCCGTGGAGCAATCTACGGTTTTGCAGAAACCTTTTGTAAATAAAGGTGACTCCGCAATTCCGATAGCTCCTCTGTCAACCCCTTTAGAAGCAAAAAAGAGCGAACAAAAGAGTCTACCCACCAAAACTGCAAGTACCATGAGTGTTCAAAGACCTACAGGCCGATTAATGCCGATGGATCGATCTAATCTGGCCAATTCCTTGGACCCACAAGTGCTGCGAAAATTGTTGCAGGTTGATTCCACACCACAACAACATGTAGCTAAACAAGCTTCTAAAAAGGACGTTGCTCAGGATGGTGTCCAACCTAAAGTTACCACCGGACCAACCTTTACAGCTAATCAACAGGCTGCTAAGGTGTTTAGTATGGGACCGGAGGTTGTCGAACCAATTGCTGATACCGCTCATGCGACAAGACTGGAGTCTTCTTCAGCGTCTATGACACAACGAATGCCAACGCCGCAGTTTCGGACATTAGAAGAGATGGTGCTCTTCCAAGTATCACGGAAGTTAAGCAGCGCTGTTAAAGATGGTGTCCATGAGATTCGGTTGGTATTAAAACCGGAAACTCTTGGAAATTTACGGATGGCAATTCAGGTTGAAGGCGATGTGGTCATGGCTCGTATTAATGTTGAGAATCAACAGGTAAAGCAAATTATTGAAAATAATTTTCAAAATTTGAAAGATGCCTTAGAAGAACAAAATCTTCAGGCCGGAACCTTTGATGTCAGTGTTGATCGTAATTTTCAAAATCATCAGGATGATGCAGAGGAATCTGAACAAACCGATAGGACGTCTATTGCAGAATCGGATTCTGTGAAGGAATCAACAGTATGGAAAATGTCTGTTGGTACTGAAACAGGACGCCGTTTTGGCTCTAATACAATTGAATATTTTGCCTGATAGGAGGTGAGTAAAAACATGCCTGGAATAACTGATTCCTTGAATAATCTCTTATCCAATCCAATGGATGATAAGTATTCTGCTTCTGCCTTGGTGAATGATGGGATTTTGGATCCCAATTCAACCTTGATACAGGGAGATCAGAAAAGTAAACTTTTTTCACCAAAAGAGGGGCTTGGGAAGATGGATTTTCTCAAACTCCTGACTACACAGCTTCAATATCAAGATCCCATGGAACCTATGGATAATACAGAATTTGTTGCTCAATTGGCGCAGTTTAGTGCCTTGGAAGGAACAAGTAATGTAGAGGAGGCCATAGGAAACCTGGATACTTCCTTTAAGGAGTCCCTTGATATTCAAAGCTTTAGTGCCCTTTCTATGACCAATGCCTCGGCGGTTTCCTTGATTGGAAAGCGAGTTCGTATTGGTGAATCGGCAGTTAAATACACCGGGATTCCCGGTGAAGAACCTGCTATTCGAGTGCACTTGGGGAATACTGACAGTGCCAATTTACGTATCATGGATGAAGATGGTAATGTTATTAGAACCATGGTTGCCACTGGAAAGGATAAGCAAAACTCCGTATCGCTTACCTGGGATGGGAAAAATGATCTTTTAGAACCGGTAAAGCCGGGAACCTATTATCTCTTTGTAGAGGGAGAAGATAAGGACCCATCGCTCTATTGTTTTATCGAGGATGTCATAGAGGGTGTACGGTATTCAGCCGATGGTCCTCTTGTAAAGATCTCCGGTAAGGAGTTGCCGCTCGGGAATATTCTTGATATCTCTATGGTCCAGCAAAATGGATCGAGTGGGCCCAGTATTTCAACAGAAAACGCCATTGTGCTCATTGGTAAAACTGTTCGTTATACGTTGCCCGAACTCTCTTACACTGCAAACCCTAATCAAAAATTAAACATTAATGTTGATTTAGGTGGTGCTGATAAGGTCATGTTAGAGGTACGAGATTATCGCGGTAAGGTGGTAAAAACGCTCACACTTGATGAACAAGCTGGTGGTGTAGCTCACACAGAGTTGGATTGTCTTGACTATAGTCATAGTGAGGACAAACCCTATACTATTCACATTGTGGGTAATGCCTCAGCCTATTTCTATGGAGAGGGAAAGGTTGATGGTATAAACACCGCTAATGGGTTAGTTAAGTTGCGCGTAAATGGACGCTTGGTGAATCTGTCGGAAATAGTGGATATTTCCTCTAAAACGACAAAGGTCTAAGTGATGTCAGGAGGACATAATGACTATACAAAATGTTAATACATTTAACAAACAGGAAACAGGAAGTTTACATGCCAGAAATGCTATTGCAGCACAACGAGCTGGTGGAGTTGATTTTTCACGACTGGTGCAACAGAAAGCTGGAGAACTTACCTTCTCTGCACATGCACAAACACGGATGAAAAGTCGGAATATCAATTTGACTAAGGACATGATGTCGAAGCTTGATACAGCAGTTTCTGGAGCCGAGAAAAAGGGTGCTCAGGATACACTGGTGCTGTTATCGGATTTGGCGTTTATTGTAAATATTCCCAACAAAACAGTTGTAACAGCCATGGAAGGAGCTAGCATTAAGGATAATATTTTTACAAACATTGACAGCACGGTAATCGCAGAATAATTAACTGGACCAAGTAGCAAAACGCTACCGGAGGTTAACAACCGCTGATCGATTGAGGCGGTTGAAAAAGTTGCGACTCCCGTGCAGACACAGGAGAGATGTTATGCTCAGATCGTTATATAGTGGAATTAGTGGCTTGCGTAATCATCAGGTACGAATGGATGTGACCGCCAATAACATCGCCAACGTGAATACTGTCGGGTTTAAGGCTGGACGGGTAACCTTTGAAGAGTCGATGGCACAGCTCTTAAAGGGGTCCAGCAGACCACCTGGAAATGCAGGAGGAACCAATCCAATGCAGGTGGGACTTGGTATGTCTGTCGGCTCAATTGATACAATCTTGACACAGGGTAATCTACAGGCAACTGGTCAAATTACCGACCTCGCCATTGAGGGAAGAGCATATTTTGCCTACTCTGACGGTGAGGGTACCTATTTCAGTAGAAACGGCGCATTGCAATTTGACTCATCAGGTCGACTTGTCTGTCCTACCAATGGCTATGTACTGCAGGGTATGATGGCTGATTATAGTGGGTCCTATCCTCCGGGAACCGCCATCGGCGATGTGCGTATTCCCTTTGGTGAAAAGGCTCCTGCCAATGCCACCACCGAGGTAGGGTTTTCCAGTAACTTAGATTCTGATTCTGAAGGATTGGGAACCGTTCTCCACACGAATCGCTTTTTAGCAGTGGGTGCGGGCGCTGACCTTATGACCTCGATCTTTGATGAAAATGGAAATGATTTAGGGATACGAGCTGGTGACCAATTAACCTTTAGCTGCATTGACGGATCGAATGTTGGTGGTGGTACAATCACCAACACACCACCCTTTACGGTGAGTGCCACAAGCAGTATTACAGCCTTGGCAGCTGATTTGGAGAACTTTTTAAATGCCAATATAACCAACGCTAATGGGCAGATCGATGTTGACATCGATGCAACAACCGGTGCCATATATGTGGATCTTTCAAGTGCCGCTGGTGCAGTTGTCAATAATTTAACCATCCGAAGTGATCGCCCGACCTCAGCGGCCTATGTATCAACTCTATTTAACTGGGGACCTTCCATAGATTCCACCACGGGAACTGCGGGAGTGAACAATTCTGTAGGACAAGTACGTTCTCCAGCTTCGTCAACTGATTATTTGGTTAACCTATTTGATGCAGCAGGTAATTCTTTAGGCCTGGAAGATGACAATAGCCTTGCCGATGTCATAACCATAAATGGTGCGGTCGGTGGTAATACTATCACACCCTATAACCTTACCTACAGTTCAAATATTGGTGGTGGTACGGCAACCACAATGGGAGATTTATTAACGGCCATTCAAGCAGCCTTTAACCTTCCTGATACCGATGGAACCTATGCTAACAATACCTCTGTTGAAATTAATCCTGCTGGCAGTGGTGACACTCGTATTCCAGTAGGGGCCATTGTTATTCGCGGTCAACCGGGTTTAGCCTTTGCTTTATCCAATTTTTCCTCCTCAGCGACCAATGCGGACAATGACAACACAGCACCCACACGGTTTGTGGCCAATATGATTGGAACGGAAATCCAACAGGCCCGTGACATAGGACAACATGCAACATCAATTGTTGTCTACGATGAATCCGGTGATTCCCACGTCATGACGACGACCTTCACTCATTCTGGCAATCCCAGTGAGTGGCTATGGGAGATTACCTTGGGTGGTGATGAACAGATCCTTGGTGGTAATACGGGACACCTCTTTTTTGGTCAGGATGGTACAGTATCGGCCATAACATTTGATGACGGTAGTACCACCTTCCGATTTGATCCAATGAATGGCTCCAACATTGTATCGGTGCAACTTGATGTGGGTGGTCCTTCAGATCTCTCGGGGATTACCCAATTCAGGGCACCCACAACAACCGCTGCTCGTGAACAGGATGGGTATCCCATGGGTAAGCTCACCGAAGTCTCAATTGATGAATATGGTGAGGTTGCCGGTCTTTTTACGAACGGTATCAATAAATCCTTGGCGCGCATCTATGTTGCTGAGTTTAATAACCCTGCCGGTTTGCTCAAAAAGGGTGACAGTATGTACGCCCTCTCCAATAATTCCGGTGAGGCGGTCATGCTCAGACCCGGGGTTGGCTCAGCATCAAAGATAAAGCCCGGAGCCTTAGAAATGTCCAATGTTGAGCTTGCCAATGAGTTTACCGAACTTATTACAACGCAGCGTGGATATCAATCAAATGCTCGGGTGATCACCACCAGTGACGAGATGTTACAAGAACTGGTACAGCTCGTGAGGTAATTGATTAATGCACTATACTTTTAGTATTAACTACTATTGCAATTTAAAAATCTATGGAGACAGGTGTACCTGTCTCCATAGAAATAAAGATTGACTGTATGCTGCATTAATGGTACTGTTTAACTAAATACATAACATAAGGTTCTTTAAGGAGTTACAAGAAATGATAGCACTCCAAAAACTTAACGGCCAAGCCTTTTTGGTAAATGTGGACCTTATTGAAACCCTTGAATCCACACCAGATACGGTGATCAAGTTAACTACCGGTAGGACACTGGTCGCCAAAAATAGTGTTGAAGATATTGTGCGTAAGACAATAAAATATAAGCAGTTATGTAATCAGTCCTTTCAGGTAATCACAAAACCGAAATCTGATGGGGACAATGAACATAGTATAACTAAATAACTTCCTTTAAACAACGAGAATCGCAGTATGGATATTGCAACAATTATAGGATTTGTCCTGGCCTATTTTTTAATCTTGCAAGGAATGGGTTTTTCACGGATTGCAGCATTTATTGATCCCCCCTCTCTGCTGATCGTAGTTGGTGGAACCATTGGTGCAATTTTTATATCCCATCCACTCAATAAAGTGCTCTCTGCCTTTGGTGTGTTAAAAAATGCCTTTGTGACCAAAAGCCTGACCCCTCATGAAACCATTAAACAGCTGGTTGAATTTGCTGAGCAGGCCCGTCGTGAAGGAATTTTGGCCTTAGAAGCACGTGCCCAGGAAATTAATGATGAATTCTTACGCAAGGGAATCAATCTTGCTGTTGATGGGACCGAACCTGATCTTATAAAGGACATTTTAAATACGGAAATTCTTTTTATTGAGAAACGCCATAAATTTGGCGCCAATATTTTTGAGATTGCCGGTACCCTGGCACCAGCCTTTGGTATGATAGGTACCCTTATTGGACTTATACTTATGTTGGGAAACATGAGTGATGTGGAAAGCATTGGACCAAATATGGCGGTGGCACTTATCACAACCCTGTATGGTTCAATGATTGCCAACACTTTTTGTATTCCCATTGCTGCAAAATTAACAAACTATTCTCAAGGTGAGATCCTTGTAAAGGAACTCATGCTTGAGGGAATCATGTCACTGCAATCCGGTGACAATCCAAGAATTGTCGAACAAAAATTGACAGCCTTTATTGAGCCAGGTTTACGCTCTTCTGCTATGAAGGAAGAAAAATAGAGGTGTGAGAGAAACCCATGAGTGAGAAGAGAAAAGATTCAGAGGAGAAAAAGAGCGGCGCTCCAGAATACATGCTCACCTATGGTGACATGATGACACTGCTGCTCTGTTTCTTTGTCTTGCTTCTTGCTATGTCCAGTATTGATTCAGCAAAATTCAATGTGGCTGCTTCCTCATTTCAAAATGCCTTTAGTGGTGTTTTAAAGGATTTTCCAACAATACCCATTCATAAAAATATTCTTATACCGCGCCTTGGTGGCGATGAACAAAACAAACGTATGGCCTTGCAAGCGGCTCGTCAAATACGGGAGATTCTTAAAAAAGAGAAACTTGATGATGCAATTAAAGTCAAGGTGACTGATAAGGGCATGGCAATCAAGGTTGCAGATCCAGTGGGATTTGATCTAGGCAAGGCGGAGATTAAACCACAATTTAAGGCTGTTCTTAATGAAGTCGTAGCTATTATCAATAAAATGCCCCAAAAGGAGATACGTGTTGAAGGACATACCGATAATGTTCCCATAAGGACCCGTCAATTTCCTTCAAACTGGGAGCTTTCTGCGGCCCGAGCACTGAATGTGGTGAAGTATTTCTATTCCCGTGGTGGCATTCATCCTTCGCGCCTTAGTGCGGTGGGCTATGGTGAATATAAACCCCTTGTTCCCAATAATACCCAAAAGAACAGGCAATTGAATCGAAGAATTGAAATTTTTGTTGAATATATAGAGAAAAAAGATACTGAATAAATTCATATCCTAAGTGAGGAAATGATGCCCGAAGAAAATGAAAAAAAAGGAAATGAAAAAGAGGCAAATGAAGAGAGTACAGCTCAAGGTGGTGGAAGTTCCAAGGCGCTCTTATTTGGCATAATCGGCGGTGTTGTAGTTGTTAATGCTTTAGTGGCCTTTTTGTTGATTCAACTGTTAAAACCACCAAACCCTGCTAAAGAGGAAGCAAAGATGCGTGCTGATTCATTAAAGCAAGCCATTAGTGAGTTGACCTCCATAGGATCCATATCTGACCCGCCAATTGAAGTGGTGGTTAACATTCCTGGAACTGATGGCCTTCGGTTTTTAAAGGTGATTGTTGTCCTGGAATATGATGACAAACTCTATAAAACAATAGGTGATGAGTTGACTTTGCGACATGCAAAATTAAAAAATATGCTGATAGAACAGCTCTCTACCATGACCCTTGAGGAAGTTGAAGATCCGGGGGCTCGAACACGTATTAGAAAAGAATTTATGCGAGCTGTAAATAAAACATTACCCGATAAGGCCGGCCAAATCAGTAATGTTTACATAAACGAATTTATTACTCAATAAACGGTTAGGACATATTGTGAGCGACATATTATCACAGGAAGAGGTTGATGCGCTCCTTTCTGCAGTATCATCAGAAGGTGGTGACTCTGGGGGACTTGGAAGTCTTTTTAGTGAAAGTATAGAAGAGGATCCCGCTGATGATACCAGTGAAAAAACACTTTCCCTTTACGACTTTCGTCGACCCGATAGGGTTTCAAAGGATCAGATGCGTACTCTTCAAAACCTTCACGAAGGGTATGCGCGACTCTATTCAACTACTCTAACCAATTTTCTTCGCACCTTTGTTGAAATTGAACTGGTGAGTGTTGATCAATTGACCTTTTCCGAATTCGTTATGTCAATCTCCAATCCCAGCTGTATCTATGTTTTTAAGATGGAACCACTTGAAGGTAATGCAATCTTTGAAGTCAATCCTTCATTGGTTTTCTTCATTATTGATCGGTTATTCGGTGGCCAGGGGCGCCCCTCTGAACAGAGTAGGGAACTAACCCAAATCGAACAGAGTGTGATCCACCGTATTGTTGAATCTGGCCTTAATGATCTTAAGGATATTTGGGAACATATTGGTGTATTTAGCCCAAAAATTGAGACCTTCGAGACTAATCCACAATTTGTTCAGATTGCACCACCCGGTGAGACGGTGATTCTGATATCGCTTGAGGTGCGCATGCAAAATGCCTCTGGTCTAATGAGTCTCTGCTTTCCCTATCTTCTATTAGAAAATGTAATCAATAGTCTTTCCGGTGAATCCTGGATGTCAGCACAGAGTGTCACTACTGTGGAAACTCGGGGAATCCTGGAGCAGGAAATAAATAACTTATCACTTCCCTTTTCTGTTGTCATTGGTCAATTACGATTAAAAATTCGTGACCTCTTGCAATTACAAAAGGGAGATGTATTATGTCTTGACAAGAGAAAAGATGATGACTTGGCTATCCAAATTGGTGGGATAACCAAGATGGCCGGCAAGACTGGATTAGTCGGTCGAAAAAAAGCGATTGAAATCACAAAGGTGTTGGAGAAGGAGGTGCCTGGTAGCGATGAGTGAATTCCTTTCTCAAGATGATATAGATGGACTCCTCCAACAGGGGGGAGAAGAGATTTTTGATGCCAAAGACGTGGGTGATGATCTTTCTGTTGAAGAGAGTGGGCCGGATTACAATGCCCTTACTTCTGCCTTTGAGCTCTTCTGTGAACAGATAGGTAGTGTCTTAAGTAAAGTATTAAATAAGACGGTTACCTTTTCTGTTTCACAATGCGAGGCGATCAATCAGGAAACAGCCCAAAATAGTGTTACTGCACCGGTTTTGTCTCTTGCCATTCCCTTTGAAGAGGGATTAACAGGGACGGCCCATTGCATTATTGGTACCAAGGATGTTGCAGCATTATCCGACTTTATGATGATGGGAGATGGCAGTGCTGAGTATGCAGAGGAGCATAAAGACGCAATCTCCGAGCTTTTTAATCAAATGTTAGGTGCCTTTACAACAGCCTTTGGTGAGAAATTTGGGATATCTGTCTCTTCAGGGACGTTGGAAGTTGCCGAGTTTGATTTTGCCTCACCCTCAGTTCCTCTTGAAAACTGTGACATGGTGATTTTAGGGATGAATATTGCCGAATTCAGCGAGAGCTCAATTTGCATGATTCTTCCACAGGAATTGAGTACACAATTTATGGACAAGTTTCGTGAAACTCAAAAAATGGATGGAGATTTAAGCGACCTATCCGCTTCTGAGTTTGGTGAATTGTCCGAAATTGCAGGCATTGGTGAAAGTGATTCCTTTGGAGAGTCTGGATTTGGCGGATCGGGTGGTGGTGCACCAGGAGATGCAAATATCAATATGCTCCTTGATGTGGAGATGGATGTAGCAATTGAACTTGGTAGAACAGATCTATCCATAAAAAGAATATTAGAGCTGGCACCCGGTTCAATTGTTGAATTGGATAGAATGGCTGGTGAACCGGTTGACCTTGTTGTCAATGAGAAAGTGGTCGCTCGCGGTGAGGTGGTCGTGGTAGACGAAAACTTTGGCATTCGCATTGTCTCATTGGTTTCACCGGAAGACAGAATAAAAAGTTTACGCTAGGGAAAGTGATATTAAAATACATGGTTAATAACAAATTCGTACTACTATCACTACTGATTCTTCTCATTTCAGTATTAATCAATCCTACAGCTGCACAAAATAGAAAAATTAACGACTTTGATATTGAAAAGGTGAGACAGGCCGCAGGGGTGCCGTTTGATGACACAGCTATTGATCAAGCAAATGCTCCCTTTCAGATAGAAAAAGAGGAGCCGGGGATATTCCTTATTACCTTTAGAATTGTTGGGTACCTTGTTCTCTTAACCATTGTCATATTTGGTGCAGTTTGGGGTATCAAGCGATTAGGGTTTGCCAGTAGCTCAAAAGTTGGTGGCGGATCAATGGATCTCCTTGAGGCATTACCCTTAGGTCAAAACCGATCGTTGCTTCTGGTACGGGTTATGGATGGTGTGCTCGTTCTTTCTCAAACACCGCAACAGATTCAATTATTGGATAAAATCGAAGGACAAAAGGCTGTAGAGTTAATAGCATCTGGTAAAGGAGGAACCTCGATAGTCCAGTTCAAAGATGTTTTTAATAAATTTGTCGATAAGATTAAAAAGAATCCCTAGATAAAGGCGTATATAAAATGACAACAATGGGAAATCAAAAGAGGTCAACACAATCAATGCGCCTATGGTCAAAAATATCGGTTTGGCTGTTCCTATTTCTTTCTAGTTCGATTTTTCCACAGGTCATTCCCAAGGTCACCCTATCAGTTTCGGAAGCTCAGAAACCAACTGATGTGGCAATAGCTTTACAAATTCTTTTTTTTATAACCGTTTTAGCAATTGCGCCATCGCTATTAGTGATGCTTACCTCCTTTGTAAGATTGATAATCGTTTTTTCTTTTCTTCGCAGAGCCCTGGGCACACAAACAATGCCTCCCGATCAAGTCTTGGTAGGCCTTTCACTCTTTTTAACACTGTTTATAATGATGCCAGTCTTTACGGAGATAAATGACACTGCACTGCAACCCTATCTTGCAGAGGAGATTTCCTGGAAAGAGGGATTGGAAAAGGCCGGTCAACCAATTCGACAGTTTATGCTCCGCCAGGTGGATGAAAAGGATGTGGCGCTCTTTGTCAAGATATCGAAAAAAAAGCTTCCCAAAACCGCTGATGATCTTACCTTTGATATTATTATTCCTGCATTTATCACCAGCGAATTAAAAACCGCTTTTATCATTGGTTTTATTCTCTATATTCCCTTTTTAGTAATTGATATGGTAACGGCAAGTGTCTTGTTGTCCATGGGTATGATGATGCTGCCACCAATCATGATATCCTTACCCTTTAAAATCATTATGTTTGTACTCATTGATGGATGGAATTTAATTGTTCGCCAGTTAGTAGGATCATTTTATTAGGAATGACTCAGGCATAAAAAGGATAATAAACTTTCATGGAACCGATACTGGTAATTGATATTGGAAGACAGGCTCTTATGACTCTGTTGGCTATATCTGGCCCCATGCTTGTAGCTGGCCTTGCGGTAGGTCTTGCTGTTGGTATCTTTCAAGCTGTTACACAAATTCATGAAATGACGTTAACCTTTATTCCAAAAATACTTGCCATAGTCGGTGTGTTGCTATTTATGCTTCCCTGGATGACAATAAAATTTATAAACTTTACCGTTGCTCTCTTTAATCAAATACCGACTCTCATACGTTAATTATGATACCGACCAACTTAACCAGTGAACAGATTGTTCTTTTTCTTCTTGCCTTTGTAAGAATCACAGCAATGATTACCTCTTTACCTATATTTGGCTCTCGAAATATCCCAGTTCATCTAAAAGCTGGTTTTTCCTTTTTATTGGCAATAATACTTTTTCCCTTTGTAACATTACCCTCTGAAACAGATTTATCTCTTTCGGTCCCTATCTTTTTTTATATGATAACTAAAGAGGTGTTTATTGGCATTACCATTGGATTTGCCGGCTCACTCATTTTTTCAGCCATTCAATTTGGTGGAAGACTCATTGATCAACAGATGGGATTCGCCTTGGTTCAACTGGTAGATCCATTTACTGATGCGGCATCAACAGTGTCTGGTCAGTTTAAGATGATTATCTTTAGTGTTATTTTTTTGTTGATTAATGGACACTATTTCATGTTGTTGGCTGTGCAAAAAAGCTTTGATCTGATACCACTTTTAGGAGCAAAAATGCCTTCCGGTGAGGTCGCCCATTATTTGACTTCCATGGTTGCTGATATTTTTGTTTTGGGAATTCGACTGGCTGCACCTGTTTTTTGCGTACTGGTTCTAACTTCTATTTCTTTAGGTGTTGTTGCTAGGACTGTTCCTCAAATCAATATCTTCTTTGTTGGTTTACCCCTAAAAATTGGATTAGGAATAGCCACACTCGCCATTGTTCTTCCTGCGTTGGCATCAGTATTTAGAACCATGGTACACGCCCTGGTACAAGACCTTTGGCGATTACTCATGTTGATGGCATGACTTCGATTTATTAATACTATAACAAGGTAAGTATAGTGCCAGAAGATTCATTTGAAGAAAGGACAGAGCAGGCGTCGCCAAAACGAAAGAAAGAGGCGCGCGAGAAAGGTAATGTTGCAAAGAGTACTGAGGTAAACTCAGTGTTAGTATTGTTAACAGGTATAATTCTTTTGCGCATTATGGGTCCCTGGTTGTTCCAAAGAGTTGGTGCAATGAGTATGGAATCATTTGCATTGATTAACACACCGGTTATGGATCACACCGCATTTATTGCTCACTTTACAGATAGAGTGCTTGATTTTTTTAAAATGACCTTACCAATAATTCTGGTTATTATGGGAGTTGGACTCTTTTCAAATGTTATACAAATTGGATTTCTTCTCACCCTTAAGCCGCTAATGCCCAAGCTTGAAAAGATTAATCCCTTAAGTGGTTTTAAAAGGATGTTCTCATTGCGCTCTTTGGTAGAAGCTGCTAAAAGCGTCTTAAAAGTACTTATAATCTCATTTGTTGCTTTTCTCATTATGAAAGGTGCCTTTAATGATATGCTGACCCTCTGTTATACCACTATTGGTGCTATTTGGGTCTTTATACTGCAGCTTGGATTTAAAATCGTTATCGGTGTTGCCTTGGTGCTTATAATCCTTGCAATACTTGATTATGCTTATCAGCGTTTTGAGCATGAAAAGAAACTCAAAATGACAAAACAGGAGGTAAAGGAGGAGAGAAAACAGATTGAGGGAGATCCCATGGTAAAGTCTCGTATTCGATCGCTACAAAGAGAAATGGCACGGCGCAGGATGATGGAGGAAGTACCTAAAGCAACGGTTGTTGTGACAAACCCAACGCATTTGGCCATTGCCATTCGCTATGAGGCCTCTGAAATGGAAACTCCAGAGGTCGTTGCTAAGGGTAAAAATGTGATAGCAGAAAAAATTAAGGAGATCGCCAAGAAAAGTGATGTTCCTATAGTTGAGGATAAGCCACTGGCACGTGCCATGTATGATGTTGTGCAACCCGGTGATTCTATTCCCTTCCAATTTTTCAATGCGGTTGCTGAAATTCTTGCCTATGTCTATAAGTTAAAAAATAAGGTCGCAGCATAAAGGTAAAGATAGGCATTGAGAGTGTAAGATGGTATACTTAACAATAGGAAACATAATCCCGAGGATTGTATGGAACGGGTAAAAAGGATAGGAAAGAAGCTAATATTACTCCTGGCACTATTGAGTGTTGTTTTATTGCATTGTACTACTAATCAGGCTGTCGAGCCTGAAGAACAGAGTATACAGTTGTATCTCTATGCAAACAATACCTTTGAAGCGGATTTTACCGGTGCATTGATACCAGCAATCATAGAGGTCAAGGATTCAGTAACATTCAGAGAACTCTCTTTTTATACCAATGGAGTCTTTTTTAGGCCGAACATTTCCCCTGATGAAAAGTTTATCACCATAGAAGTTCCCATGCACTGGAACATTCGTTCCCTAAATTTGCCCTTTGACAGTACCCATATGGCTCCCTATGATTCGGTTATTGTAAGAATCGGACCAGATGTGAGCAATGCAGTGAAGGTGTACGTGACAAATCGGGCACCGATTATTGATTCTATTCAGATTGCTGATACCAGTATCAAAGTGCACGAAAATATTTATAGTAACAACATGTATGAGTTAAAAATTGATACCATTGGTAAAATCGACATGCAAATCACTGCACGGGATTGGGACAATTATCAAACATTAAAGGCCTATTGGAGACCATTGAAAGATACGACTCTCATAACAATTTCAGAAGATAAGATGAAGGCCACCTACAATGTCCCTCTATATAATTTTAGAGATAGTATCATTATTAGAGTGTATGACACCAAGGCCGGCGATGTAGAAATTGTCCTTATTTTGGTAAAGACTTCCGGTGTTGACCCCATTAAAGTGACAAGGCTGGTTTTTGGCGACTCCGTTTTTACTGACACAACCTCTACCTATACAGTGAAACAAGTCGCCTATGATACGGTTGCAACAGAAATCGCCTACCTAAGTGCTGATGAGATTACTATAGGCTGGAGTGCAGCAAAGGGACTGATGGTCAATCGAGATGGAACAACACCCGCTATAAGGGACAAGGCATTTTACATTAGCAGTGATAATACAGATACCTTGACAACAGATACGGTTATCACTATTGATACCATTATCGTCACCCTTAGAAATAAAGTGGGTGATCTAACACAAAAGACTATAATACTTCAAAAGATTCCAGCCAACCTACGCCCAGTTATTGATAGCGTATTAATAGATACGATTACTTTCAAGGGTAGTTACAATGACTCAACTGGGTATCCCTATACGATTTTTGCGCAAAAAACCGTTCCCTTAAAGGTTTTTGCTCGAGATCCAGACCGCAAAGGAGAGAGGGCTGTAACCTATACTTGGGACCCCTCAGCTATTCTTGGTATTATTTCCGATTCCACAGGCCCCTCTATTACCTACACCGCTCCTGATAGCTCGACTATTGATATACTCTACTTTTCTGCTATTGACCCACTCAATTTTAAAACAACTCGGAAAATCGCGTTAACTGTATTTAAGAATAGCCCCCCAAGAATAGATACTTTTTATTTGGGAGATACGACCCTTGTACCTTCGGTAAATGACACAACCGTTTCAGTTACGCTCTCCTCACCAGATACCTTTGCAATTCGACCAGCAGTGTATGATAAAGATATCGCTCTTGTCAATGATTCACTAAAATATGTCTGGAATTATCGAACCGTTAATCTGACTCCAGCAGTTGCTACCACCAAGACATTCATATACACCAGTGCGGACATGAGCTACTATGATACAATCACCGTTAGGGTTACAGATAAATTTAATGCAACGACAACAAGACGAATATTCGCAGCGTTTATTAAAAGTCAATAATTATGAACTTGCAAAGCACCCTTAATTCTATATCTCAAAACAGCTTGTTACAACGCTTTACGAAACAGCGTGATCTTCTTATAGTCATTGGGATAGTCTCCATACTCGTTGTAATGATTATTCCCATTCCAAGTTGGACTATTGATATCCTGCTGTCACTGAATATTTGCATTGCGTTGATGATCCTCATGGTTTCCATGTATAACCGTGAAGCCTTGGAATTTTCCGTGTTCCCAGCACTACTTTTAGCGGTAACACTATTCCGACTAGCCTTAAATGTAGCTACTACCCGATTAATCCTCAGTCAAGCAGGAGATAGGGGGTCCCTTGCCGCGGGCAAGGTGATTGAGGTGTTTGGTACCTTTGTGACCGGTAACAATGCTGTTGTCGGATTTATCATATTCGTGATTATTGTGTTAATCCAATTTATTGTCATAACCAAAGGTGCAGGTCGGATAGCTGAAGTGGCTGCTCGATTTACTCTTGACGCTATGCCGGGTAAGCAAATGGCTATTGATGCGGATCTTAATTCAGGATTGATCACGGAGCAACAGGCGCGGGAGCGTCGCGCCAAGATAGCCCAAGAGGCAGATTTTTATGGGGCTATGGACGGTGCTTCGAAATTTGTTCGTGGTGACGCTATTGCTGCAATCATTATAACACTTATTAATGTGCTAGGTGGTTTTGTCATTGGCATAACGCAACAGGGAATGAGTCTCACCGAAAGTCTTTCCACCTATACACAATTGACAATAGGTGACGGACTTGTAAGCCAGATACCAGCATTAATGATATCAACTGGGGCAGGTATCTTAGTAAGTAGAGCTGCATCTGCTCAAAACTTAGGTGCAGAAATAACAGCCCAACTCTTTTCTAATCCCCGTGTCATAGCTGTTACTGGTGGGATTATGTTCTTTTTTGCCTTTATTCCGGGATTACCAAAAATTCCCTTTTTCATTTTAGCCTTTTCTGCATTTGGCGCAGCCTACCTTGCCTTTCATGGTGAGCGGGAACGTCAAAGAGTTGCAGAAGTATCAGAAGCAGAAAGCGCTGCTCCCGCTGAAGAGCGCATTGAGGATTATCTCCATGTTGATCCTATGGAATTAGAGATAGGCTATGGATTGATTCCTTTGGTTGATGCAAAACAGGGTGGTGATCTTTTAGAAAGAATATCACAAATTAGAAGACAATTAGCTGCAGATCTTGGATTAATCATACCACCAGTGCGGATTCGTGATAATATTCAGATCAAACCCAATCAGTATATGATAAAAATTAGACGGGTAAAGGTTGGCGAGGGTGAATTGATGAGTGGCTCCTATCTTGCCATGGATCCTGGAACTGCGCAAGGTAAAGTCCGTGGTATTGCCACAGTTGAGCCCGCTTTTGGACTACCGGCAACCTGGATTACGGAAAGTCAAAAAGAGAATGCCGAGCTTGCGGGGTATACGGTTGTTGAATTACCGGCTGTTTTGGCAACCCATTTAACCGAAGTGATTAAAAAGTACGCTCACGAGATACTTACCCGTCAAGATGTTCAGGAACTCATTAATAACATTAAAGAGACCAATCAAACTGTTGTCGATGAATTGGTTCCCAATATATTGACTGTTGGTGAGGTCCATAAGGTACTTCAAAACCTCTTGCGTGAAAAGGTCTCCATTAGTGATTTACCATTGGTTCTTGAGACCTTAAGTGATGTTGCAGCAAAAAATAAAAATACCGATATTCTTTCAGAATATGTGAGAAATGCTCTGGCCTATCAAATCTGTGAAGGCTATAAGGATGAGTCAAATATCGTCACGGTTATAACCATCGATCCTAATTTAGAGGCAAAATTAGAGGGAAGTATGGAGGAGACCGAGACAGGGGTTCGTCTGGCTCTATCACCCACTGATGCAGGTAAGATTGTCGAGGCCGTTGGAATACAAAACGAACAATGCAAAAAACAGGGAGATGTTCCGATCGTTCTTTGTTCTCCTACAATCAGAGGGCAGGTGAAACGATTGACAGAGAGTAGCTTCCCTGATTTAATTATTTTATCATACAATGAGATCGTTCCCGGTATTGAAATAAGATCGGTCGGTATGATTTCCTTGGATACGAATGACAATGGTGCAATGACTTAACAACCAATCTTTAAGGTAGGATTGATCCATGCGAATAAAAAAGTTTACCGCTGCTTCTATGAAGGAAGCACTCCTTGAGATAAAGCAGGACTTAGGTGAAGAGGCAATGATTCTCAATACCCGAAAAATCCCCAAAAAGATGTTTGCCTTTGGTGACCAAAATACTATTGAGGTAACTGCTGCAATTGATGAGAGGGGGTTACCCACTGCAAAGCCTATGTCTCCTATAACGATGCAAAATCCAGGCACTTATACCCAGAAAGGGTTAAAAAGAAAACCTGAACCAGTTCAGTCAACCACCATGGTTGCAGAAGAACCTCTGGAGGAACAGAAGGATTCAGCCCTCTTACCAGATGAGGAAGTTGGAAAACTTACCCAACGATTTCAGATCCAAGAACTTCGTGAAGATCTCAGCAAAATGAGAGTGTTACTTGCCTCTATTTTAGCTACCGGTGAAACTGCTGCAGCTGGCGGTTTTGCTGGGCCCTGGGCGATATTGTATAAACGTCTTGCGGATTCAGAAATCAGGCTGGATATTGCCACAGACCTTGTGAATAAATTAAAAAACACAACAGAATCTCCTGATCGGGATATCAATAAAAAATTTATTTCAGTACTCTGTGAAAGTTTTCCTGTATCTGGACCATTTCGACTAAAAAATGATGGTCCCTTATTGGTTACTATGGTCGGCCCCACAGGGAGTGGAAAGACAACTACCATTGCAAAACTTGCTTCCTACTATAATTTAAATCGTGGAAAATCAGTTTCACTTATAACAGCAGATACTTATCGTCTTGCTGCAATAGAACAAATAAGGTCTTTTGCAGAGATTGTTGATATTGGTTTACAGGTGATATTTGCCCCCGATGAAGTTGAAGAGGCTTTAGAGTCCTGTGGTAATGACGATATTGTTTTTATCGATACCGCTGGAAGAAGCCCTAATAATAAGGATCACATGCAGGATTTGGAACGTCTGCTTAATCATTTGAATCCACATGAAGTTCATTTAGTCCTCAGTGCAACAACAAAAGACTCTGATCTTAAGGTAGCCGTTAAACGGTATAAAGAGCTCAAGGCAAATCGATTGCTCTTTACCAAATTGGATGAAACAACTCATCTGGGAAATGTTTTTAATACAGTGAGTGAAAGTGGCTTACCAGCATCCTATTGCACCTTTGGCCAAAGTGTACCCGACGATATTGAATTAGCTCAATCTGGTCGCTTTATTCAAAAACTATTGGAGAGAAGTTCAATTTGATTGATCAAGCTGAAAAACTCAGAGCAATGACTCGATCCTCCAGTGATGTGCAGGAGGAACAGCGAGAATGTAATGAGGTTCCGGCCAAAAAAAAATCCACTTCTTTGTGTCAGAGTATTGCTATTGCCAGTGGTAAAGGAGGGGTTGGTAAATCAAATTCTACTCTCTCCTTGGCCATTGCCCTCTCTCATTTAAAAAAACGAATATTATTATTTGATGGCGACCTTGGTTTAGCAAATATTCACATTTTGTTAGGTATCGCACCAAAGTATAATGTATCACATGTTATTAAAGGTGAGTGTAGCTTAGAGAATATCCTCTGTAAAGGACCTGCAGGGATTACCATAGTTCCTGGATCATCGGGCATTCAACCAATTGCAGAGCTAGATCCAATTCGAATGGAAATTATGCTACGGGATTTATCGGAGTTAGAAAACCAATACGACTATATTTTAATTGATGGTGGTGCAGGGATAGGAAGAGCGACAATACAACTCTGTATAATGGCTGATCGCACCTTACTGATTATAACTCCTGAACCAACCTCTTTAGCTGATGCCTATTCCACTGCCAAAATTCTTATTACTAAGGGAATGACAAAGATATCCGTTGTTGTAAATATGGCGGAATCGGAGCGGGATGGAGTGGAAATTTTTAAAAAATTGCGTAATTTAGTTACCACTTTTTTAAAAGTAGACATTCAACTTCTTGGTATTATCCCCTTTGATAAGCAGGTATCCAAGTATATCTGTGCACAAAAGAATTTTTTCCATGAGAGGAAGAACACCTCCTATGCCGCAGCAACTTTAGGAATTGCACGAAAGCTTTGCGGCATGCAACCAAAAGGGAAAGAGGGATTTTTCTTACGCTACTTCAATGGACTCCTCGGTAAGGATAGAGTGAAAGATGGTTAAATGGATTAGAAAATTTTCCTTAATAGCTTCAATTAGTTGCTTTTTTATTCTGTTTTTCATGGGTTTAACCGTAGACGATCTATTTAATGCATCAATAGCATACAAAGCATTGATAAAAGGATTGTGTGGTGCAGCACTTTTTTGGTTTATAACCTTTATTATTGGTGATATTGCTTTAAAAAGCATTCTTGAAGATGTACCAAAGGATAAACTTGAAGAGCTAGAGGGTGGATTGATTCAAAGGATGCATGCAACAAAAAATATGCTTGCCGTTCAAGACATCTCTCTTAGGCCAGCTGAGAGCGCCCAAAACTTGGATGAAAAAGAGACAAAAAAGAAAAAGAAAAAAAAGAACAAGTAATTATTCAATGTATTTAAAGTATTACCCGTGCCGTAATTGACTATTATAACTACTTAATTTATAATTAATTTACATACCCTGGCTCATACAAACAAGGAACATTTGATGTCAAGTATCGACGAACTGTGGAAGGAATACAGAAAATCGAAGTCTAAGGTTGTAAAGGACAAACTCCTTGTTGAGTATGCGCATCTTGTTAAGTATATTGGAAACCGCATAGCAATTAATTTACCAGCCTCTATTGTTCGCGATGATATTATTAGCTCGGGTATTATTGGCTTAATTAAGGCTGTTGAGACCTTTGAACCGGAGCGAGGTTTTAAATTTGAAACCTATGCGGGGCATAAAATTCGCGGAGCAATTTTGGATGAGTTACGGGCTCTTGATTGGGTACCCCGTTCTGTGCGTCAAAAATCAAAGGATCTTCAAAAGGTTTATGCTAAATTGGAAAATGAATTGGGACGCATCCCCTATGATGATGAAGTATGCGAAGCTATGGGGATTACCATGGATGAATTTGAGAAAATGCTTTCTGACGTTGCACCGACAACCATCCTTTCTTTGGAAGAGAAAATGCCCGATCGAAGCTCAGATTCAAAAGAGATTCGCCTTATAGACACTATTGAAGATCCAGGGAGTGAAAATCCTTTAAAGCAATTTAGCTTTACAGAAGTAAAGTCTATATTAAAAGAGACCATTGAAAACTTGCCGGAAAAGGAAAAATTGGTTATCGCACTCTATCATTATGAAGAGTTGACATTAAAGGAGATCGGTGCTGTTTTGGATATTTCTGAATCTCGTGT
Source organism: Chitinivibrionales bacterium (assembly GCA_028278335.1). Taxonomy (GTDB): domain Bacteria; phylum Fibrobacterota; class Chitinivibrionia; order Chitinivibrionales; family JANQEN01; genus JANQEN01. The sequence continues at coordinate 22,160 of JANQEN010000154.1, read as the reverse complement.
CAGCCAAATTCATTCAAAGGCAATATTGAAACTCAGGGGAAAGTTGATTCAAAGGATCAATGCCTAACCACATTTAGGGAGGGCAACCATGAATGGTGTAAATTTTCAAGCTTCCATGCACAACATCCCGCAGATGGAGCGTCATCAGCAAGATGGCCACAACACACCAATTCAAAACCAGGATGTAAATGCAGAGCAGGCAAAAGAGGAAGCAGCAAGTCGGATTGATAAACCGACTCAGCCGGATGAGACAGAGTCGAAGCTGGTTAACCCTGATCAAAGTAAAAGAGATGGTGCAAAAAAAAGAAAAAAGAAACAGAAGAAAAAAGAGAATAAACGAAAAAAGAGTTCCGGTGAGAGAGGCAACTTTATTGACTTTAGTGCATAAACAATTCTCTTTGTAACAAATACTTTTCCAATTCTACATAACCCATTACATTAAATTATGAGCAAGGTCAATCCACAGCGTGTCAAGGTTATAACTGAAAAAATAATTGGATTACCAACCTTGCCAACAGTCATTTCAAAAATGATTGAGCTTGTAGATAATCCAAAAACCTCTGCAACATCCTTGGCAAAACTCATTACCACTGATCAAGCGTTAACAGCACGAATATTAAAAATTGCCAACTCTGCATACTACGGGTATTCTCGGGAGATATCGACTGTTGACATGGCAATTGTTGTGATGGGCTTTAACGCAGTTAAAGAGATGGGACTCTCTTTATCGGTCTTTGATGTATTTAAAGATTTGTCAAATGTAAAACACTTTGATGTGACGGAATATTGGCAACACTCAATTGGGTGCGGTGTAGCTGCAAAAATGCTTGCACAGCATTACTACCAAGCAATAGCAGGGGAGGCTTTTGTCTCCGGTTTATTGCATGATATTGGAAAAATAATTGTTAATCAGTATTTGCATGAAGAATTTGTACAAATTATAGATGCTGTTTCTGAGCAAAAAAGCACCTTTGATGAAGCAGAGCAGGATATTCTTGGGGTGACCCATGGTCAGATTGGAAGTTGGCTTGTTGACAAGTGGCGATTGCCTCGCTTAATATCACATGCTATTAAATATCATCATACACCTTGGGAAGCAAAAAATAGCCAAGTGATTATTGCGTTGATCAATATTGCAGATCACCTTTGTCATGTATGCAATGTGGGAAGTTCTGGAAGAATAAAATTACCTCAAATTGACGAGAACACGTGGAATATCTTGGAGATTAACGGCATTTCACTCTTACCCGATTCAATCGACGAACTAATTAATGAATTTTTTATTGAATTGGACAAAACAGAGACCATTACCTCCTTCCTCTATGGTGAGGGAGAATAAGAACAGGCTGGAAAGGTTATCTTAGGGTAGGCTATACTAATGTTTTAATTTATTTTAGCCTCTAGTCGAACATGATCACATAATTGTCATGTTGCTATGAGATACCCTCCAATAATTCAATTTGATTTGCCGTTAGCTATTGTGGAAAATGAAATTTGTGAGGGTATCATGAGATATTCAAATGTATATACGCATCTTCTATTGCATGATCTTGGTGTAGGGAAATACTATGGGAATAAGCAAGGAACCATTGCCAGTAAAATTATTCTTGGCAATCATGTATGTTGACGAGAGTGATAAAAAACAGGCTCTTGAACTATTCACTAAAAAATATGGACCAATTGAAAGGGAATATGGACCACTTTCGGTGAATCAGTTTACAGATTACTATACTAATGAAATGGGAACAAATATATCCAAACTGTATCTGGTTTTTAGCAACCTCGTTCAAAGATCATTGCTTCCATCAATTAAAAACTTTACCAATTCAATCGAGCTGCAATTTGGTAACTCTGAAGAGAGAAAAGTTAATTTGGATCCTGGATATATTTCAAATGACAAAATGGTTCTAGCTACGACCAAGGATTTTTATCATCGCCTTTATTTGGGAGATGGTATATATGGAGAAGTAACGCTTCACTATAGGCAAGGAAAATATCGATATTTTTCATGGACCTATCCCGATTATAAAGAGAGAGAGGTTCAAAAGTTTTTAGAGCAAGCACGGGCAAAGCTGGTTAGAATTACACGCAAAGAGTCTACAAACAATGAAATCGTAACAGGTAGTGGGAATGCTCATTAATACATTACAAAATAGAAACAGTACTACAAAATTAGCATTCTTACTATTTGTCCTTTTCGGACTATCGCTTTCACTGATAGCCTCGGACTCACTGCCCAAAGAATATTCAACAAGCGCTGCCAATGCCCTTTCTGAAAATGGTGTTATTTCCAGTTGGTTACTTGTTGGACCATTTTCTTGCGCGCTCTATGACTCGATCCAAGCAGCAGGAAATCAAAATGCTGTGGAATTAAAAGATTCGACCCTAGCGATGGATTATGATTTTGTATCAGCATTGGGAGGCGAAGATGAAGCTGACATTAAAACAAGATCGGTTATTCTTCCGGTAGCTACGATTGGTATTAGAAAAGCGATCCAGGCAAAAAAAGCTGTGGCAGATGTACGGGGAATCATCAACTTTCAAGAGCATTTTTCAGATTCCTCTATGAGCATTGTCTATGCTTTTTGCTATGTGGAATCATTTGTTTCTGGCCCAGTCAGAATATTTCTTGGCGTTGACGGTCTCTCAAAAATATGGGTAAATGGGAATAATAAAAACTATGACTGGGATGTATCTGACTCCTGTATCCCTTTGACAAAAATTGTCGATGTTGAATTACATCAAGGAATGAACACATTGCTGTTGAAATCATTTCTTAACAACAGGGCAAGTCAATTTACCGTTTCTATCTATGATAAAAAAGATTCTTTAGCTCCCTTTGTAGAGAATATTACTTCGCTTTCAATAGAAAAGACAGATAGAATTCTGAAAGAAACAAATAACATTGTCGGTACATTGGTATTCAATATTCCAGTGCCTAAAAAAACATTCAGTGGTCCTTTACATATACTTACAAATGAAAACGATACCATTCTAAATACCTATGTATCTGTTGGGGATGAATTTACTATAGCAATCCCTGATACAATAAATGGTACCTTTACCGTAAATAGTTCGGTTAAATTACCTGATGAAGATCCACTTAAGTCTGTCAGTTATTTTTGGAAAGGTGATTTCGAACTTAATTTCTTGGAGGAACAGAAAAAAATCCAAGTATATCAAAAGAAAATTGCCAACTATTCTGGTGAAAAGGATCCTTTCAAAAGGATATTAATTGAGGGTCTATTTAAATGGTGCTCAGAATGGTTCTCTATTGCTGATTCACTTCTGATTGATAGAAGAATAAGTCAATTTAATCAAGTCAAAGAAAATTTTACCATTATTGACACTTTGCTTAACAATGGAAAAATTAGGGGAGACAGAATATACTCAATTTACTTAGGTGATAAAACTCTTAAACAAGATAATAAAATAGGAGGCTATGATCCTTCGCGATGGTTGAACTATAAGTATCCGAAGACATTTGCCTTGCCTGATTTAGGTAATAAACCCTTTGGTTACAACGCCCTTCTTTATATTCCTAAACTAATTGAGAGGGAACGAAAGAAAATACCTCTCTTAACAGTGTTACATGGGGAAAAAGAGAGAGGGTATGATATACAAGCATTGATGCATTATGGCCCTTTAGAGTTTATTAAAAACAGTGAAAAATTACCCTGCGCGATACTATGTCCTCAATGTAAAGAAAGAACAATATGGGAATCGGGGGTTGTCAAATCCTTAATCGATCAGCTCATGACCTCAAATCGATTGGATAAAAAACGGGTGTACTTGTCAGGTGAAGGAATGGGCGGATTTTGTACATGGCATTTAGCAACTACCTATCCAAGGGAGTTTTCTGCTATCATTCCCATGAATGCTGGAGGTCATAGTGATAAAGCCTGCCTTTTGACAGCAATGCCTACCTGGGTATTTCATGGTGTAAAAAATCCTTGGGTGCCTTTGGAAGAAACCAAAAAAATGGTAGGAAAAGTAAAACAGTGTGGAAGTAGCAAAATAAAATTTTCGATCTACCCAGAATATGGTGAGAATATCACAGCAATCGTTTTTAAAAACAAAGAGTTATACTCCTGGGTCCTAAAGAAAAAATTGTAACATTTTTCTTTTTCTTATAAAGGTTCTTCTTCCCTTTTTTTTTTCTTTAATGGTATAATATGGTTACAGTTATATCATAGCTATTTCTATTGGCTTTAATTATCAATGTCTTATATAGCATCAAGAGCATTGAACAATTAGGACAGATTGATATAAGATACCTCAAACATTGATTATTCACTTCTTAAGCATTACGTTGTTTACTATATGGAAAAAGAAATATCCTTACTAATGGTTGAAGAGAAAAAAAGTTGCTCTCAAATAATTGAGAAGCTTTTTGAAAATGAAAAGAAATCAACCTATGCGTTAACGTCTCTAAATAGTATTTCAGATTTAGCTTCCTGTTTAAATGATTCAAAAGTAGATGCTCTGCTTTTAGATATCGAATATAAAACAGTAGTAAAAGAGTTAGACGCTATAAAAAACACAGCTAAAGATGTTCCTATTGTGGCAATCACTACTTCTGAAAATGAATCCGATGCTCTCCATGTTATTCAAGATGGGGTTCATGATTATCTGGTAAAGGATAAAATAGATGCTCAAAATTTTGATCACACTATTCACTCGGCCATAGAGCGACACAACTCATATAAGAAGCTTCGAAAAAACTCCTATGAGTTTCAACAAAAAGAGGCAAAATTACTTAATGTCATCGTTAATAATGCAGATGGAATTATTGTTGTTGACAATAATAAAAAAATACGATTCACTAACCCTGCTGCAGAGCGAATGCTCTCCCATAGTGCCTCTGAACTTATGGGATTGAAGTTTAAATATGCGATTGACATATCAAAAACCTATGAAATTGAAATCAGTGAGACCATGGTTGTCGAGATAAATACAGTCCGCACAGAATGGGATGAGGAAAATGCCTTTCTCATATCAATGCGAGATATTACTGAGCGAAAGGCTGCTGAGAAGAAATTACGTGAGAGTGAAGAGCGGTACGCCCTTGCTATTAAGGGCTCAAATGATGGTGTGTGGGACTGGAATCTTGTTGAAGAAGTGATATATTACTCACCTGGTTGGAAATCAATTGTTGGGTATCCTGATGAAGACATCGGAAATAGTCCCAATGAATGGTTTGACAAAGTGCACCCTGACGATCTTCCAAAGATTAGTATGCAAATAGAGGAGCACCTGAAAAACAATATATCCTCTATAAAAATCGAGCATCGTTTACGACATAAAGATGGCGGCTATCGATGGTTTGTGGCCCGCGGTACAGCAATCTCCAATGAAGAAAATATACCGGTCCGGTTAATCGGTTCTTTACGGGATATCTCGGAATTTAAAGAGGCGGAAGCTGGCATGAAGGATGCCTTGGAGGAATTAAAATTCGCCCTTGCCTCTGAAAAAGTATTGCTTGAAGAGTTAGACCGGAAGAACAAAGACCTTGTCGAATTGTCAATTACCGATGGATTAACTGGGTTATTTAATCATCGGTTTATCCAGGAACGTTTTGATTTTGAGTTTAAAAGAGCAAAACGATATGGAACCAATTTGTCCTGTATGATGATTGATATTGACCATTTCAAAAAAATTAATGACACCTATGGCCATCAGTTTGGTGATTTTGTGTTAAGAGAGATTTCATCAATTGTTGTACAAAACAGTAGGGAGGTCGATCTCTGCGGAAGATATGGAGGAGAGGAATTCCTCATCATCAGCACACAAGATGCAGATGGGGCAAGAAAATATGCCGAAAAACTGCACAAGGCAATAGAAGGCAACATCTTTCAAAAGGGAAAGCAGGCTGTTCATATAACTGTTAGCATTGGAATCTCAGATTACAAAGCAGAGTTGAAATCAAAACAGGAAATGATAGAACGAGCTGACCGTGCTCTCTATCAAGCAAAAGAGGATGGGCGGAATCTCATTAGAGTATGGAAAGAGTCTGAGAAAAGTGAAGTCGCTCCCTTGGATGTCAGCGGTATTGAGACACTCCAATCTAAGTTGCATTCTCTCTCTAGTGAAGTAAGGGCAACCTATATGGAATCGACTAATGCCTTATTAAAGGCGGTTGATTCAAAGGATAAATATACCCTAACACACTCGACAAATGTTTCAAATTACTGTGTAGATATTGCCCATGCAATGGGGGTGGACGAGGAACAGGTTGAAGTAATACGGTACGCTGGACTACTTCATGATATTGGAAAAATTGGGATAGACAAATCAATACTCACCAAGAATGGACCATTGACATCGGAAGAATTTGAAGTGCTAAAAAAGCATCCCATGATTGGTGTGTCAATTTTGAAAGACATTAAATTTTTAGAGAGAGAGTTGCCAATTATTCAACATCATCACGAGTGGTACAATGGTGGTGGCTATCCTCAGGGTTTGAAGGGGAGAGAAATCCCCTTTGGTGCTCTTATATTAGCCGTTGCCGACGCTTATGACGCAATGAATACGGATAGGCAATTTCGACAAAAATTGACAAAGGATGATATTATAAAGGAGTTAAAATTTGGTAGTGGTATCCAATTCGCTCCAGAGGTAGTAAATGCTTTTGTGAAGTTATTAAAGAAACAATAGTTGGAATGAAATAGTATTGGGAATTTATAAAGGAGCAGCAGTGAAAATAAATATTTCAGAGAAAGAGAATGTTGTCATTATTTCTGTTGATAGTAGCGTACTACAAGAACATATTCCTCGTTTGAAAGAACGACTAAACAATATTATTAGTCAGAATAAAAACTGGCTTGTATTTGATTTAGTCAATGCGGAATATTTAAGCAGTCTTGGTATCTCAGTATTGATCAGTACTAAGAGAAAAGTAAATAATTCTGGCGGTGAGATGGTATTAGCTAATGTTAATCACCTCATAAAAAATCTTTTTAAAGTTACCAACTTGTTGGACAAGGTAGAGATCTATAATAATGTGGATGAAGCTGTAAATGCATTGAAACAGGTAATCCAATAGAAACGATATTTTGCATAATGTTATAAGTTAGCAGTAACAATATATTTACAGTAGCTCTGCAACAAGCATTTTTATACTACAATAACGGATTCCATTAACGGAAACATAGTCCTATTCAATCGGTGTAATAAATCCATTAGGTATCAGTCTTTAATTAGTTTAACCTGGTTCTTTTTTAGCAAAACAAGAGTTAGTTGGCTGATTCATCCCATCTTATCTTATAAAAAAAGCCAAAAAAATCAATGAGTGAAACTATTTTATAGCCATGTTAAAAGTTACACCATTTAAAAGAGAGTATGATGAAAAAAGGATATACACATCTGTATACTGGAGACGGTAAGGGAAAAACAACTGCCGCACTTGGATTGGCTTTAAGAGCAGCAGGTGCAGGATTTAAAGTCTGGATAGCTCAATTTGCAAAAGGTAAAGAGTACAGTGAACATGTGGCGCTAAAGCGTTTTGAGGATCTGATTACCTTAGAGCAATTTGGTAAAGGATGTTTTATCTATGAAAAGCCAAATAATGAAGATATACAGATTGCTAAAACAGGATTAGCAACCTGCGAGAATATACTTAGTAAAGGGTTACATGAAATGGTAATCTTAGATGAGGTCTGTATAGCTCTCCACTACAATCTCTTTTCTGTAAATGAATTACTAGGGATATTAGAAAAAAGGGAAGACTCGGTTGAAGTAGTTTTAACAGGGAGAAGGGCGCCTCAAGAGTTGGTTGATTATGCAGACTTGGTTACAGAAATGCGGGAAGTCAAGCACTATTATACAGACGGCGTTGATGCGCGTAAAGGTATTGAAATGTGATAGTCGTGATAATGTAAGTAGGTAGCAGAGTGAAATCAAGAAGAGCTATGAAAGAGGCTGCAAAAGAGCCTCAAGTGCATCAATGTGTCGCTTTAAAGATGGATCATGTTTACAATCTTGCTCTATCTTTTTGCACGCGTGAATAACCGTAGAGTAGTCCCTGCCACCGAAATCAAGACCAATGGTGCGTAAAGCCTGCTTTGTCCATTTTTTACAGAGATACATAGCAATATTTCGTGGCACTGTTACGTTTCTTTTTCGAGTGTGGGCTCGGAGTTGGTGGACACTTATTTGAAAATGGTCGGCAACCTTTTTTTGGATAAGGTTTACAGTGAGTCTATGATTTTTTCGGGAAATTACATCACCAAAAATCTCATGGGCAATCTCAATACTAATATTTTTTCCAGTAAAGGAAGCTGAGGCAATAAGCTTGATAAGAGTGCCTTCAAGCTCACGTACATTCGAGGTAATGTGACTGGCAATATACTGAACTACCTCTTCAGGAAGGGAGATGCCGTCGATTTCAGCTTTCTTTTTAAGAATAGCAATTCGGGTTTCAAAATTTGGTGGCTGAATATCAGCAATAAGTCCACCCATAAATCGATTGATAATATGTTCCATCATATCAGGTATTTTTTCAGGAGCTCGATCTGAAGAGAGGACAATCTGCTTATTTTGCATTAAAAGACGATTGAATATTCTATAAAATTCCTTTTGTGTGCTTGGTTTTCCACTAAAGAAATGAATGTCATCGATAAGTAAGAGTTCAACCTTATCAAATTTTCTATAGAATGTGGATGACTCTCTCTTATTTCGAATGTAATCCATATATTGATTAATGAATTCTTGGCTTGTCATATAGAGGATATTTTCAGCAGTACCCTCATTTTGAGCGAATTGACCTATAGCCTGCAAAAGGTGTGTTTTTCCAAGGCCTGTTCCTCCATAAATAGTCAACGGATTAAAGGAGGTTTTTCCCGGGGCCTCTGCAACTGCCAAGCAGGGAGCAAAGGCAAAGCGGTTGCTATCACCGACAACAAAAGATTCAAAGGTATAATCGGGGTGAAAATGACTTAATTTTGCCTCTTTGGTTGGGCTTTTCTCTTCTATTCGATGTGTTGTAGTTGCTGGGGTGGGTTTAATTATCTCCCACTCCTTCTCAGTTGGTACAAAGGAGAGGTTTTCTGAATTTATTTTGAATGAACTTAGGGTGCTCTTTATTAATTCAGAGAAATGTTCTTCAATAAAATCTGCAAAAAATTGATTAGGGACTTCAATAAATGGATGACCATCTGGTTGAAAGGAGAGTGCTGTTGTTCTAAACCATGTTTCAAAACTATGTGAACCAATGATATTCTCAATTTTACCGAGGCATTGTTCCCAGAGTGAATGAGAATGGCTATGGTGCGAATCCAGAGTTGTCAACATGTTATCAACATTCCTCTTGTAAAAGGATTATTTAACTATTTTCAGTGATGTTTTTTGAAAACTGTATATTGATTGTGGTATGGTATCTTTTTTATAATTCGTTAAAATAAAGTGTGTTGTGGTTGTTTTCAAGGTAAAAGTTATTATCTTTTGTGGTGTTATAAACAATTTATTAACATTCTTTCAACGAGTTGTTAACATGTGGTTATCAACATTTTGACCTTTGTTTAATACAGGTTCAATATAATATTCTTTAAAAGAAGAGGGAAGGAAAAAAAAACAATTTTTTTTGTTAGTCTCGATTTGTCCCTTTTTCTTTTTTTTTCGATATGGGATCTCTTTGGATTTACAAAAAAATAGAGATTCTTTATAAAAGATCTTTTAAAAATTAAATAAAAAGCTAAAGATTTACTTTAAGTTTTCCGAAAAGTTTTATAGCAGAGTATAAAAGTTTTACCCTAAACTGGGAGGAAACAATGCAAGTAGAATCGGTAAAGGCCTATGAAGACGCTTACAATATAAAGAGTTTAGTTTCTCAAAAGAATGCAAATGTGCATGCCAACCTACTTGAAAAACAGAATACCTTCAATTCAGCTAAAAAGGGAAATAACAATATAGGTGTGATGGCAGCCCATTACTATCAATCAGAATCTCTATCTTTATCATTTTCAAATCAAGATGGCGATACCGTAACCTTAAGTATGGAGCATGTTCAAATGCAGGAAGCAATGGTTGCTCTGGAAGGACACTCCGATTCTTCTGAATGGAAAAAAGTAGTTGAGGATATCAAAAACCAATTTTTAAGTTTTAAAGAAGAGGTTATTAAAAGCTTTATTGAAAGCCTAGAAGGTGAGCCATCAAAGGGTGTCAATAAAACTGAAGCTCCTGAAATTCCTGGTTTGCCTGAGTATTGGAATGCTGAAAATACCTCACAGCGAATAGTTGATTTTGCAACCTCCTTTTATGGCGTTGCCGAAGCGATGGGGGAGGATTATTATGAGCTTATGCGCGGTGCAATAGAAGAGGGTTTTAGCCAGGCCTTGGGAATTCTTGGTGAAATGCCCGATGCTGTTAATAATCTAGTTCAAGAAACCTATGACTTAACAATGGAGAAGTTAGATGCTTGGGCATCATCACAGGGAATAGTGGTTGAAGGTCAGGAAGCATCTGTCTCTATATAGATCCGGTCATAGTTACCCATAAAACAGTGCCTCAAGAGCAAATATACTCTTGGGGCAATTATATTTTTGTCAATCTCTGACAAGGACAACCCTAAAAGCTATTATTCCAATACGAATCTCCTTTAACAAGGATATAATCTCATTTAGCTGTCCATGATATGCAGAAATTTGATCCTCTTTGAGATATTTCGATTCCTTGGTATTTTTGACAAGTGTGGAAAGTACTGAAATTTTATCCTCTAATCCGTTTAGGAGGGGAATTGCCTCTGATAAGAAATTATCTGTTTTAGTTATTGGTTCTGAGATCGTGGAGTCAATATTCTCTGTAAATTCAAGCATTGAGTTTGATAATTTTTGTAATGCCTCTATTTTTGGAGGAACATTTTTTTGTAATTGATCAACCACGATGAATACTTTTTGGGTGACAGCATCAATTTCAACAAAGAGGGTGTTTAATTGTGAAACAAATGATTTTTTCCCCTCCTTTTCATTTATTAAAGAACCTATTTCAGCTCTTATTTCTCTAATTTTGGCTTTTAACTTCCATGCCTTTCCCAATGCATCGGATATGCTCGGTATCCAGTGTCCAAAAAGGGTATCCTTTGCATCAATGACAGGCATATGCATGCTTCCAGGATTTAACAGAATAACTCGATCACCCATGATCCCCTTATCAGTAACCACAATCGCATAATCACTATGAATGGAAAGATCATCGTTTTTTACAATAGTGACCACAGCCATTTGATGACCTTGAATCTCGGTATGGGATACAGAAACGACCCGTCCAATACTGTTCCCTTTAAATTTTACTGCATCATCAATTTGAAGGTTGGTAAGGTTATCAAAAAGTATCACCTGGGTATTTTTAGGGAATAGAATTGTCCAAAGCCCATAACCAAGAATGGATATAAAGATCGAAAAGGTGAGGAAAATGATAATATAGCCAAGTTTTCTATCGTTCATATAGAAAAGATAGGTGATCTGGCTTTATTTGGCAAGTGATAAAAGGCTATGGATAATTGAGGCTACAGCTTTAATCTGCTAGTATGATACTGCAATAAAAAATAGAGAGACCCCTCAAGTTTTAAAGAAAAATGGTCGATATATATAATAGTTATTAATATAGTGTCGTTTAATAGAAATTTTTTAAACGAAAAACATTGGTAAAAGAGGTGTACTATGGGAATTTCAATGAATGGACCATCAGGAATAGATACCGCCTATATTATTGAATCCCTCGTTTCCTTAGAACAAGAAAAAGTAACCCGCGTAGAGTCACAAAAAAAGGCTTATCAGGTGAAGGTTGATGCATATTCTAAGCTATTGACCTTTGTTAACGATATTGGAAAACAGGCTCGGGGAATGAAAACAGAGGAGGATTTCAATCTTTTTACTACTGAAAGTTCAAATGATGAAATCGTTACCTTTTCAGCGAGTACCGGAGGTGTCGCTGGAAGCTATTCTGTTGATGTATTCCAAACAGCACAACGGGAAAAGTTAATTAGTGCAGATAAACTTATTACCGATCAAAGTGCTAGCTTATCAAGTTTAGGTATTGCTCCCGGAACATTTAGTATTAACGGCATTGAAATGAGTATTGATGCCGATGATACAATTCAGGATTTACGATTAAAGATTAATACAACAACCGATGCTGATGGAAACAAAGCAGGAGTTACCGCAACGGTGTTAAAGCTTGCTGATGACAATTTTAGAATGATATTGACAAGTGATGATACCGGAGATGAAGGAGCTGCTTTAGAAGATTTAGCCGGTGGAACTGTTTTACAGGATCTTGGTTTGATAGTTGATGCCGCAGGAGATAAGGGGATTCAAACCCAGAGTCTTCAATCCGCCGATGATATTGCAAGCGCCTTTGCTGCGTTAGCTGAAGGGGAGACTATAGAATACAGTGGTCTTGACCATTTTGGAAATGAAGTAAGCAATACCTTTTTAAAGACCGCAACAAACACTATTGATGACTTTGTTGCTCAAGTTTCAAACACCTTTCACTCAATGGTTGATGTGTCAGTTAGCGATGTGGACGGTACGCTCTCTATTACTGATAAAATTGGCGGCACTTCTAAGCTTGCTCTTTCTACACTCAACATCGGAGGTACTGACTATAGCGTCGCTACAAGCGAAGTTGGGTATAGTGGTGGAAATGTGCTTTCTTTGGGTGTGGATGCCTATTTTAGCATTGACGGAATAGGAATGTCAACGGATAAAAATAGTGTTAAAGATGTCATAGCCGGGGTGACCTTGGACTTTCATAAAGCCTCCTTTGATGAGACGGTTACGATAGACATGGATCGTGATTTTGAGGGGATCACCAAGAAAGTGACTGACCTGTTAGATTCTTACAATGCCTTAGTACGATATGTCAAAAGTTCCACAAAGTATGGCAACGCAGAGGAAGGGGAAGAGGGAGGAAAGCTTGCTGGTGATTCGACGGCACGGGCAATGCTTGACCAGATTAAATCAGTGTTTCAAAAGAATCTTGATATAACAGGCACAAGTCCCTACTCGTCTATGAATATGGTTGGCTTGAAAACTAACATCCATAGCGGAGAGTTCGAAATTGACACAGAAAAATTTAAAGAGGCAGTGACCGAATCCTTTGATGATGTGGTTTCGCTTTTTATAACAAAGGGGTACTCCGATAACTCAAATATCGTGATGGGTAAGTTCTCCGAGGATACCGATGAAGGTGTGTATACCTTGGAAGAGGTTGATAATGATTATTATCGCATTCAATCCTCTTTGCCCCCTTCAACCACCTGGTATCAATCAGATCTTCGTTCAAGTGATATAATCTCCTTTGGTGATGGGCCAGCACAGGGTTTGATGCTTACAGCACCTATTGGTAGTGGTAATGCAACCTTTACCTTTTCCAAAGGATTGGCTGGTCACTTGGAGTTTATCGTTGATAAACTATCAGATAGTAAAGAGGGAACTATTGCCATGCGTCAAGAATCCTGGAATAAGTCAATGGAGAGAATTGACGACAGGATAATTGAACTTGAAAGTAGGGTTGAAAGCTATCGTATACGACTGGTTAAGGAGTTTGCGGCAATGGAGCAGACGCTTAATCAATTAAATTCACAAAGTGCAAATATGATGAGTCAATTAGGTTTCTATACGCAATAATGAAAGGAGACTTCTATGAAAGATGGTTATTCAGCGTATAAAACAGCGAATGTAGATACTTCGGATCAGGGAAAATTAATTGTTATTGCATATGATGTGGCAATTAAACATTGCAAATTGGCAATAGAAAAATTTTCCGATAAAACAAAAATCGAGGAAAGAACAAAACATCTATTTAAAGTGCAAGACGCAATAACAGAACTAATGAGCGCATTAAAAATGGATGCAGGAGATATTGCTAAGAATCTTTATATGCTCTATGATTACATGCTTCGTCGGGTTGTCCATGCCAATGCGCACAATGAACCCGGATGTATTGAGGAGATACTGGTTTATCTGAATGACCTCAGGTCTGCTTGGAAGGAAGCTATTGTGCAACTGAAAGGTGCCTCTGCACAGGGAGAGAGCAGTCAACCTGGCAGTATTACAATGACCGGTTAATGTTATTAGATCATTGACATGAGATTATATAATGAATACACATGCTATTAAAAAAATATTGACCCAAATTCGTGAGAAATATCGTCAGTTGGTCAGTATCACAGAAACAGCTCACTTAGGATCAAAAGTGGCTTTACACCATGGTTTTATTGAGAAACGAAGAGGATTGCTTCAGGAAATCAATACTAACCAAGTGGCACTAAAGGATTATGATGGATGGCAGCAGCAGTGCAACGAGGATCGGAGATTGCAAACCCTTTCAAGGGAAATTAGAATGCTTATATCTACAATTCTTGCCCTGGATGAGGTAATTAAGAAAAAGTTAACTCTTCGAATTGATAAAGTAAAAACAGAACTGGGTAGTCTCAATCGAAATGCTCAGGTTGCTCTTTCATATGCCAAGAACACTAATCGAGGTTATTGAATTATAAGGGAGTCCAGAGGGAATACTCTTCTTACGAGTTAGATAACCGATCTGCTAATTTTGTGTAAAGTTCGTCTTTAGAGACCAGAAACTCTTCTCCAGAGCGCATGTCCTTTATTTTAATGTTATCTTCCTTCTCTTCTTGACCACCGGTGAAAATAACCACTTTGGAACGTGCTGCGGATGCTAATTTCATCTGTTTACCGATAGGAATAGGACGAAGAGGGAATTCACAGCTATATCCTCTTTGACGTAGAGCGTTAGCTAAGGAAACAACCTGATTGTAATTTTCTCTATTAAAGGTTGCTATAAAAATATCAGATCGAGAAGGCTGATCTGGAACAATGCCCTTTGCTTTAAGAAGCTCTGCCAATACGACATCACCTGTTGCAAATCCAGCTGCAGGGGTATCCTCGCCGCCATAGAGACTGACCAAACGGTCATACCGACCTCCACCAGCTATGGCTCGGAGGTCTCTATTTTTGTCCATTAATTCAAAAACAATTCCTGTGTAGTAAGCAAGTCCTCTTACGATACCGATATCAAAGGTTACATAGTCAGCTAAACCATAGTGATCCATGACGGTAAAGAGATTCTGCAAGTCCTTTACTGAAGGAGAAGATGGATTGATGGCAACAATCTCATCAAAGGATTGAGCATTAAGAATATCAAATACCTTTGTGGCTAGCCTTTGATCTTTTAAGAATATTTCCAACTCCTTTTTAAATACATCCTTAGGAAGTTTTTGCTGCTTATCCAAAAGGAGAAAGAGTGGTTTAATTGATTCCTTAGGAATGGAGAGTTGTAGAAAAAGTTCTTCCAACAAATTTCTGCTTGATACGTGGACAGAAAAATCATTATTGTCCAATCCAAGGTCTCGTAATGTGTCAATTGCAACTGCTATGAGCTCTGCATCGGCTGTAACTTCCTTCACACCAAGTATATCTACATTCAATTGGAAAAACTCGCGAAGGCGTCCCTTTTGCATTTTCTCGTACCGAAAGAGACGGGGAATTGAATACCATCGGACCGGCTTTTTAAGAGCTGGGCCCTTTGCCGCTACCATGCGCGCTAAGGATGGCGTCATCTCCGGACGGAGCGAAAGCTTTCTATTGCTTTTATCTTCAAAGGTATAGAGTTGTTTCTCAATCTCTTCACCACTTTTTTTAGTATACAAATCTAAATGTTCAAAAATAGGTGCATCAAATTTTTCAAAACCATAGCGTTGGCAAGTTTTCTCCCAGGAGGAAAAAATGTGTTCTCGGAAACTCATTTCTTCAGGATAAAAATCACGGGTACCCTTTGGTGGAAGCGGTGTTTGCATAACGTATATATCTCCGTTTTAAAGGTATAGCAATGGAGTGCGCTCTACTCGCATCTATTAACTTAGAAATCTCATCTTACATTACAGTATAGAAAAAAAATGTGATTAAAGATACATAATACCAGCATCATTTAGGGAAAAACTGAATAGCTCCATTAAGTCTCTGAAAATTGATCAAGTTTTGAATTAAAGCCTTTTATAATGTCCAAGCTCCAGTAATAGCTTCTTTATATTTAAAAAATGTATTTTATATGGTACATAAACTAAGGTTACGAAGGAGTAGAAGTTGAACATGATTTCTCTGATAGGTTTTAGAATCGCTATACTGATTTTATCAATCCTAACACTATCAATACCTCTCGTTGCACGAAAAAGCTATACCCGCTCAATAGTAGTACCCTTTGACCGAAAAATCATATTTCCTGTAGTAAAGGTGTATCTTTCCAATGGCACGGTAGTAACTGATTATTGTAAGGAGTACTATTACCCCAGAAAAAAACGGCGGGGAATAAAAGTGGGAGGGAGGAAAATTCGTCCCTTTGAAACAGATTCCATAAGTGTTAATTATTTATCAGGATTTCCAAAAGATTCCACCTGGATTTTTAAAAATATCGACGGTCCGATTTCTGCTTATTCTTTTTTACCGATTCTTGACAATGATGAGTTCTCCCATCTTCAAAAGAGAGGTGACTCTATACAACCCTTTTCTGATTCATTGTTGAACTATTTTTTAGAAGAAGCTGGTATTAAACAACAAAAAAATAAAAATCCTCGCGAAGTTATCATTGCCTTAAATAATCGCTCTCAAGAACATACAACTGCTTACACCTCTAAACTTACTTCATACAAAAAGAAATTGACCCAAGTTGGAAAAGTCCATTTCAAAGGAGGGCGAGACACCATAGCATATGTCTCTTTGCAGATGAACAAAAAAGAAACATCCCAATGGTTGCTTTGCGAATACCGAAAAATAAAGCCAAAAGAAACTGATTCAATTTTCATTAGCTATCTTAGAGGAATTCCCTATGATTCAACCTGGCTTTTTAAAGTTATTGATGGTTCTATTTCTGCCTATTCACCCTATCCGGTAAGATATATCAACTCCTTTACTCATATTCAAAAAGAGGATGGGCCGATTGAGCCCTATACAAAGGAGAAGTTAAAAGAGTACTTGGTCGGCAATAAAAGAGCAATGGACCTCTTTATTGTGAACCCTGATGAGCGTAAACATAGGTCTATTCGCGAGTACTATCCCTATCCTGCAATTTTGGAATTCAATTTCAAAACTATTTCAAAACAAGCAAGAGTTGACAGTCTAATGAAGAGAATTTTTTTAGAGCGTAATCTAAAGGAAAAGGTAGATATGTGTAAGGAAGTTTTGGGACTGGATAGTACTGTCAATCACCCCTACATAGTCTTAGGTGATCATAGTCAAAAAGAGGGTAAATCAGAAGAGGCATATCAGTATTATATTGGTTTTTTACGGTACTCTGAAAATACTAAAGAAATTGAACGAGTGAGAGGCAAGATACAACGATTAAAGAGACCAATTATCTACTAGTAGAGTAATCATACCAATACTCAACAAGCTTAACCCATTGATATTAAAACAAAAAATCAATGGACTTAAAATGGGTTGGCTATATAGAAGAAAGTTAACAGGCGAATAAACTATACCTTTTTTAAGCAAAATTGAATAATATTTGGTATATTATTATTAGAATTAACTACTATAAATAAATAATTAGAAAATCGTTCGCTGGGGGGTGACTTTTTATAGATTTCCATTTTCGTAACTTTTACTAACCTATTCACAGCACAATTTACTTTCTTGCACTAATAGTAAGTAGCAAAAGAAATTTCATTTTATCTAATCTAACTTTTTCAACGGGGGGTTGAAATGATGTTGTCCACCTTTAAAAGGCATTTGTTTGCGTCTGCTTCACTTTTAATTTTATTAACTACTATTAATTCATGGGCTAAACCAATTGAAGGTTCTGTTGAGTGGGTATGCTTAAAAAAGCAAAAAGCTTATGCTCTACAAGAGGTCCTCTACCAAAGCCAGCCTCAGTTTGCAATTGCTGTTCAACAAAAGGGGTATACACTTGATCTTGATCTTCAAGGATTTTGGAAACAAGCTCACTATGTAAAGGGATCAGTATATGAAATTGTAAATCTTCCTGGTTGGGAGTCTCAAACAGCAGTTGGAAAACCAGCGGTACCTATGAAACCGGTGTTTGTTGAACTACCAATTGGTGCTTCCTATACGGTAAAGGTGGTTGATATCAATTCTGTTGAGATGCCCTTAGCGGCAATTTGGCCAACACAACCTGCTGTTCCACAGGATTTGCCTCCTCCTCCATTTACAAAAGATAATATGGCTTACTCACAAAATGCTTTATATCCTAAAAGTCCTATTATATCTACCCATGAAGTATGGATGCGCGATCATAGGATCTTAGAGATCCAAGTTGCCCCTATACGATATAATCCGGTTACGGGAGTTGTTAATGCTGCCACAAAATTAACTATCGAAGTAACACTTAACACAATAGGGACAAACCAAGTTTCTGCATTACATAGTGCAACTTTTGACCAAACCATGATAGAAGGACTTCCCAGTGTATTACAGCCGAAAAGAATACCAATGGGTAAAAAAGCCCCTCTTGCAAAGTACATGATTCTATTGGATGATCAATTTTCCTCAAATGCAAAGCTTGCTGAATTTGTTGATTGGAAAAAACGACGTGGCAATGATGTTGTAATAGTTAAAACAAGTGACATAAACTCAAATGGTTCACCACAGAATAGTGAGATCACCTCCTACATGCGAAATTTACCAGATAAAGATTATCCTGTTTACTTGTTGATCATTGGCATGGACAGTCGATCCAATGGTGTTGAGCCCTATATGTATCAAGGAAAAACCCCCTCTGACCTCAGATTTGCTTGCAAAACATCAAGCGATTTTCTACCGGATCTTTTCTATGCCCGTCTTCCTGCCAGCAACAATAGCGAACTAAGGACAATGCTTGAGAAGGTAATGGATATGGATAGGAATCCTCCCCAGAGCAACATGTATCAAAAGGTATTGATGGCTGGGCAAATTCAGGATAACGAGGGACAGAAAAATGTTTGTGATCGAATGCATTGCGAAACCTCTGATGCGATAGCCTGTTATTTTGAACAGGATGCTGGAGGTGTTGATTACAGTTGTGTACGTGCCATAACCAATCCCCACAGCGCAAGATCAGATTGCCTGTGGAGAAATGACTCTCGTTCCATGCTGTGGAGGAATGTGTCTGGGAATGCTCGTAAAATTGGTCGGAGAGTACACGATCATTTTATCAATAATTCAACTGCTCGGTCACGGATTAATAATTCAATTAATAATGGCGTTTCCATTATTCAGCATCGTGATCACGGGTATGTAAAAGGCTGGGGTAATCCATCTTACTCGTCAAGTAATTTGAGAAGTGGCGTTGACAATGGTAAAAATAGGCCTATTGTTTTCTCAAACAACTGTTTAAGTGGGTCATATCATAGAAGTGACAGCTTTATAAAAGCTTGGATGACCCATGCCAAGGGTGGTGCCTATGCTTATGTGGGCTGCACCAATGTGTCCTCCTGGGGATGGAACGATTATGTATGCCATGGAAAATTCATTGCATTTTTAGGTGATTGGCGCAGTTGGCATAGTAACTCACAAACACCAGATTGGACAACAGACCTGGCAAAACCTGATTTTGGTGGTGAAGGTAAAACCTTTCGTCTTGGTCCAATTATGAATTTTGCAAAACTTTACATGTACCAAAGATACGGCTCATCATCCTCCTGTGAGCGGCATACAAATCTCTTTCACCTTTTTGGGGATCCTGAGGCATTTATTCAACTGCTAAAACCAAAGTCACTCACTGTTTCCTTCCCGGATACAATACCAATTGACGCGAGTAAAGTTACCGTAGATTGCGGTGTGAATGATGCAACTGTATGTTTATATGGACCAGATATTAATGTACACCAAGTGGCAACATCTGCTAATGGCAAGGCTTCCTTTGATATTGACCCATCAAAGGAGGGCGATCTTTTTGTTACTGTTGCTGGTTATGGACTTCGCCCTTTTGAAGGGAAAGCTCTGGCTAGAAATATTTCAATCAACATTGTAAATCATTTAGCTACTCTTAAACACATTATGAACCGAATATCATTGGTAAAAAGTGCAAAAGGTTACCAAATATCTATTCCAACAAAAAAAGATCTTACTCTCTCACTCTATGATTTACGAGGAAGAAAGAGGATATCCTTGAATGTGACGAAGGAGCAATCAATTTACACAATTTCTGGAAAAGATCTATCTGCGGGACTATTTTTACTTGATATTAAAAGCGGGACAAAGAGGTTACAAAAGAGTATTGTAGTACAGTAAGTAAAAAGTTAATCATTTTGGGCAAGTTGAAACTCTTTGACTTGCCCTATTCTGTTTCCAAAAAATATTATAACCTTTAAAGCCAGGGCAATTTTAAAAGGTCCACATTTCCACCGGATAGAATTATACCAACTCTTTTGTTAATAAATAATTCTTTGCGTGACAAAACAGCAGCAAAGGGAACTGCTGCAGAGGGCTCAATAACAATTTTCATTCGTTCCCAGATCAAGTGCATGGCTGATACTATTTCTTCCTCACTCACTCGAATAATCTCTTGGACATAATTCTTAATAATCGGAAATGTTTTATTTCCTAAAGCTGTTCGTAAACCATCGGCAACAGTGATTGGCGGCTTTGGTGGTACAATATTTCCTGTTTGAACTGATTGCCAAGCATCATCAGCTAAAAAGGGTTCACCAGCAAATACGGAAGCATCCGAAAGAAGGGATTGGGCTGCAATCAATGTACCACTAAGAAGTCCACCACCACCAACTGGGGTAATTAATACATCCAAATTATTAACCTCGTTACATAATTCTAATGCAGCTGTACCCTGACCTGCAATAACATGGTAGTCATTGTAGGGATGTATAAAAGTAGCACCAGTCTTTTGTACAACCTCATCTAAACCAGCTTCACGAGCAGACAGAGTTGAATCACAGAGGATAATTTCTGCACCATAGCCTGCTACAGCATCTTTTTTAATTTTTGGAGAGTTTTTGGGCATTACGATGTAGGCTTTTATACCTCGATGATGGGCTGCCAAAGCAAGTGCTGCCGCATGATTTCCAGAGGAGTGGCTTGCAACACCTTTTTGTGCCTCTTCCTCAGTTAAGGAAAAAACTGCATTTGCAGCTCCGCGCATTTTAAAGGCCCCAACCTTCTGGAAATTCTCGCACTTAAAAAAGAGCTCAGCGTTGATTAGCTGATCAAAAGTCTTACAGGTAAGAACTGGAGTTTTATGAATGTAGGATTTGATCCTTGAGTGTGCTTCTTTAATTGTCTGTATTGTCGGTTCCATTTACTAAATTCCGTTTATTGTTCTTGTACAAACTTAGTGATTAGAAGTATCCCTGTCTAATATAGCTGTTTCAACCTTTCTTTGCATCAGAAATATATTAATAGTAGATAACTATTGCAGTCAAAACTATCATCAGTATAAATTGATAAATGTGATTTAAACAACCCTGGAGGATTTAGTTTAAATTTGATTCAATTTTTGGGACTGCAATACAGGAATTCTCGCTTAAAGTAATGGCATATTCCTTTGTAAATTGTAAGGTGACTTTAGACTCTATTCCGGTTTTGATGCTGTCTCCTACTTCAATTTTTGTTGCCTCATTCAATCTTTGCCACTCACCAAACCGGGCTTTGTATATAGTAACGTTGCCAATGATATCTGTTGCTTTGTTTTTAGTTTCCTGCACAGACTCTTTCTGTGAGGTGCATAAAACAAAAAAACATACAAGCATGCATGAAATTATCTGTATTACTTTGAGAACCATCTTATTTACCATAATTAAAAGCATTAAAGGTACACCATAGTCTCTTTCAAGTGTATAATAATGGACTTTACTTTTAAAGAGATATAAGTATCTTTGCGATTGTTAGAGTGTCTAAAGTATGAATATGTATAGTAAATAAATAAAATATCTACTGTTGCAGAGTCTGTGCAGCCGCAATCACTCTCTTTACAAACTCGTTAACATTACTTCCCTTATCAATAAAATCAATAGCTCCTTTAATGCGAAGATCCTGTACGACCTCTGGGAGTGTATAAGCAGACCAGAGAACAATTTTTGCCTGTGGATTGACCTGTCGTAGTTTGTTAAAGAGATCGGTTGCGCTTATATCAGGAAGAATCATATCTAAAAGAAGCATACTTACCATGGTGTGATATTTTTTATAGTATTCAATAGC
>JANQEN010000142.1 GCA_028278335.1 Chitinivibrionales bacterium | reverse complement strand
GCTATAGAAAATCATCTTTTTCTCCTTTTTCAATTGTTCTTGGTTCTATTCCTTGGGCAGTATGTTTTATTGGCTCCTTTCTCTGCCGGTTTGGGTTTCTGGTTAGTCCCTACCAGTATCATACCAACAAAAGGTCCAGGAACAGTCCAGGAATGATCCAAATTTGGTCCATTTTTTTTTACTTTCTAGCTATGATTTTGGTATATTACTAGTACAATCCATACCAAAGCTGCTAAGAGATTAATATTCCAGGACACATTACAGGACCCATTACGGCCCTGTATTAACGGCAAGAGGAGATCTGTATGAAAGGATGCATCATTGTTTGCACTACACTTTTACTATACCTAACTTCTGGTTTTGCAAATCCTAACCTTCATCTTGAAAAAATTGAAGAGGGGTACTTGCTACAGGTTACAATCCCCCAGTGGCATATAGTTGATCAAAAAGAGAAGAGAGATTGTCCCTTCCGAATTCTGAGTCCAGGACTTGAACAATGCCATGAGCCAGGAAGTCTTAATGTACCCTTTTTCAGTTTTTATTTGGCACTTACTGATGAATCGTCTTTACCCTCCTTTGAGGTCATCGATCACTATACCGAAGAGATCTCAGCATCTTTGCCCAATGGTACTCAATCACGAAGCAAACAATGTTCAGCAGCTATTAAGATTCCTGTAAGTTCTCTTATCCAGACAGGTGAAGTTTTCTCTCTGCGAGGTATCCCCTGTGTAAAGATTTATGTACGGCCATTCAATTACGACAAAACAAAAAAGTGTGTCCTCGCAACAACCCAATGCACGATAAAAATCAAGACTCAGAAACCTAAGAAAAGAAGCGTTCATTCTAAGGCGTATACAATTTTTCTCAATTATCTTCTTATCAATGGAAAGGATTGTGTCTCCCCAATTATTGATAAATCTGCAAAGGACAGTTATGTAATAATCTGTGACCCTTCCTTTGAATCTACCCTGGCAAAGTTTGTTTCATTTCGTCAAGAACGTTTCTCTGTTTCTCTTGTCTCTACCAACCAAACCGGCACGAACACAGATGCTATTCAACAGTATATAAAGAGCATACAACCGCCACCAAGTTTTTTACTCCTTGTTGGTGACACCGAGCATATTCCTCCCTGCGATGTTAGTAGTCGTACAACAGACCTCTACTATGCAAACACTGAGGGAGACTATCATCCAGAGATATTTTTGGGTAGGTTTTCTATCAGCAACACAACAGAGCTTACTAACATCATAAACAAAACTATTTATATGGAGAAGAATCTTTATCAGATATACAAGAGGAACATGTTTATTACTCAACGCAAAATGTCACCCCATCAGCCGATTGTCGCTGATTTTAAAAAGGCTGGATTTGAGAATGTTCTCTATTGTTTAGACAGTCTTACTCATGCAAAGGATAGCATCATGGCTACGTTAAATGCGGGTGTCATTTTCAACATCTATGCGGGACACTCGTCTCAGGATTCATGGGGTGTTGGTGATGCTTCATTTAGATGCTCTGATGTACATAGGTTGACTAATACCACCTCCTTTCCCTTTACCTACTCCTTTTCCTGTTTGACTGGAAAATTTGATAGAGACGAGTGTCTTGCCGAGGCTTTTATTCGTGCAAAGGGAGGAGCTGTTGCTGCTATTGGTGCTTCAATATCTACGACCTGGACGCCAGATGAAAATCTTGAGCGGGGTATATTTGAAGCGATATTCGATGAGACAAACCCCCAGACATCGCTCTCGGCATCACTGAATGCCGGTAAAATGAGCAACAGCTCTTCGAATAAAACCTATTTTGAGGTGTACAACCTTTTAGGCGACCCTGCTTTAGAAGTGTTCCCTATTATCAGCAAACCCTATATTTCCCTTCTCTCTCCCAATGGAGGCGAAACAATTGAAAAGGGAACCACTTACACTATCACCTGGCATGACAATATTTCCCAAAAGGTTTCAATCTATTGTGTAAAAGCAGGAATGGCAGCAATTACCATTGCTGAGGAGACCGAAAGTGACGGTCTCTTTGAGTGGAACGTGCCCCACACTATTCCAACGGGCAATGATTACACCCTTAAAATAAGAAGAGCTGACAGTACTGGCCTTGTTGATTCAAGCGATGCTTTCTTTACGATTATCCCCTCATCGTCAATCACATCAAAGTCCTGGCAGCAAAACCAATTTAATCTGATCTATGCGAATAACTTCCTTTCCTATAGCCTCCCCGAAGAGGTTCAATCAAACCAAACAGTAACCATTACTTTATATACGGTGCAGGGGAGACAAATCCAAACAATATCACACCAGGCAAAAGTAGCACGGCATTATTCCCATTCCCTTGCCTCTCTTGGGTCAGGTATTGTAATTTGTCGAATTGAGGTGGGATCTCAAGGGCAAACAGCCCGGTTTGTTCTTGATAAGTAAAAGATCTTTTTTAGTATATTTCGTTTTTTATGCGTTTTAAGGTCGTCGGGACGCTGCCCGACAGCAGTCTTACTTTTCTTAATCTTCCGGATTTTTGCTCTATTAATAGATATTGAAGTTACCAAAAATCACCATTGTGTACGATGACGCACTTTAATGTCCTGTATAAATATGCAATCATTTAGCACTCCCTTCATATTTTGCATATATTATTTAAGGTAATACTGGATCAAAATAAAGATCTAAAACTCGTTTTTTAAATAAGGAGGTCTATCCCCTTGGGGGAAGCGGCACAAAGTGCCGAGGGGGAAATAATAAGCATTTTCATTACCGGGTCTAAGGGGCGGGGAGCCCCTTCCAAAAATTCTTCTCAAAACTTTATTGTATAAATTACTATTCATAAACAATATTCTAATGTAGGGGGAAACCATGTCTTTCAAATCACTTATTTATATTGTGCTCCTTTTAAGCATCTCCTTTGGAGCAGTAACAAAACAGTACACCTTTAAAGCACCGACAGTTAATAATGATATTATCTCTATGCGGGGCTGCCACCTCCTCACCCGGCCCTTTGAGCCCCAGGTTGCAGTAAAACCCGTTACACTTCTTCTTCCTGAAGGCCACGAAGCTATTGCGGTTGACGTTGACTATGCAGAACCAGTCGCCCTTAACGGTTCCTACTATGCCAAACCCTTTTATCCTGGTGGGGTGATCGGTCATACTCCCCCCAAGGATCTTTTTCAAAGAAAATCAGCAGTCTATACGACTAACGAGTTTTATCCACAACAGGAAAAGAAATCACGCTTTTATACACAATACAAGCATGGCCACGCCCTTCTTTTAACTAGTGTCTATCCAGTACAGGTTAACCCAGTAACTGGTACTGTTCGCTATTTTAAAAAAGTGACTGTGACTGTAGAAACGGCAAAAAAACGGGGACCTCAGACAGCAGTAAAAACATCGCCCTTTATCCTTAGTCAATTGAAACTCTTTTGTGACAACCCAGAGGCACTGCAGAATATTTCTTTTTCAAAAAAGGGTGCCGACGACTATGAGTATCTTATTATTACCACGGAAAAACTAAAGAACAGCTGGGATACCTTTTTAGCATTCAACAAACGCCGTGGATTACGCTCTAAAATTGTAACCATAGAACATATTAAAGCCAATGTCTCTGGAAGTAGTTCTGAGGACAAAGCTAAAAAGTATGTTAAGGATCAATATAAAGAGCATAATGTCCACTTTGTTATGCTCGGTGGTGATGATAATTTCAATAGAAATAATACGCAGACAGCAGACTGCATCCCGCACAAGAGTTACTCTGCAGCCTTTTACGACTATGGTGATCAGTACATTGTTGATAAAGATATTGCTGCGGATATGTTTTATGAGTGCTTAGACGGCAACATGCTCGATGATCTTGCCTGGGAGGTGTATGCAGCCCGGTTTGCCGCAGATAACAGTACCGAGCTTAATACGATCATACAAAAGACAATTAAGTACTCAGAAGATCCCAACACCAGCGGCCTTAAAAAAGTGGTTCTTGCCGGTGAGTATCTGTGGAAAAATGTCAATGGTGGCGAGTGTTATGGTGGAGACTGCATGGTTTACCTCAAGGGAAGGCAGACTGCTAATAATTTTACCACCGAAGGTATACCGACCTCCTGGTCTTTTACACAGCTCTTTGAGCGGCACAATCGATGGACCTCTTCTGACATAGTCCGGGCAATCAATAACAATTTACATATGGTGCATCATCTTGGTCACTCGAATAATAATAAGATATGGAAAATGGGTAATACAGAAGTTGGCCGGTGTACCAATACGAGCTACTTCATTGGTTATACGCAGGGCTGCTATCCTGGTGCCTATGACAATAGAAACATCTCCTTTAATGCAAGCATTAATTCTGGGCATAGCAAACCTGACTGCATAGCTGAAGAGTTTACCGTGGGGAGTAAGAATGGAGCGGTTGCCTTTATCAGCAACTGTCGTTTTGGTATTACTGATAATGGTGTGGCAAGCCCGGACGGCTCGGACGGTGGCAACACTCGCCTGCAACGCTACTTTTTGGATGCACTCTTTGGCAAAAAGCTCCACTACATTGCCATGATGCATGCCTACTCAAAGGAGATCAGCAAACAGGCGATTCTTGATGATGTTCCTGGTGCCAACAACGTTCCCTATTGGGGAGGATTGCGCTGGGCTGCATACAATGCCAATATTCTTGGTGATCCTGCTCTTTCAGTGTGGACCGAGGCACCCAAAACCTTAGAGCCCACCTATGCCTTGGAGGGCCAGAAGTTTACTGCCGATACTAAAAATCCTTATTCCTGGGTTGCTCTTGAAGGCAAGGAAGGGACGATTGTCATAAACCAACTTACTGGTGAAGATGGCAAGTGTGCAATTGAGGATAAGGTTCTATCCGACTACATCGCTGCGAATCAAGGCACAAAAATGACTGTTCGTATTAAGGCACACAATCACCTTCCCTTTGAGGGTGAGCTAGATCTTGCCACTGCCATAGCAACCAATTTTGCGCACCAAACTCCCATCACAAAGCTGATTCAGATTCCCGGGGACGCTCTACATATCAATTATTCCCTAACAAATAAGGGATCTGTCTCCTTTGCTCTGTATAACTCAAAGGGTGCACTTGTCAAGAACATTCCTAGCAGGGATTTGGACGCAGGGAGTCATACACTTCGTGTCAATAGCAAGGGAATGGGCCAGGGCATCTACTATTATCGATTATCAATCAACAACGCACCATTTACGGGAAAGCTTATTCTTAACTAATAGCACTACAAATTAGTAAGTATATTTGTCAACATAATTTTTTATGCCCCATAAGCCTCCCGCAGAGAGGCTTATGGGGTTTTTGTTTTAAGAGCCTTATTATGGAATGGAAGGGTGCAGACAAGCAGCGCCGCTACATTTGCAAATAGGTGATAGGTTGCTTCGCTATGTTCGTAGTGACATAACAATTCAACAAACATTAATATATAGAAGTCCTGGATCACAGGAGGCTGTGTCATAATTGCAAAAAGATGTCATTGCGAGGAGCGTAGCGACGTGGCAATCCCTTAAATTGGCCCAAAAAGCGAGATTACTGCGCTTCGCTCGTAATGACATGAGCCAATTTAAGAGTTATGACACAGCCTCCACAGATCCAGGCCACATACCAATATTTGATTAACCTTCAGAGGAATATTCTTTGGGGTTAGCCAGGTGTCCTATTTAATCTAATAGGAGAGAAAGCTTGTTGATAAAAATTGTAATTGCTTTTAAAAGGGGAATCTGCAAGATCACCTGAAGATTTTTATTATCTGCTTGCCCACAAGAGCAGGTTCACCGTTTAGGTGAAACTGGTATTGTGGATGCAAGCGGTTATAAAAAGGGGAAGGAAGCTTGCAGTGGGGGAATTTCTTCCCCCGATTATTTTTAATTCAAAATCAATTACTTGCCTGTCTCTATTTAGCCTAAGTATATTACTTTCCAAATTCAACAATCCAATCAATTATCACCACATTACAAGGAGTTTACAAACATGAAACGTCTGAGTTATATCCAACATACCCTACTATTTTTAATTTCTCTCCTATGCTTATTACTGTTATTAGGCTGTGCTGGATCGGTAAAAACAAACGAAGATGGTCTGCCAACAAAAACAGAATTCCCTCTCTCCTATCCAGGAAATGAGTACCTGGTAGACTACAGCAAATATGGTGAATTTGTTGAAGTTGGCAAGGAGAAGTTTCGTTATCGTGTTCATGACATTAGGGGATTACGCTTAGCAGCCGGTGAAGGGGTATTTCCCAACATTGACTTTGTGCGTATGAATCCGCTTTTTGAGGACCTTGACAAACAGGGTAAATTAAAGGGTAATCACTGGGAGCAAAAATCCAGCGTTGCAGCCCAGTACTTTGCCTGGGTTGACGCACCGGAGGACTACGGCGTACGACAATTTTTTAGAGCCAAGGCACTCAGGGATGGTGGACATACCTTACAAGCGATTAAAGCCTTTTATGCGGTTATAGTCCACTTTCCTCGGTCAATCTGCTATTTCAAGAACAGCTCCAGTTTCTGGTACGTGGCAGAGGGCGCCCGCGGCGAAATAGAAAAGATTTTGGCGGCCAATCCGGCTTTGGATGTCTCCATAGAAGATCTGGTTATTCGCGTTAAGTCAAAGTCGGAAGGCAAAAACAGCAAGGACGTTATATACGTTGATCCTGGAAAGCTTACTGGCAAATGGGTCGGCTTAGAAAACCCCAAAGGTCTTCCTGAGCAGTATTATGCAAAGGAGACTCGGGATAAAACTCTTTTGGAGCTTCCCTTAACCGTTGCCGATCCCGGTACTGAGGATGTGGTGGACTATGAAAAGTATGGCACCTTTATCGGTGCCGATGGTTCAGTGCCCTATCGATATGAGCTGAAAGACACAGCCGGTCTTGCCAAAGCCGTAGGTGAGGGTATCTATCCCAATATGACCACCATCAAAGAAAACCCTCTTTACAAAAAGTATGAAGAAGCAGGTTGGCTAAGAGATGGCCCCTGGGCTCACTACAATCAACGCTGCTATGCACTCAATTTCTTTGCTCTCTCCCTTCCTGCAGGGGAGATTCCTCGTTTTCAATTTATGAGGGCTGAGGCAATTAAAGAGGCTGCACTAAAACAACGAGACCCAAAGATTGCTTTACATGCAGTAAAGGCCTACTATGCTATTGCGGTCCATTTTATTGATCAGGCAGTATGGTCTGACAACAATGTGTTTATTTGGTATCTCTCAAATGCTATCTGGGGAAAACTGAAGTTTCTCTTAGAGCAATTTCCTGAACTTGGATTGGAGATCGAGCCGACCTATGTGAAAATCATTAACAACAATGATTTTAAAGTGGAGAACGACACCGTGTATGTGGAACTTGGAAAAATTATTAAGGCCAAGAAAAAGAAGCCTATAAATCTTACCTCAATGAAGGTAGTAGAAAAACGGGGAGAGGGAAAGGTCCGTCTCGTAAAGTATGAAAACGGTCACTGGCAGCTATTGGTTAATGACAAACCCTACCAGGTCAAGGCAGTACGCTATACCCCAACCAAGGTGGGAGAATCCCCCCATGACAATACTCTGCGTAACTGGATGTTAACTGATGATAATAACAATGGCAGACCGGATGCACCCTATGATTCCTACATTGATAAAAACAAAAATCATAAACAGGATCCTGATGAACCGGTTGTGGGAGATTTTCAACTTTTAAAGGAGATGGGTGCAAATACTATTCACTTCTTTCACACCCCCTTCCACTCTGATGGCGCCTTGGCATATTATGACAAGAAACTCAATAAATATAATAGTAAAAAGGAGTTCAATAAGGAGTTGCTCCGTGACCTATATAACACCTATGGTATACGGGTGATTGTAGGAGATCTCTTGGGTGCCTATACGGTTGGGTCTGGTGCCACCTGGGAAAATGGCACTGATTATCGGGATGAGGAGCAGTGCAAAAAGATGCTTGAAAGTGTTCGTCATATGGTTTTGGATAACAAAGATGAGGACTATATCCTTATGTGGCAATTGGGTAATGAGAATAATTTAGTGTCCGAAGGATTAAATGCAACCAAAACCCTTGCCTCAGCCTTTCCTGAATCCTATGCCAAGTTTCTTAACCGGGCTGCAAAGATGATCCACGAAATTGACCCTGATCATCCGGTTATGGTAGGCAATCAGGGCCCCGGCCTCTTGGAATATTACAATAAGTACACTCCCGAGATTGACGTTTTGGGTACCAATGTGTATCGTGGTAAAGAGGGTTTTGGTGATATTTTTTACTATGCGAAACGCACCTATGATAAACCGGTGATCATATCAGAGTATGGTAGTGACATGGTTGACTTTAGAGTTGATGGAATTGTTTTTGACGAAGAGAGTCAAGTTACCTATCATCGGGGCACCTGGACCGACATTCGTAATAATATGGCTGGTGGCCATCAGGTGGGCAACTGCTTAGGTGGTGTTGTGATGGAGTGGCTTGACGAATGGTGGAAAAGCATTCACGGTCCCTGGGATCAGGCAGATATTGTGCAGGACGGCAACTATCCCTTTCAGGATGGATGGGGTTCCGAAGACTTTTGGGGTATTATGAGTCAAGGTGATGGATTTGACAGCCCCTATTTAAGGCAACCCCGTAAATTATACTCTTTTTTCAAAGAGGAGTGGAATAAATAGAGTTTAGAATAGTAATAAAGATAGATATTGTCCCCGGCCAGGCAACGCACCTGGCCGGGGATTTTATTTGGGCTAAACTCAACCAAAACAAGATAATGCAAACGTAATTCACTTATTTTATAAATAATAAGAACAAAATGTGTTTTTTTTATTATTTTTATAATAATATGAACATATACTATTACTATAGCGCTTAACTAATAAATATTATTCTGATAATTACATACTTTTTATACATTAGATCAATGGCAATTATGACAAAATATAAACAATTCAATTGAGTAGGCTGCCAATTTCAGGTTGGTGACCGTACAAACCACATCACTGCAGATTGTATTGAAATTAGAGAATGTAATGATCAAATATATTGTCGATATTACAATAGGGATTATACAGAACAGCTTAGTATATAGTTTTAAAAGTATCTATAATCATTATGCTTATTTTAGGCCATCCTTTGAAGAGAGGATGGCTTTTTCTTTATAACAATCTTCAACGAGTAACAAGATAGACATTCGAGATAATTCATTTGACAAGGAGATAGTAAACTAACAACTATAATTATCCTGTACCATAGAGAAATGTTGGCCTGTGTCACATGAAGCTATGTCATAATTGCAAAAAGATGTCATTGCGAGGAGCGTAGCGACGTGGCATTCCCTTAAATTGGCTTAAAAAGCGAGATTATTCGCAGGGGCTCAGCAAGTCCCGCGCTTCGATCGTAATGACATGAGCCAATTTAAGAGTTTTAACACAACCTACATTGGCTGGGGGGGTACAAAGGAATTCATTTATCTTTAATTATTCAAAGGAGTAGTAATGAGACGTGCATTTCTATTGACCCTGTTTGCAGCATGCTTTTCTGTTGCCACAGCCCAAATCTCCCTCAAAGTGGCAGTTGACTTTACGGTGACTGATACTGATGGAAAAGAACATAACCTCTTTAAATATTTCGAGGAGGGTAAATATGTCCTGATTGACTTTTGGGCAACATGGTGAGGACCTTGCAAGAGTGCGGTCGGCCCTCTTAACCAAGCCTACAAAAAGTATGGAGAAAATCAGGAAGGTCTTGTTATTCTCGCTATTAGCACTGATAGTCGAGATAGCGATGCCAAAGTAAAAAAATATAAATCTGATCAAAAAATAACCTACCCAATAATAAGCGGCCCCAGTAATCAGGGTGGCGGTGCAGATGTGGACAAAATCTACAATCCAAAGGCTCTGCCCACTCTCTGCCTACTTGCTCCTAACAAGGATGTGAAAGAGAAGGATATTTGGCCGGCAGACAAGATACTTTCAACTTTAGAGGAGTATCAATTCACCCCAATTATACACAGGTACAGCCTGACCGGTACCCTTGGTGCACAAATTCACATTGGTGCTATTCAACCAGGAACAATAGCTCTTTCAGTTCCCGAAGGTGCAACCTATAGAGCTTCAATTTTTTCATTGGATGGCTCATTCTGCAAGCAGGTATTCAATAACTCCTTTACTCAGGGAACCCATACTGTCTCTTGGAACAGTAGCACCTTAGCAAAGGGCCACTATATTCTGAAAGTCAGTTCACAAAAAAGTGATGTTCTTAAGAATTTTAGTTTACGCTAAAATAGGAGCATCGTTATCGCACGATACATATGTTAATTATATAAACCATAAACTATCCTAATTGAGGAGAACCTTTTGATGAAACAGATAGTACTTGGAATGGTGAGCGTGTTGATGGTAATCAGTAGTCTTAATGCTGAAGTGCCAGAAAAGGTAAAGGGTATATTACTTAAAACCGGAGCCCATTGGTGAGGACCCTGCTACTCGTACATCGGTTCGATGGACGCGGTCGTAGAACAGTTAGGTGATAAGGTTGTCTTTGTTGATGTACAACGGGGATCAAGTAATTATGGTAGTCCCTCTGGTGATGTGGTGACCAGTAATGTAAAACCCTTTGCAACCTATACACCCTCTTTTTGGTTGATTGATGATAGTGTTAACTATAATGAAATGGGTTCTGCATCAAAGGCGGTTTCCTATACAAGGAACAAGTATAATGCCTTAGAAGCAGCAGGAGTAAAGGCACATATAGCCTTTGAGAAAACAATCTCTGGAAATACCCTTACAGTCAAAACGGTAACAAAGTTTTTTAAGGAGATGACCGGTGACTACTATGTCAATATCATGCTTTTGGAGAGCGGCTTTGAAGCGCAGCAGTCAGGAGCACCAGGTGGGTCGATCATCGCCTCACGGGTTTTACGCGTGATCTTTTCTGGAGAGAATGGTGCCGGTGATGAAAAGTTTTGGGACACTAAGATTGCTAGTGGCACCACAGCAGCAGGAACTGAGGTGAGTAAAAACTTCTCTACCACACTCAAAACTGCTTGGAAGAAGGATAGTTTAACCGTGGTTGCGACTATCTGGTACAAATCAGGCAACACAATAAAGGAGATCAGTTCCGAGGATATTCCTGGGAATATTGGTGGTGATACTCAGGCGCCAACCGTTACTGTTACTTCACCAACAGGAGCTGACACCATAGAAACCGAGTCTGAACATACCATCACCTGGACAGCATCGGATAATGTTGGCGTTGTTGCTCGGGCTGTATACTTTAGTAAAGACGATGGATCTAATTGGGTAAAAGTTGATAGTACGCAGGACACTACAAGTTCCTATGTTTGGACAGCTCCAGGAAGTGCTGCAGAGGCCTGCAAAATAAAGGTTCTTGCCTATGATGCCGCAGGCAATGTGGGAAGTCATGAATCGGAGACCTTTACTATTATTCCAGCCACAGCCATTACATCTCAAACGAGCTTAACCCAAAAATTGGTACGTTTTAAAAGAACAAAAAATTCCTTTTTGGTATATGTTCCAATACAGGATCCTGTATCGATTACCGTAACCGATGTTAAAGGCAAGGTTGTCAGCTCCTTTAAGACATCCCAAGGCGCGTCATGGTATTCGTTGGGAACTAATCTTAGCACTGGAATATTTATCGTACGACTCGATCATGCAACCTGGGCAATAACAAAAAAGTTTCGTACCGTTACTCATTAATTTTGGATGGAGGATTAAAGCTATATAACAACGAAGTGATTTCACTTCATACTAGTACTCAACATTTTATTGGGAGGTTGTATGCATCGCATACTTAGTGCTGTTGTGGTGTGCTGTTTGGCATCCCTGCTTTTTGCGCAGGATGCTGCTGATTTTACCGTCAAAGACATTGACGGAAAGGAACATCATTTGTACAGTTACTTAGAGGCTGGCAAGTGGGTTCTGATTGACTTTTGGGCAACATGGTGAGGACCCTGCTACTCTTCGGTTCCGAAGTTCAATCAGTTATGGGAGTTTTATGGGTGTGATAAGCATGACTTAATCGTGTTTGGCATTGACAAAGATAGTAAGGAAGATGATGACAAGGTTAGAAATTCCGAACTTGGCAAAATGATGGATTACCAGCTTATTAGTGGCAAGGCTGGTGGTGACAAAATAGCTAAAGATTACAATGTTCGGGGAATTCCATCGACCCGTCTTATTTCACCACAGAAAAAAGTTGAGGTTGGCGGTAATCATCCCAATGTCAGTGCTATTAACAACAAGTTGCAAGCTGCTGGTTTAAAGGAAGAGGATTGTGACAACGTCAATATCAACAATCAATCGCATTCCCTTATTGTGAAACCATCTGCAATCAATCTTGGCGTTGTCTCTTTTCAGGATATTACCCTCTCTGTACCACAAAACAATAGCTACACCATTGTGTTATATTCGGCCAATGGAAAGATTAGCCAAACCATTGCAGCAGATTTTCTTGCCAAGGGTAAGCACACCCTTTCCTGGGATGGTACAGACTTGTCTGCAGGTGTCTATATTATTCAGATAACTTCAACAACACACCATCTTCAGTCAAAGGTTGTTTTATCGAAGTAGTATTATCATTAAGTAACACTTTGATGTGATATAGAAAAAGGGCGCCCTGTTAAGGTGCCCTTTATTTAAAAACAATCATCAGATTCCATTGGGAAATAAAAGAGATATGCTGCGTATTAATTACATCATTTAACTCTCAAGGATGAATTAATACTCTACACCTTTATTAATAATAAGGTAATAGACCGAGCAAGTCAATCTTCAAATATTGACCATGCCATACGTTTTCTGAGTATATTATATAGTGTACACAAATAGAGGCATTTCATTGCTTCAACTGGACTGCACAGCTATCTAATAAATTACCTTGAGGGGGGTAATAGTGAATTCTTCGAAACCAGTTCTTCTTTTTTTATTACTTCTTTCACTATCCTTATTTGCACAACCAGTGCGGCTAAACATTCCACCGGCTGATAATAAAAGCTTCCGCGGAAAAGTGATGTTTGGATACCAAGGCTGGTTTGCTCACCCCAATGACAATAGTCCCCGTCCGCATTACTGGCACTGGGGCAACCTTTCCACAACCGACCCCTCAAAGCTTCACGTTGAGATGTATCCTGATTTGCGAGAGTTTGGCAAGAAGGAGAAATATGCAACCGGCTATAGCTTTGCCAATGGAAAGAGAGCGCCGGTCTTTTCTTCGGGAAATAGGGAGACCGTGATTCGCCATATGAAGTGGGTCCGTGATTACAATACGGATGGTGTATTTTTGCAACGCTTTATCAGTGAATACGGTGATCGGGTTGTTTGGCGTTTTCGAGACAGTGTTACTGCAGCAATAAAAGAGGGCTGCGAAAAATACCAACGCCTATGGGCTATTATGTGGGATGGTGTAGGTCACAAAGATGCTGTTGCTAATATTAAAGCAGACTGGAAGAATCTTGTTGATAATATGGGCATACTCAATAAAAGTGCTTACTTACGCCACGATGGTCTTCCACTTATTGCGCTCTGGGGGTATACCTTTTACAATGACGCCACCGTGTCTGAGCTTGAAGCCCTATTAGATTGGTTCCAAAAATCGGCCCCATCAAAATATAGAGCGAAGGTCATGCTTGGTCTCAATGATAATTGGTTTAATAAATCTTCCAGTTGGCGTAATGCCTTTGGTAAAGCTCAGGTTATCAGCCCCTGGAGTGTGGGACGCTATCGAAATCAGAGTGGCTATAACACCTATCGTACAAACCAAATCAACCCGGGGAAAAGCTGGTGTGACAGTAGGAGAATTCTCTATGTGCCGGTGATTTGGCCAGGATTCTCCTGGTATAACCTCAAGGGAAGAACCACACCCAAAAATGAAATCCCCCGTCAGGGAGGTAATTTTTATTGGATGCAATCCCATGGTGCCGTAACCGCAGGAAACCCAACTATCTATATTGCCATGTTCGATGAATTAGACGAAGCTACTTCCATGTTTAAAACCGCAGAGCGGGCATCACAATCCCCTGCTCAGGGGTATTGGCTCAATCTTAATGCTGATGGCAAAAGCCTTCCCAGTGACTGGTTTCTTCGCTGTGCAGGAAAAACAGCTCAGGTAATACGAGGTACTATAAATGCAAGCTCAAGTCTTGGCACTCCTCCACCGGGCATCATGACAATCCGCCCAAAGGACAATGAAGGCTTGAGCCCCAATGGATCAATGGATTTCATTTTTCCCAATTTTAACAACAAAGATGCAATTGAAATTAGCATAGATGGTGGCAAAACCTATCCCTACACCACACCGGATAATGTGGGAACATTTAAAATTTCAAGACTTGGTGGTGGTACTTACAATGTCTTTGTTCGTCATGACTCTCAATCACCAGCTGTGGATATGGGTCCCGTATACATTGACGGCCCTTCAAGAGCTATCACCACTCCTCATAGGAATAGCTCTTCCCCTGTTACCATCACCTATGCATCTTCCCCCTTTAAAAATTCAGCCAAAATAGTTTTCACTCTCTCAAGCGCATCTAAGGTCACTGTTATGATTTACGACCTTTCAGGACAAAAAATTAAAACATTACTTAACCAGAACATCAACCCAGGTCAGCACAGGGTATACTGGGATGGTAACAATGATAACAATACCCCAACGTCATCAGGATTATATACCTGCATTATAACGACCACAGCCGGTTCATTCACCAGGAATATCTGCAAATTTAAGGGGTAAAGGCTGGCGTTAACCTTAACACTCAACTTGTTTGTAACCAAGAGATTACAATAAAGTCCTCTTTTTCAAAGAAACTACGAAAACGTTTGCGGAACATTCTATTTTTGGGTATATTATGGTCATTGGGGTAATTTATGAATTATGTAAAAAATAATCTTTTCATGGCATGTTTCATATTTGTGGTCCTGTCCGCAACACCACAAGCTATTAATGCCAAAGAGAAACCAAACATTATCATTATCCTCACCGATGATCAAAGCTATAAAGCGCTTGGCGCTTCTGGTAATTCAATCATTAAGACCCCGCACTTAGATCAATTAGCTTCCGAGGGTATCAACTTTTCCAATGCCAATGTAACCTTTGCCCTCTGTAGTCCAAGTAGAGCCTCAATTTTAACGGGCCATTACGGAAGCCAAAATGGTGTGATTGGCTTAGGTGGAGTACTGAATAGAGGTGAAAAAACTATTGCCCAGCATCTTAAAGCTGGGGGATATACTACAGCAATAACTGGGAAGTGGCACATTGATAATCACCCATCTGACGTTGGATTTGATTTTCATGTGTATTTCACCTCCAATGGCACCTACTATGGTCGTCGTATTTTGGACATGGGAGCTGCCAAGAACCCAACTATCCACTGCGATGATTTTTGCGCCCAAAGAGGCATTGATTTTATTCGAGAACAGGCCCAGGGAACCAAACCCTTCTTTCTTTTCTATTGTACTCAAACACCTCATGTAGATCATCAACACAGATGGAATGCCCAGGATTCGTCCAAGGCAAAGTACAATATCAATGATATGCCTGTACCAGCTAATCTCAATGATGACCTATCAAATAAACCGGACTACCTAAAAACCGTACGAAACTTGACTCAAGCACAAAAATATGGTTATCCCCAGGTAGATACCATTAAAAAACATTTTCGCGATTACTTTGCTGTAATCACCGAAACCGACGAGTTTATTGGCAAAGTACTCAAAGAGGTGCAAAGCCAGAATATCGAAGACAACACCTACATCTTTTTTCTGAGTGACAATGGCTGGATGATCGGGGATCATGGATTTACCAGCAAAGTACTTCCCTATAAACCAAGTACACACATTCCCTTTTCAATTAAGGGACCCTCTATAGCTGCTGGTACAAACTCCAGTATAGTTCTCAATATTGACCTCTTACCAACAGTATTAGATTTTGCAGGAATTCCTATACCGGCAGATGTTCATGGCAAGAGCTTATTACCCATTCTTTCAGGGGCAACTTCAAAGGTGCGAGACTATTTCATATATGAAGGGATCGGCAATTACGGAAAAACTCAGGATAACATAACTCTCCTCAATGAACACCATCGTTGCATTGTAACGTATCAGGGGACCAATGATGCACTCAAGACTATTGATTTTTTAGAGCTCTACGATCAGAAAAATGACCCCTGGGAAGTAAAAAATCAATTTCAGCAGACAGATACCAGCATCACCAATAATTACCTTCGTCTCATAAACAAATACATACAGAATCTGCCCGGTAGAATGGCCCCACCACCAACACACACAATAAACCATGCTCTTAAAAAGAGTGTACGAGCAGATTCGTTTCTTAATCCTACCGCAAACCCCCAAAAAGCGGTTGATGGCGATAGTGCCATCAATGAGAGTCGGTGGATCTCCCAAGATTCACCGTACCCTCATTTTTTAGAGGTTGACTTTGGGGCATTAACAACCATCAGCTATTTCCGATTTTGGACAGGATGGAATGGTTACAATCGGCCGATTCATGATTTCTCCTTCCAGATATGGCAGAATAATCAATGGATAAATATTCATAGCGTCTATGATAATCCCTATTCCTATTATAGTAAACTGTTTAATCCAATCTCGACAGAAAAAGCACGACTTCATATCACCGCAGGAACCGATAACATGGTTCGTCTCTACGAGTTTGAAGTGTATGGACCCGACTCATCTACCGTTATAAAAAGACCCATCTCAGGTCACTTTTCTCACAATTTATTATCAGTCTCTAACTATCCCAATCCCTTTAAGGATCATACAAAAATTACCTATTCACTGGCAACACCAGCAGAGGTTGACTGTAGGATAGTTAATGCCTTGGGAAAAACAATATACCACCATTTTAAAAAGCACCATAAAGCAGGTCGCCACACTCTTTTTTGGGATGGAAACTCTGATCGAGGAGCTGTGGTACCAGAGGGTATCTATTTTGCAACAATCACCATGGTGCTCAACAATCAAAGCATTAAGGAAACCAGGGGTATGTTGTGCATGCGCTAGCAAAAGAGGAAACTATTGAATGAAACTAAGTAAAAATTTGAAACATAATAAACTCAATAAAAAAAACGAAATATTGCTTATAGTAATGATTGGTGCGTCGGGGGGACTTCATCCTTCACAATACTTTAGTATCTATGGCTCTAACCTTCAATCTTCAACCCAGATTAGGAAACGGTAATGAACAAGCTCAAACTTTCTTTGATATGTTTTGCTTTAATCAGCATGTTCAGTGTTGGTTTTGCTCAAGTAAAGATAAGTGGCATCTATCCTCACCTTGCTGCCTTTGGGCCAACCAGCGGTAAGAAAAATGAAACTGGTATTGGAGCCGTGGTGCCCTGGGCAGGAAAACTCTGGTATTTAACGTATTCAGCCCATGAGCCAAAGGGAAGCCACGACAAACTCTACTCCATAGATAATTCCTTTACTCTTTCGGTACGACCAGAAAGCATTGGCGGAACACCAGCAAACCGTCTCATTCATAAAGAGTCGAACCAACTTTTTATTGGCCCCTATGCGATTAATGCACAGGGTAATGTTCGGGCGATCCCTTACAGTGCCATGGCAGGAAGACATACAGCCACAGCCCGCCACCTCACTGATCCAGATAACAAAGTCTACTATTTCGACATGGAGGGCAAGGTCTATGAGGTTGATGTCCAGTCTCTGGCTGTAACCAAACTTTTTGAGGACCCAGTACCGGGCGGGCATGGAAAAGGAGCCTATACTGGACAGGGGCAGTTTGTTGTTGCCAACAACGGGTATAAAAGTGGCGATGGTCCCGAAGATTATGGTGCCCTTGCGCAATGGAATGGCACACAGTGGGATACACTCATGCTGCGACAATTTTGTGATGTTACTGGTCCTGGTGGAATTCAGGGTGCCCCAAATGACAACGCACCGATCTGGGCCATTGGTTGGGACAAGCGATCAGTCCTGCTCATGCTTCTTGACAACAAACAATGGCACACCTTTCGTTTACCTAAGGGAACTCATTCTTACGAACATACTGGTGGCTGGTATACTGAGTGGCCACGGATACGTGAAGTTACTGGTGGTATGTATCTGATGGATATGTTTGGCCTGTTTTACGACTTTCCCTCGACCTTTACTTCCGAAAATACCGCTGGTATAAAACCTATTTCCACTCACTTACGCTATGTGCCTGATTTTTGTGACTGGAACGGTACATTGGTACTTGCCACTGATGAGACATCGGTCATGAAGGACGATCCAAAGCTTCCCGGGCCCTTGGCTGGTCGTTCCCAGTCAAACCTCTGGTTTGGCAAGGTAGAGGAGCTTCACTCCTTTGGACCCCGCAGCGGTTGGGGTGGACCATGGCTTAATGACGAAATTAAAGCAGATCAACCCTCTCACCCCTTTTTAATAAATGGATTTAATCAGAAGATCTTACACCTTGCCCATGACGCTTCCGCCAGTGTCTCCTTTACCATTGAAGCTGATTATCAGGGTAATGGAACATGGCAAACCTACAAATCAATTTCTGTGGGTTCCAAGGGATATGGATACGAGATATTCCCTTCCAGTTTTAATGCGCAGTGGATTCGCATTACTTCCAATGTATCCTGTAAGGCAACAGCTTACTTTCACTACTTTGCCCGTGGGCAAAAACCAGATGCGGGAAAACAACTCTTTTCTGGGCTAGCTGAAATCACCGATAGCACCACTGAGGTTACTGCTGGAATCCTTATTCCCGATAGGACCAGTAAAAGACTTCAATATCTTATGAAAACCAAAGACAAGAGTGGCAACAGGGCTGAAACCTATTATGAGATTGATCAAAAAATGCAGTTCTCAAAACCACCAAGTCGAGCCCAGGAGGTCAAGGACAAAGCTGGTCGAGCCAAAGATTTTACTATTGATGATGCCTCAGTAATCATTACCTATGATGGCAAACGGTATCGTGTTCCCAAGGGACATCATCGTTATAGTCAGAAGGATGCAACTGACTGGTGGCCCCGGGGTGCTCGAGAGATTGAATCGGAACGTTCCTGTATTAATATTCATGGCACCTTTTATGAGCTACCCCGCGAGGGTGGCATGGAAAAGGTCAAGCCTTTAGTAACCCACAATAAACAGATTGTTGATTACTGCACGTGGAGTGGCCTATTGGTGCTGAGTGGTGTACGAACCAATGCACAAAACGATGGTAACACCTTTATGGCCAATGATAACGCAACAGGTTTATGGTTTGGAAGTGTTGACGATCTCTGGAAACTGGGCCAGCCCGTTGGCATTGGAGGTCCCTGGAAAAACAGTTCTGTAACAGCAAATGTTGTCTCTGATCCTTACCTCATGACTGGGTACGATAAAAAGACCATGCAACTCTCCCACAACAGCAGCAGCTCAGTTCGCTTTTCAGTTGAGGTCAATTTCGATCATGAGTCGTGGTATACCTACAAGACATTTTCTGTTCCCTCTGGAGAGACCACAACCCATCTTTTCCCAAAGGGATACAGCGCCCATTGGGTACGACTAAAAACGGATCGCTCGGTAACAGCAACAGCGCAATTCTTTTATGACACAACATCGGATACGACAACCCATACTGTATGGACGACGCACAATGCAACTCGGATCAGTCATCTAGGGCTCTATCCTAATCCCTTCAAAGGGAGCACGTCACTCTCTTTCTCACTTGCAAAGAAAGGTGTTGTCTCTATTACCCTTTTTAACACAAAGGGTAAAATAGTACGAACAATATCAAATAAGGTACATTCACCAGGACAGTATACATACCGATGGGATGGTCGGGATGATGCATCCCTCCTCTTAGGTACTGGAATATATTACTTTAGAATACACACGGGAGAGTATCAAAAAACGATTAAGACGGTACTCCTCCGATAAAAAATAGTGACAAGGAACCTATCATGCTTAAAAGAATACGAATCGCCCTCGTTATAACACTCTGTTACACCCTGTTGACCATGGCGAAGGCAAAGCCAAATATAGTCCTACTCTTTTCCGATGATGCTGGATATGCTGATTTTGGCTTTCATAACTCACCAAAGTTTCGTACCCCACGCTTAGACGAAATGGCTAAAAACAGTGTGCTCTTTACTAATGGCTATGTTTGCGGAAGCGTCTGTCATCCTTCCCGAGCTGGTCTTCTCACAGGTAGAAACCCAACCCGTTTCGGTCATCACTATAACCCCGGGGGCCATAATAACGCAAGAATCCCCTCCAGTGAAATTACTATTTCAGAATTGTTAAAAAAGGCACATTATAAAACGATGTGCTCTGGCAAGTGGCATTTAGGTGATGCTCAATCACATCCGCAGCAGAAGGGGTTTGATGAATTTTACGGCATACTTAATGGCAACTGCAACTACTTTAACGCAAAACAACTAGAACATAATGGGGTCCCGGTAACCGAACATCCCTACATGACCGATGCTATTGCGCAAAAGGCCATTGAGTTTATCGAACGTAATAAGGAGCATCCCTTCTTTGTGTATGCCTCCTTTACAGCGGTACACACCCCCGATCAAGCAAAACCGGAGCACAAGGCTCTATTTAACAATATCTCCAATGGCACCAGAAAAACGGTCGCTGCCATGACCTGGGCATTGGACAGTGCCTGCGGTGATATTCTTGACAAATTGGATGAGTTAGGTCTTACAGAAAACACCCTGGTCTTTTTTATGAATGATAATGGTGGTGCTAATCAGTATCGTAAAAACAAACCCTATTCTGGTAAAAAAGGGACCCATCTCGATGGTGGTGTGAAGGTACCCTTTTTACTGCAATGGAAGGGCACACTACCTGCCAACACAAAGTATCACTATCCGGTGAGCAGTCTTGATTTCTTTGCCACGGTCTGCGCAGCGGCAGAGATTCCCTTGCCAGCGGAAACCAAGTATGATGGTATAAATCTTATCCCCTTTATTACTGGACAAAATAGTAACCGCCCTCAAAAATATCTCTACTGGGACAAGTGGTTCCGTGGTATGCGCTATTTGGATTACAAATTGATATTACTTCACAACAACCGAGCTCCCTTGCTCTATGATCTTAGCGTCGACACAGCCGAGACCAACAACCTTGCCATGAAGATGCCCGGGTTTACCACAACCCTTATGAAACATATGGCCAATTGGTTTGATAGTAATTCTATTGAACCGCTCTTTGTGGAAGATTCGGTATGGTATGGACGAACGCTGGAAGACTATGGCAACCGTGGTGTTGGCGAGCAGTTCACCCCCAAGGATACCAATATTGTCTTGGAAAAGGAGACCGTACTTGACCCAGTGTTTATCACGCAAGAGCCCAAAGTCACGCATGACAAAAT
This sequence comes from Chitinivibrionales bacterium, assembly GCA_028278335.1. GTDB lineage: Bacteria > Fibrobacterota > Chitinivibrionia > Chitinivibrionales > JANQEN01 > JANQEN01. Next base: position 74,249 of record JANQEN010000142.1, on the reverse strand, counting down.
TGCCATTGTCAATAATCAGCATGGTGGTATTCTATTCCAGCTGCCCCGGGTCTCTTTAGGAACCCGTTGTGCCATATACTCTCTTTCGGGTCGACGACTCTTTGCCTTCACCCCGAACGTGGAAAAAGGATCGTATCACTGGAATGGAAAGGGTAGCGATGGTTCCTCTTTATCAACAGGTATGTATATTTTTACCGTGATGACTCCGGGTAAATCATTGCATTCGATCCTTTTTAACAAAGGGTTATAACCCAAGCAATGTTGAACACAAAAAAAAATGGCATGGCATAAACGACCATGCCACCCATAGACAACGTAAATATCATAACTTACTTCTGGATATCAGAATAACTCCATAATACAAATGCGAACACAACTAACATTAACGATAACTTTTCTATTATCTTTCTTTACTTCAGGTCACAACACCAAAGTCGATCTCACGCTCACACTCTTAACAGATTCCAGTCATCAAACTATTAAACACTTTGGCTCATCCGCTGCCTTTAACCTTAATGAAGTAACCGAAGATTGGCAAAAGAAAAACCTCGATCGCTTAGCCGATTTTATCTTTTCCAGAATGTATGGTCCCACGGGTAAACCAAAAGGTATTGGTCTTTCCAGCTTTCGAATTGAACTTGGCGCAGGCTCGCGGGACCAGGGTGATTCGAGCAGAGTGGCCCGTGTAAACGCTCGCACAGAATGCCCCCTTCGACCGAACGGATCCTATGATTGGTCAAAAATGGAGGCAGAGACCTATTGGGTCAATAAATGCTATGAATATGGAGTATCTCGGGTTATTGCGTATTCCAACTCTCCTCCCTACTATTTTACAAAAAATGGACTTACCTGTAGAACCGAAGATGTACCCTCAGCTAACTTGAGGGATGATTGTTATGATGACTATGCAGAGTATCTTGCCCAGATTGCTCTGTACTATGCAAAGCGATGGACCCCAATTCATTACATTAGTCCAGTGAATGAACCACAATGGGAGTGGCTCTGTGATAGACAGGAGGGCACACTCTGGCACAATAGTGAAATAAAGAAGTTGGCCATTGAAATTGACAAAGCCCTTAAAAGGCATGCCTTGAAAACACGCTTTATTATAACTGAAGGTGGCTCCATTGACCGGGTGTATGGATTTATGAGCGATCCTCATGGAGGACAACTTCGGTTCTGGAACCCCTCGCATGCACTTTACATTGGAAATTTGCGAACTCTGGCCCCCTATGTAGCAGCTCACAGCTATTGGACCGAGGATACCAATAAGCGATTGGTAGAGACTCGATCAAGTATGTTTAAGGAGATCAAAAAAATCGACCCCAGTTTAGAGTGGTGGCAAACTGAATACAGTTTTTTAGGTAATGGTTTTAAGGATGGTTTGGAAAATCCAAAAGAGATTGACCATGGTCTCTTTTTAGCTAAGGTTATTCACCATGATCTTACTGTGGGCGGCGCCTCATGCTGGCAATATTGGGAGACCTTTAGCCCTAGCACTGGATTGCCTCGGTATAAGCTGGTGACTATCAATCATACTGATGAATCATACACCCCAAACACAACAGCCTGGGCATTGGGACACTATAGTTTCTTTATTCGCCCTGGTGCAAACCGTATACCTATAAAACGCTCAGATAATACCACACCAATGCAAGCAGTAAAGGGAATCATGCCGTCGGCATTTGTTCACAGGGAAAAAGGGGACCTGGTTGTTGTTATTATCAACTACACAAATAGCGAGTCTTCAATTGCGCTTAAAGAAGCCAATTTCATCCCCGACACAACAAGGCTCTACCCCTTTATAACCACTGCCTCAGCGAGTATGGCTCCCCTCAATGCACTTCGATTTACGGACACAATAACCATTCCCAAGCGATCTATCCTAACCCTTTTTGGACAAAACATAACGGAGCTTGTAGCTATTAAAAGGAAGCCCCTAAAGGCGAACATCTCCAATCATATCATATCAAAGTGTGGACAACAACACATCTCCATTCAAACAAGTGCGCCACTAAAAGAGATTCAAATCTATTCACTCTTGGGAAAGAGGGTTTGGCATGGCTATCCTAACGCCACAAAAGTAATGGTTTCCACTGAGCATTTTCCTGCCGGACTTTATACCCTGCACTTGGAGTCACAGCACCAATTGATTACACAAAAATTACTTATTATGCAGTAAGTGTCTTTAAAATATTTGCATGATCGCACCGACAACCACTGGGACATAGAGGTTATCATTTATGGTAAGAGTTTTTGAAAGTCGGATTGGAAAGAGCTCTAAGACTGCCACGCTTAAGGAAACAATCAGGACAAAAAGGAGTGGTGTTTTGCCCCCCCATGGATCAAGTAAAAGTGGTACATGGGGAAAGACCAGATAGAAAAGAGCCAAACAGAGGAAAAAACAGGCCAATGTCCCCTCTAAGGATTTTTTTCCAATTTTAATTCTTCCCATACTTAATCCAACCACAGCAGCAATAGCATCTCCAAGAATAAAGAGATTAATGACAATACAGGAAATTTGAGGAGTTTTTGGAAAAAGAAGTGTGCAAATAAAGGCGGAAGCAAAAATCCAGGTTGCACCGGTCAACTTCTTATCCTCCTCTTTGCGCATCATGGATCCTGCCATTGAAAAGTAAAACTTATGAAAGGCAGGAACTTTAAAACGAATAATCTCTAATGTTAAGGAGAGAAAAAGCAAAACACCCAAAATGATCTTGGGCAACTGGGGTGATGCCCCAGGGATGAGCGGTATGTAAAGAATTCCTGCGGGAATTCCACAACCGGAGAGGATGTGCAGCAGTTTTCGGTTGATCTCTTCTTTTGTTAAGTGCATGGTCTATGATGCTCCTTGATCTGAGATTATTGTCCCTTTTTCTTTACCAAGTATCCGGCCTTGACATTCTCCACAAGCCCAAAAGAGCCACGGGTGCGCATGGTTATCGGATAATCCCAATGATAATAGGTGTATGAAGAATAGGTAGGTTCAATACGAAATAGAAAGGTTCCTGATGCTGTTGGTGAAATGGTCTTATGGGCAAAGGAGAGCACCCGATCACCGGGTGCAACAAATCGCTTTTTAAGAAGGGTGATTGTATCTCTTGCTGTTACATACATAAGTGAAGCAAAACTAAAGGCGGTTGTTTTGCTCGTAATGGTGTACACGCTCGTTGGTCCACGATCACTATTGTCAATCTGAAGGGTCATCTTTTTTAAATCGGTTCCAACCCAAAAATATTGGGCTCCAAATTTTTCAGCCACAAAGGTCTGCCCATAGCGCTTCCAGATCGCGATACCCCGGGGCTCGACCATCTGGCCATCCTTTTTACCATAGGAACCAAAAATATCCAATAGCTCCAGGTCACGACTATATTTTAATATGGCATGCTTCTTCTTATCAGTAATCCAGAAGTTATGGTAATAATCCACCGCACCATAATTGGCTGCATGTTTTGCCGGTATCTCTACCTGATCCATGACAATACCGGTAAGGTCAATTTTCCAAAGACGCCTGCCACTCTTATCAGCACAAAAGAGGACCTGCTCTTTAGTAAAACGGCTATATTTAAAGGTGCCATCAGCAATAGCTATGGTAGTAGGACCATCAACAAACAGTGTTTCGCCCTCTTTGGGAATCGTAAACAGGACTGACCCGCTCGTATCAAAGACAACAATGCGACGATTGCCCGTGTCAGTAACATAGATCCTTCCCCGCGCATCCAAGCTTACCTGGGAGGGAGCAAGAAGACGGCGCGCCCCGTTGCTATCGCCATTGAAGGCCTTGACCCATTGCACTTTTTTTTGTGGATTAAAGAGATGTACCACCCGATGGTTGCCGGCATCCACCACAAAGACATTGCCCTTTTCATCACAGGCAACTCCCTTGGGAAATTGAAACTCTCCAAGACCACTCCCCTGCTTGCCATAGGCATCCAATCCCATCATCGAGGTGTTATAGATAAGTTGATGCTTTCCTGAATTGACCCCGTATACCACCACTTCATCATCATCTCCCTCTTTATGAGGATCGTCACGGGTGATCATTTTAGCTGTGGCTAAGCCTTGGGGATCCTTAAATCGAGTAAAGGGTAAAAAAAGTGAAAGATGGAGTTGCCTGGCCTTTCGAATACCTAAACAGTGGCTATAGGGAGGAGAGACCAAACTCTTTGCCCATAGAGAACCGACCACTACCATGAGTATGGCCAATGCGATCCCTGGGTTTTGTTGTTTATTCAATTTCATGGGAGCTATAAAATACATCAACGAAGACGTGCTGAAAATATATGCAGTAATTATATTTTATAAACCTGGAAATTACTCCGGTGCGAAAGTGGTAGATCTACTTATCTGAGTATCTTTGCACGCTGTCCGGAATAATCAATTTTACACATTAATAATCGTAGTACTTGTATATGAAGCCAATTGTATTAGCCATGGTTATTTGCGACCACTATTATCGGGATGCCCATACTGGTAAGAGCATTCTAACGGGAACCTTTAGTTCAATCAATTGCATGGATTTTCCCTCAAAACATGGGAATTGTGCTGTGTATATCGCTCTTTCCGATGTGGCCACCAATGGTACGGTGCAGCTCACCTTCCAAAAGGAGGATGCTGACTTCTCCATGAAGTTACCCCCCTGGGAGGTTAAGTGCCCGGAAAATCGTCGCGCTGTGGTGGAGATTGGTGGTAATATCAATGGACTCCCTCTTCCTGAAGAGGGGTACTACGAGTTTGTAATCTCCTGGAATGGATCAATCATATCATCCCGCCGATTACAGGCCAATAAAATTGATATGAAAAAGGGTATGGAGGAGGGGGACATCCCTCCTGAGATGCCATAATCCTGAAGGGAATTTTCTAAGGATCACCTATGGATGTTTCAACAATTCTTATTAAGCTGGCTGGATTGGGACTACTGGTCTGGACCGGCCGATCAATTTATTTGCACGTAAAAGAGAAACAGCAAAAAAAGGAGCCCGCAGGTAAAGAGGCTCAGTCAATTTCAGAGCAGATCTTGAACAATACTCTCCTCTACCTTTGGCTTGTTTTTATGCTTGTTTTCTCCTCAGGAATGATCATTAACAATTAAGGTTACCTCTTTGCGCAGAAAGAGAGTTTTCTCTTCTAATCAAGGTTGATTTCTTGAGAAACATTTAGTATGATTAAGAATGAGGGGTAAAACTAAAGGAGCCTGTGTATGGCAAAATCATTCCATACTTCCATTGCAACTAAGGGTGGACGTTTATGGGTTGTCTTTAAAGACCAGATCGATATGGACAACTATAAACAGATTGAAGAGAGCATCAGCATCCATTTTAATAAGGGCGAAAACAAAGACATTGTTGTAGATCTTCAAGAGACGAGGACTCTTTTTAGTCCTGGTATTGGACTTCTCATGCGTCTCCATGGCATGGCCACAGCTAACCAAGGGAAACTCTTTCTTGTCAATGTTTCGGATAAACTCCGTGAAGTATTGACCTTCTCTTCGTTAGACAAAGTTCTGGGTATCTTTACTACTGCAGAGGAATTCGAAAACAAGCACTCCAACCTAACTTAGTCTACCGCGGTCAGCTGTGTGATCACCCGCACCGCCTGTGAGGCAGCCTCACGAACCCGTTCATCACTATCCTTTGATTGCACCTCTTTTAACTTGACCAGAGCCGTTGATGCATCCTCGCCGAGCCGTCCCAAGGTTGTTATTATGGTAACACGCATTTCTGGTGTAGCACGCGGTAGAGCCCGTATCAAACTATGTACCCCAAGCTTTCCAATTTTCTCAAAGGCACTCATGGCTAGTTCACGGACCATCTGGTCCGAATCACCTAGGCGCTTTTGGATTAAAGCAATAATAGTATAGGGAAAGAAGTCAAATTGTTCTGCCGAAATTACTGCTGCACGCCGAATATGTACATCCTCATCATTGGAAGCAATCATCAGTGCATCGGAAAGCTCACGGGTAATCTTCGGTTTAAGATTGCCAATCGCTTCGATAGCAAGTCTTCGCACCTCTGGATCTGATTCATGAAGAATAAGCGGGATTAAATCTTCAGAAGCTTTTTTTGCCTTTGATCGCATGAGGCTTAAAGAGACCACGGCCTCTTTACGTTTATTGACATCTTTACTTGATAATTGCACTCTATGAAATTGAAGTGAACTACAACCAGTGGTTAGAAGAAGGGAAAGTATTACTAGTATTCCAAGCGATAACCTACAACGATCCATAAATAATACACCTTTCGTTCCCCCCCTCCATCAATTTTAACAGTTGTTAGATGTATGGTGAAAAGAGATGAAATCTCTTGAAATCTGCCTAATAAATCGGAGATTAAAACAGAGAAGTCGTATTCACGCTATACAAACCAATTTAATCGTTAATATTATAATATATAAAAATATTGGTTCAGTATAGGGAAAATCTGGGGCTACTCAAAAAAAATTTTGTAAATTCCGTGGTGGGGAGGTGTCGTTGTTGTGGGCTGATTTAGCACATCATTAAAGGCATTCGTATCCAGGTTGGCCTCAAAATTCGTTTCCAACATTTTACCTGCCTCAAGTAGTTGATTTCTGAAAGATCCCGTCATTGGAACATCCGGTGGGATACCCTGTTCATGATAGTCACCACCATTGATACGCCAAAAACGAAATCCAGTGATGGATACCCCACCACCAGAGCTTGAGGAAAAAATAAAGACATATTGTCCAATACCTTTGCCAAAGCTTTTTTCACCTAAAATCGATACTGACCCTACTGGTCTTCCATCTCTAAGCGCAACAGCCAAAATCTCCGATGCACTGGCTGTGCCATTATCAGTGAGGATCACAATCTTTTTTGCTTCCCAACCACCGCTATTGTCAGCCTTGATGGTTGTCCAAGAGGTACTATCAGTAACGTACATTCCGCTACCAGCACTCTTTCTCTCTTTGACTATCAGGTAGGATGTATTTGAAGTGAGAAAGGCCTCGATAATCTCAACGCAAACATCAATGTAACCGCCACCATTTCCTCTCAGATCCAATATAAGATTGGATACACCATCCATAGAAGGCAGGTAACTTTGCACGGTTTGATGGACTGTACGGCTTAAAAAGGTGTTTATATGGAGATAGGCTGTACTATTTGTAAGCTTGCGAAAAAAGGTCTCACTTTTAACGGCCTCTTGAGATAGTTTTGGAGTAATAAAGGATTGACTTAAAAACCCCTGACCATCTTCGAGATAGTCACCAATATAATAGGTTTTATTACTCTTCCAATCATAGAGTGTATCAAGGATGCTACGCATTAAAGCTTGCGGGTTGCTGAATTGTAGCGCAGCCTCCTCTGTGGGGATGCGTTCCTGATAGATGCTAAAGGCACTCATAAATTGCCAGACCCGCTCAAGCTCTAAAAGGTCACGATCATCAGACACTGGTGTATATTGGCAGGAACCAAAGAGTACCACCAAAAGAGCAAAAACGACGCACCCTTTCATTGTACTCTTCTGTATCCTATTGTTCATACAATTGGTCCTACTGCTGCAGGTTTTTTAAATTAGTCTGACCTATTTGGGCACTTTCCCGAATGGCGGTGATCTGTTTGGCGTAATTATCACTTTTAAATACAAAATTACCAGCCACAAAAACATTGACCCCACTTTGTGCAGCCCATTGGGCTGTCTCTCCGTTGATGCCACCATCAATCTCAATATCACAGGTCTTATTGAGACGGCGCACCTCTTCATACACCTGCTTAACCTTTGTGAGTGAGCCATTAATAAACTTCTGACCGCTGAATCCTGCAAAGACACTCATAATCATTACTTGATCAATCTGATCAATATGATCGATAAAGAGATCAACCGGTTTATCAGGGTTTATGGTGATGCCAACCTTGGCGCCACTCTCACGAACAAGGGTTAAAACTGTGCCAAGATCCTTGCAAGCTTCTGCATGCACTGTAATTATATCTGCACCGGCATCACGAAAACTGGCAACATACTTTTCAGGATTGACAATCATAAGATGTACATCTAAGGGAATAGAGACCGATTTTTTGACAGCCTCAACAACAAAGGGACCAAAGGTTATATTGGGGACAAAGGTACCGTCCATGACATCACAGTGGATCATGTCAGCACCAGCATCCTGGACCGCTTTAACCTCCTCCTCCAGCCGGCGAAAGTCAGCTGAGAGGATAGAGGGAGCGATCTTTATCTGCTGTGTTTCCATTATTACTGTTTCGCTGTGCTCTTAATGAGCTGTAAGGCGATCTCATTGCGTTGGATCTGATTTGTTCCTTCATAGATCTGAGTAATCTTCGCATCGCGAAGGCGCTTCTCCATGGGATATTCGCGCATATACCCATAACCACCAAGAACCTGGAGCGCTTCAACAGTTACCCGCATAGCAACATCAGAACAGTAGAGCTTGCTCATGGCTGACTCTTTGGCAAACTTCTTTGCACCGGCATCAATGGTACGTGCAGTGGCATACATTAGCGCGCGAGCTGCTTCAATTTCAGTTGCCATGTCTGCTAATTTATGTTGAATTGCTTGAAAGCTTGAGATCGATTCACCAAACTGAACCCGTTCACGAGAGTATTTCAGGGCATCTTCGAAAGCGCCAGCCGCAATTCCCAAAGCCTGTGCAGCAACACCAGGACGGGAGTAATTGAGGGTATTGATAGCAACGATTGATCCCATACCTTCGCGGGCTAAAAGATTCTCTGCAGGAATCCGGCAGTCTTGGAAAACCAATTCTGTGGTACTGGAGGCACGAATACCCAATTTATCCTCATGTTTACCAAAGGAGAATCCTTCGGTGTCTTTGTCTACGATAAAGGCACTGATACCACGGGCGCCTTTAGCTGGATTGGTAATTGCCAGAACAGTGTATACTTCTGCATGTTCACCATTGGTAATCCACTGTTTGGTTCCATTGAGTACATAGGAGTCACCATCCTTTACTGCCCTTGTTTTCATACCTAAGGCATCGGAGCCAGCATTGGCTTCTGTAAGACCAAAGGCTGCAAGTTTTTTTCCTGAGGCAATATCAGGGAGATACTTTTTCTTTTGCTCATCACTGGCAAAGAGAAGAATGGGAAAGGTTCCCAGCGCAGTTGCAGCCATGGCTAAAGAGATACCACCACATATTTTGGAGAGTTCTTCCACAGCAAGACACAATTCCATGACACCACCGCCCATGCCACCGAATTCTTCGGGGATGTACAGACCACAGAGATCAACTTCTGCCATGGCATTGACCACATCCCAGGGAAAGGTTCCCTCTTCATCGTATTTTTCACGAACCGGCAAGATCTTATTTATGGCAATCTCCCGGGCTGTTTCAATGATCATCTCTTGCTCTTCAGTAAAAAACCAATTCATGCATTACTCTCCTTTACGTAATGTTAGTATATATTCTTTGTCATATTTTTCTAAAGCGTGTTGCGCCGCGTCCTGCTGGGCGTTTTTCTTGTTCGAGCCCTCCCCTTTTCCAAGGCGGACGCCGGCAATGTCTATACCGACAATAAATTTTTTATCATGGTCCGGCCCCTCCTCTGCAATAAGCGGATATTGAGGAATGCCAAATCCATCGGCCTGAGACATCTCTAAAATCTTACTTTTATAATTTATATTACATTTATCTTTTCGAAACTGTTCAATCCTACCAAAAAGGCACTGTGACAAAATATTTCGGACCGCCTTAATGCCACCATCAAGATAAACCGCACCGAGCAAAGCCTCAAAGGCATTGGAGGTAATAGAAGTCCTATTTTGGCCGCTTGACTTTTTTTCCGAGTGGCCCATGCTTAAATAGTCGGCAAGGTTTATGGTTTGAGCCACTTCACCGATTATTTTTCGGCTTACCAAAAGAGACTTTACTTTAGAGAGCTGCCCCTCGGAATAGTCAGTGTATTTATGATATATGTGTTCGGTTACCAAACAATTGAGCACTGCATCACCTAAAAATTCAAGTCGTTCATTGGAGTCAAGTCCCTTACTGTCTCCCTGTATAATGGAGGACTTGTGAATAAGGGCATGCTCCAAAAAGGCCGCATTGGTAAAGGTGTAATTGAGTGCCCTCTGTAAATCTACTAAAAGAGCCCCAGTGGTCTGAGGCTTCTTTTCGACTTTGTTGGATCTGAATAGTGTGCGTAAAGGGTTAAGAGCTTTTTTTAAGAATTCCATAATGTCTAAGAGGGATCATAGCTCTTAACGATCAATGATGCGTTATGTCCTCCAAATCCAAAGGAGTTACTCATGGCATAATCAACCTGTTTGGCCACCGCTGTATTCGGTGTATAGTTAAGCGGACATTCCGGATCAGGGTCCTCATAGTTAATTGTTGGTGGAACCAAATTATTGTTGATGGCTAAAATCGAAGCAACAAACTCGATACCACCGGAAGCGCCGAGCAGGTGACCGGTCATCGATTTTGTTGAGCTGATGGCAACTGAATTAGCGTGTTCGCCAAAAACTGCCATGATCGCCTGTGATTCAAACTTATCATTAAAGGGTGTTGAAGTCCCATGGGCATTGATATAATCAATGGTATCCGGAGTGATTTCTGCCATTGCAAGGGCCGCTTTCATAGAGCGCTGAGCACCTTCACCCTGTTCAGGTGGTTGTGAAAGATGGAATGCATCCCCAGAGGCACCATAACCAACAACTTCAGCGTAAATTTTTGCATTGCGTGCCAATGCATGTTCTAAGGTCTCTAACACAACAATCCCCGCGCCTTCACCCATGACAAAGCCATCACGTTTTTTATCAAAGGGGCTACTAGCCTTTGTGGGAGTATCATTTCTTGTAGAAAGGGCTTTCATAGAACAGAATCCAGCCATACCAATTTTGGATATGGTTGCCTCTGATCCACCAACAACCGCACAGTCCATCATTCCTGCTTTCATGGCAATCATTGCATCACCAATACCGTGACCAGCAGAAGCACAGGCACTGACCACCGCATAGTTTGGTCCTTTAAATCCAAATTTGATAGAAACCATACCTGCAGCCATATCAGCAATCATCATGGGAATCAGAAAGGGAGAGACCCGACGGGGACCACGGGAAAAGAGCTTTTCAGCTTCATTCTCAAAAGTCCAGATTCCACCGACACCGGAAGATATGATTGTTCCTACCCGATCACGATCAATCGTGTCCAGATCTAACTGTGCATCTTTAACAGCCTCCTCTGCAGCAGCAAGGGCAAGAAGAATGTACCGGTCAGTTCTCCGCTGCTCCTTAACATCAACAATGGTGCTGAAATCAAGATCCTTTATCTCTCCGGCAATCTTAACAGGAAATTCTGTTGTGTCAAATTGAGTGATAGCACCGATTCCACTTCTACCCTCCTGCAGGGAAGACCAGAAGGCATTCGTATTATTTCCAATAGGGCTTACAACCCCCATACCTGTAACAACTATTCTCTTGGTCATCAACAATTACCTTTTTCTACATGCACATTACATATTCGAAACTTGTACGGATATAAAAATTCGGTACGAATGCCTCCGCATCAAAGGAATCGATTCATACCGAATTATTTAGTGACTATTTTACATAAAAGCTATTTTTTCTGATCAATATAATCCAGAGCATCCTTTACGGTTCTGAGCTTTTCTGCTTCTTCATCAGGAATTTCCATATCAAATTCATCTTCCAAAGCCATAATCAGCTCAACCTGATCCAATGAATCTGCTCCCAAATCATCAACAAAAGAGGCTTGAGGATTGACACTGTCTTCACTAACACCAAGTTTTTCAGCGATGATTTGTTTTACTTTACTTTCATGTTCGCTCACAACTTTCTCCTTTAAAAAATGTAAATTCGTGAGAGTTTATTAAAAAATGATTTTTTCCACCCCTACATGACAAGTCCGCCATCAATAGTAAGTACTTGACCAGTAACATAATCGGCCAAGGGTGATGCTAAATAGAGAACACCGTTTGCAATAGCATCAGCAGTTCCCAGTCTTCCCAAGGGGATACCTGCTAAAAAGCGTTCCCGGTCCTGATCGGATAATTTGTCGGTCATGGCAGATTGAATAAATCCGGGAGCAACCGCATTAACTCTAATGCCACGACTGGCAAACTCACGAGCCAAGGTTTTAGTCAGTCCAATCATACCTGCCTTAGACGCAGAATAATTAGCCTGGCCAATATTGCCCATCAATCCAACAACAGAAGCGATGTTGATGATAACACCTTCGCGAGCCTTCATCATAGTTCTGGATACAGCCTTGCAACAGAGAAAGCATGATTTAAGGTTCACATTGAGCACAGCGTCCCAATCCTCCTCTTTCATGCGCATGATAAGACCATCACGAGTAATACCGGCATTGTTCACCAATACATCGATCTTTTCGAATTTTTCTGTAAAGGCTGTGACCATTTCAGTCACGCTATCGCTATTAGATACATCAGCTTTGATTGGTAAGGAACGTCTGCCCAGAGCTTCTATCTCGCTGGCTACCTTCTGGGCGGTTTCCAAATCAATATCACTGACTGCCACATCAGCACCGGCTTTGGCCAATTTAAGAGCGATGTCACGGCCAATACCCCGTCCGCCACCGGTAACTAGGGCTGATTTATTTGCAATATCTATCATGGTCTATCTCCAAATAGTAAAATTATTCAGCTAAAAAATATAAATTATCAACTGTTCCACAGGAAACAACATTCATTGCAAGCTGACATTTTTTTGCAAGTCCCTTAAGAACGCTTCCCGGACCCACTTCTACGGCAGTGTCATGGCCACTGGCATCAACTTGGGTCATGGCATCTACCCAACGAACTGGAGAGAGAAGCTGCTTTACTAAGAGTTCCTTGAGCGTCTCGCCATCTTCTTCGGGTTGTGCTGCAACATTGGTAATAACCGGGCACTGCGCTTTATTAAAGGTAATCTCTGAAAGAAAGGTCTTAAATTCATTGGCAGCCTGCTCCATAAGTGGTGAATGAAAAGCACCACTTACCGGAAGAAGAATCGCCCGTTTGGCGCCAGCCTCTTTAAGCTTTTCACAGGCAGCTTGGACAGCCGGAACATCACCGGAGATCACCGTCTGCTCAGGAGAGTTTTCATTTGCAGGAACAACAACACCCTCGGTTACTATGGCAAGCACCTCACTGATCTGCTCACGGCTCAGGCCAATAACTGCAGCCATGGTTCCCTTGGTTACTTCGCCAGCCTTGGCCATAAGCTCACCCCGTTTCGCAACAAGACGAAGGCCATCAACAAAGGAAAAAACTCCCGCTGCATAGAGCGCACTGTATTCACCTAAGGAGTGTCCCAGCGAAAGGCTTGGTGTAGCTCCCTTTTCGCGAAGGAGATCACAGATTGCCGATTCTACGGTATAGAGGGCTGGTTGTGTGTTCTGGGTTGCCTTAATTGCATCTTCTGGCCCCTCAAAGATGATAGCACGCAAATCTCTTTGCAATACCTCGTTTGCTTCATCAATACGATTCTTCACGACTTCATAGGAATCATAGAAATCTTTTCCCATTCCCACTTTCTGGGAACCCTGTCCAGGAAACATAAAAACATATGACATAATGCTAGCCTTTCACTTACTTTTCGCGTATGAAAATGTTATTTGTTTTCAGTAATTTAAAACCGTACAATTGCGCTGCCGATGGTGATGCCTCCACCTAAGGCAGTAAGAGCAACTACAGAGCCCTCTTTAATTCTTCCCTCCTGCCATGCTTCATCCATGGCAATAGGGATCGAGGCCGAGGAGGTATTACCAAATCGATCAACATTACTAACCAATTTTTCCATAGGGATTTTGAGGTTTGAAGCAACAGCATTTATAATCCGCACATTTGCCTGATGAGGAATAAAAAGATCAACATCATCTACGGTAAGGCCACACTTTTCTAAGCTTGTGCGTGTGGTGTTCGCCATCAATGAGATGGCATGTTTAAATACCTCTTTACCCTTCATTACAATGGTGTTTTTCTCTTCCCAGGCAGTCAGATAGAGGATGTCTTTAAATGAGCCGTCTGTATTTGCATCAGTTGCAAGGATTCCCTTATTTGGATCATCCGATCCCTGCAAAACGGCGGCACCAACACCATCAGCAAAAATGATACAGGTACCACGATCCTCCCAATCAACACAGCGAGAGAGGATCTCTCCACCGACAACCACAACAGTCTTACTCTGGCCACTGACAATAAAGGAGTTGGCCAATATGAGTCCGTAAATAAATCCTGAACAGGCAGAGGTGTAATCAAAGGCAAAGGGACGGTTGCAGCCAACTTTAGTTGCTATACTGCAAGCTGTTGATGGAAAGAAATAGTCTGGCGAGATGGTTCCACAAACAATGGTGTCGACCTCGTCCGGTTTGACACCGGCCTTTTCCAATGCTTGAACAACCGCCTTTGATCCATACTCGATCAAGGGGTCCTTCATCTCCTTAGGTGCGATATGGCGCTGCTTTATCCCGGTTCTCTTAGTGATCCATTCATCTGAGGTATCGACCATCTTTTCTAAGTCGTGATTGGTAAGCACGTTATCTGGAACAACCGAACTGACCGAAAGAATCTTTGCCTGTTTGAATCCCATAAATTCTCTTTTGCCTTTCTTTCCCTATGTATTAAGGAATTCGTCTTAGGTTACCGCTTGAATCGCTGCAAGCATTGCTTGAGTAATGGCTTTGCTCGAAGAGGATCCATGGGCCTTAAAAACAACACCCTCAAGCCCCAATAGCGGTACTGCACCATAATTCTCGGCATTTAAAATTGCTGCCTTATTCTTTAATGCGTTTATTAACCGCCTGTTTTTTTGTAGAACCGACTCAGTGAGCGCATGAAAGCTTTCACAGGCTTTTAATAAAATGTTACCGGTAAAACCGTCACAGACTATAATATCAACATCTCCAGCAAGGACCCGTGACCCTTCGATAAAGCCACAATACCCAGGACACTTCTCACTGAGGATCTTGGCTGCATCGATGATGGTCTTGGTTCCCTTGGTCTCCTCCTTGCCGACATTTAAAAGAGCCACGCTGGGAGATAGCACTCCCATGCGTTCCTTTACATATTCATACCCCATCATACCGAAGGTAACTAATTGGTCAACCCGACAATCAAGGTTTGCCCCCACGTCAAGCAGGAGCGAAGGGCGCGATCCGGTCGTGGGAATGAGCGCAGCCAATGCTGGTCGAACAATGCCACGTTTTCTTCCCAAAAGGAATATAGAGGCGCCCATTAATATCCGTGTATCTCCGGCACTGAGTGACGCCTTGACCGTTCCCTCCTTCTGGAGTGTCACACACTGGACAATCGAAGCATTACGTTTGTTTTTCCATACCCGGGTAGGTACATCAGAAGCGTCAACCACTTCTGGACAGTGAATGACATGAATCCCCGTTTCATCCGAGGGATGCGCATACCCTAAGGAATCAAGGGTTGCAGAAATAACCGCACCTTTACCACACAGATAGGTTGTAAAGGGAGTCGTACTCATTTTCCTAGCTGCTAATACCCCATCAATAACAACCTCGGGGCCATGGTCTCCACCATGCACATCAACAGCAAGGCTTACTGAGGGCATTGTTAATCTTCCGGCTGAACTACTTCAACACCGGCGTAATATCCGCAATTTTGGCATACACGATGGGCTACCTTGGGCTGTTTGCAGTGCGAACAGAGCGTTGGTTTCTTTGCGCCAATAGCCAGGTGTGAACGCCGTTTGTCGCGTCGTGTTTTCGAGATTCTCCTCTTTGGTACTGCCATAATTTACTCCAAAAAAAGGTAAAAAGATTATTTTTTCAGTTTCTTCAATGCCTCCCAGCGGGGATCAACAGCTTTTTGATCCTCCTCTGGTGGCTCTTCATTTTTATATTCAACAATCCCCGGGCACTCCTCTTTACAGAGGGGTTTAATGGGCATATTGATCATCACGTCCTCATAGAGTGATTGCCGTATATCAACAATGCTAGTTGCGTCAACAAAGTAGTACTCCGAAGAGTCCACTTCCTGTTGAGGCTCCTTGATTTGGGCCTCATCCTTTATTGTCACTTCCACACTACCCTTTAGGGGTAATGTTATATCATCAAGGCAACGAGAACAGGTTCCAGCAATGGCGCCCTTATAGCTGACCTTTGCATAAAATTGATTATTGATCCGTGTTATAGCAGCATTGCAGTGTAGAGGTCCGGCAAAATGACCATCCCTGATCTGCTCCTCGGTCATGGTTACTTCCTGCTCTAGGGTAACCTGATCCTCGGTTACTATATCCTTTACTGCTATGAGCATGGTATGCCTTTGATATATCTACCTGATTGCTCAGGTTTATTTTCTCAAACAAAATCATCTGGTTTTGCCATTCTGAGAAAACCAGGATTACACCTATAATGTCCTATTGTGGTGTACAACACAATATGGGGCAATAAAATAATACCCCTAATATAAAAGAATCAAGCACAAACCATCAAAATAACATCGGTGTAAAATAATTTCTGTGCTTGAAAATTACTAAAAAATGTTCTTTAGCCCGTTAAATTCATCATAGATGAAAGGCAATCTTTCTCATATCACATTTTTGCACTAGTTGAAAGCACCCAATCATTTCAATGAGGATCGCGATAGGAGCATATCATCACTTTATTGATTTTATAGTGATGAGGCTATGGCAGAGCTCGCTTTCTTAAAAAGATCATAGGCTTCACGGGCTTTTTGCCGCATCATTCTCTCGCGCAACTCCTCCTGCACCGAATCTTCAGCTCTAAAATAGAGCCAATAATATTTGGCTGCATTTTCGAGATTTTTAAGAGCCTCGTTTAATGTGGGAGTCGTTGCTGGAAAGAGTGAACTCTCGGTATTCAAACCATCGTATTTCTTCACCAAGTTTTTAATCTCATTTTTCATACCATTGGCACGACCAACTAAGACATCTAACTCAACTGAAAAATCACGAAGATCAACATTCATCATATTAGATGCATAACCAGTGCCTTGGCTGATCACTTCGTTTATTCTATTTGCCGCATCAATCATCTTTTTACTATTGAGCATCTTCTGCTCCTGAGAGCGGACTCGCTCTTCAGCAAGTCGCTTCTCCTGCTCCAACTGCTGGTATTTTTGCTGTTGAATATTTTCTCGCCATGAATTGGAGAGCTGTACTATAGCCCACACGGTCATTGCCAAAATAACAGTGGCGATAAGATAGGAGATAGAAAGCTTTGTAGCACCCTGAGAGTTTATAGCAATCATATACCCAAGAAGGGTAATGCCAACCATAATACCGACCAGTAGAATTTCAATAGTCATTCAAGAACCTCGATTTTAATTGATATACTTTTGCTTAACTTACATTACTATAGAATAGCTATAATAATATAAAAGCTCCATCGAACAATTGCAAATATCAATTATAAAAAGCCAATACCAGCAAACAATCAACTGCTATTTCATCAATAAACTTCCGAGATTTATGCAGCAAACATCCTGCAATGCAATGCCTTGAAATTGCTTAAAAGGGTAGATCGTCCTCTACAATGGGTTCTGGCTCTGGGACCATTGAAGGTGCACTACTGTTTTGTGCTGGTTCATAGTTACCGCCACCATTTGAAGAGGCACCGGGGCTCCCTAAAAACTGGATCTGGTTTGCGACGATTTCTGTACGATACCGTTTGTTGCCATCCTTATCATCCCAGGAGTTTGTGGTTATTCTCCCTTCGATGTAGGCTGAACGTCCCTTTTTAAGATATTGGTTTGCAAGATCTGCCAACTTTCCCCAGGCAACGATATTGTGCCACTCGGTTTTATCCTGTTTTGCTCCATTTTTATCGGTCCATCGTTCAGTTGTGGCCAATGAAAAGGAGACGACCGATGATCCACTCTGTGTTCTGCGAAGTTCCGGATCTTTTCCTAAATTTCCAATAAGAATAACTTTGTTGACTCCAGCCATCTGTTCCTCCTTAGAATTATTATTTGTGATTTACTCATCTATAAAAATCTACTTATCCAATTTTAAATGCAAGACTTTATTTATCTTGGTGATGATTTATTGAAAAATGTTATACCGGCAATTTAAGTAATATGTATTTTTATGCCCACGCAGGATAGAAATACCGGAGTGAATATAATGAAAATAACCAAAGACGCGCTGGGGGCGCGAAAAAAGAGTGGCCCTAAGATTACCATGCTTACCAGCTATGATTATCCCACAGCCTGTCTTTTAGACGAGTGTAATGTCGATGTACAGCTGGTCGGTGATAGCGTCGGCACAAATATTCTTGGCTATGATGATGTATCTCAGGTAACAATCCAGGATATGATTCACCATTTAAAGTCTGTGGTACGGGGCACAAAAAAATCTTTTGTACTCTGTGACATGCCCTTTAAAGCCTGTCGCACCAGTAAAGACACGCTGGAAAACGCCAAACTCCTGGCCGACGCCGGTGCCGATGGAGTAAAAATCGAATCGGAGAAGTGCGCCATTGAAAAAATTTCAACGGTCGTCTCCGAAGGAATTCCTGTGTGCGCCCACATCGGCTATACGCCACAAACACCGGGCTTAAAGGTGGGAGTACAGGGCAAAGACATTCAGCGGGCAACTGAGCTTTTACAATTGTCAAAACAGTGCGAGAAGGCAGGCGCCTTTATGATTGTCCTTGAACTAATACCGGAGCGACTTGCCAAGGCCTTTACCGAGGAGCTATCCATTCCCACTGTAGGTATTGGGGCCGGACGTTACTGTGATGGCCAGGTCCAGGTTATACTTGACATACTGGGCATAACGGAAAAGGATTTTCGCCACGCAAAAAAGTATGCCCAGGTTGCAGCCACCTATAAAGATGCTGTAAGCTCCTATATTAAGGATACACAAAATGGTTACTTTCCAACTGAAAACCATATTGCTTCACTCCCTGATGACGTCATTGAACATATACAAAAATTGATCCATGAAAAAAAACATTCCTGATAAGTGTTCCTTAAAGCAAGAGCTTTCATTGGCGCTATCCTTGGCCCAAAAAGCCGGAGATATTCAGATTGCCTTGCAAAGCAACCTCAAGAATATCGAAATAAAAGAGGATCAGTCTCCAGTCACAGAGGTTGACAAGCAGTGTGACGCTCTTATTAAAAAAGGATTGCTTGAGGCTTTTCCTGAAGATGGTTTTTTTGGTGAAGAAAGCGAGTCAATTATTGGATCAACCGGACGTACATGGATAGTAGATCCCTTGGATGGGACCCGTCCCTATATTCGTGGCATCCCCACCTATAGCGTACTCATAAGCTTGGAAGAAAATAACATCCCAATCCTTGGAGTGGTGCACATTCCAGCACTTAAAGAAACCTACTATGCCGCCAAAGGATCCGGTGCTTTTTGTAATGGAAAAAAGATTGCAGTCTCATCGGTCAACACTCCTGCACAGGCAACAGGAACCAGCTTGGGACTCATTGAATGTTGGGACAATCCTTTAGGCACACAATTATTGCAATCACAGAGATCATGGGATTATTCCTACGGCTTTATGGATGCCTATTCATACATGTGCGTGGCCTCGGGAAAATTGGATCTCTGTATCAGCCTCATTGATAAGCCCTGGGATCGATCAGCGGCAGCTTGTATTATTTCTGAAGCAGGGGGTTCATACTCAGACCTCCAAAATAATTCAACCGTTTATAACGAGACATTCCTTATCTCAAATGGCCATGTACATCAAGCTATTATTGATCAGTTTAATCTTTAAGCCTACCCGCACATTTTCAACAATATCTTCTTTTCCAAAACGTATTTTAGAGACTCTTGTTGTCCAAAAGTAGAAAAAGATGTATGCTCAAATAGAGTATGGAGGCATTGATTGAGTAAAAAAAGTGATGCAAGACGCAGTGAAAAGGCTGGAATTCTAAACTTCTCTAAGGAAATGGTCTCGGCCTTTCTTATGGCCTTTGTCTTTATTGTCTATATTATCCAAGCTTTTAAAATCCCCACAGGCTCCATGGAGAATAGCCTCCTGGCCGGTGATTTTTTATTAGGGTTAAAATTTATTTATGGTGCACCGGTGCTTCCCTTTTCCTATACAAAGTTGCCGGGTGTTTTAAAACCCAAAGCCGGTGATGTTTTAATTTTTAAATATCCTGGGAAAGATAATAAAGATTATATCAAACGCTGTGTTGCAGGGCCAGGACAAACGATTGAGATTAAACAGCAAGAGGTTTATCTAGACGGAAAATTATTAAAGCTTCCCCCGGCGGGTAAGTATTCAAAATTGGGCCTTCTTCAAAGAGGGGTGCAGGATTTTAAAAAGCTTCGCATCCCTGCCAAAGGAGATACGCTTCACCCCACCACCGCACCGATTCGTGAATTTCTCTTTTATAAACATCTTATCCATCAAGAAAATCCAGAACTTAACCTTGGTGCCCGTGTTCAAAACACCCCCATTCTTAATCGTCTGATCCCGTATAAATTTGATAAAGAGAGAACGCTTTTTAAGTTTTCTATCTATGTAAATGGCGAGCATTACCAAGACCTTGACGACCGATCAGTCCAGTTTTTTGACAACTGGCAAGTCCTTGACTACAATCTCACAATGTTGAAAAAAAATCTTGCTGCATCCTATCAAAATAGCCTTGATACTGATGTATCAATACAAGACTCAGTTATTACTCCTCCTACAATTGAGATTAAAAAAGAGATCTATTTAGATGGTAAAAAAGTAGATCGCTATATTGTTAAAAAGGACAACTATTTTATGATGGGAGACAACCGAGACAACTCATTGGATTCTCGGTATTGGGGGTTTCTCAATAAAAATTTTCTAAAAGCCAAAGCTTTTATTATTTACTTTTCCTGGGCTGATTATTATGAAGAGTTTAGTTCTCGGGAAGAGAAAGTGTACTACCCTTATAAAAAGTATCACCCTGGAACAAAAGATCCTATCAACCTCAAGGATGATAAGGATGCTCTCAAAAGATATCTCAATAATCTACCGGACAACAATATCGTTAAGTGGTATTGGGATGAGCAGGGTGATCTATATGTTGGCAAGACTCGCCGGTCACCTATCTTTGCCCTTCATAATAAGATACGATGGAATCGTATTGGAAAATTGATCAGAAGTTGGGATGGCCTTTAGTCCAGGCTATGCAATAGGAATTTGAGTAGGAGTATAATCTGGGTTTAGTAGTTTTCTGGGGTATTGAATCGGCCAACTTAAAAGAATTTACTTTATAGTCCCCTTATTTTAGTGTGTCCTAACCTTGTACTGAGCGTACACTATTTCATTATTTCCTTATATTTATTATTAAAATTGGTTATATTAATACAGTAACGGGCGTACTATGTAATCTTTTATACCATGGGGGGTTAAATCCTATATGAAGATACCGGTTCTTATAACAACATTAATTGTTTCTCTCTCTTTGTTTCACTGTGATGAAGGCGGCTCAAACCCCGACCCATCTGGTGGTTCAATTAAAGTGAAAGAGCTTCGCCTATCCAATGAGGTTTCTGGATGGACTGAAATGCAAGGAAGCTATATTGAATTCGACCCAACCAACATGTTCAATCTTATTGATGGTGGGGTAACTCCCTATATTGACGGTGGGCTGGTCGAAGGTATTAGGCAGGTGTTCAATTTTAGCCACAACTCAGAGACCTTCGAGCTTACTGTAGATATGGAAGATTTTAGTACCCAAAATAAAGCACAGGCAATATTCAATACCATTACCAAAGATGTTATAGTTGATTCTATTGTTGTCCCTTCCTATGACCCAGGGGTTGCCTTGGGTAGCTTCAATGAAATAGGCGGTGAAATAACAATTTTTACGCATATTGACAAATTTTACTTTGAATTAAAATGCAACAACTTTGGAAACTTTAAGGATGTGGTTATCACCGAATCTGTAAAGTTTATCAAAGTTTTTGAATCGAAAATTAAAACCAAATAATAAAGTATATATGTCCAAAGGGAGGTAACCTATGGCTAAAAAGAGCAGTGAAAACAGACGTGACTTTCTAAAAAAAACCTTCATAGGTAGTGCTGGAATAGTTGCAGCAGAGAGTCTTTTAAGTCCGGCATTTTCCAAGGAATCGACCCAACAGAAACGGGGCATAGAGATCAACCCCAAGATAAATAACCTACGGGTTGTCTACGTTAAAGATACTGAGATGTTGGCAAATGGTACCAGCACCTCCTTTGGAAAGTTCTCTTCAGCCAATGGAAAAGTGAACGCCGCTAAAGTAAAGGCCAATATGAATAAAATGGCCTGTGCCTTGGCTAATAATCCCGATCCTAAAGCAGCTTGGGGAACGATATTTCAAAAACCTGCAGCGAAAGATTGGGGTGATTTAAAGATAGCCATTAAGCCGAATTGTGCTGCTGGCAGCTCAGATGGTCAAAACTACCCACACGCAGTCTACGCTATTATTAATTCCGTTTGTGAAGCATTGATCGATCTAGGTGCCAAGGGCTCCAACATGACAATTTACGACACCAATGGATTTAGTGTTAATCCTTCGCGGCTTTATCCCAGAAGTCAAATGGTCGATGGCATTAAGTTCTTAGGTCCAAAAACAAGGACCTATCCCACACCCATGTGGAAAGAAGTACCGGAAGTTGCGATTACCGCTGACATACTTATAAATATCGCCTCCTGCAAAGGCCATGCACAACTTGGGGGTGCAACCCTATGCTTGAAAAACCATCTCGGAACTGTCGGTGGCCATGTTTCTGGATCAAGGGGTGTGGATAAAATGATTAACATTCATAACTCCAAGGCGGTTCTTGGAAGTCCGGTTCAAGGATCAGTACCACCCAAGCAACAGCTTGCAATCATCGACTGCTTATGGACAGCGAAAAATGGTCCAACCCGCGCTCCAGATAAAGCTCCCTGCACCATAGTTATGGGCACCTCTTGCTCGGCAGTAGACTGTTTTACAGCTATCAAGCTTCGTCGGGAAACCTATAATTATGGTGGGACCCGATCAACCTTTGTAACCTATCTTACGAAGTACGACAGTAGTTATACTTCAGCCCTTGTTGAAAAATTAGTGGCCAACCCCTCTCCAGCTCCTGATGAGGAGGGTCGAGGATGGCTCAATGTGGATGACTGGACACCCACGCCCATAACATACACCCAGAAGGTAGGACGCACAAAAGAGGTTTCATTTTTTACCAGCAGAAATGGAAAAATTCGTTTTGGCACTGGAATCTCTTTAAAGAATGGCGAAAAGATTTCTGAGATTAACATTTATAATGTCAAGGGAA
This sequence comes from Chitinivibrionales bacterium, assembly GCA_028278335.1. Classification (GTDB taxonomy): domain Bacteria; phylum Fibrobacterota; class Chitinivibrionia; order Chitinivibrionales; family JANQEN01; genus JANQEN01. The sequence continues at coordinate 51,050 of JANQEN010000142.1, read as the reverse complement.
CACTTGTCCGATCAATTTCTAATTTTTCTCTTAACAGTAAAAGAAACAGCATAACCTGGGACAGTAAAAACAGTAGTGGAAAACGAGTTCCCTTAGGCACCTATGTGGTTACACTGAAGGGCCAAAAGAACTCCTATGCTAGCAAATTGGTATTGAAAAACTAGTAAAGACAATTTGTAATACTATGAATGGGAAGCTTTAACTAGCCTCCCATTTTTTTATTCAATTGCCCTATCCGTACAATTCAAAGTTTGACTTTGAATTATACGGATGATATATTAATTATATGATAAACAGACAATTAGAACCATTGTTGACTAAATCAGCCAGTCAATATCCAGTTATAACCATAACAGGACCACGGCAATCAGGTAAAACAACCCTAGCAAAATCAGTTTTTCCAGACAAAAAATATGTGAATTTAGAACTTCCCAACGAACGTCAATTTGCCATTGATGACCCATTAGGCTTTTTAAATAAATATCCAAAGGGAGCAATATTAGACGAAATTCAAAGAACTCCCCAACTTCCTTCATACATTCAAGGTATAGTGGATGAATCGAATATTTCTGGCATGTTTGTCCTCACTGGGAGTCAACAACTTGAAATATCCCAATCAATTTCTCAATCCCTGGCTGGAAGAACTGCGATAGCAAAATTATTACCCTTAAGCTTACAGGAGTTATTCTCTTATAAAACATATAATAATGCTGAAGATATCATATTAAAGGGATTTTATCCTCGATTACATACTCATAGTATTGAACCATTCCAATACTACTCAAATTATTTCCAAACTTATGTAGAACGGGACCTACGGCAGTTAAGCCAAATCGATAATCTTTTACTCTTTGAACGATTTGTGCGCCTTATTGCAGGAAGAATTGGGCAATTGCTCAATTATAACAGTATTGCCAATGACCTTGGCGTTTCTCAGCCAACAATTAAAAAATGGATATCAATTCTCGAAGCCAGCTTCATAATATTCCTTTTACCACCCTATTTTTCCAATATAGGAAAAAGATTGATAAAAACTCCAAAGCTTTATTTCTATGACACTGGCTTAGCTTCCTTTCTGCTTAATATTGAATCTGAGGAGCAGCTTTTTTCGCACCCATGTAAAGGAAATCTCTTTGAAAACCTTGTCATACTTGAATTCATAAAGCAACGTTTCAATGTGGGCAAACCTTCAAACTGCTTTTTCTTTAGAGATGTTAGAGGAAATGAAGTAGATCTTGTCCTGGATAATGCTGGAATCCTAACTCCCATTGAGATTAAATCATCCCAAACTGCATCAACTGATTTTACCCGCTCTCTCTCATTTTTTAAAACATTATTCCCTAATTCATTTAGATCGCCACAGATTATATATACAGGAAAAAAAGAGTTTTCAATCCATGATATCCACTATCACCCTTGGTCATCTCTTGCTAAATAATAATCTTGCACTTCTGCATCTACTCCTACTGCATATTCTGGGTTCAATATGGTCTCGTTTTCATAAGATGCTAACATATGTGATATATTTATATATCATTAATTAATATTATCATCTTCGTTATAGAACTATATTATATTAATCCTATAAAATTAGAAAGCTTCATAGTGCCGGGGGCATAGTGCACAACCACCTTAACATAATTATTACAGAGATTAATGAAAATTAAACGTTTTAATTGTCTAGCCCTATTGCTTGTTCTCTTCCTTTTGGTATCGAGTTTTGCTTACAGTATTCCTCCTCGACAACTTTATTTACAGAGTGAAACAGGAATCTGGTTGGGAACTCCTGAGGGCCTAAAAAAATATCAGGCTGAAAATGAACTTTGGACGACTGTCCTTGGAGCATCTGTTACTGATCAATGCTTTGACGATGATGTCCTCTGGGTTGGAACACCAAAGGGACTCTTTTATGCGGACCTTCGCTACTTAGATTGGAAGCGATACGGAGCAGAGGATGGACTACCGGGTGACTCCATAGTACGGATTGCTGCAGACCTTGATTTTATCTATGTTGTAAGCTCTGAGGGGCTTGCTCGCTTTGATAAACTGGTTCAGCAGTGGGAAAGCTTGGGAGATTTTTCCGGCTCGAAAATCTATGATCTTTACTCAGATCAGGAGTTCCTCTGGGTCGCTACTGACGCAGGAATACACTACTTTGAGAAACAGTATGAAAAGTGGAAACGCTATGACAGCAACAATGGTCTTCCCTCAGATCAGATCTACCGACTCTTCTATTTCAATGATTATCTTTGGGCGCTAACCGACAAAGGGCTCTCTCGATATAATGCTAAAATGAAAACCTGGAACTCCTTCAATGTCAATAGCGACATTCCAGGGAGTGCTATAAATAACCTCTACACCGATGCCGAATATATCTGGCTTATCACCCCTGAGCGAGTTATCCGCTACAGTGGAAAAAAGCAGACCTGGGAGGATTTCTCAAAAAACACACCCATTGAAAAGCTTTCTGTTGTATCACTTTCCACCTCTGGAAAGAACTCCTGGTTTGCCACCTCCGATGGCGTCTATTTCTTTGAAGAAAAAGAGCGCCGATGGATGACCTACACCGCAATTGAGGGATTAAGCGACGATGTACAAAATGATATTTACTGTATAGGCCAAACAGTGATCGCCAAAAAGGATAATACCTATAGTGTCTATTTTCCAGCGGAAGATCTCTGGCATGCTAAAGAGGTTGCTGCAGGAGAGGGCCTTGGTAGTGGAGACAAGAAGTGGGATTTTTATAATGATGAGAAGGGACTTGGTGTTTCCACACCCAGTGGACGCAGTGCAAGCCTATTGGGTAGAGCCTATTTTAAACTGAAAAACAAGGCGGAGTTTCCCGATCCCATGTGGCAAAGTATCGGTGATTATATCACCAATACTAACCTTGATTCCATTGTCTATGATTCCAATAATGTTGCCATCGATACAATTTCCCGCTTTAAGGATTACCTCAATTGGTGGCCTAAGGCACAGCTCAATCTCAATGTGGATCTTAAAAATGGTAGAACCCTTCGTGGCTCCTATGCCAACATCGACCCCTTGGGAAGTGTCCCCTACGGCCTTGAGTATCGAGGCTACGGAGACGATGTAGTTAAAAAAATGGGTTGGCTCTACGATCAAAAAACCGATTATTTCAATAGTACCCTTATTGATCAAACCTACATCGAAGGTGCTGGCCTTCGTGCTGAGATGGGTAGTCGTGTGGGTGAGAAAAAACGACGGCGGGTAAACACGGGCGCCTGGGCTGGATGGCGTAAAACCGAGTACATTCGAAAGCTTATCCCCTTTGATGAAAGCAACTTCTATTCTCTTAACGTTAAAAACATTATCACCGAGAGTGTGGAAATAAAGGTTGACGGAAAGGTAATTGACCCGCGAGAGTACTCTTTAGAGCGGACCAAAGGGCTCCTCTCCTTTAAAAACGAGGGATTGGTCACTCCCGATTCTCAAATTGAGATCTCCTTAGAGTATGAACCGAAGATTGGTGGGCATACCAATGAGATGGCTGCGGTTGAAAATGTGGTTGTTTTTAGTGATGGCCTCTCTGTTGGAGCCAATGGTGCCTTTCGTCAATTTGATGAGCCCGATCAAGTAGGTACCGGCATCGATAAAAACCGCCTTGCTGTGGGAAGTGTCAATGGAAAGATCGACCTTAAATCAGAGAATGGCGAAATCACTTTTAAGTCTACCCCAGAACTCTCAACAAGCTACAATGACTCGATTGTGGCAGGAAAAAAGGGAACTGCTGCAAAGGTTGATGTTAACACCTCAATTTACGACCTGCGAATGAAAGGACAGCTTCAGCTCTTTTCAAAGGATTACGAAACCTTGGCAGACCTCCACTCGATTTATGGGCGCATGAAAAACCAAAGTGAATTCGAGGCCACCTATGACATCAAGGAGTATATGCCGGTTACAGCAGGTTTTAGCCATGTTAATGCAGCCTTTGGTAAGGAGAGTAAACAGTACTTTGAGTACCTTTTCTCCCCATCAGGTAAGCCCTCCCTTAAATTACAGGGATTGCATCAAAAGGTGGTTAGTGAAAAACAGAGTCACCCAAAACTACACCGTGACTCAATAACGAGTAACCGTTATAATGGCCGCGTTGAAATGGAGTGGAACCTTTCAAAAAAGGCATTGGACATGCTCCATATTGAACGTCTTTGGATGAATGCCTCCTACTCCGCAGACGGACGCTCAGACTTTCTCTTTGATTCTCTTGACCAAGAGAGAACTCAAGTGAAACGGGTTAACCAGAATTTTTTTGGACGATTACAAATTCTTCCCTTTAAAAGTCTCTCCTTAGAAACACGCCAGATCTATCGAACCTTTAGGCAAGAGGATACCCTCAGCTTAGATATGCGTCGCAGAGGATTTCGATATCTTCCGGAGATATGGCTTTTTTCGCAAGAGCTTATACCCGGTGTAACTATGATTGGAAACTTGGCCATGGAAAGGGCCAAAGATTCTCCAGATACCAGTAGCACCGAAGAGAAATCCAAATCACGGCTAAACAGCAACCTCCTCTTGATCCCCGGAGTATGGTGGAGTGTTCTCAATCCTTTTCAATTGAATCTGGTGTATAGTTTTTCCGCAGAGGATTCCACTTACAGTTTCTTGGATACATCTAACACACAAAATCTTGCCACTATTAAAAACGGATTTGGCCACACCTTTATCATAAATCCCATGTTGGATTTTACTCAGAATGCCCGTGTTTCCAGCCGTATAGAACTTTCCCGTCAGAAGAACTTCGACGTACTGCAACAAAAGGGTGTGGAGATTTTTAATGAGTCGGAACTCTATTTTAGAGACCGCAAAACCAAGCTTCTCCTTAAATACGATATTGCCTCAACCGAAGATTATATGCTTAACCTGGATTCAATACCGGTATTTGATACCATGCAGGTAAATTTGGGTAAACATGATGTAAAGATTAAATGGACTGAGCGGTGGAAACCTCTCTTTAGAACAGAATTACATGCCAATATGAACTGGTTAAAAACAGATACGCTCACCGATTCAATACAACAGGAAAATGACTATAAGCACACACTTGCCCCAGGTGTATTAGTTGATTGGCGTGTTCAAAAGGAAATTCTTAAGGAGTTTCGACTGCAATATTTTACAGGTCTCTCCTGGTATGATGGGCAATTTTTTAACTTTCCGACCTATAAAACATCCTGGGACAATAAACTAGATATGAGTGTTAAAGTTGGCCGCAGCTTTATTTTTCGACTTTTAGTGAATCTTAATTATCTTATCGATGAAAAGCTTCTTAAATATGACTTAACCGAACTCAAGGCCACAGCTCTTTTTTAGTGAAAACAGGGTAATTTTTTAGTATCTTAATTATAGAACAGTATATGGTGAATTGGCTCGCCACATACACGAGAAAATGTAACATGAAAAAAGTTGATCGAAGAAAATTCATTGTCTCCTCAGCCAAAGGTGCTGCAGGGCTTGGTATACTTGCTGGTTGTAATCAACGGGAACTCTTAGGACCCGATGTTCGCCCTCCCTCAAAACCAAAGGGATTGGAAGGATTTGTTGATTTTTATGGCAACAATAATCGACGGGCCATACTGTCTTGGACAAAACATGACCTCACCGATATTTTAGGGTATTACAGTGAAATCGAGATTAAGGGTTACAGTATCTATAAGTATAGGTATGTTCTTAATCCAAATAGCAACACCCAGGAATACCAACTGATCAGTGAAGATCCTATAAATAGCTCGCTGGTTAAAGTGCTTACCTACACAGATGAGAGTGAACTCACCGATAACAAACAGTATGGTTATGCCATAACTGCAATCGATGCCACAGATAATGAGAGTCCCAAATCAGAAATTTATGGTTTAAAGGTGCGTGCTCCAAGCAAGATATATAAGGTTACTGATCCTGGAGCCAGCAATAATTATGTGGTAAACAAGGACGTTGTAAAGACAATGTTCAATGCCGCTCTTCTAAAACTTACAGAAAAGCAATCGGTGCTAGAGGCATATAATACATTGTTTCCCAACCTCTCCTCCTCCACTAAAATCGGTATAAAAATAAATACGCTGGCAGGATTCGTTACCAATGGCTTAAGTACCCATCCTGAGCTAGTTGATGCAATCATAGACGGATTAAAACAAACTGCACTCTCTATCGAGAATATCATTGTGTATGATGATCGCAAAGAGAGCATTATGCAGGGTGCCAAATATACCCTCCGTAACGACTCCAACAACTATAAAATCCTCTCTACCTTTGATGAAACAGACAAATTTGGGAATAAAAACTGGAGTGATACCACAATAACCATTAGCGGTATTGTGCAGCGCTACTCAAAAATTACCGAGGATGTTGATTATATCATAAACGTACCGGTGCTTAAAAATCATAGTAGTGCCGGGGTCACCTTTGCACTGAAAAACTTCTTTGGTATAGTGAATAGACCTGGCGATTTTCATGCACCGGATCAAAATCCAAAAACTTGGTGCGACCCTTACATAGCAGAAGTGTATAAGGTTGTTGCTGATAAGGTAAAACTGATAGTGGGTGACGCCCTCTTTGGGGCTCATGTGGGCGGTCCCAGTACAACCCCTCGCTTCCTTTTAAACACCTTACTTCTATCCACAGATCCTGTTGCACTGGACATGTATGCCTTGGATTTGATTAATACAAAGCGGGAAGAGGATGGACGATATAAGATCACCACTACTCCCGATGCCAACAATCCTAAACGAGCTGACGCACGACATATTGAAACTGCAGACAGGTTAGGACTTGGATCGCTTAACAAAAAGATAATTGAGGTAACGTAATGAAACGACTCTTTACTATTCTATTCTACTTGATAGTTTTGATGGGAAGCTGCAGACGAACTGTCGACTCCAGTGCAGGTGCCGATCCTGCGGATTTACTCCCCATAGATAACGACATCAGCGGATTTATGAAAAAGGGTAGTGCTGCAATCATGACTGATTATCAAACACTTATGGATGCCATTGACGGGGCAGCACAAAAGTACATTGATTATGGCTTTATCGAAGGAGTGCAACAGCTCTACAGCAATGGCTCAATTGATGTTGATGTGCACATTCTCAATCAGGGAAATGCGGAGAACGCTAAACAGGTACTCACTGAATTTCGCCCCTCATCACCGGAGGTACTCTCAGCGAGCGATCCTCAGGTTCTCATTGAACATGCGCTACCCACAGGGTATTCACTTTTCTATCAGGGCGAGAACATTTTCATGGAGATCATAGCCAGTGAGAAAACAACCTTTGCTCTTAATATGCTCAAACAGTTTTATCTCAATATTGATGGCAAAATTGAAACACGATAACAATTACTTTTTTTCCAGATATCTCTAAAGGGGGATGCAATGAGAACTATTCTTATTTTTTGTATCACATTAGCTGCACTTTTCTTTGCTCTTTGTGACAATTCAACCGACCCAACCTCATCTGATTGCAAAGTCACCATATTAGCCAAGGGAAATGGCACTGTTTCACCTAATGGGGAACAGACTGTTGCCAAAGATGCAACTCTTTCTGTAACAGCTACAGCAGCCAACAAGAACTACTTCTCTCACTGGTTCGTTTCAAAGGGGGCCCACCCCACCGATAGTAGCGAAAAGGGTAAATTCACCATAAAAACCGATGCCGAAATCCAAGCGCACTTTGTTAAAATTGTGGAGGAATTGCTCCCCAAAGATAATGGTGTTTCTGGTTGGGTTGTTGATCCAGACAAAACCTGTGATTGGCTAGGCACGGCTTACAACGCTGATGACCTTTTTATAATTATTGATGGAGCAGCACCTCCCTATACAGATAATGGTTTTAAGGGCGGTGCATTTCAGGGTTATGCAGATGCCCAGGGAGAAGTCATCTGCCTACAGATTTACGATCAGACCTCAAAGGATAATGCCTTTGAAGTCTTCAAACATGATGATGTAGCCTCAGGCTCTACCTATGAAACCATTTCCGATCTTGGCGACACGGCCCGTTTTGAGACTACTGAATTTACAATGGATGTTGTAAAGGACCGCTACTTTATCCGCTTAGAACCGCTGGTTACAGTCAATGATCACTATAAGCAACAGATGAAGGCTATTGTGAATCATATTATTAGCAAGATGTAATTTAAAATCACAGGATATTATACTCTACAAAAATGCCAGTTATTACTGGCATTTTTTATTTAGGCAATTTTTCTAAAAACTCCTCATTCATCATGGAGTGACCGGAAAAAATCCCCGGTAACTCATCGGATAACAACGCTCTTTCCTTTGGGTAGCGCTCCTTGCGATCATCATCAATATAAAGATAATCACACTCTGTTGTATTAATAATACAATGAAAAAGATGGGCTCGGTATATGGCTAATCCTGTAATACAGGTACCTGTTAAATCCGTGTGCATAAGTACCGAATCAATAACATTAGCTTGATTTAGATTGGATTGGTTTAATCGCGCACTAATCATATTACAACCGCTAAGACAGACATTACTAAAATCAACCTTTTGAAAATAGGTCTCAAAGAGGTCACCATTTTTACAGTTTGCCTTGGAAAAATTAGAGCCGTTAAAGGTGTTCCACTTAAATATGCCTCCTTCCAAGTCAGCTTCTGACATATTTAGACTCTCAAGCTTAAAACCGTCCACAGTATCTCTACTGATATCAACACCCTTTAGGTCTGGCTGCACTGAGGGATGGGCCTGTCGCCACTCATTCCATAGAGAGACATCCTGTTTCTCACAGGCAGACATTATTATATCTAAGTGTTCAGGATTTCCATAAAAATCGATCTGTTTTTCACGAATATACATGAAGTTTTAAAACCTTTATTTAAGGTGGTGAGAAATAAAAAAAGTGGCTGACAAAAACTACCAGCCACTTTTAGTATAATTAATTTCTTAGAATGGTATCAATCACTTATGCGAATATCACCTTTAGCTTGGATTGATCCTGCTTTTAGATTATAAAGATATACTCCCTGAGAAACAGGGTTACGATTATTATCAACACCACTCCAGTGCACCCGTGAGGCAGGAAGGTTCTCTTGAGACCAAATCTTTTTACCCTTCATATCAAAGATCTCTAATTGAACACTCCGCCCATTTGCTTTGGGTAGGGAAAACTCCACTCTACGACCAATAGTTTTTGTTGTAACCCGTGTTTGAGCTACTGAAGAGCTTGGTGCATTATGGATGCTTGTTAAATCCCAGGTGACCTTCTCAATATCCTCAGGTTTATTATTACCCAAGTTATAGGGAGATTTAGCAGCTAAACCAAAAATTTTAATTGCAGAGCGTTGACGTGAGGAGCTAAGACCATTGTCTTTTAGCAGTTCATACCCCACATAATCATTGGCTACTAAATCCCGTGATGCAATAATTTGACCACCAGCAACATTTGCTCTACCCCCTGGTCCCCCATCAGAGCGACAGGCAACTGCATCCATGAGTATGAGAGGAGTTTTTTCTTTAAATTGCACATTTACAATTGATTCCCAGGGGCTACTTTCACTTTGCTCATATCCATGATACTTTCTAACAGTAAAGCTTGATATACTATCTCCAATCTGACTTGTTGCACTCATCATGTTTTTCAACCCCATAGTAACACCATGAGAAGTACCATGTCCCCAACAAACGGGCATATTTATTACATAGTCCGCTTCAACCCAAACATTTCCTACCGCATATTCATAGCTACCAACCTTGAACTTTGGATTGGAGCTATTAATGGAACCTGGTCTTTGGCGACCAGTTGTCATGGTAATATTTCTTTCGGGAAAGGTCCCATTAAGCATGGTGAGCAAACCAGCTTTAAACGCATTATACACATCAGGCCACGATCCTCCAGAACCTGCACTTACACCATTTCTTTTAATAGCAATTTTTGTTGAAGTGGTCAATCCCTTAGTAAAAATTGCTTCATATGCTTTAGGTTTATCAAAAACACCGGTTAAAAGCATAATTGCCCGATCTACCATTTCAGGAATATATTGCTTATGAACTGTTACTCTACTGCCAGATTTGCTGGCACTTCTCTTATCCTTGATGACTACCACTTTGGATTTCGGATTTGGCTTTGCCACTGCCGAAGAGAGGGGTGTAACTGTTGCTGCTGCTGCACCTGCTGCGATGGTTGAACTCTTTATAAAATTACGTCTCGACATCTCTTGTGCCATAAAGGCCTCCCCACAATAATTATATGAATAAGTACATTAATAAAATTCGAGATATTCAAGAAAGAAAATTACCACCCCCCGCAGAGTAGCTAATACTTATCTATAATATAAGCATAAATCGATTAAATTGTTCGATTTTATTGCAATTTTATCGTATTTATCACTAAAGTTTATAAATTTAATGCAACATTTAGTATAAGTCGGTATAACGCAATTTGTATATCTTAGGAATGAAACTAAAAGAAGCTACTAAAAACAAGTAAATATCCCCCCAAAATGTTATTATATGCAAAATTATTGTGTTACGAATCATCAAAGATCATTCATTCGACATAGTTAAAAAAAATTAGAGAATATCTACTTACTTAGCTATAAATAATGCTCATGCAGGGGTTTGACAAAGTTACTAAACCAAACACTTTAAACATTGCATGTGGACGACTCAGTTAGTTATCCAAATACACTGAACATGACTATAGCTCCACTTTGTGATATTAATCACAGACAAACTCTGATTTTTAATTTATTTTATATACACATCGGATACGTTGGCGTCTAATTTCAAAATATCGTACAATATTTATACCGTTCACCTAATAAAAGGACTTCAAATGCAACGGAAATTGTTACTTATTCTTAGCACAATGATTATTTCAGGACTATTTTTTATCTTTTGCACCGATCCTAGTGAACCGCTTTATCCACCAAGCATTGAAAATAGGGAGCTCCAGATAACAGGTACGAGCATCATAGACTCTCTCTTTTCTCTCACACTCAAGACAGTCACAGGAACCGCTCCCTTAACCTATACCTGGCTAAAAAATGACACCATCATTGCTAGTGAAAACAAAACAGCCCTCTCCTTTAACCCTATAAAAAATGGTGATGATGGATTGTACCGTTGTGTTGTCACCAATGACAAGGGTGCTGACTCGTCCAACATCTATACACTCACGGTCTATTATCCTCCATCACTTTTGTTACATCCCATGGACACGATGCTTAAAGTAGGAGAACGGGCGCTCTTTACTACCTCAGCTTTGGGTACAGCACCGCTGCAGTTTCAATGGGAGAAAAATGGTACTCCCATTTCCGGTGCTACAGACACCTTCTATCTTACGCCTCCGGTCACCATAGCGGATAATAACAGCGAGTATCGTTGTGTGGTGAGCAATACCTATGGTTCAGTAACCAGTAACAGCGCAGACTTGACTGTTTCTAATCAACCAACTAAACCAGAAATCACTGCTGATCCTAAAGATACTACAGCCTTTTTAGGCACTACGACCACCTTTTCTCTTTCAGTAATTGGTGCCACTCCCTTTGAGTATCAGTGGCAGAAAAATGACACCAACATCACCGGTGGAACCGACAGCCTCTATACAACACCAACCCTAGCCATGAGCGATAGCGGCTCCTTCTACCGCTGTATTGTTTCAAATGTAGTAGGAAAGGATACATCCGAAGCTGCTCAACTACATGTTTTGGACAACTCGATAAAACCAACAATCACCAAAGAGCCGGAGCCCCAAAGTGTGGTTGTGGGAGACAGTGCAATCTTTAGCCTTTCTGCAACAGGCACAGCACCTCTTGCGTATCAATGGTATAGGCAGGACACAGCCATAACCGGAGCCGATGACAGCGCATTTACCACAGCCCAAACAGTCAAGCTGGATAGTGGCATGACCTATTTCTGCATTGTTTCTAATAGTAAAGGCAAGGATACCAGTACCACGGTGATGCTTCACGTTATTGACAGCACAGTCAAGCCAACCATAACCATTGAGCCGATGCCACAAAGTGTTGTTGTGGGTAACCCTGCAACCTTTTCCGTTACTGCCATAGGGACCGCGACCCTTTTATATCAATGGTATACCGGTGACAGTACCATCTCTGGAGCAACAAACAGCTCCTTTACAACAGGGGCAACCGTAAAAACCGATAGCGGCAACACCTTTCATTGTATTGTCACCAATGAAAAGGGTACAGACACCAGCACAAATGCTATGCTTCATGTGACCGATGCATTGGTTAAACCAGATATACAAACACACCCCCAAAGCATTACAATAAATGAGGCTGACAGCGCCACCTTTTCTGTTATCGCTCTGGGTAGTGCACCGCTTACCTATAAGTGGTTTAGAAATAATACCCTCATTACCAATGCCACTGGTTCGCGATACACAATTCACAATGCTGCAGTAAGTGACAGTGGTGCTCCCTTTCATTGTATCGTCTCTAATGATGTTGGGCACGATACCAGTGAGGTAGCTCTCCTCCATGTAAAGAATATTAACTTTGTACCAAAATGGTCACCGGCAACCTTTGCTGATTCAGTTAAGGAAAGCATTCCCTTTACCTTGGCATTGGCTCCTCTCTGCAGTGATGCTGACGGAGACAGTATCACCTTTACTCTGGCAGCTGGCACGCCCACTGGTGATGTCATAACAGCAGATAAGCAGTATACCTTTACCCCTACCTTTAAAGATCAGGGTGAATACCAAATTACCCTTTGGGCCTCTGACGGCATTGACTCCAGTAAGGCAACACTGCGATTGACCGTAGTTGACTCAAATAGTGCGCCTATCTGGGCTCAGGATACAGCAATTATATCGGTCAAAGAGGGAACACAAATCACCTATAGACTAAGTGACGTCTATGTTGGGGATAATGAAGGAGACAGTGTAACCTTTACAAAGACCTTTGGCACCTTTTTGGGCACTCCTTCAACCTGGTCATGGACACCAGGTTTTGGTGCCTACACAGGTAAGGATACGATCTGCATCATCACTGCCACCGATGACCATGTACCGCCGGCAAGTTCCGACTTTACCATGACCATTACCGTGGCAGACTCTACTCCAGCCGTAATTCTATCAAAACCGACTCAGGTTGACTACAAGAGCATGGTACTCTCCTGGTCTCAGAGCACCGACCCCCAATTTGGTGCTTATAAGCTCTATTACTCCAAGACCAGCCCGGTAACTGAGACAAGTTTACTTGCTGCAACGATCAACGATATCTATAAAACAATAGATACGGTTGACAATCTGGAGGAGAACACCAAATACTACTTTAGAGTTTTCTCTTATAATGCCAATCAATCCAAGGCAGGCTCCAACACGGTTGATTCAACTACTCAAATTCTTGGTGCACCGGCCTTGACCATTAGTACTCCAACAATCACCAATGATTCCACCTGGCTTAACGCTTCTGCACCAACCATCTCCGGCACAGCCTCCTCTGCAGCAGGCATTGCTTCAGTCACTGCAAAGATTAGCAACAATGCAATAACCGTTACAGGTACCACCTCTTGGAGCTTCTCTGCAACCAGTGTTTATACAACCACCAAAGCCTGGAATGCTATAGAAATTACAGCTAATGATAATACGGGAAAGTCAACCACGACCAACTTCTATCTCTTTTACAAACCGACCTTATCAACTCCTTCGCAGCCAACCCTATCGGGAACTACCAACCGAGACATTACACTTGGATGGAGTGACATTCCCCAGTGCGACCGATACCTTTTATACCGTTCCATGGATGGTGCCAACTACACCCCAGTAAAGGACACCACTGGAACCGGATATACTGACACCCAGCTTGACATTAATACACAATACTGGTACAAGGTGCGCGGCTATTACGCAATCCAAGGTATGACCGACTCAACAGCACTCTCCTCCTCAAATACAAGTACAACCCAAAATTGGTTTGAGGTAGGGTACGATTTTGGTGGTGACTACGATTTTGGCCGATTTGTAGCAAAGACCAATGATGGAGGCTACTTTATCGTTGGAGAAAGTGATTCCGGTGGTACCACTGAGATCATTGTGCTTAAAATAAATAAATCTGGAGATCTCCTTTGGAAGAAGAGAGTTCCTGGAGATGAGCCACGATCCTTGGTAGCATGCAGTGATGGTGGTTTTTTAGTTGCCGCAGGGGATCTTATTAAATTCACCAGTACAGGAGAGGTAGACTGGCGAACAGACTATACCTCCTGCTACTTTGAGTCAGCCTATCCTTTATCCGATGGATATATCGGCTTTGGTCGCGGGTCAGAGGGAGGAGCCCATACGGTTATCCTAAGACTTAACCAAATGCGTGACTCTGTGTGGTCCCAACACTATCGCTATAATATTGCCGGCGGCAATCATGCAATGGCCGGTATTGTTGATGGAGATGGCAACTATGCTGCTCTCAGTTTAGTTGCCAATGGAGGAACACTCATTTCAAAGGCTAATGCCCAGGGTGACTCTGTATGGTCGCGCCCACACTATGATTTTAATCAAGATACGGTTGTTGATCCTATTGATCTTGTCCAGGGCAATGATGGGGATTACATTATTCTTGGATCAACCATATCCTCTACCGGTATATCCTTTATTAAAATTAGCAACACCTATGGCAGCAGGGCATGGAGAAAAGAACATACTATGGATGGTGCTAGTGCTATTATTAAATCAAGTGATGGCGGTTATATGCTCGCTGGATGGTCTTCTACAGGAGTTAATCTATTAAAAACAAATACCCTCTGTGAAGAGAGCTGGAGCAAATCAATTAACACAGGCACCATCACCGGGGTCAATGACATCATGGAGACAACTGATCCAGGCTATATTGTTATTGGTCGAAAGCGAGAGAATAACAATTATAATGTGTATATTGTAAAGACTGATGAGAATGGGGATATTGGGAATTAAATATTAAATCGTACCTACTCAGTTAACTGAGTAGGTACATTAAATCTATTGTTGTTAACTTATAAATAATTATTTTTAAATATACTCGTATAGATGAATACTCCCGGGGGGATACCCCCCACTGCAAGGTTTTTCCTCGCGATGCTCGTCACCGAGCCCTTCGTCCTTTTTAACTGCTTGCACCCACACTATCTGTTTCACCTATTCGGTGAACCAGCTATTGTGCGCAAGCAGATAACAAAAGTCCTCAGGTGATCTTGCAGATTCCCCCTAAGTCAATGTCAATAAAAATCTAAATGTATTAACCTAAAACCCATCTTATATCAAATGGTTTTTCTTAAGACATTAGCATATTTCATATGAAATAATCTTAAAAATAAATGCCGAAATTTAGTTACAAAGTCTTACACATCTTATCTACGATATTAATCCCCTTCAATGGCACCGCATAGATATTTGGGAAGAACGAAGATATGTTCGAGCTCGCAGGGCGAGTTATCGAAGCGCCAAATATCTGTGCTGTAAGTGCTCTATATCAATAATTTCCTGATGGTTCACTCATACCATTGTCACTGACAATGACTTCCTCTATTGCTTTTGTGTGACCTATTGCAAAAAACAGTGCCAAAAGTGTTCATTATTAATTTATGTTGCACATTGCAATGGTTTTCTTGAATGATTCGCTTAGAGCATCGTCTGTGGCATTGGGCAACAGGAACAATTATGGTTGAGTATTGTCAGTGACAATAGGTACCAGGAATGATTATTTTAGAGCATTGTCAGTGGCAAGAGCCTTCAGAAACCATTATTATAGCCTATTGTATGTGGCAATAGAATCCAAAAACGGTTTTTTCGGGGTATTGTCAGTGACAGTAGTGCCAATGAACCATTATTTTGAAAGCATTGCCTGTGACAATAGATATTTCGAGCGATTGTGACCGGCCATTGTAAGTGACAATGCCTAAAATGATCGATTTTTATATAGGTCGTATACTAGAAATGCTTTTAATAAGTCTAACCTTCCATAGGATGTTCTATTAAAAGCCTTGATTTATTCATAGCAGCTATAATATCTTAAAGTAAAGTATAGTTATTCAATTGACCTTCTGAATATCACAAAGGTGCAACACATGCCTTCAACAAAAAAAGAGGCGTTCAATAAAAAGATTAGTGATGTGGTTGGATCTATAACCACCCAATTTAACCCTGAAAAGATTATTCTGTTTGGTTCCCATTCCGATGGAACAAACACAAAGGATAGTGATATTGACCTTTGCATAATTATAGACTCTAAAACTTCCTCCTTTGATTTAAGTATCGAAATTTCCTCCAAAGTACCCCACAAAATCCCCTTAGACATTATTGTTAAATCACCAAAAGAGATTAAGCAACGGATAAAATCGGGAGATTTTTTCATCAAACATATAATGGACAATGGAAAAGTTTTATATGAAAAAAATCGTTAAGGAGTGGGTAGAAAAAGCTGAGGGAGACTATCAAAGCGCTCAAAGAGACTATCGGGCTCGAAACTACCCCAATTATGATGCTGCTGGATTTCATGCACAGCAATGCATTGAAAAATACCTTAAAGCTTTATTGCAAATGAAGAATATTCCCTTTCTTAAAACTCATGACCTTCTCAAACTCTCCGAGCTATCTGGAAAATCATTTGTCGAATATGAATTGCATAAAAAAGATTTAGCCTATTTGAATCAATTTGCGGTTCTGTTTAGATATCCTGGTGAGAGTGCTGATAAAGAAAAAGCAAAAAATGCAATAGGTTTTATGAAGAATCTAAGAGAGCTTTTAAGGGCTAAATTGACCATTGAAAAATAAGAGATTATCTCAACTCTGTTTTCCTCCCTCAACCCTTCTATTTTTGCTATTCCTGCTTTTACATTGTTCTAAAACATCCAATAACTGGAAAGTTATCAACAGTAGAAACAGCGCACTCAAGACAAACCACATTCGACAGATTTTGTTGGAGGGTGATACGCTTGCCTGGATAGGCACCTTTGGTGATGGGCTATACCAGAGAAGCAAACAATCATGGGTAAAAGTTGATACACCCTTTCAAAGTAAATATGTCTATGTTTTGCAAAAGGATCGTGACGGAGGGCTCTGGGTTGGCACGGCCAATTATGGTGCACTTTACTACAAAAATAATCAGTGGTTGCAGATTAACAAAGCCAGTGGCCTTGCAGGAAACACAGTTTGGCACCAACTCATTCAAGTGGATGGCACGCTTTGGTTCTCCTCTCGATATCGTGGTGTCACAAAAAAATCAGGGGATCAGATTTCCAGTTATAATATCCCCGAGGGACTCCCGGATCGGCAGGTGACTGTGACAGAGCAGGACACCAAGGGTCGCCTCTGGATAGGAACAGCCCGTGGTGGATTATGTAGTTTTGTTAAGGACAGCGTAACAAGCTACATCAATAAAAAGAGCGGTCTTTCAGGAAATTACATTCGGGCCCTACTCTGCGACAGCACCCTCCGCTGGGTAGGCTCCTGGGATGGCGGCCTTGATTATAATACAGGAGAAGAGTGGAAACACATTCCTGACATTATTCCACCGGTAGTTATATTAGCCTATGATAAACACAGGATACTCTGGGTTTGCACCTGGGGTCATGGCGTGTACTATTACAAAGACAACCTCTGGCATAACCTAACCACTGAGAACAGTGGCCTTCCCAACAATTATGTCATCGATATCCGATTTAATTCCCATAACCAGATTTTCTTTGCCACCTCCGGAGGAGTAGCAATATTCTCGCCCAAAAGAATGAAAGATGAGATCGCCACGCTTCGCTCGCGATGACCAATGCTCTTCATTTAACTTTGGACAGTAGACTTTTGATTTGTTTTTTTCTTTTACTCTTTTGGGTTAGCCAGGTGGAAGGTGGCCGAAGGCCAGTCCGAGTGAAACGAGGACCGACTGGAAGGTAGCCTGGAACCACGGCGACCACGCGAAGCGGGGAAACCCCCAAATATACCGATTCTCAATAATAATGTCCTATGCTCTGTTGCGGCATAACTGTTTCTATAAGAGTTTTGTCAAAAAACATGGGACAAAACTTTTGAGAAACAGTATAACTATAGTTCTCAATCTTTTAAAAAGTTTCAAGGTTTGAATAAATTCTTATATAAAATAGTAAGCATGAAATCTCAATTTTAACTATATTAAATTTATACTGTTATAGAACATTTACTGATACTACTACTCATATAAAAAAAGGGGGACCTATGGTTTCAAGAAGAGAGTTTATTAAATCAGGTACTATTGCAGCAGGCGCTGCATTGACTTCTGGAACAATCATGGCTCAGGGGGAGAAACCAGTTGTTGCAGTATCAAAGGGTAAACCCGAGGAAATTGTCAAAAAAGCGGTTGATGCCTTGGGTGGTATGAAAAAATTTGTCACTCCAGCCAGTCGCGTGGTGATTAAGGCGAACATGGGTTTTCCCAATCCACCGGAGTGGTCCACCACGACCCATCCCGGTGTGGTAAAGGCCGTGGCGCAGCTCTGTCTTGATGCAGGTGCGCAACGGGTCATCCTTATTGACCATCCGCTGAGAGATGCTGAGATTTGTAAAGAAAAGAGTGGCATTGGCGCAGCGGTCAAGGGTATGAAGGGTGTAGTGGTTGCCATGCTCAAGGATGAGAAATTTTATAAACTCACTGAAGTACCAAAGGCACAGGAATTAAAAAAGGTGGCAATTGCCAAGGAGCTCTCCCGGGCAAATTGTTTGATCAATGTACCGACAGCGAAATCTCATTCTGCTACCGGTGTTAGTCTCGGTATAAAAAACCTTATGGGTCTTGCCTGGGATCGGACAGCCTATCATGAAAAAATGGAGCTTAATCGTGCTATTGCAGAGCAGCTCTATGTGATGAAACCGCAGTTAAGCATTATTGATTGCATCTATGCACTGCTCACTCGCGGTCCAGCAGGCCCAGGAAAAACCGTTGAGCTCAATACGGTCGTTGCCAGTACTGATCCAGTTGCGGCAGATTCCTATTCAGTGGGGATTGCACGCTGGTACAATCGTCAGTTTACCGGTGATCAGGTAAAGCATATCAAGATTGCCCATGAACTTGGCTTTGGTGAAATCGATATTAACAAAATGGATGTGAAAGAGGTCTAAGTATGAAGGTAGTAACCTTGCGGCGCACCATCCAGGGTGTGACCTTTTCTCTATTTTTGCTTCTATTTCTTTTTACGGTATATCCCTTTGCTGGCAAGCTTCCGGTTGAGTTTTTTCTTAACTTAGATCCACTTGTAGCATTGGTGAGTATGGTGGGTTCTCGGGCTCTTATTGTTCCTATGCTGTGGGGAGTGGTTACTTTAGTTCTGGTATTTATTATTGGAAGATTTTTTTGTGGGTATATCTGCCCCTTAGGAACACTCATTGACTTATACGACTTTGTCTTTCTTAAAAAGAGCCGTGTAGAATCAAAGGATCCTAAACCAAACAGACGGATTAAATACTTTATCCTGATTGGTGTAATCTTTGGTGCATTGGTAGGTGCTGATCTACTGCACTTTTTTAGCCCCATGTCAATTGCGCCACGAACCTTTACCTTTTTGGTATTTCCACCAATCGTCTGGTTACTCAATTCTATTATCGATCTTATTCGTCCTTTGGCATTGGGTATGGGTTTTGATACTATGATGCAATTCTCCTTGCAACGCCCCTACTTTGGTAACACGGTTCCAACACTGCTATTGATCGGTTTCATTTTAGCTGCCAACTACTGGCGCAAGCGCTTCTGGTGCAGATACATCTGCCCAACTGGCGCACTGATCAGTCTCTTTTCCCGTTTTGGTTTAGTAAAGAGAAAGGTAACAGACAAATGCAACACCTGCCTGCGGTGTATGACCAAATGCGATATGCGTGCCATTGATAGTGATCCGAAGCAGACCATTTTGAGTGAATGCACCCTCTGTGGTAACTGTTCCGATGTATGCCCTCAGAATGCCAATGACATAGGTTTAACCTCCTTTGGTATGGCTGGATACAATGGACAACTCTCTGTTGACCGGAGGAAGTTTATCTATTCAGCCACAACTGGTTTAGTAGCCACATCGGTCATCAAGGGCGGTGTTCACAATAAGCTCAATAGTAAGGGCCGTTTTGTCCGCCCTCCTGGATCGATTTCCGAAAAGGACTTTTTAGCGCGCTGTATCCGTTGTGGCGCTTGCATGAAGGTATGCAAGACCAATGGGCTTCAGCCGACCGCTTTAGAATCGGGATTTGATGCACTTTGGACACCGCAACTAAAGCCTCGCTTTGGTGCCTGTGAAGATAAGTGTAACATGTGTGGTCAGGTATGCCCCACGCAGGCTATTCGTCCACTTCCCTTGGAAGAGAAACTCTTTGCAAAAATCGGTACGGCGGTCATTGACAGAAGGCGCTGTATTGCCTGGGAACAGAACAAGCTCTGTTTGATCTGTGATGAGATCTGTCCCTATGATGCAATAGAGTTTCGCATTGTCAAGACCTTTACCGGCTCCTTTAAGCGACCCTTCGTTTTAGAAGATAAGTGTGTGGGTTGTGGCTGGTGCGAGCACAAATGTCCAATTATGGGTCGTGCTGCTATTGAGGTATTCAATATTGGTGAGGAGCGATTTGCCAAAGGTTCATATATCACCTCACAGAAAAAGAAGATGCGTGAGTTGACCGAAAACCATGAGACAGAGTACAACGTGGATGCATTGGGCTCCGGTGGTGAGGTGGGTGAAAAGTTACCCAACTCAAACCAAACAGAAAAACCCTCCAAAGAAGATGATGCACCAATTCCGGGAGGTTTTATTTTAGATTAGCATTTGAGATATTTTAAATTTCCAACATAAGGTCACCTAAAAAAAATAGGTGACCTTTTTAATTGGTTAAAAAGTGCCGGGGGTCTCGGCACTAAAAAGTGATAATGGTAATAACTCTTGTCTCTTCTTAAAGTCCAAAATTAATTCCGATTTATAAAGAATATTTTTTTTAAAATCCTATATGTAGCAACATCTTATACTTAAGCGCTCCACCAAATTCATTCGAAACAATCAGCTGTGAATAGCATCATAAATTGATTTGCTGCGTTATGTTTTAAGATTTACGAAGAAATTGATTATGTCGTAAAAAATCAATTTGCACTACGCCTTGGAAATGTATTATACTTTCTCTACCAAATAGTTGTTAATAGGTGGGGCGATATACATAAGGGAGTTTACTTCACACAGGTCTATGCTCACTGATTGCAGAGAGCGTGGTGGTATAACACAGTCTTTAATCAAATTATTGCGTGGTGACAAAGTTTAGAATTATAAGTCCGATCACCATCGTGTTTTGATTGAATGAGGGGGTATTCCTTAATTCTATTTAGGGAATACATATTAGCAAGTAAGCTGAAAAAAGCTTCACAAAGGTAACAGTGTACAATTAAGAGAGTGAAAATAGTTCATTCTCTCAATGACTCATGTTGTTGTGTGTTTCAAAAGCAAACTCACTAGCGGGGTGGTATATATGAACAAATTTTTTCGTCCAATAGTTGCGGTGATACTCATTGCTCTTTTTGTCAATGCTCAGGAGCAGATTGCAGTTGCACCGGTCACCGGAGAGGGATTTAAAGAGAAGACCCTACAAAATATTACCAGTGATCTGATTAAGAAGTATAACAAGAGTGCTGAGCATAAGGTCGTTGACTATAAGAAGATGACCAAACTGCTTGGAGAAAACCAATTTAGTTGGAATAGCAGTTTTAGCGATCTATCCAATGCTTTTGCCATTGCCCGCCTTCTCTCCTTGCCCTATGTGATAACAAGCAATTTTAAAAAGCACGTGAAGAGTATCTCCGGTGAAATTATGGTGTTTGATCTAAGGAAAAAAACCTCTATTAAGAAAATTGCCGAAGACTTTAATGGAAGTCCGGAAAAGTTTTTAGTTGAAAAGATACCCTTTTTAGTAAAATCAATGGATCCGATTGTTTCGGAGTATCTCATTGAGAATCCAGTTGTTGTTGAAAACAAAAAACAGGAAGCTACCACTGTTGAGCCAAAAAAAGAGGATACAGAAAGAGCATCATCGAAAAAAGCTTCTTCCCAAGAAGTATTGCCACCTGTTGTTGCTACCCCTAAAATAGGTGCCCCAGTGCCAGCCTCTTCATCTGACTTAGATATAAAAGAGAAATCACCAGAGAATCAAACAGAAAAACGTCTTATTTCAAAGAAAAAATTAGCTCGAAGGATCCAAAAGGAGGAGGCAGCTAAAGCACGAGCTGAGGCAAAACAGCAAAAGAGGGCCTTTCGCAAACAATTGGCACAGGACAAGAAGCTGGCTAAGGGAAAAGGAAAAACAGACCAAGAGACTCAACAGAGTGAACCTTCTTCCAAATCAAATGAGAAAATGGCAACTTCAAATGATGTTCAAAAAGAGAAGTCCAAAGAGGAGGCTTCAATAACAGACGTTGTTACAGTAGACAAACAACCAGAAGATGAGAAGCCGGTCGTTATTGAAGCAGTTAGTTCTGAAGAACCGCAACCTTCAACTCAGGAAGCCAAAAAAGATGTTGCAAAAAAGAAACGCAAAAAAAGAGAGAAAAGAGCAAAAAAAGCTGAACATATAGTTGTAGCAAAGGCTGATTCAACAAAAGAATCTCCGAAAAAATTTGAAAAGAAGACTGAGCCATCCAAACAAGAAACTCCTACGGTTGCCGTAACACCTGACACAAAGGGGAAAAAGGAGCAGAAATCAGATATTAGTATAAAGGAAAAACAATCCATACCAGTTGATGCACCTGGTGTGGCAAAGGCTCCAAGTGCTCCGGTAAAAAAATTGAGCCGGGCAGAGAGAAAAAGAATTAAACTGGAGGAGAAACGAAAAAAGGAAAAAGAGCAAGCCATTGTAAATACGGAATTGAAACGCAAAAATGCCGCAGAAGAGCTAAAACTCAAGGAAGATAAAGAGCAGCTTGCCCAAAAAAAAGAGGAAAAGAGAAAAGAGAAAAGGCGTCAAAAAACGCAACGGGCTCTTGCTTTAAAAGAGAAGACTTCGACAAAGGATTCAAGCGATGCTACAACAACAGCTAAAGAGGAAACTGTTAAGTCTAAACCAAAGGTAGAACCAGCGGAAAATACTGTAACATCCGACGTAGCAGTTGCTCCAACCAAGGAGCCTACTGCGCAAAAAGAGAATGCCTTTGCGATCTCCAAATATGAAGCCTTTGACAATGGAGAGGTTTCAACGACCACAGATTTGAAGGAAAAAGAGGAGAGCCAACAAAAAGAAGCGACCCTTGAGAAACCAGCACCGGTCGTTGTTGCTCCAGCTGTATCTGCGAAGCCTTCACTTAAAAAGAGTGTGAAAAGCGAGAGAAAGAAACGGATAAAAAGAGATAGAAAAAACAAGAAGAAGCTTCTTGCTAAAAAAGAGACAAAGCCCACTAAACCTGTGACCGATGCAGAAACAGCGAAAGAGACCACAAAACAGGACAGCCTTTTGGTTAAAGATGAAAAGACTGTATCATCGAATAAGAAAATTGCAGTGGCAGAGGATGGTACCACCAAAGCTCCAGTTGTAGCACCCACCAAACCTTCGGTTAAGAAGCTCAGCCGGGAAGAGAGACGAAAACTAAAACTGGAGAAACGAAAAAAGGAGAAAGAGCAGCTTGCCTTAGAGAAACAGAAAAAGATGGAAGAGAAAAAGCAGCAAAAAATAGAGCAAGCACTGGCTAAGAAAGAGAAGCCTAAAGCGCCTTCATCAGATGATCCAGCTATTGACACTGCAGTTTTCCACTTCGGTGAAACCAGTACAGATGATACTGTAAAAACCAAAGAGAGTAAAAAGGCTCCTGAATCATTATCTACTTCAAAGATGAAAGAGGACTCCCAGACTCAGTCGGCCGAAGAGACTAAACCCTTGGTAACAGAATCTGTTGACTCAACTTCTCAAAAGACTGCCCCCTTTAACCTTTCCAACTATGAAACATTTGATAAAACAGAGGGAACCTCTGATGCTCCTGAAAAAAGTACCAAGGAAACAGATTCTCAGGTGACTACTATTTCACCACCCCCTACTACACCAGCTCCTGTTGTTGCTAAAAGCACCTCAACTGAGAAAAAAAGAAAGCAACGAAAACGAAGCAAGCGAACTATGGAGAATAAAGTAGCACAAAAGGAAACTACACCAAAGGCTGTGGAAAAAGAGATTGCTCAAGACAAGGAGACTACAGAGAAAGAAGCTCTAGCAAATGAGACACCTACTAAGGACACACTCTCCTCACCAAAAGAGCGATTAGCTCAAAAGGCAGCAGCGCGAAAGGCTTTAGCTATTAAGAAAAAGGAAGAGAGAGCCTTACGAAAAAAAGCTAAAGAGGAAAAGAAAAAACAACAATTGGCAGAGAAGAAAAAACTGGCTGAGCAAAAGGCAATGGCTCAAGCTAAAGAAAAAGTGCAACCAGAGCAAACCTCAGTTGCAAAAGCATTGGACAAATCAGAGGACAAGGAAAAAGTAGAGAAGCCTACCTTAGTAGAGGAGAAGAAAAAGGAGATATCCCCAGTCGCTCAAGCAAAAGAGACATCTGAGAAAAAAGCTCCATCAATCGAACAGCCATTGCGAAAGGACACACTCTCCTCACCAAAAGAACGGTTAGCTCAAAAGGCAGCAGCGCGAAAGGCTTTAGCAAAAAAGAAAAGAGAAGAGAGAGCCTTACGAAAAAAAGCAAAAGAGGAAAAGAAAAAACAGCAACTGGCAGAGAAGAAAAAGCTGGCCGAACAAAAAGCTTTGGCTCAAACTAAAGAAAAGGAGCAACCTGAGCAAACCTCAGTTACAAAAGCCGTGGACAAATCAGAGGACAAGGAAAAAGTAGAGAAGCCTGCCTTAGTAGAGAAAAGGAAAAAGGAGAAACAACCGGTCGCTCAAAAAGAGACTCGGAAAGCTAAGGCACCAAAGAAAAAGAGAATCAAGGAGAAGAAAGAGAAATCAGAAATAAAAATTACCAAAGAGGAGACAGGACAGAAAAAAAAGACTGCCTCAATTTCAAAAGAATCTGATTCTCAGAAAGACAAAAAGAGAGAACCCGCTGGTAAAAGTCGGGAAAAAAGAAAAAGTATAATAACCACTATTACTTCTGGTGTTGTCGTAGCTGCAACACTACCGATCATTTTTATTATCTCATCCAATAAGGACGATGAAACTCAAGATGAACCAATTAACATAACTGTAGAGTGGTAATTAGACTATGACATTAATAAGGAGATTTGTATGAGAACATATTCACCCCTGTTGACGGTAATGGCCTTGATAATTGGCCTTATGTCCTGTTCGAATAATACGCTCGATGCCTCCCATGATACAGCTGTAGCAGTTATACCAAAACTTCAATTTCAAAATGGCGACCAACCGACTTCACCGGACAGTGTCGCTACTATTGTTATTACGGTCATCTATGGAGCAACGACCATTAGGGATACCTTTGATTATGCAGCCCATGGAGGGACCCTCTCTTCAAAGATTCCACCTAACACTCCCTTTACCCTGCGAATCGAGGGAATTGATAATACCGGTACTGTTATTTACCATGGGGAACAGGAGTATTCAGGCTCGGACCAAAACATACGCATTACTATTACTGCCAATCAAGTGACCCCTAAATCCCCGGATAGTCTCTGGGTAACCAGTCATAGCAGTACACAGACCATCTTGCAATGGAAAGACAACTCAAGCAATGAACTAGGATTTATAATCGCCCGAAGTAGCGATAATGGTACAACCTTTACCACAATAGATACAGTTGGTAAGGACAAGGCTGCTGCCCTGGATAAGGTAACACCCAATACAATCTATCTTTACTCTTTGGTTGCCTATAACGCTGCTGGTGTTTCATCAGAATCAACAATGCGTTTTGACCCCAAAGAGGTAGCACCCAAACCAAACAAACCCCGGGGTGATACGGAAATAGATGCTGGGGAAGCTCATTATTATATGACCGATGCCGACACTTGTGGCAATGGCCATGCCTTAGAATACCGCTTTTCCTGGGGAGATAGAGCACAAACTGGATGGTTGGCCTCTCCTGCAGCGTCACACTCCTGGGTAAAGAGTGGCTCCTATAGTGTGCAGGCACAAACCCGTTGTTCTAAAAACACTCGGATTGTTTCACCATGGTCTGATGCTCTTACTGTAAAAGTGTTAGACAACAGTCAATAGACATGAAATTCAACATGAAAGATAATGTAGGAGGAACTATGAAGAGCAGATGGACCATTCTTACTCTTCTTATAATTAGTATGGGTGCATTAGCAAGCCTTCAAGCAAAGATTACCCTCTTAAGCCCCAATGGTGGAGGCACTCTTGTTTCTGGTGCACCAAAGGACATCACTTGGACCACTGAAGGTGTAATCATAAGTCTTAAAATTGAGCTGACAATAGACAATGGGAACTCCTGGAGTACTATTGCATCGGAGGTACCCAACAATGGTTCCTATACCTGGACTGTTCCGGAATTAGATTCTAAACTTTGCAAAATAAGAATCCGCGATGACAGACCCATGGGCTCCAGCGATACCAGTGATTCAACCTTTACTATTCTCTCCTATAAAAAACTGACCCTCACCGCACCCAATGGTGGAGAAATTTTTTATACAGGCACAAACAGAACAATTACTTGGAGTACTTTAGGGATCGTTGATTCAGTGGATTTATCCTGGTCACCCAATGGCGGCACCTCCTGGATAGCAATTGCTCAGAGAATTGCTAATTCCGGCTCATTTATTTGGGCCATTCCTGATACTACCTCTGATAGCTGCCTGGTTGTCGTGCGGGACATAAAATCTAATGGCATTGCCGACACCTGTAATAGCTACTTTCGGATTCGGAAAGCAAGCAGCCTTACTCTAACAGCTCCCAATGGTGGTGATTCACTCAGTGCTCAATCAAATTACGATATACTCTGGAGCAGCACCGGGAGTATTGATAGCGTGCGTATTGATATTACCTTAAACAATGGTACTCTTTGGCAGTCTATTGTTCAATCAACACCAAACACAGGCTCTTTTGCCTGGCTAGTTCCGGACACACTCTCCGACAGCTGCAAAGTAAGAGTTGTTGATCTTTTAGATACAAACATAGTTGATCTCTCGGATTCGCTCTTTACTATAGCAGAGCTCATCAAGCTGAAGATCACCCATCCCAATGGAGGAGAAACACTTAAAATAGGAACGAAGGACACTATCACCTGGAATACCTTTGGCACCATTGATAGTGTAAAGATACAATTTTCAAAAGACAATGGAGCAACGTGGATTACCTTCACCTCTAAAACAGTCAATACTGGCCTCTTTGAGTTTTATGTACCTGCCGAAGACACAACAACCTGTAGAATTAAGGTTCAGAGTGCAACAGACACGTCGCTCTACGACATCAGTGATTCGGTGTTTTCTATTGTAAAGCCAAATATTTCCATTCAAACAAAACCAGGGTATAAGGCAAACAGCTTCCTTGCTATTGGGCCAAATCCCGTTGGCTCTCAGGTGCAGGCCTCCTTTCGAATGGAAAAGCCAGGTCCTGTTGATATTGCATTGTACTCCCTTCGTGGCCAACGAATCACGACTCTATTACAGGGATCAAAGGCAAAAGGTGTATATAGACTTTCCTGGAACTTGGACAAACTCATTCATACAATCTCACCAGGAACCTATGTTGTTGTTGCAAAACTAGACACATTTACTTTTAGGAAGAGTATTACAAGAATTGATTAATACTATAAAGAATCAACCCATATCACTACCCAAAAAGAGTTCGGAGGACTTACATGAAGATATTTAAGCTATTCTATTTCATAGTGGCCTGCTGCTGGTTTCACACAATATGGGCACAGGAAGTCGAAATAAAGGTTGATCCTGGTAACGTTGTTGAAACAGGTGAATTAGTAACCTTTACAGCTGTTGCAACTGGTGGCACCGATATTTCCTATGCTTGGAAAAAAGGTTCTACCACTGTGGGCACCAATGATGAGACCTATGCTATAGCTTCGGCCTTGACATCCGATGCTGCTACCTATACCTGTGTAGCAACGATTGATGGATCAGATTATACAAGTAATCCGATCACCTTAACGGTCAGTCCCACAGGCCCAACCATTACTGGTCCAACAAATCAGAGTGTGACAGCTCCAGAAGCAGCAACCTTTACAGTTTCTGCAACAGCAAAGGTTGGTGGAACCCTTTCATACCAATGGCAAAAACAGGATGCCGGTGGTGGAGGATTTAGCGACATCCTTGGCGCTAACGAAGCTTCCTATGGTACAGAGCCGACAACCACCAACAATGATGGTGATCAGTTTCAATGCATTGTGAGTGAAGTGGGAAATGGTAGCAGCACCAGCAGTGCAGCTAGCCTATCGGTAACCGCTTCGGGCCCAACGATCTCCGATGATCCTGATGATGCGACGGTCACCGCACCAGCTACGGCCTCCTTCTCTGTTAGCGCAGCTGCACAAGCTGGCGGAGCACTCTCCTATCAGTGGCAAAAAAAGAGTGCCGGTGGATCTACCTTTGAGGATATAGCCAGCGCAACCTTGAGCTCCTACGAAACGCCGGCAACGACTATGGCTAACAATGGAGATCAATTTCAATGTGTGGTAAGTGAGGTTGGAAACGGCAGTACAACCAGTGGTATAGCAACACTTACGGTAACTGCTTCAGGACCTTCTATTACTGATGATCCTGATGATGCAACAGTCACCGCACCGGCAACAGCGAGCTTTTCTGTTAGTGCTGCAGCACAAGCTGGCGGAGCACTCTCCTATCAATGGCAGAAAAAAAGCGCTGGTGGGTCTACCTTTGAAGATATTCCCAGCGCAACCTTAAGCTCCTACGAGACACCAGCTACGACAATGGTTAACAATGGGGATCAATTTCAATGTGTGGTAAACGAGGCCGGAAACGGCAGTGCAACCAGTGATATAGCAACACTTACTGTGACTGCTTCAGGACCTTCTATTACTGATCATCCAGATGACGAAACAGTCACCGTGCCTCAAACTGCGACCTTCACTGTGAGCGCAACAGCCCAAGCTGGCGGAACACTCACCTATCAATGGCAGAAAAAAAGTGCCGGTGCAAGCAATTTTGAGGATATTAATGATGCAACCGATCCTTCCTATACAACCGATGCAACGACCACAGTCAACAACCAAGAGGAGTTTCGCTGTGTGGTAAGTGAAGTAGGAAATGGAAGTACGCCCAGTGATGCTGCAACACTTACTGTTACTCCATCCAATCCCAGCATTGATGATGAGCCCGACAATGCAACAGTGGTCGTACCAGCCCAGGCAACATTCTCTCTTGTTGCATCCGCACGGGGAGGCGGAGCACTCTCCTATCAATGGCAGAGAAAGAGTGCCAGTGGTGGTGACTTTGAAATAATTGGTGGTGCTACAGAAAGTTCCTATGAAACACCGGCTACAACTTTGGACAACAATGGTGATTTGTTTCGCTGTATTGTCAGTGAAGTGGATAATGGCAGCGTAACCAGTAGTGAGGCTACCTTAACGGTCAATCCTCAAGATCTTGTTCTAGAAGATCCAGAAAATCAAAAGGTAACCGTTGGAAACCCTGCTCTCACTTTTACTCTAAACGCACAAGGTGGCATACCGCCCTATACCTATACTATTGATAGTCCAGAAATACCAGCCAATGCGCTCAATGGTGCTGTTTTTAGCTGGGCTCCCAATGATAATAATGCTGGTTCGCACACAGTCACCTTCACTGTTAAAGATAAGGATGAACAAGATACAGACTCAAAGACTATCACCATAACTGTATATGAATCAGTCAACCTAGCTTCACCGGGTGATCAATTTGTTATTATTGGCAATGATCTAGCGTTCACCCTTGCTGCAACCGGAGGCGAGGGCAATAAAACCTACACGATGAACAGTATACCTGATTTACCAGCAGGTGCCATACTTGATGGAAATACCGGAGAGTTTAGTTGGAGCCCCACTGCAGGTCAGGATAATGAGTACACGGTTACCTTTACAGCCACGGACCAAAGTAGTCCGCAAGCCTCAAATGGAAAAACTATTACTATTGACGTCAACAAGCAGCTCTCTGTTACCGACCCCAGAGACACAACGATAAATCATGGTGAGGATGCCACTTTCCGTGTTATAGCCCATGATGGGAATGAAACCTATACCTATCAATGGCAACGAAAGCCCTCTGGTGGAAGCTGGGCCGATGTTACTGTTGGTGCTGGCCAAACAGAGTCGACCTATAGCTTTCAGACTGCCTATCCTGGCGATAACAATGCATTGTATCGCTGTATTGTTAATGACAACAACAGTACTGATACCAGTGGTGAAGCAACGCTAGCCGTGAAACCACCACCAATTGTTGTTAATGTTACTATTACTCCCTCCTCAACGGTGGCGGGTGCGGATGTCCAATTTACGGCAAATGCTGGCGGCGGCTCTAATAGTGGATTCTCCTATAGCTGGACAAAGGTGAATGATCCCAGTTTTTCCCAAACCGAGAGGACCTTTACCTTAGAGGATGTCACGGTTGATCATTCCGGCACCTATACCTGTACCGTGACTGACGATGCCTCCAATAGTGGTTCTGGTAGTGCTACACTTAGTGTTGGTGAAGCCTTTGCTATTGATCAACATCCAACTAATCTGGACTTGACAGAAACACAGCGGCTCAACTTTGAGATTACCCTGACCGGTGGAACAACACCGTATCAGTATCAATGGCAAAAAGATGGAATTGACATACCCAATGCTGAAAGCTCTGAATACACCAAGAGTGATATTACTGTAGCAGATGCGGGAAAATATCGCTGTATTGTAACAGACAACAATGGCAATGGTACAACTCTGCAAAGTAATGAAGCGACTTTGGCAGTCTCCCCACGGGTCAACTTTACTCAGAACCCTGAGGAGTTTTATTCTACTGTTGGTCAACCAGCCTCCTTTACTATTGCAGTAACGGGAGGTAAACCACTGCTTCGATTTCAATGGCGAAAGTATAATGACCCAGTATGGGAAGATGTTAGTGGTGCAACCAGCACGACACTCTCATTCACTTCGGTGGCACGAAGTAATCGTGGGTATTATCGTTGTCGAGTAACCGATGCCAATAATGCGGTATTTGATAGCGAGTACGCCCGACTCTATGTGTACCGTGCATTAAATGTCACCACCCATCCTCAATCAGCTGCGCGCCTTGTCGGTCAAAGCGTCACCTTCTCCTTTGCCTTTGAAGGCGGACGTGAGCCCCACACTTTCCAGTGGCAAAAGGATGGTGTTAATATTCCCAATGCTAATGAGCAAGATCTAGTCATTACGAATATAGAGTTGAGCGACGGTGGAAATTACAAATGTATTATTGGTGAGAATAATGGCACCTCTACAGAAACCAATAGCGCACGCTTATCAGTGAACCCCAATGACCTTAGCATCATTGAAAGCCCCACTGATGAATCCAGAGTTGTTGGACAATCGGTAACTTTGACTGTGTCCGCTACCGGTGGCGAACCACCCTATCAGTATGTATGGGAAAAGCGGGTTGGTTCTGGACAATGGAATGAGGTATATAGTAGTATTGATCCTGAATACACAATCGCCTCTGTTGCTCTGAGCGATTCTGGCTACTATCACTGCAAAGTAGTTGATGATGAAGATGAGGAGGCTGTCAGTCAAGCAGCCCGCTTACGAGTCTACCCTATTGTAACCATTTCACCACATCCCCAACCACAAACAAAATGGACCGGAGATAGCGTAGTCTTCACTGTTGGTGCCAATGGAGGAAATGGCTCTTATTCCTATCGGTGGATGCAGGATGGCTCCTATATCACCGGCGCCAATTCACCGACTCTTGTCCGGAGAGATTTGATTACCGGCAATGGAGGAGTGTATCGTTGTCGTGTTCGGAGTTTAGGATACACCGTCTTTAGTGACACCGCCCGACTAACCGTATACCAAACAGCCCGCATCACAGAGCATCCCGATGATGCAACAGTGAATCCAAACGAGCAAGTAACCTTCTCGATCGAAGCTATAGGTCAAGATCCACTAAACCTTCAATGGCAAAAAAATGGGATTAACCTTACCGGAGCAACCAGCGCAACACTAAATTTTCATGCGGTATCTCAATCTGACGAGGGGACCTACCGTTGCATAGCAACCAATGGTGGTGGGAGCGACACCAGTAGAGCAGCCCAATTACGGATTACTGGTCCAGCAACTGTAACAACCGATCCTATCGACGATACGGTCTTTACAGGAGACACTCTTGCCTTTTCCATATTAGCAGGAGGCTCAATACCGATAACCTACCAATGGCAAAAGAACCGCCAAAACATTTCTGGCGCTACAACAAACAATTATACAAAATCACCGGTGACATTGGCTGATTCAGGCCTGTATCGTTGTATTGCAAGCAATAGTCAAGGCAATGATGCCAGTAAAGAAGCTCGACTCACTGTTTTTCAGACTGTGGTAATCAATAGTCATCCTGATTCTGTTGAGGTAAACCCCGGTGATACGGTTACTCTTGCTATTGCGGCAGAAGGACAGGTACCTATATCGTATCAGTGGGAAAAAGACGGCCACGCTATTCCCAATGCAACCAATCCTCAATTGGTCCTAAAAGCAATAGTCACAAATCAAGCAGGTCTCTATCGATGTAAAGCAATAAATGGAGGTGGCGAGGTATATAGCAAACCGGCATTGGTATCTGTGCGAGGTCCGGCGGTTGTCATTTCCAATCCCCGTGACACAACCCTCTGGACAAAGCAGAATATGCAATTTACTGTTGTTACATCTGGCTCATCGCCAATTCTTTTTCAGTGGCAAAAAGATGGTATTAATATTCTTGGTGGAACAAACCAAACGCTGCCCTTAGATAGCTTATCTATCGACGATGCCGGAAAATATCGTTGCGTAGTGGAAAACCAGCTTGGAGCCGATACGAGTACGGCAGCTAAACTTACCCTGTTGGAGACGGTTTCTATTTCCAAGCAACCCGACTCAATTGATGCCTACGAAGGAGATACGGTCTTCTTTTCAATAACTGCCACTGGTAAAGATACCATTTACTACCAATGGGTAAAAAATGGTTTTATTATTCCTGGTGCAACAAAACCCATTCTTACTCTTACCCAGATCACTTCGGCAGACATTGGTGCATACCAGTGTATTGCCACTAATGGTGGTGGATCAGACACCAGTACAATTGCTCCATTGCATGTTTCCGGAGTTGGTCTTATCCTTACTGTACCCAATGGCGGTGAGATCTGGAAAATGGATTCAACACACCAAATTGCATGGAAAACTCCTGGTAATATTGATAGCATTCCCGCTGTAAAAATTGAGTTTTCCACCACCGGTGGTTCGTCCTGGTCAATTATTACTGACAGCACGCCAAATACCGGGACCTATAGTTGGAAAGTGCCTATCACGTTAACCGACTTCTGTAAAATCAGAATTAGCGATGCTGTCGATGAATTTCCTGCTGATGAAAGTGATAGCCTCTTCTCCATTAAATCGATAATCGCTATTATTCAACAGAACCAACAGAAAAAAGTGGCAATTTCATTGGTTGACAAATTCCTAGTAACTCCGAAGGTATCCCATAAAGATCAGCCAGTAGCGATTCATCTGATGCCAAACAAAGAAATTGCTGAATACAGAATTCGCATCTTCGATCCTTTAGGGAACATGGTGTACTCCTTTGACTCACCAATCTCTCGATTTGTTAAAGGAAAAATGTATACCATTGCTAAATGGGATAAAAGAAATCGTTATGGACGACGAGTCGCTGGTGGCTCCTATCTGGTGGTTGGGCTCTTTAAAAATAGAGCAGGAGAAGTGAGTCAAATTAAACGAATGATAGGCGTAAGGAAATAGCAACAGTATTGTATCTCATGTATGGGAACGATTTAACAATTACTTATATTGCACACAAAAGAACATGATGAGGAGCTTTTTAATCATGAAATCAAGCGTTAATAAAAAAGGGATCATCTCTTTACCAGTTATTTTTGTATTCATTCTATTACTTAGTTCTTTAGTATGGTCTCAGGCCCATATTGACTCCATACCAAAGCTCATCCCCTATTCTGGCCCTGCTTATGTGCGGAAACCGACACTTCAATGGTTTTCAGTTACTCCTGCTGTTTCAAAATATTATATACAAATAGCTGGTGACTCCACATTTGCCTTCCCTCTCATCAATGTATCGGTTGAGGATACGGTTTATATATCGGACATAGATTTACCGCTGGGACCAACTTTTTGGCGCGTTAGTGTTGATTTAGCCAAATGGTCTCCAGCAGACTCCTTTGTCATTGTGGATGGTAGGATAGCAACCCTTATTCCACAAGAATCACCAACGATACTTCGTAAGCCAACCCTCAGTTGGTTTACACCACCCCTTCCGGTTACCTCCTTTACTATTCAGATCTCCTCATATAATAACTTTGACACACTTTTGGTAAATTTTCCAACAACCGATACTACGTATACCTGTCAAGCTGATTTACCAATTGGTAATCTCTTTTGGAGGGTTAAATCGGATGATGTGGGTTATTCTTCTGTTGACTCCTTTGAAATTTTAGATGCTCGCATTCCAATACTCTACACCTTTGAGCCAAAATTAACTAATAAGACCCAACCAACGTTACGTTGGCAAAAGGTACCCTCGGCGCAACGATACTTTTTAGAGATTGACAACACAGCGGACTTTAGCAGTACCATTATCACGATTCCCCTAACTGACACAACCTTTGTACCCTTTGAGCCACTGCCCATTGGTCAAATCTATTGGCGTGTAAAATCCGATCAAGTTGCTCTCTGGTCCACGGTTGACCAATTTGAAATTATCACTGATACAATACCCTTTTTAAAGCGGTATAATGGAAATACAATTTATGAAAGGAAACCACAGTTTACCTGGCACCCTGTTGAGGCAGTTCAACAGTACCGCTTTTTGCTGGCGAGTAAAGGGGATTTTGCCAATGCAATTACCATACCGGTCGAGGACACAACCTATGCGGTCACCGCAGATCTCAATTATGGTAAATGGTACTGGAAAGTAAGTGGCAGCAGAGATTTTAATGCCTTTAGTCCAGTCGATAGTTTGGTAATTGATTCATCGACCCACATAAGGAGCATCTACAAATCCCCACACCATACGATGCTTATTCAAAAAACAGCAACACACCTGAAGATGCAACTACCATTTTCACTTTCTCCAGCATCAAAAACTTTTGTACTTACTATGATGGGAAAGGTAGTATCCTCACTGAAACAGAAAGATGCCACAACCCTTCTTTGGGACTATACCAACACTTCTGGAAAGCGGGTCACCCCTGGTATCTACCTGATGTATATACAAACAAAAGAGGAAAGAATTGTAAAAAGGATCATAGTACACCACTAGTAAAGCTGACTCATCAAGTCCCAGACCTCTTTAAGTGAGGTAGCATCGTGGTTTTTTCCCATGCCCTCCTCTGATTGAATATCAATGGTATTTCCGGTAATGATATTGCGGCCTGCAATAAGACGGGAGTGTACCATCATCTGTAAACCAACATAATTTTCCATTATTCTGTTATCCAATAAAAGAGGTGATGAGAAATTGGCTACAATGCCATACTTATTTCGAGTAAAGACACAGGATTTGATATGGGGCGTTGCTTTACTCACACAATAGAGCGCATAATGGTTTCCCACAAATTCGCAGGAATCAAAAACTGGTTTTGTTGTATAGACGGCGTTTCTAAAGGCACCCTCTATTCGACAATGGCGCAGTAGTGCCTCACTTCCCTTATGAAGCTCAATTCCTTTCCATGTTGGCAACTCTTTAGAGCCATGGGCTCTACCAATGGTGGTAATACGAACAGGTCTTGTATGCTCTCCCTTAACAATGAGTAACCCACTGACTATAATCGCACAATATCCATCAAATCGGAGGGTTGTCCCAGGATGGATTATACAGGTCTGATCCTTAGAGACAATTAACGATGAGGTGAGCACCGTATCCTTTTTTATTTCTAGGGTAGAGTCCTTTGCATCCACCCATAAAGCAAGCAGTATGATTCCAACAAGTAACGTCCGAAACAGTTCTAAGAATTTCACAATTTTACCTCACCGCTCTCAATCGTTTCCAATAATTCCAAAGCAGCTTTCTCCTCCCAAACAAGAGAAAAACCGGGAAGAGGAGTTTCTGGAGTGGAAAATTGAATTTCTGCCCTAACTAAATACTTTTTTTCAAGATTAATTATGGCTACACCCTTACCGGTTCCATAGAGAGGAAGTCCCTGCAGTGATGTGGTGACACCTGAATCAGAGGGCCTCAGGCTATGCCTAAACTGCCATCCTATTGTTGCTAAGAGATCATCATCATTTCGAGATACACTATCAAAGACAAAGGATTGATACAGTGTACCAGTAACATCCCCTTGAGGTGTCTGAAATGACCATTGCCTATCACGGTCCCACGTTGCCCCTGGTCGTATTGGTTTATTTGGTAGCTGTGGTAATAGCTTTACGAATTGCCTATACCAACCACGTTGTCTTAAATCAGAAAGGGAGCTAATCCCAGTATCTGAAAATTGCGGCACGCCATTTATTAAGGGAAGTTGAATTGCTACATCGGAAAAGGTTTGATGAATATGCTCAACTTCACTCTTATCAAGAATATTCGATGATATCTTACTGTTTCTGGCTATGACCGAAACATTTTCTTGAGACTCCTCAATAGTACAGGCTAACTCGCAGGAAATCGTATTAAATAGCTGCTCTTTTGCCTCGTTCCAACGATAATTACCACTCTGCCTGTATGATAAACTATATATCCATTGATCATTCGCTAATAGATCAATAGCAACTGTAAATGCAGGTTGTCGATTGCAATAAAAAAGAAACACAAATCCAATAAAACAATAGATAGATCGTCGAATTATTTTCATTCTAAGCTCATTGTTTAGCACTAACTTGAATATAGTTTCATGATCTCATCTCATCAACTAGCCTCTTTAAAAGCTCATTACTCAAAGGGTATTACTGAACTCACCGAGGATATGGGTTGATCATACCCAGGGTATCAAAACAATCACTCAATTTTGGTAGAAAAAACTGGAGTAACACAAAACAATGATCGATATTATATAATGTAGTAAATGACCAAAACATTTCAAGCGAGTAATGGTGTATTTTTACTATAAACAATACGTTAAATCAACATGCAAATAAAATTGACTAAAAAAACTTCAACTGCCCTTCTCTTTTTCTGTATATGCTCTCTCCTAGTCTCAAAGGTGAAAGCAGCAACAGAAAAATATGGTACACTGAGCCTTAATGAGCGGTGGACTGCTGAAGAGAGCCCCTACATTATTACCGATGATATACTGGTACCACAAAATGGTCGTCTAGTCATCAATCCGGGAGTCCAGGTTTTAGTAGGAAAACCGATCACCTTTGACCATGGCATTGTGCAACGAAATCATTTAGATTCATTCACCATATCAATTAAGGTATACGGAGCCATGAAATGTGTTGGGCGTTTAAAAAACCGTATATCCTTTTCCGCTCAACACCCAGAATCTATGCAATGTCAATGGTATGGTATAATCATTGAATCACTCTATGAGGGCGAGGTCGAATTTGCCTACTGTGATATGGCGAATGCCTGTAATGCCCTCACGGTTATACAAGGCTCACCAATCATTCGAAATTGCATATTTGAATTCAACAATATTGGTATTTTGGGAGTCAATAACTCCCAGCCCATGATTATTAATTCCAACATAACCTACAACGCCACCTCCGGTGTTCGAGTTGAAAGTTCCAATCCAACAATTCTTAATTGTATTATTGCCTTTAACCGTGGAAATGGAATTTGGTCTGATCACATGTCCTCTATCATCCTAAAGCACTCCTGCCTCTTTGGTAATGATGCTGGTGATTTAATTGGTTGCGATCCGGAATTAGGCTTTGTAAAAAAACGTAACAAGAATAAAGATTCTACTGATGGCTCTTTTAATCTCTTTGTGGATCCAATATTCGCAGGATCAGCCGCAGACTCCTTAGCGGTTGAACAGGACATCACCCTTAAATCTGATAAATCAAAAATCAAAGATACGACCATTGCAAAGGTTATCCAGACAACCTTGACGGATTCAACAACCTATAGAAAAATCACACAAAGTTACAAGCGATATCAACTCTCTACCTACTCACCCTGTATAGATGCTGGTATGCGGGACAAGAAATTTAATGATATGGATGGCTCTAAAAACGATATTGGTATCTATGGTGGCCCAGAGTTCATTGATTTAAGCAAATAACGCGTTTACCATTAATCCATCAATCCGCTCTCTCCTTGCTTGATTATCATCGTAATTTTCACTTTAGTAGCAATATACAACCTTGGTTAAACATTTTAAGCGATACCTACCAGAATTAGGTATATTTTTAGTATGGAAAACTGATTAAAGGAATGTAGATGAACATACTATACTATGATTGTTTCGCAGGAATAAGCGGGGATATGAACCTGGGAGCAATGCTTGACCTGGGAATCAAAGAAAGCTATCTTACAGCGGAACTCGACAAGCTAGGGGTTGATGGTTACACCTTAGAGGTTAGCCGTGACCAGCGTCGTGGTATTGAGGGTACACGAGTACAGGTAAATCTTACCTCCCATAAGCACACTCATGATCATGACCATGGTCATCACCATCATCATAGAAACCTCTCTGATATTAAGACCATTATTGATAACAGTACATTACCGGAAGCAGTAAAAAAAATCAGTAAAGATATCTTCACAAAGCTTGCTCATGCAGAAGCCAAAGTTCATGGAAAGCCTGTAGACCAAGTTCACTTTCACGAAGTTGGTGCAGTCGACTCAATTGTTGATATTGTTGGTGCGGCAATCTGCTATGATGCCCTAAACATTGACAAAGTAATATGCTCCCCCATTGAATTGGGAAGCGGTCTTATTAATTGTGCCCATGGCACCTTCCCTGTTCCAGCTCCAGCTACAGCAGAATTGCTAACAAACATTCCCACTCAGATGGGAACCGTGCCCTTTGAAGCAACAACACCCACTGGAGCAGCACTCATGGCCACCATGGCCAGCGAGTTTACCAACAAGAAGCAGTTTACCATAGCAAAAATTGGCTATGGGATTGGATATAAGGACAGTGAGGTTCCAAATGTTCTGCGTGTTTTTATTGGCGAAACAAAGGATGATGCATTCAGCAGTAAGGATTTAGCAACTGAAACCGCATGGATTATGGAATGTAACATTGACGATATGAACCCTGAGCTTTACGAACACATCATAGAGAAATTGCTGAATAATGGTGCTGATGATGTATATGTCACCCCAATTCAAATGAAAAAATCTCGTCCGGCCATAACCTTAAGTGTGCTCTATCATAAAAATCATGAGGAAGGTCTTGTTGAAACGCTTTTTCAAGATACCACGACCTTGGGATTACGCCGATACAAAGTGGACAAGCTCATGTTGAAACGGGAAACAGTCTCAATAGATACCCGGTACGGTGCTGTTTCCGTTAAATCGGCATTCTTTAAAGGTAAACAGATAAAGTCAAAACCAGAATATCGTGATTGTAAAGCAATAGCAGAAAAAAATAACATCTCAATTCAGGATGTATATAAGGAAGTATTCTCACAAATGCACAAAGATCTAACATAACCAAAGGTGGGACTCTTGGCTGATCAGGAAAAATTCAACAATTTAATAGCCTATTTAAAGGATCTAGAAAATGCGGCTATTGCCTTCTCCGGTGGGGTTGACAGCACATTCTTAGTTTTTGCTGCTCAAAAGGCACTTGGGGACAAGGTCCTTGCTCTCACTATAAACACTCCCTACGTTGCTAATTGGGAGATCGAAGAGGCTCAAGCGATCACAAAAGAACTTAATGTACATCATGAGGTGATTACACTCCCCATATTGGATGCAATAAAACTCAACCCCAAAGATCGCTGTTATTTATGCAAAAAGGAGCTCTTTACTCGTCTTAAACAAAAAGCAACGGAGCATGGTTTTTCAGCAATTTTAGATGGAACAAACTTTGATGATACCAATGATATCCGTCCTGGCTTAAAAGCCCTTAAAGAGTTAGGTGTGAAAAGCCCATTGTTGGAAAACAAAATTACTAAAAGTGATGTGCGCTTACTCTCAAAGGAGTATGACCTACCAACCTGGGACAAGCCCTCCTACGCGTGCTTACTTACCAGACTACCCTTTGATCATGAAGTAAATACTGAAGAACTCAAACGAATTGAATCGGCAGAGGAGTTTTTAATGAGTATAGGATTTAAAGATATTCGAGTTCGAAGTCATGGTGATCTAGCACGAATAGAAATAGGACGAAGCAGACGTAAAGACCTGATAAATGACATAGTGGCTCTACAAATTTATAATAAATTTAGAGATATTGGGTTTTCCTATGTTACCATAGATATTATTGGATATCGCATGGGAAGTTTTAATCAAGAATCGTAATGCATATAGAACAAGGAATCTTATAGATGGACAAAAGGGAGTTAACCCGTTTATTAGAAAAGGTACAAAAAGGATCATTAGGGATTGATGGCGCATTAAAAAAACTTCACGATCTTCCCTTTAAAGATATTGGTCATACCCGTATAGACACTCATCGTGAACTTCGCCAAGGATATCCAGAAGTTATTTACGGAGCAGGAAAGACAAAAAAACAGATTTGCGATATTGTAAAGGCAATGATTCCCCGTGGTAATACGATTATTGTCACAAGGACAACAAAAGAAGTCTATACAGCCATTAAAAGATTTTGCAAAAAGGCTAAGTTCTTCGCTGACGCTCGTATCATAGCCGTGGTACAAAAGAGAGTAGAAAAACCATCAAGTTACATTTCGGTGGTAACCGCAGGAACCTCTGATCTTCCTGTGGCAGAGGAGGCTTCTGTCACCGCTGAGCTTTTAGGAAATACCGTTGAGCGGGTTTTTGATGTGGGGGTTGCTGGGATACATCGTATCATGGACAAATTGTCTTTAATCCGGGAGTCTAAGGTAGTCGTTGTTGTGGCTGGAATGGAAGGGGCGCTCTCCAGTGTTGTTGGTGGGCTTGTGGATAAACCTGTAATTGCTGTGCCCACCAGCGTGGGTTATGGCGCAAATTTCGGTGGTGTCTCTGCCCTATTGGGCATGTTAACCAGTTGTGCCAGTGGTGTAAGTGTTGTAAACATTGACAATGGATTTGGTGCCGGATACTCCGCTAGTATGATTAACAAGCTTTAACTCAGAGTTTAAAGTTGTGAGTGACACAAACGTATGATCCAGAGTTAAGGAAGCTTCTCTAAGGAATCTACATAGGCTTGGGTGTACTTAAAATAAATTGACACCTCCTGCAAATTTGATCCATAGGGTCGATTACGTTCACCTAAAAAATAGTCCCACACCTGTACCCATAGAGTGACTTGCTTGGCCAAGGTGTCCAAAGGGGGCAAAAGGGCATTCATAAAATTCCCATTACTACTTAAAACCATTAAATCATCTACATCAACATCGGCAACTTCCTGTTTGTCGTGTTGAAAAAAGAGCTGCGTAAAAAAGGTTTCCGGTCCCGAAGAGATACCCCCAGAGGGATCAAAGGTTAAACCAAGATCTCGTTGATCCACACTGTTATAGACACCGCTGTCACAGGTGATATGATAGGTATACCCTACATCAATGAGCACTGTATCGGAAAAGATTTCATTTTTACCAAAGGGGATTGTATCTATAGCCTCATCATAATAGAAACAATAGGTTGAATCCCGTTCTGTCATTGTCGTAGCATCGAAGTTTACTGGTTCTGCATCCTTTAATTTGTAAAGACCAATATAGTTTATTTTTGGATTATGGTTTACGACAACACCAGGCAAGTCTTTTACATGTCGATTATATCGGACAATAAAATCACTGGTAATATTGTATAAACCATTTACTGTTGCAAAAATCCTTACCGGTACTGAGAGCACCTGCAACAAAGCCGGCAAATTTTCCTGGATTACTGGTAAGTATGGTTGTAGCTCCGGTATGGTACTCCATAGGGCGGGATCAACCTTGCTTAGGGTATCTAACAATCCCAATACTAAAATTTTATTCAGACCAAGGGCAGTAAAGAGCTCCTCCTTTACTGCCTGACTTGTATACATAATTGTAGCAGGAACCTGAAATTTCAACCCCACCCGTTGTGTGGCATCACTAAAACCCTGTGAATAGGGAGTTAGGGTATCAAAAACTAAATCCTGTATATCCAAAGCTGTGTCTTGACCATATATATTTTGAAAGACATTAAAGGAGACCTGCCAACGAATTGAAGTAATGGGCTCACCAGAAAAATAAGCATAAAGCAAAATCGTGTCACCGGGCATTGCTTCACAGAGTGTTGTGTCAACATGATTTTTATAGACAAAATCAAGTGTTCGAATGTTGTCATGGTCTATTCGTTCGAAGGATGTTGGCCAGCTGCTACAAGATATAAAAAGAGCAATTGAACAAATTATTGCACAATAAGTAATCCTTAGTTTCATACTGATATACCTAGTCATGGTTAGAACTCCCCCTTTATACCAATAGAAGGTATGGAATACTGATAAACCGCCCGTCGGTTAGGTTTTCCTAGCTTCTCATTAAAGGGATCTGCATTATTATACACATAAAATTGGGGACTCTTGTAGAGAAAATATCCAATATTGAAGAAGTCAATATAGGTAGAGATCATCCATTTCTTGAAAACCAACTTTTTATCAAAGCGAAGGTCAAGCTGTACGGTTGGCTCAAGCCGTTCTGAGTGTATTGGACCGGTTTTCCGTTGATAAAAGTGAAACTGTTCATTATAGGTTTCACCAATGACGGGTGTTTCTGGGTCACCGGTCGTATATTGTAGCTTAAATCCAAATTCCCAATTCTTTGGTAATCGCCAATTACCAACAGCAATGAGATTGTGGGTTTGATCTTTACTAAAGATAATATACCGTTTCTCATTAAAATCAAAATATTCGCTTTTAGAAAGGGAATATGCAAGCCATCCAAAAAAGTGATCCCCCTGATCATGACGAAGCATACATTCCAAGCCCATCATTTTACGTTTACCATCAGCTATAAAAAAATCACGCCTGCCCGAAGAAAGGTCTTCCTCTGTAGGTGCTCGTGGAACCTTCCACTGACGATTGACATACCCTTCAAGCTCTGCACGAATAAGGTCGGTAATCTGCCACTCATAGCCAACAACATACTGAGCTGCTCGCGTGACAGCAAGGTTAGGAGTGCCCCAGGTTTTGTGAATGGTTTGTCCCATTGGTTCTGGACTCTGATTATAATTACCAATAGCCCCCTTCAGTGTATGATCTTTAATAAATTCATATCGACCATTTATTCGAAGGGAGGGCTCACCGGAAAAACGTGTTTCATTTTCGACATTTTTATAATCCCAAAACTCTGGATAATTGGCTCCATTGTAATTGAGTTCAGGAAAATAATCGTATCGTATTCCTGGGATAATTTGTACATTTTCCAGAGGTTTCCACTCGAAATTTATGTAAGCACCCACATCACCAAAAAGCCAATCCTTGGTTGTGTCCTTTTTTATAATATTTTCACCAGCAGGTAAATGTAATATGAGATCTAAGGGTAAAAGCTGGACATCGGCACCGAGATTAAGGGTAAACTTTTCTGTTGGCTTGAAGGTAAATTGATTCCTGAGACTATGGAGAAAGTATCTATTTTCATTTTTAAAAAAACCAAAGGCAGAGATCTCATTTTCGCCATAGGTGAAGGAGTATTTAAAATCGTTTTTCATCTTATCAGATATTTTCCATTGCCACCCAAAAATCCCCATGTGGAAAAGCAGTTCCAAGTTGAAAGCATCCTTTGCATCATCGACATCATCGCTTCCTCCTCGTACTTCTGAAGAGACCAGTTCCATTTTATTTTTTACACCAAACAAGGTCATATAGGAATGCTGATTCTTAGCAATTTCATAATCAGTTCGAAAAATATAGTCCCAATAGGTGGGGGCTACAGTAAGGAGATTTCCAGAGGTATTCTTTTTAGCAGCAAGTTTGATGACATCACCAATAAAACTGCGTCTTGCTGTCCCTAAAAAAGAGACCTTCTCATTTATGGGTCCCTCCACAAAAAAGGAACCATCAAAAAAGCTGGCATCCGTATAGCCGTGGATACGATCTTTTTTTGGTTGACGGCCAGTAATTTCAATAACACCTGCAATAGCGTTTCCATAGCGTGTACCAAATCCACCGGGATAAAAATCAACTGATTCTAAAGCATCTGAATTATAGGTTGACTTTAGGCCATAATGGAACAGTAAGGGGATCTCAACGCCATCTAAGAGAAACTTGGAGTCACTGGTTCCTGCTCCTCGGACAACAATCTGAGGAGCCCCAAAGGTTGGTCGTGCGACACCGGGGAGGGCCTGCACTACCTTAACCGCATCACCCTGAGAGCCG
This sequence comes from Chitinivibrionales bacterium, assembly GCA_028278335.1. Lineage (GTDB taxonomy): Bacteria > Fibrobacterota > Chitinivibrionia > Chitinivibrionales > JANQEN01 > JANQEN01. Next base: position 6,623 of record JANQEN010000142.1, on the reverse strand, counting down.
GGTATTTTTTTAACTTCATTAAGAGTTAATTTTCGTCGGCTAACCTCTTTCTTCTCCTTTTTTCCATAGACCACAATCTCGTAGTCCGAATAGGAGACTCGGCTTACGTAATACTTTGCCTCTAAGGCGTCATCAGCAGCAAGAAACTCCTCCTCCTCAAATTCTTCGTATCCGGGAAGTGGTGCTCTGACTATAAGCTTTCCCGGAGGTAAAGAGAGAAACCTAAATTGTCCCAATGAATCAGTGAGAGTCACTAGACGACTCTCCTCAATGTATTGTCCTTCAAACCCGCCGATCTTTTCCAAGTAAACAGAAAAGGGTACCTCCAAGTGTTCATTGTCCACCGTGTCAATAAATTGTAGAACCACCATAGCATCAGCTATTGGATTTTTTGTACCCTTCTCAATAATTGTGCCAGAAAAGTTTACATACTGCTCTACCTTTTCTACAACCTCTTTTAATGTAAAACTTCGTTCATATTGAATTAACACCGACACCGGCTCCCCTGCAGCCATGGCTGGTGAAAATTCAAATTGCCTGACAGCAGACACTACATTGCTGTCAAGGATTGGATGCAGCCTCTTTTCAACAAACACACTGTCCACAGTGCCACTATCATTGACAATTACATTGACTAATACAACCCCCTCAATACCCTGCTTGTACACTTCTGGGGGATAGGCGATAGCAACCTCTTTAATTATTTCGGGCATTCTTTCAATGGGGGGAAGGGAGTCCTCTATCTCAATTTCATCCTCACCTTCTTTGGCAAGAATAATTTCATCCTCTTCATATTCTTCCATGTCAGGATCCACAAGAAGGATCTCATCCTGCTCTGCACTGGCATTAAGATCATCTGTTTGTGTTGATTGTGCAAAAAGCATACACCCAACACCTAAAAGGAGCAACACAATAATCTTTTTTAATTTCTTACTAACATCCACTATGATTAATCTCCATTTAAAATCTAAGTGTTACCATTAAGGCAGAGGCGCCAGTGCTACTGACCCCCGGTGCCAAAGAGATATTTGAATCTCGCAGCTGCTCACCAAGTTTTGTGATGTACACTAATGAATAGATATTAGCAAAAGCCCAAAACAGATCAGCAATTATATCAAGCCCACGAGCAGCAGTATAAAAATCTTCTCGCTGGCTAACCTGCCCAAAGGCTGATGCGGCCTGAGCTCCGGCCATAAAACCATAACCAGCAATAAAAGAGATCCATGACAAATTTCTTGGCGCTTCATCAGAAACATACTTCTTATAGGCTTTAACGCTTTCAGAAGTACGCATACAGGACATGGTGGCGCCTGCCCCCTGTAAGCCAATTGACAGAAACATGGGTGAAAGAAGAGCCAATTGCCCAGACACATCATCAATTTCAAGCTTATTTGCTTGGGGAAGGATCAATCCATATTTGATTAATGTCCCAGTAAAAAAGAGGGTGTTGCCAATGATGGCTGTTCTTCTCTTTTGTGCCTTTACCGATTCAAATAGCTTGATATCTTTTTTAAGATCAGGCTTCGGTGGAGTAGCACTTTTATTTGACTCTAACAAATCTTTATTTGACAGGTTTGACAGTATCGGTGTCTCAGTGTCTTTTGAGGAAGGTGAAATGTTTATTTCTTTCATGGCTGCCTTATCTCGATTTGGTAGGTCATCGATCGAAACTTCGACAGTGTCGGAGCTTGAAGAATTCTCTAAATCATTTGTATTTTGTTGATTGAGTTTCCCCTCAGCAAAGATACTCACTCCCAACAGAATGAGTGAGAATACAATGAGAATAATTTTATTCATCGTTAGCATTTTTCCTTAATAGATATTGGCACAATTCTTTTTATCCATTTTTAAGCCAAAAGTTTAAACCGAATAGGGATAATAATCCAAACTGCAACTGGCTCATCTCCTCGCTTGGCTGGTTCGAAAAGCATAGAAAAGCAGGCCTTGACCGCAATATTCTTGGAGCCATGACCGAGGTCATTTAAGGCTCGAGCCTTTTTAATTTTTCCATCCACGTCAACTAGTACTTTAACCTTAATAACACCCTCAATTTTATTATCAAGCATTTCCTTGGTATATTCTGGTTTTACCCGTTTCTTAAAGCGAGGAGCGGTTGTCACCGTTGTTGCAGAAACAACCTCACCTTTTATCTCCTCTTTTGTCGCTGTTATCGTATCGACCTCTTTATTAATGGTGTTTCCCAATTTTCCAACCACAGCATCGGAAAGACTACCACCAGAGCCAATTCCCTTAGAGTAGACCCGTTTTAATCCATATACACGTCGAACCTTTTTCTTTTTAACCTTTGGCCTCACATCCTCCATTTTCTGCTTAAGCTCAGGTTTTTTTGTAAGATCGACAGGTTTCTCTTTGGGTTTCTTTTTCTTAATCTTTTTTTTCTCTTTCTTTACTTCTGCTTTTTTCTTTTCTTGAATGAGAAATTGAGTCTTAATCCGGGCAATCTTTTCACTAATCTGCTGGGGGATAGGCTCAACACTATTAAGGTAGAGTCCACCACCTATAAAAAGTGCTAAGACAGCACTAAAAATGATTTTAAACAGACGCTCCACAAGAGGTGTTGCTGTCGGAACATACAGCTCATAGGCTTTTAAGTATTGACTTTTCATATCCTGTGTCATAATTATTCCTCTTCGATCACCAACACAGAAAAATCAGAGAAGCCAGCTTTACTACAGGTAAACATAACCCGCTTGACAATATTAAATTCGCTCTCACGATCGGATTGAATAAGCACGTCCTTCGACTCAGAAACCCCATCCCCTTTTGTTCGCTGTAAAAGCATCCAATCATAGAGCATGGGGATTAACAGAGTATCATTATTTTTGAAGTCATCAATTTGAGCAATTGGCTGTCCCTCGGAGAGGATTGCACTTTTGGAGATTTCCAAAGAGAAAACCGGTTTCGGCGGCTTTTGTGAAGTTGAGATGGGAAGTTCCAAGTCCGGCGAAGGGGTAATAAGATTACCCTCAACAGAAAAACTCTTGATAAGAAAAACAAGGAGAATGGTCATGACGTCAATTAAAGAGGTAAGCTGGGGACGAAAAGTTCCGTCAACCCCTTCAACAGCATGGGTTTTTAAAAAAGATATTGGATTTTTCATAACTACCAAAGCCTGCTAAAGCTTTACAACCTCCTCGGGTGCACTTGATAATCCCACCTTGTCAAAGCCCGCCTCTTTACATTGATCCATCACTCGAACCACATGTTTGAATTTTATCGCATCCTGAACAGCAACCACGACTTCATTTTTAATTTCGACGTTATTCCGATGTTCAATTAGTTTGGTATACAGTGTTTTATAGTCATAGCCATCATCAACAATAGCAAGAGAATCGAGCATTTTTTCACCATGGGTAATTGCTAAATAATCGCGATTAATGACAATTGTAATCTTAAGCTTTGGTTTACCCTTACTCATATCAAGGCCAGCCCCCACATTGGGTGGAAGCGAGAATTCTAAAATTGAAAGATGCGTAAAAACCGCCATGGAAACTAAAAAGGGAATCAGAATGATAAACATATTCATTACCGGTGTAACGTCAATGTCAATTACCTCCTCTGCTACTTCAGAGGGAGCCCATTTTCTTTTTGAGAAGGAAAGGTTCATAGTGCTACTGTTCCTTTGGTTCCCGTTTCTTCTTCATGTAACTGAGTAGCTTTACCACAGCCTCATCAAGATCCTTTGTCAAAGCCTGCTGCTTGTTTGAAAGGATTGTAAAGAAAATCATACAGGGAACAGCTACAATTAATCCAAAGGCTGTTGTATTCATTGCCTGAGATATACCTTGAGCGAGCATAGTGGCTTTCTTGGCAGCCTCGACCGCAGCAAGTGAACTAAATGAGACCTGCAATCCAGAGATCGTACCTAATAAACCTAATAGAGTTGCTATATTGGCAAAAAGTGAGAGGTAGTTAAGGCGTTGTGACATCTTTGGAACCTCTTTTATTGCTGTTTCATCCACCCCTTCCTGAATATCATCAAAATCCATCCCTGTGCCGTATCGTTCAATTGCAGTGCGGATCAAGGTGTTTATAGGTGCTTTTTTACAACAGGCAGCTTTTTTTGCAGCATCTATGTTATCATTGTTTAAGGCTTTGGCAACTTCAGAAACTAACTTAACTCCATTGATATTACAAATAAAGAAATAAAAGACAACTCGTTCTAAAACTATGGCACAGGCAGTTGCCAAGACCACCAATATCACCCACATAAAGGGGCCACCTTGATTGAACTTTGTTGCCAACAGTTGCACAATATCCGTCATTGTTATACTCCTTACAGGTTTTAATTTTCAAATTGTTTATAAAATATACAACTTTAAATGCAAACAACATGCCACCAACATAATTATTTATTTTCTTTGTATATTAAAGACTTATCAGAGGACTCAAACTGCTCCGAAAAAAAATCATATCACTCTGATATATCAAAAATATATTTCTCTAACATCAATACATATGAGAATCATATGTTGATTCAACCTTCCCTTTCATGTTACATGATGAAGGGCAGAATAATAATTACGAGTGCCATCAAAAATTATTAAATTTATTTATCTCAAAAAAAGATAAAACCTACTTTTGGGTGTAATATTTCAATTTATTCCTTTTCAAGACTCTTTTGTAGGGCATCTCTTTTCTTAATCAAATTCTTTTTAACTCGATTGTTGATAGGAAATGAGAGGGATAATCCCGTTCCCAGGATTATTGCTGACATATCAACAGTTCTACTTATTGTAGATGCATTGTTGCCATTTGCAGCCCGTCGAATAATCCCGAAGGTAAGTAGAGCACCACCAGTCACTGAAAAAATTATATCTCGTACACGAAGCGATTGAACTCTGGTGAGCTTTGCCTCTGTATCAGTAAAATCGCTATGGAGCTGCAACTGCTGGGCAATTTTTTTTTCTGAGATAGCAGCAATGCACTCCTTCAACGTTGCTTCTTCATTATAGCGATCAAGACAGTTTATTTTTAAGCTACATACCAACTCTTTAGTGTGACAAAGATGGGCATGCTTTTGATAAAAAGTGGAGCTTGCACGATCATACTTCCATGAATAATTCCGGTCAGCAACATATTTATATAACACAGAAATTGGGTAGAGATCTAAAAGCACAGCCTCACTAGAATTCTCTTTGATTCGTTTTTCTCTGTCAGCCGCATCCTTTGCAAGAAAAGTAAATCTACCAAAGGAATGTTTATACCACTCTTTAGCTAAGTTGTATTGCTCAGTAGCTTTGGTATATTGCCCTTCGTTAAAAGCTTTATCAGCCAAGAGTGCATATAATTTTGAACGGCTATACAATTCATACGGTTTTAATAATGTTGGTTGGTTTGGTTCAAGAAGCTTTTCCGAAGATATTGATGCCCCATGGTCAATAAAAAGACGAGCAATCTTATAGTGGTGGTTCAAAACAGCCAGAGAAAGCGGAGAATAGCCACTCTTGTTTTTCACATTCACATCAGCTTCATGATTGAGTAGGGTTTTAGCCGTTTCATAGTGCCCCTTTGCAGCGGCAAAATGGAGTGCCGACTCTTTTGTGAGGCTTTGTAGCTTGCTATCCCCACCATGTGACAAAAGTGTTTTTACGGTAGCAAGAGCCCTCTTGCCAGATGCCAGCATCAAAGGCGTTATACCTTCATTATTAATGCTATTCACATCAACACCTTTTTTAATAAGAATCGATACCAAGGGCTCATTCCCATATAGCGCAACATAGTGAATTATATTGGTACCCTTTTTGTCAACAACAAAGGGATCAACCCCTTGTTGTAGCAACTCAGCTACTAAAATAGTATCCCCTTTTCTACCAGCTTCCAGAAGAGCTGATTCCCCCTCTCTATTTTGCTTATTAAGCTTTTGTAAAGTTTTTGATTCCTGAGAATCCTGAGGAGACTCTAAAGCAAACAAAGGGAGAGGACTATGTAACATAATCGTAACTAAAATAATTACAAAAGGTTGGAGATATGTATTCTGTGTGACCATCTTCTCTTATCCTTTAAAAAATCAATGTTTTGTTGTATGAGGTTTGTATATTACTAAATATATTACATGACCATTTTAAAGTTTGAGCAGAATAAAAAAAGCACTCTCATGTTTTAACTATAAGCGATGAAACGATTTTGAAAACTATAACAATAAATAAAGCGCCACCTCTCCTACTATACCATATAAAGTCTAAGAGTGGTTCTATCTGCATTGGAAACTTCTATCAAATGCAGGGTTGATGAAAGGTGGTCATGCTATTGTCCAGTCGGACAGTTACTCCTTCACAGCTCTACCAATTGACCTATTCAAAAGTGACCTTCTACAAAAAAAATCTTTTAGATGTCAATTTTTATATTGAAAAAAGTGTTGATGACACACAAAATGAGATAGAGTTTTTAACCCAGACTATGCAGTAGGAGTAGATGCAGAAGTGCAAGATTATGATTTAGTAAGACTTGAAGGTTTTGAAGGGCATATCTACAAAGTGATATGGCCGAAAAGCCTGAAAGTCTTAATGGGTATAGGATTACAGGCTACTTCCCAAGCGTACATCCGGTCAAAGTCGTGGTGTGCTTCTGCGCTACTTCCTATTGCATAATCTGGGTTTAAT
>JANQEN010000132.1 GCA_028278335.1 Chitinivibrionales bacterium | reverse complement strand
TGCTTTTTTGTGATATCCATTGAGATACCAGTACCCGGCATCGACCAGCCCAAAACTCTTGAAATTGTTGAGTATAAACTCATCCTGACACGAAACAAGTATCGCAATCGTGTTTGCACCATTGGAGAATCCCACTATTGCACTCTTGTCGCTGTCTATATTCGGAACCAACTCAAATAACTTCCCTAACATCGTACTATAAGCCTTTGATATCACTGGGTAATCATTAAAGCTTACGACTAATCCACCAAACATCTCCTCTTTGTCAATGGACTTCTTAAACAAGGGCAGACTTGCCAATATCCATCCCTTGCTACCAGCAATTTCATGGGCGATTTTGATGTTTCCGCTTACACCTCCATCTCTCCCTCTCAAATAGACAAGCAAAGGATAGCGTTTATTGGGGTCATATTCATCAGGTAGCCTAACCGACATGCGAGGAGAGACGTCTTTTTCTGAAACCATGCTGTGTAAAGTTCTGGGGAGATTATCTTTACTAAACTCTATTTCGACAACTTGGCCCGCAGCGAGTTCCTGTGCGTTAAGAACCGTCGAGAATACAAGAATAACAGCTAACAGAATTATAATTCGACATTTACCACAAAAGAGGTATGTTGACATAGACTTTCTCCCATAAAAATACGATTTATTTTTCTTCTTATTTATCATTACAAAAAATCGTATACCTTGGCAAAAACTCCTAAAGCAACTCAAACGTCACATCAGCCTTGGACACACCATTAATAACAATCTCAATTCTATGTGTTCCTGGATAATGGGTGCGTGTGGTCATATTGGCAAAGCTGTGCTTTCGTGTCACCTTATGCTGCCCTGGTTTCATGTTTTTTTCTGATATCTTAAAGACCTTGTGTGAGGTTTTGCCATTGGCCTTGACATAGTGTATCTTGTATTCCAATCGTACGTCACCTGCTTGTTTTGCCTTGATTATAAAATCAAATTGCAGATCCGATCCAATCTTGATACGTTTGGGTTTTGTTTTTAAATCAGAAACAGTGATGCCCTTGGGATTTGAAAATCCAAATAGAATCATGGCCTCTGGGTGGCCAGCCTTAAGCAAGGTTCTACAGGCATGTTTGACAATCCAATCTGTATTCTTTGATTTCCCCAGCCATTGACTGGCCACATCCAATAGGATCTCAGGATGATCCTTGGAAATATCATTGAGATTATTGGCCACACTCTTACGTACAAATTCCGAGTCATCGTCTTTAAGTGCTTCAAGTACAGTCAATACAGGTGCTGGATCTTTCTTAAATACTGGTAATGCCATGGCCCAGGGTAAACGCGGTCTGCATCCCTCGCTGGCAAAACGACGGACATTGGGATCTTCATCCTTCGTAAGTTTTAACATATAGGCCATTGCACGTTTGGGATCTTTTAAGATATACGGTCGTATCGCAAACTCAGAGGTACTGAACTTTGTGAACCATGCCATAGCATCCAAAGAAATGTCCCAGTGTTCCAATCCATATTGCTCAACATAATCTGGCAGGCAAATGGCTTCTGCTGTTTTGATCTTGGAAGCTGCCTTTTTTAAGATCTTAATGGCCTTTGGATAATCATCAGGCAAACAGGCATGCAAACCTTGTGTGGTATGGTCCATTTTTTGTTTAAATTCCATTTCAGCAAAAGCCTTGCTCAAGACCTGTTTCATAAACTTTTGCTTATCAAAGCTTTTATGAACGGTTTTTAGTATATCCGCGGTTACTTCAATAGATTCAGGGGTATAAAATCTGTCTTTGAGTTTTTCAGCCATTCAATCTCCTTGAGTAGATACCTTAATTCAAATCAAATATAGACTTAAATTCTGGTTTATCAAGTGTTTCTTTGATCCATGTGATTAATGCGGGAGATTCATAAAAGGGATGACTCCTATATTGCTTCATAAAGTCTGTATAGACCGCTTCATAGAAATGGTCTTTTTTAAGAGAGATCAACTCATTGACCTTGTTTGCATTTTCTTTGTAGTATTGGATATTATCCTTGGTATACCAGCCCTTTTCAATGAATTCACTGATCTTATTTCTGCATTTACAAGGTGCTTCTGCATTGATCAATCCACATTTGTTGGTCATAAAGTTGTGCAGCTTGGCTCTTGTCCGGGAAAGTGTCTTTCTAAAGGTGTCAGCAGAGATCTCCATTATCTCGGCTCCTACTTCTGAACTTACATTAAATACAACCCCCAGGATAAAGATCAGTCGCTGCTGTCTGTCCATACATAAAAGTGAGCCCAGAACACAACTAATGGCCAGTTCGTCTATAAACAGTTTGGTTTCAGGGGATGGTTCAATGTGTTTATCAGGGGTTGTGTCAATAAAGCTGTAGTACTTTTCAAGTGTTGTAATCCCCATCTCATTGTTCTTTTTGTTCATATTGATCACATGGTTGACCACAATCCGATAGAGCCAGGTTCGAAAAGAGGCTTTGCTACTGTCATAGGTTGATAACTTTGTCATGACCTTAATGAGTATTTCCTGGGTAATATCCTCTGCATCCGCAGGGGCCAGTACCATACGCAAGGCAATATTGTAGATCCAGGCCTGATGACATGATATAAGTTTGGTTAAACTGTCCCGATTGCCATTTAAAGCCTCCTGAATCAACTCACCATCTG
>JANQEN010000117.1 GCA_028278335.1 Chitinivibrionales bacterium | reverse complement strand
TAGATGCAGAAGTGCAAGATTATGATTTAGTAAGACTTGAAGGTTTTGAAGGGCATATCTACAAGGTGATATGGCCGAAAAGCCTGAAAGTCTTAATTGACATAGGATTGTGCTTCTGCGCTTCTTCCTATTGCATAATCTGGGTTAAATCAATTTTACTATTGACCAATGCTATAATTTCATCGCATCCCTTAAATACTGCTTTGAGCGCCTTGTCAATACGAGTAGTGCACTGTGCTTTAAAGCTTTGGTCCTCAATGTTTGCAAGGTTTATTCTAACATTGAGAGCAGCACCTTCGGCACAGGCCATTAAGCAGTGTGCACCCACACCGGCATCGGAGGCACAATTGGGATTTCCCTTTTCTGAAGCTGTTGTTAAGATGGGTAATACCGAAAGGCAACTTTCTAACACCTCTAGGGGTACCAAGGTGCATGCTTTATTTGCTTCAAGTATGGCTTTATCCCTAACTTTTTGTTGATATTCTGATCCCTTGGGTAGTCTCATCGCATCCATGACTGCGTTAAATGCATCGGTGTCGCGATCAACTGCAGCAAGGAACCAGGCAATCAATTTTTGTCCAGTTACACCAGCGTGTTCCATGTTACTCTTATGTTCGGCAAATTCAATTTTGCTGTGGGTGAGGTTGGTTACCATGGTACCCAATGCAGCTGCCATGGCCCCACAAAGGGCGGCAACTGAACCGCCACCAGGAGCAGGAGCATCAGAAGCTAGCCTTTCCACAAATTGCTCACAGGTCAATGATACCAACTCGCCCTTTGTTCTAAATCGATACTCAATAATTTTATCATTAGGATCAAAGGGGGCAACATCGCGTAATCCTAATGAGCGAATAGCAATATTGATAATCTCTTTTTCAGAAAGAGCTGTGGAGAGTCCCTGTTTTTTAGCAAAATAGATACCAGCCTCCAGCATTGTTTGAAGCGGCACCAACCCAACTATTTCAGAGCCGGTTATTCGCATTCCCCGAGCATGGGCTTGCCGTTCCACCTCATCAAACACAACATGGACAGGGGTAACATCTATATCGGTCAAATTCATAGTAAGTTGAGCACACTCATATTCTGGAATCAACCATGCTGTTGACTTACAATGCTTAAAGATTCCTGGGATTTTTATTGAGGTGCCATCGGGATGTCGATAAATTTCACCATCAGGGTAGCTTTTACGTTTTGCTCTTCCCGATTCTCTAATGTTAAAGGCGATATCTTTGGCCATTTTAACATTTTTAGAGTTAACATTGATGTTGTACGCTATTAAAAATTTACGAGCGCCAATTGCCATAGCACCAAACATGGGGTCCAATGTATCTGGCCCAAAGTCTGGCTTCCATTCTATTTTACCAACGCGATCTTTTAATCCTTCATACTCGCCCTTTCGAACGGTAGCCAGGTTTTGCCACTCAGGTTTGGAGGCTGCCTTTTCGTAAAGGTACACCCAAACACCAAGCTCTTCTCCAACCCGTTTAGCCAATGTTTTTGCAAGCGCTGCACACTCCTCTAACGAGGCACCGGAAACAGGGACAAAGGGGCACACATCCACCGCTCCCATGCGGGCATGTTCACCATGATGGGTTCGCATGTCAATAAGGTCTTTTGCGGTTTTTATCACTTCGAAGGCTGCATCAACAATGACATCAGGAGAACCGGCAAAGGTAATAACCGTTCTATTGGTTGCAGCACCAGGGTCAACATCAAGCAGTTTCACTCCGGAAACCTTTTCACAGGATTGGGCAATAGTATTATAGATGTCAGGGCTCTTCCCCTCTGATATGTTAGGGACACATTCAACAATTTTAGTCATTATTTCCTGCCTTTTTATGCTTTTATACTAATACATCTTTTCCATTCTTCAATATAAAGTGAGGCTTTAAAGTTCCTTGATTGTAAAGTATTTCATTGAAATTTGAACAGGGGAAAGCAATCATATCAGCACGAAGTCCTGCTTTAAGTATACCACGATCACACAACTCCAAAGCCGTCGCAGCACGATACGTAAGAGCAGCAAGAGTTTCTGCCATAGTAACCTTTTGGTACATAGCCAATATGGATGCTAAAACCAATAGATCTCCCATAGGAGCTGAACCAGGATTCCAGTCTGAGGCTATAACCAGTGGTAGCCCCGCATCCAATAAGGCTCGGGCTGGGGCAAAGTCCAATCCCAAACCAATTGAAGCGCCAGGAAGAACCGTTGGTATAACGTTACCTCTTTTTAAAGCCTCAATGTCGTCACTCCCTGAGACCTCTAAATGGTCTGCACTGAGTGCTCCAACTTCTGCTGCAACAATAGCTCCACCGGAGGTGAATTGATCAGCATGTACAGCAAGAGAAAAACCTTGAGCCTTTACCCCCTGTAAAAAATGACGAGCCAACGAAGGAGAAAATGCTCCCTCTTCAATAAAGATATCCACCCTCTTGCTCAACATTTCCTTTTTTACCTGCGGGATGATTTCCCTTAACACATAGTCGAGATAGTCTGTATGATCTTGAAACTCTAAAGGCTTAAAATGAGCTGCAAGACAGGTCGATATTAAATCAGGGATGAGATGTTCTCTTTGAGTATTAAGATTTTTAATACTTCTCAACATAGCAAGCTCAGTATTTGCATTGAGGCCATACCCACTTTTTACTTCACAGGTTGTCACCCCTCTAAGAAGATGGGATTCTGCTCGAATGCGCAAAAAATTAACCAATGTGTCCTGACTAGCTTTTCGAGTCTTGTCAACGGTACTTAGGATGCCGCCACCAGCTTTGGCAATTTCCATGTAAGACTTTCCAGCAAGTCGAGCCGCATAATCCTCTGATCGTGATCCAGCATAACAGATGTGTGTATGAGTGTCAATGAGGCCAGGCATAAGAACTGCAGGGCCATTTATCTCATTAAAAACTATTTCACTGGATGCTTTTTTGTTTATAGTATTAGCAAAACTTGGAGCATCTAAAATAGCCTCGATAGTATCGCCATGAATCAGAATTCCGCCATTGTCAATAATCTCTAAGGAGCTGTCTGATAATGGACCGGCTGGTGCCATATTGTCCATTGTGAGTATCTGTTTAAAGGGACCAATTACTCTTTTAATACTCATTGATGTATCCTAACTAGGGTAATAGTAAGTTAAAGTTTTTAGCAACTTCAATAGCTTCTTCGTAACCTGCATCGGCATGGCGGATCACACCTATGGCAGGATCGTTATGCAATACTCTTTTTACACAGTTGTCTGCTCGATTCGATCCATCTAAAACAAGCACCTGACCAGCATGCTGGGAATAGCCAATACCAACACCGCCACCATGATGGAAGGAGACCCAGGTCGCACCGGAGGAGGTGCTTAGCAATAGGTTAAGGATCGCCCAGTCAGATATAGCATCCGATCCGTCCTTCATACCTTCGGTTTCTCGATTGGGTGAAGCAACAGAACCACAGTCAAGATGGTCTCTCCCAAGTACAATCGGAGCAGAGAGCTTTCCCTCCCTGACAAGTTTATTGAACATAAGGCCAGCCTTTGCACGTTCTCCCATACCAAGCCAACAAATACGCGATGGTAAGCCTTGAAAAGCAATTTTATCACTGGCTTGAATGAGCCACTGATAAAGATGTCTATCATCGGGGAAAAGGTTGATAAGCGCTTCATCGGTTTTCTCTATGTCCAAAGGATCGCCAGATAATGCTGCCCATCGAAAGGGACCCTTGCCTTGACAAAAGAGCGGCCGAATAAATTCGGGGACAAATCCCTTAAAGTCAAAGGCCTCTTCTACACCTCCTTGCCTTGCAAATTCTCTGATATTGTTTCCATAATCAAAGGTGATACTACCGCGACTCTGCATAGCAAGCATACCCCGAACATGTTTGGAGATAGATTGAATTGACTTTACCCAATAGGTATCTGGATCACTTTTTCTGAGTGCAATTGCTTGTTCCAGGGAAATCCCTTCTGGCACATACCCATGTAAGGGATCATGGGCAGAGGTTTGATCTGTAACCACATCAGGGATAATGTTATCGCTAAGAAGTTGATGAATAACCGTGGCCATATTTCCAACAAGGCCAACAGAGAGAGGTTTTTTATCAGCCTTGGCTTTTAAGAGGAGTTGCTTTGCCTCGTCATAAGAATCAGTCATTATGTCAAGATATTTAGTATCGAGACGTTTTTTTATATGGCTTGGGTCAACGTCGACCCCTAAAAAGGCAGCGCCATTCATGGTCGCAGCCAATGGCTGAGCACCACCCATACCACCAAGCCCACCACTGATAAGTAGTCGACCTGCTAGGGTCCCACCAAAATGTTTCCTGGCGCATTCGGCAAAGGTTTCAAAGGTTCCTTGAATTATTCCCTGGGTGCCAATGTAAATCCAACTTCCTGCAGTCATCTGGCCGTACATGATCAATCCACGCTTTTTCAAATCATTGAAATGTTCCCAGGTAGCCCACTGGGGGACAAGATTTGAATTGGCAATCAATACCCGTGGTGCATCAGGGCTGGTTGGCAGGACAGCAACCGGTTTACCCGATTGAATGAGAAGGCTCTGATTATCATCAAGTGCTAGTAGTGAGGTAATTATTTTAGCAACCGCTTCGGGGTTTCTTGCTGCTTGACCTGTTCCGCCATAGACGACCAGCTCATGAGGATCTTCGGCAACCTCTTTGTCAAGGTTGTTGAGAAGCATCCGAAGTGGTGCTTCACACTGCCATGACTTTGCATTAGGTGTGTTTCCACGGGGTGCACGATAGTGAGGATGCTTTGCATAGGTATCCAGAAAGGTTTGCACGCTATTTGATGAAATATCTTTCCTTTTCACGACTTGTTTTCCTTATTCATAAGTTATTTAATCTAATGAACCAACTCTCTTTTCAACCTCTTCAAGAATTTCACAGGATTTTACCAACTCCTTCATGGTGGTATGATCAGCATATAGTGGTCGGTCTACATCTAAAAAAGCAACATATTTTCGAATAACCTCATGTGCTGTAACAACCCCCTTGCCAAAGGTATAATCTCTGAAGTCAAGGGCTTGGGCTGCAGCCATAAACTCAATACCCAAGATGCCATAGGCATTGTCAAGAATCTGAAAATTCTTAATGGCCGTGTTCATTCCCATTGAAACAAAGTCTTCCTGGTCTGCTGCAGCAGGAATTGACTGAATACAGGCTGGGGTAGAAAGAAGGCGTTGCTCAACTATTTGCATATCCGCAGTGTATTGGCTAAGCATTAGTCCAGAAAACATGCCAGCGCCTTTTGTTAAGAAAGCGGGCAGGCCTACATTGAGGGCAGGATTATTGAGACGATTCATTCGTCTTTCTGATAAAACACTAACCATCGTGATACAGGCCCCGGCCATATCCATAGGAACAGAAACTGGCGTACCTTGAAAATTAGCTCCTGAGAGATGAAGCCCTTCCTCTGGAAAGAAAACCGGATTGTCACCCACACCATTGAGTTCAATTTCGACTTGCGATCGAGCATAGTGCAGGGCATCGTGAGCAGCCCCAATAACTTGCGGGGTTGAGCGCATGGAATAGGCATCCTGCACTTTGCATTGGATCTTTTGTCTCTCTAAATCTCCTTCTTTTACACATTTACCAATGGCAAGAGCACTTCGAACAGCACCTTGAAAGCCACGGGCTTGGTGCAACTTTGGTGTGTAGGGACGCATGTTTGCCTTAAGTGCTTCTAAAGACATAGCTGCAGCAATCTCTGCCTGCTTAAGCCAGCGATTTGCATCATAGAGAAAGATAGCACTCATTGCAGTAAGAAGATTAGAACCATTAATCGTTGCCAGACCATCTCGTGCATGTAAGCCAGGAATCGGGATTCCCGCTTTGTCCATTGCTGTTTTACCTTCTAGAAGCTTCCCCTTGTAAAAGGCTTTACCCTCACCTAATAACAGAAGAGCAATTTGGGCCATGGGGGCCAAATCTCCACTGGCGCCAACCGACCCCTTTTGGCAGACATAGGGTGTCACCCCTTTGTTAAGCATGGCTACCAATGTTTCGGTAATTACAAGACGAACTCCCGACATGCCATGAGCATGTACATTTATTCGACCAAGCATGGCTCCACGGACATACTCAATGGGAGCCGGCTCACCAATCCCCGCTGCATGATTATAGATAAGGTATCGTTGAAAATCACGAATTTGGTCATCATTGAGTACTACTTCAGAAAATTCACCGATACCGGTGTTAACGCCATACATCACCTCGTGGGCGGCAATCTTTTTTTCTAAAAGCTCTCGACAGGCAACAATTCGTTTAATTGCCTGAGGATCAAGGGTCACTTTTTTATGGTGTCGTGCGACTGCAACCACATCTTCTACAGTCAGACCAGTTCCTGTTATTGTTAGTGTCATAGTAACCATGCTCCTTTACACGTTGCTCGATAATGGCCACCATTTCCCCCAGCCCATGATCAATATTACTTGTTCGCTACTCGCTCCATTGTTATCGTGTTATTCTCTTTATTCAACGATTGTAAGGAAAAATTACACTCCTTAAAAATTGAAATGAGTGATGCGTTTTTCCTATCAAGTGTTACGGTAATGTTATTAACTGTTTTGGCTTTACCATGTTTGAGTGTGTCTGATAAAAGTAGGTTAGCAATATGTAAATCTTTTACTGATTCTTCAATGTGAAATACTGCAATGGTTGCAGAATCATTGTCCAATTGCGCGAGGACTGAAAGTCCGATAAGTTCGTCGGCTAGTTTGACAAAAAGAATAGAAGTATTCCCCGATGTAATTGTTTTTTCAGTATCATTTATAAAGGCCTCGTGCTCTATGGTTCGCTCACTATTTTCAATGAGCCAGGAAAGGACTAATTCCTTGAAACGCGGGGCATACTTCTTTGAATAGGGGACAATCGAAATTTTGTCAAGGACGCTTTGGGTATGAATGTCATCCTTTACACGATCGAAAAAACTTTTCTTCGTAAGTAAGTCTTCAATTTCAGTGAGGGTAGAAAAAAGGAGTCGACTGTTCTCTCCCTCATTAAGCATTTCCTGAGCGCATTTTTGAACCGAGAGCCAAATTGGCTCAATTTGTTTGAGAAGGGCCTCACCCTTTTTTGTTAAGGAGACAACACGTACACGTTTGTCTTTTTTATCTGGAGAGCAGTTAATAAGCGATCGATTCTCAAAGGTCGTAATCATCTGACTTGCACCGGGATGAGTTATTTCTAAACTTGTGGCAATATCCGAGACCGTTAAAGTTTTATTATGCTTAAGTAGGAAAAAGAGTGGAAACCATGTTGGCTCAAAGGCAATATCTTCAGATTTATATACTTTGGATATATCAAAAAAGAACTTCTCACCCAAGCGTCTTAATCGTGATCCGAGCATGAGCTCGCCTGAAATTCTATATACACTCATAGTTACCTCTAATAAACAACTTATATAAGCTCTTATATAAATATACACACTTATTTAAAAAAAGAAAAGAGCTTTTTATTTTTATTGCGGATTGCTATAAAAAATTATGATTTGCTTTGGGTTTAATAGTGGATTAATGTATGGTTCGAGGGAGATATAGAAGCTGGTAATAACAATAATAACGTATTGTAATTTAAGTAATTAGATGATCGGGCTTGTTGCCTATTCCTTAAAGGTGTACTCACTAAGGGAACTATACCCAGCTTCACGTTTTTTATATGACTTTATCTCTTTGTTTGTAATTATGGGATCACCCTTTTTAAGCTCACTCTCTCTACCTTTTTTGATCTCTGCTTCAGATTTACCTAGGTAGGGATAGGGTTTTGGCTCTGACTGTTTTCCATCAAAGGCATAGGCAGAGCATTTGATGCTTTCTGGTAGCGATTGTTCGATAATGGCAATGTCCCTAATAAGCAGGTAACGCTCTTTTTCTTTGCCCGTAGCTGCGGCGCTCTGTTTTTCTGCTTCTGAGACAATCTGCGTCAGTTCAGATACTTTTGAAAAATTGTAGTCTGTATCAACATTGTAGTAAACAACCTTGCCCATACTTACCTTTGTTTTAATCTTCTTTTCCACATCTTCACGATGCTCTGCATTGGCCCCTTGAGTAAAGGGGACAAGATTTTCCCATTTGGCAGGACCATGAAGTCCTTCATTAAGAAGATGACCCCGCACATACATAGAACCATCTCCGGTTTGTCGCTTGACAATCTTATTCCAATAGGCACTAAATTTTGCTCGATTAGCAGGTTGTCCGTCAGGGCCGTTTTGTGTCAAACTTTTGGCTGTCATGGAGATTCCCCACCCCTGCGGTGCTTTGGTTCCCCCGTAGGTTACAACCGTTGGTGGAAGGTCACTTTGTTTCCCCTTACCCTTTTTTAGTGTTTGTTTTTCGTCAAGATGTAGGTCTTCATATCGCTTTGAAGTGGGGAATTTCTTTTGCACAACCTTATGACCATTGACCTCCTCTAAGTAGTAACCTTCAGGAAGGTCATCTGTTGTATTGATAGTTTTATCTAAAAAATCAATATAGGCATCTTTGTCAAAATCATTGTACAACTTTCCCTTTGAGAAGTGTAAAAAGTGATTGCCGGTTCCTGTACCTCCTGTACTCCAGGAGGTTGCCGTTGCTTTACCCGCCAGTCTTATATGGTTGGCATTCTTTTTTGATTTGGTAAGCGCATAGCCCATTGTAGTAAAGAGATAGGCATGAAACCGCTTGTCAAACTCCTTGTTGCCACTCTTTCTCCAATGAACACCCTTTTTAAAATCATCGTAAGAGAGCTTATCAGCGTAAAACTGAGCTCGCGGATTGAGCAAAAGCTCGCCACCAAATTTACCATCAGGGAGCTTTTTGTGCCATTTGAAATCAAATTCTGGGGCCACCCGTTCTGGGTAGCCTCTCTTTTTTTTGTCCTTTTTTCTACGAGCACTTATTCTCCAAGTATTCGCTTCCTTATTTAAATCATCAAAGGCCTTTTTAAACTCCTCCTTAAATAACTTTTCGGTCCAATGTTCACGATCCCAATCACCTAAGGGAGAGTCTTGATTAAGCTCTTTGTCAATAAACTTCTCACCTTTTTTTAGTGTCTTCTTGGCTTGACCTGGATCATAGATATAAGCACCGCGTTTGACTTTTTTTGGTTTCTCTGATTTTTTAACCTTTTTTAATTTCTCTTGATTAGTCTTTCGTCTCTCATCCCGTGCCTTTTTTGAACCAACCTTGCGTTTTTTTCTTTTTTTACCAGAGAGAAATCCCTCTCCAGCTTCTTCTAAGCGATCCAGAAAATCTTTTTCCTGTATGAGCCCACTAAGACCTTCATTTGCATGCCTGGCAAGATAGCCGACTAGGGGATATAAGAGTACTCCTGCCCGTAAAGCTTTGTTTGCAAGTACGGTAGTTTGGTCTAAGCTTTTCTCCTCGTCCTCTGATTCGTAATCCATTGATGAATAGAAGTTGATCATTGATTGAAAGGCGTCAATCCCCTTGGGGATTGTTAAGAGGATCTCTTTAAGCTCCTCCTCAGTAGCATTTTCTGGAATAAAAAGATACTCCATGAGTGTATCAAAGGATCCTCCCATTTTATCTTGAACCAACTCAATCAGCTCATTTTCCTTTTCAATAAGGAGTGCCTCAACTTTCTCATATTCATCGATGTTTTCAATTTCTGAGGCAGCATTAAGCGCTTTAAAAGTTTTATGAAGTTCTTTATATGTTGCATAGTGTTTGTAATACTCCACACGAAGGGACTCGTATTTTTGGTCGGCTGTATTTATAACAGAAATGACTCTTTTCACTTCATCTGCGATGTTATAGAGCCCATGAATCCCCTCGATAAGACGTTTTAATTTCATGAGCCGTCTTATGAGGATAACTCCCTTGGCTGCATTGGCTGCAAGAGAACCTCCCGCTGTGACTGGTGCTGCAAGGGCAGAAACAATCGCAGTGAGGCTCATTTCCAGCATGAGCCAACGGATTTCCTCTTTTATATGAGAAATAAATTTGCGAATATTGGTAGTAAGCCCCCGGGAAATTTGCTGGATCTCTAATGATTTTTGGCTGGCACCGGCAAGGAGGCTTTCAAACATAATAAGCTCATCAAAAAAGCTAAGGTTTTTCAGCGCCTCTGGGTCAAAATCATCGGGAAGGTCGATATTGGCCTCATGCACTATAGCCCTGATCGCATCAAGTTGTTGATTGAGTCCCTTTATGTCTTTATTCATTTGTGGTGCATCTTGTATGTGGGACTTAAGGATTAATTTGACATCTTCAGGAAGTTCAACAGGGCCAACAATGGGGTCATCCTCTAAAAGCTCATTGGTTTTCAGAGCCTCGCGCTCAGACTCCTTCATGTCAAGGTAGCGATGGAGTAGCTCCTCTTGGTCAAGCTCTGGAGCTTCGACTTTGCCCTCCTTAAGAAAGATGACCAGCTTTTGTCTATCCTCAGGACTCAACTTTTTTAGTTTCTCAATAAGCCGTTTTTTATCCCTAAGCTGCTGTTTAGTTTCGGTCTCCTTTTCCTCTAACTGCTTAAGAAGATCATCAAGCATCTGTTCATCCTCTTCACTGATCTTTGGCTCTTCATTCGGTGGGGTTGGCTCCTGCGGTTCTTCATCTTTATCTTCTTTTGGCTCATCGCTTTTTTTATCTCGAAGTTTGGTGGTCTGTTGTTGTACCATCCACCAAAGATCATCAACCGTGGTAGCTTTTTCAATGGGGAGCGGCAAGGTACGACCGCGCCACGTTTCTCCTTCGAGTATCCATACCTTTACAACAAAGGTATCCTTGTCAGTCCCCTCTTGGACCACTTCAATTTTATCTGGCAGGTCAGTGGCTTCAGGATTTGCCTTCTTTTCTATTTCTAACTTTTTTACTAAGGCTTTTTCAAGCTTTTTGGCCCAGGGGCTTAGCTTTTGTTCTTTCTTCTCCTCCTTTTTATCGTGCTCTTTTTCACTGTCTCCCCCCTGTCCATCCTTATCCTCATCTTTTTTGTCAGGGTCCTCTTTTTTGTCTTCTTCTGAGTTAGTCGAACAAACGGAAGCATAATCCTCTATTATTCCTTTAGGAAGATCGCATACCTTTTCTAGTATTGTATACATATCTTTTCGAATATTTTTACGCATATAAGCTGTGACATTCTTATAGACATCAATATTATAATCAAATGTGTCAATGTCATCTGCCTTAAGAAGGTATTGTCCTGAAAGGGCATTAGAGATAAGGACAATGTTGTGTTTCAGTTTATCGCGCTCTTTATTGAAATTTTTCAACATCAAATGAAGATAGAGGCTTTTACTGCTATTAAGTGTTGACTTGGTTTTAGTGAAGTAGGATATTAGCTTTTTCCGTGCTGAGGCACAGTTGACCACAGGTTTATTGTCAACTTTTTTAATTAAGTTACAAAACGCATCACCCTGGGGAACATTTGATAAGATAGTATCAATATCGATGATCAGTTGAGAGTAAATTTTTTGTTCCGGGGAATCTTTAATTAATTGTGACGCTGTTGCTGTGAGGAAAAAATTATCCAAACGACTGGCAAAGAAAGTGATTCGCTTTTGTACCGTGACCATGGAACAGGGATCAATGTCCTCTCCACCTTGATATTTTTGTCCTGCCTTAATAATATGCTCAAAATAAAACTTTATGTTGTTATCTTCCCATGCCTCTTGTTTTACCAGGTCCGCATACACCTTTTTAAGCTTTTCAAAGAGGTCTACATTTTTCTCATCACCCCACCATTTTTGGTCCAAGGGAGCCCGTTGAATCCGCTGAACACCTTGACTCCCTTGCTGCTGGACTGTGTGGGTTAGTTCATGGGCAAGGAGCTGCTGGCCTTGGCTATCATGGGGGCGATATTTACCAGAATTGAAAAAGATATCATTGCCCACGGTAAAGGCCTGGGCATTAAGTGATTGGTTCATCTGCATTGCAGAGTTGTCGGTATGTATTGAGACATTACTAAAATCGTGGCCAAATCGTTGTTCCATTGAAGAACGAATATTTGTACCCAGAGGCTGTCCAGTACCTTTTGATTGGTTGATGGTGTGTTCTATATCAGAAGACACAGAAGTGGTTGTATCACTTTCCGATGGCTTTTTCTGAATTACTGATTTATTGAGACTCGATTCAGAGAGTTTTTGGCTTATAGAATCTGCCTCTTGTTCACAGGGATCGTTTGAGTTCTGCGAGTAACTTAGTGATGGTTGAATTTTAAGTCCTGTAGAAATCCCTGATTCATCACCACCGTTTCCAGCACCTGTTGAAAAGGAGAGTGTTGGTGATTCAATACTCTTCAATTGTAGAGAGCCGAATTCACTCTCTGCTTTCGAATTATCTATATCATGTGATTGGTGAGATTGACTCTTTTTCTGACGCTGGGCAGCAGGACTAAGGGTGTGTGTGGTGTTTGATTGCTGAGTTGAATGGTTCACTGATACATCGATTTATCTGCTAGAGGGTGAGTGATATTCCAATCCCAATATTGACACAGGCGATAAAGTGTTGTTAATAAAATAGTCAATGTTTACAGCCATAAAGCATTTTTTTATTGGATTTTCCTGGATACACTTTAATATTAAAAGCTCTTGTAGATACGAACCCGCATAAACTATTTATTCCATACTATATTGCTTTCATTTTTCAATTTATAGTTCTAGTTAAGGAGTAGTAATGGCTGAACGAAAAAGCATTTTTAAGGAGTATCCATCAACTTTTTGGGTGGCCAATGTCATGGAGATATTTGAGCGTATGTCCTGGTATGGTTTTTTTGCCCTTTCATCAATTTACATGACCGGTGCCGTAGCTGATGGCTGTCTTGGCTTTACCTCTGAACAGCGCGGATTGGTACAGGGTATTGTCTCATTTTGCATCTATCTATTTCCTTTTTTAACGGGGGCTCTGGGAGATAGATTTGGTTTTAAAAAGATGCTACTTATTGCCTACTGTATTTTATCACCAACCTATTATTTATTGGGACAGGTTAAAACGCTTCCCTCTTTCTTTTTTGTATTTATGCTTGTTGGGGTGGGGGCTGCTATTTTCAAACCACTTATAGTCGGTTCAATTGCCAAAACAACAAATGAGAAAAATAGTTCTTTAGGGTTTGGTATCTTTTATATGATGGTAAATGTCGGTGGTTTTGCTGGTCCTTTTATCGCGGGGGCCATACGAAGTCAGGGGTGGCGTTATACCTTTATCGCCTCATCAATCTGGATTGCCTTAAATATCCCAATTCTGCTTCTTTTTTATAAAGAACCTAAAAGAGAGGCTAGTCAATCAGCGAAACCATTAAAAGTTGTTTTTAGTGAGATGGTAGAAGTATTAGGGAATGGTCGGTTTTTTGTAATGATTTTTGTGTCTCTCTTCATTTTGACTATGGGGAATACAAAATGGCTAAAACCTTTAGATGCTGTCATAGTCGTAGCAGTTTGGATTGGTTTAAATTTTCTCTATGATTTTATCCTCAAATCAATAAAAGCTAATCCAAGTCGAAGGATGCGAGTGGGAAATACACGATTCTTACTCTTTTTACTTCTTTTAAGCAGTTTTTGGATTGCTTTTAACCAAATCTTTATGACCTTACCTGAGTATATTCGAGATTTTACAGACTCTGCACCAGCACTCGATTCTATGACTGCTTTATTCTCTAATATTGGTCTACCAGAATGGTTTGTGAATGGTTTTCGGTTTATAATTGGAGAAGCGGACGGTAAAATTAAACCCGAGCATTTTGTTAATGTAAATGCCCTAGCCATCATATTCTTTCAGATTGCCGTGTCCTATTTTGTTACTCGAATGCGCCCTTTAATTACAATAATGGTGGGAATTGCCATTACTGCGGGCAGCTTTTTTCTATTGATAATGGGAGTAAATCCTTGGGTTTCAATGCTTGGCGTCTTTGTTTTCTCCTTTGGAGAGATGATGGCTTCGCCCAAGGCAAAAGAGTATACGGCTCACTATGTTGCACCCCAGGATAAGGTTGGCATGTACATGGGCTATTACATGTGGTCCAATGCCTTAGGGTATCTCTTTGGTGGACTTCTTTCTGGACAGATGTATGGCTGGCTTGCCCGCGATCTTCAACGTCCAGATCTGATGTGGATCATCTTTGCCTTTCTTTCCATTTTCTGTGCCGCTCTTATTTTAGTATATCACCGAACCATTGGTTTAAAAGTTGAGCAGGAGCGAGCAGCACAAAAGGCATAACAGGCAACTATAGTATAAAAGTGTAGGGAGAAACACAAAGGTGTCTCTCCCTTTTTTTTATTACTGATTGGTTTTAAGATACCCATCAATCTGCTTTACCTTCTGACGCAACGAATCAGCACACTGCTTGAGTTGGGCTTTGGTCACCGTAACCGTTTCTTCTTCAATGCAGCCACAACGTGCAAAATCTTCAGGCTTACAGCAGTTAGGGCCATGGTTGGTTTGATTGTTAGAACACATAGTTCCTCCTGGTTATTAAGTTAATTAAAATATTAGAATATACTAATAACAAAGGCAAAAAAAACTACCCCTGTTTTATAAAATCATCACTTAATGTGGTTGCTATCTGATTTTTGTAGTTTGAAAGTGCTTTCTTATTTAAGGTATAATGCATATGAAAGGCTTTACGTTCATTCGTGACAAGTCCTGCTTGACGAAGTATCCGTAAATGTTGAGAAACTGCTGATTGCGTTATATCCAGTTTGTTGGTTATCGCTTTAACACAAAGGAATTCTTGGTCGCTCAAGAGCTTAAGAATCCTTAGACGATTAACATCGGCCATGGCTTTGTAATATTGGGCAATAGTATCGAGTTTTTTCATAGGTTACCTTTATAAGTAATTGCTAATAATCTAATATATTGTACTGCACAATGCAAGTTTTTTCAAGATATACTGTTTCTATAAGAATTTTGTCAAAAATCATGAGACAAAACTCTTATAGAATCAGTTATGCCGCAACACAACATAGGACTAAATTATTGAGTAGCGGTATAAATTATTTAACAAGCATTTAATCCCTGATTAAGCGGTGAGAGTTGTTTATGAATAAATTGTTGACAATGGTACCTTTTTAGGGTATATTTAAATTAGTTGCTAGTAGCAATTAATGTCAATAGCAAGGAAGTGAAATGAAAAAACATATCTTTGAATTTATTCTGGCCATAAAGAATCGCTGTTTAGAGACCGAGGAGATGATTCAAAAAGAGTTGGGACTTTCCCATGCTGAATTCAATGGACTACTTTGCATCCAACCTAAAGAGGAACTTTCAGCAAGCGACTTTGCCAAAAGAATGGGATTATCCCCATCCCGAGGGAGTCGAGTATTGTGGAAATTGGTCTCGCAAAAATTTGTCACCACTAACACAAATGACGAAGATAGACGGATTATAGATTTGACTCTTTCAAAAAAAGGTAAGGAAATGAGAAGGAAAATTGCACAGCGAATGAAACGTTGTGAGGAGAAGATAGTCTCGAACATTTCTATTACAGAAAAACGACAAATTAAAAAGTCTCTTTCCCGTTTAGAAGAGTTACTCTAATTGGAGGTTGCCATGGGCGGATTAACAAAAGAACAAATACGATTTTTAGAGCAATTTGGGAACAGAGCAAGCCTTGAAGAGAATGAACGATTGTTATATAGTCATGATGTTGCTGCGATTCCGGGATTGGTAAAACCACTATTGGGTAGTACTGTTCCCGATGCTATTGTACAACCGGAATCGGAACAAGAGCTTTGTCAGATAATGGCTTGGGCTAATGATCAGGGAATACCGGTGACACCTCGGGGAAAAGCAACATCAGGGTACGGTGGTGCTGTGCCAATTCACAATGGCCTTGTTATAGATTTCTACCGAATGAACAAAGTAATATCCATTGATAAGGAACAGTTGACAGTTACGGTTAATGCGGGTATCACTTTTGAGAAGCTTGACAAGGAGCTTTATAAACAAGGTCTTACCCTTCGTCTCTATCCTTCAAGTTATCCTTCCGCTACTATTGGTGGTTGGTTTGCTCAGGGTGGTGCTGGGTTTGGTAGTTATGAATATGGTTACTTCGCTGAGAATGTTCGCTCAGCACGAGTAGTGCTTCCCAATGGAGTGGTTCAGGACTTTGATGGTGAAGAATTATCCCTTATTGCTGACACCGAAGGTGTTACCGGTGCCATCAGTGAGATCACCCTCGCAATAATGCCCCTTTTTGCAATCGAACCAATGGCGGTTTCCTTTTCTACCATAGAAAGCCTGCAACAGGTAACTGCTGAGATCATTGCACAGGAACTTCCAGTTTGGTCAATGTCATTTGTTAACCCAAAGATGATTGCCATGCGCAATAGGGTCCCTAAAAAAAAGGGGCATGGACAAGATGTGCATGAGAATGTGACAATCCCTGAATCCTTTCTATTAACCTTGGCCGTGCGTAAAGATGATGTGCTTGCTGTTAGTAATAAATTACACACCATCGTAAAAGAGTTTGATGGCGTAATCTTGGACAAGGCTATTGCACATCATGAGTGGAATAATCGATTTAATATCATGGCAATAAAGCGATTGGGCCCCTCCTTAGTGCCAACAGAATTTATTGTTCCCCTGAAAAAGTTGGACAACGTCATGAATCAGTTGGATTCAATGGTGCAGCAACCCATGGTTAAGGAGGGATTGATCATTCGGCATGGAATACAGGGGGAACCAGAGGTGGTTATACTTGGCTTTATTCCAGCGGATGAGCGAAAACTTAATTATAATTTTGTCTTTGCCCTCTCTCTTTCAGCAATTAAAATTGCGGAGAATAATGGTGGACGGGCCTATACCACGGGACTCTATTTCCCTGGTAAGGCTCAAAAGCTGTTTGGGAAAGATCGATTAAAGCGGATTAAAGATTTTAAAAGGAAATATGACCCCAAGAATCTCTGTAATCCAGGCAAGGCAATTGAGAAGAATCTCTTAGCTACCATTATATCAGTGGCAGCTCTATTTGAACCCTTTGGTAGATTTTTTGGTAATCTCACCTCAGTCAAGATAGGGGAGCGACTTAAAAAAGCGCGTAAAGAGATTCCCGCAGATGTTGCTTGGTATGCTTATTCCTGTTCCCAGTGTGGCTACTGCATTGATGAGTGTGATCAATTTTATGGTCGTGGTTGGGAAAGTCAGAGCCCTCGCGGAAAATGGTATTGGCTTCGCCAATATATGGAGGGAGCTACAAAATGGAACCAAAAGATGATCGATTCTATCTTGGCCTGCACCACCTGTGGTCTCTGTGATCTGCGATGTAGTGCAGAGCTTCCTATTGAGGCATCGTGGATGAAGCTTCGGGGAAAGCTTGTTCATGAAAAGAAAAAGATGACCTTTCCCCCCTTTGAAATGATGGCTGCAGCACTCTCTGATCAGGGAAATATCTGGGCTGGCTATAGAAAACACCGCAATGCATGGTTCCCCGAGGACCTCAAAGAGAAGCATGGTGTTGGTATACAGTCAAAGAACGTCTATTTTGCCGGGTGTACGGCCAGTTATGTAGAGCAGGATATTGCCATTGCCAGTGTCCGACTTCTTGACAAAGCAGGTGTAGACTTTACCCATATTGGTGAAAAGGAGAATTGTTGTGCCACCCCTATGCTTGTAGCGGGAAAATGGGATCTCTTTGTGGAGACAATGAAAAAGAATATTGCAGCGGTCAAGGAGTGTGGCGCTGACACGGTAATCAGTTCTTGCCCTGCCTGTGATATGATGTGGCGAACAGTTTATCCTGAGTGGACAAAAAAACTTGGGATTGAATTTGGTATCACTGCAAAACACTACAGTGAAGTGGTGTCAGAAAAGATTAAAGAGGGTACCTTCTCCTTTCCAGAAACCGATGCTGAACCGGAAACCGTTGCCTGGCACGACTCCTGCCATATGGGACGCTGTTCCGGTGTCTATGATGCTCCGCGAGAGTTGATTCAAGCTGTTCCTAATGTCAATATGGTAGAATTAGAGCATAATCGGGAAAAGGCCCACTGTTGTGGTTCGGTATTAACGCTCATTAAAAATCCACCGGTTGCTGCAAAGATCGGAAAGTCGCGCTTGAAAGAAGTAGAAGAGGCCGGCGCAGACAAAATGCTTGCACTTTGTCCTTGTTGTGAATTTCAGTTTCGGGTCACTGCAGACAAAGAAAAGGTTCCCGTTGAGATCGAGGACCTCGCCCATTTTACAGCCCGAGCCTTAGGATTTGAGTTACCAGACCCAAATCCTGAAGTTAAAGCCCAATGGGCAGTTTTTGAGGCAATGATAAAACTCATGACTCCTCAGGGATTTGCCGATCTTATGCAAACCATGTGGCCTGAGCTTGTAAATGCCATGCCCTTTGGTATGGGCCCTATGATGCGTGTCTGCGGAAAAGTACCTGGCGCCCTGGGACTTATGAAACCGCTTTTCCCTGTATTATTTCCAAAGCTGCTTCCTATGATGATGCCCAAGGTGATGCCAACTATGTTGAGCAGAGTTGCTGATATGGTGCCTATGCCCGATTACATGAAGGAGCAGATGCCCGATTTGATGCCCCGGGTCATGGATAATCTCATGCCCCATATGATCAAGGATGTTGTACCATTGGTCACTGATCCAATGATTGACTATTTGCAGGGTAGTAATAAATAGTAAAGGTATAGAGCTGTCTGGCTCCTTTTTTCTACAGCGGAAACATACTTTTACGAGTGCCTTTCGTCTACTTAAACCATGCATAAAAACAAAAAGGGGGAATCCTCAAGATCCCCTGAGATCTTTTGTTATCTGCTTGCCCATAAGAGCTGGTTCACCGAAAAGGTGGAACAGATCTTAAGGTTGCAAGCAGTTAAAAAGAGCGATGGAAGCTTGAGGTGGGGGGAATTTTCCCCCCGATAGAATAAAATAAAGCTATTATTGATGAGCTATTGAGTTCTTCTCTTATTACCAAAAAGAGAATTCATGTTATAAGCGAAAAAGAGCCCTACCTTAACCTGGTCCTGGGATGACCAGAGATTGGCATCGGTGCTTTCCCGTTTGATATAACTGGAAACAGCATTCCTTCGACGGTAGTAGGTCCTCTTTTGGGTTGTTTTAAGTGAGTATAATAGCGGTTGAATCACCTCTCCCCGAATCTGAAAGTTGCCGATTCCCCATTGTAAAATAAACATGGTGTTGAACCAGAACTCTCGTTGTCTGATTCGATCTTTCTCTAAATGGTACACCCCTACACTGGGATCGGGATTGGTGTTGTAGTTATATTTTTCAGTAAACCATGTGTATTTTGAGTTGGCAAACATGATCATTCCTAAAGCTACATAACCCCGTTTATTGCCATACACCGGAAAGAGGGTACTAATATCAAGACCAACATCAGCAAAATTCTCCTCAATTTCTGAGGACACATTGTAGTCATTGTATGTAGGGTCTGCAACCTCGGGACGATTATCTATTTGTGTCGTTGAGTGACACCCTTCTATAAGAATAGCCGCATCAATGTATGAAAACTTTTTACCTGGATAGATATTGATGTTTGGATTTACCTCTCCGATAATGGTCCTGGTTTTTTCATCAGCTATATCATATTTGCGATAGTCAAAAAGATTACTGATACCGAGAACATTCTTTTTTCTTGCAGACTCCAACCCTAAAAAGAGAAGGGTGTTGAGTGAGTAGTGCTTTCCCTTTTTCCAAATCACATTACCATACAAGCGGTAAAGGGCCACATCGGTTGTACGATTCAAACCATGTTCAACATAGTCACCCACAAAGCTCTGTGCAAAGGAGGAGTCCAGCATATCCATGGCCCCAGCAAGATTAGTACTATCAACTTGCCAGGTGTATTGGTCTTGATTACCTTTTATATAGCGGAAACGTGAGCCTAGTTTGATCCAGGGGAGTGTCCATCCTAACTGAAAGTCACCGCGATACATGGGACCCATAGCATATTCATACTGAGAGTGACCATCAGCCTCAGAGCGAAATCCAAAAATCAACGAGCACTCATCCTGGGACCACCCCCACATCATCTTCTTGGAGTTTACAACAAGAGAGTCTTGGTCACCATTATCCTTTTTTGCTTTGTGCATCCGAACTGAGTATTCTCGAGAAATATCGCCACCTTTGTCCAAGCCAAAGCCCACCTTGATACCAAAGGGATTCTGTCGTACTTTAAATCCAAACATGGAGCGCACATAAAAATGATGCGCCAGATGACGAAGATCATACTTTACCGGAAAGGCCTGTTTTTCAGGATCAAAATCATTAGTGATCAATCCATTCATTTCGTCACGCATAAGTATGCTACTATAAGTCAAGCTGGAACTATTAACCACGCTATCACTGAATCTATGAGAGAACCCAACTTCATTTTTAAAGGTGCGGTGACTACTTTCATGAAAATAGGAGCGTTTGCGCACTTCACCGGTATTAGGATCTGTCCACTCACTGGAATAGCTCTCCTCGGTGGTGCTGTAATCACCAAAGGGTGGAATGTTATCTTGCTCATCAAGGTCACCCCACCAGGGCAACTTTTGATACGTTGGATAGTAGTACACAAAATTCCCGTGATACTTTAGGACATCCTGGGGAAAGGCAATCACCGAAAGGTAAGGATTGGAGCCAATAAAGAACCCACGGGCCTGTAAAGAAAAACAGCAACAGAATAAAATGAGGATTAAAGACCTCTTGCAATACTGCATAATTACCCCTTCTAAAAGGTCAGAAAATTACAGTGGATTAGTCGATGAGGAAGGCATGGTGCACAACCTTTTTATGCGAGATGGTTTGTTGTGAGAGTGTTTGTGTAGAAAAATACATTTTTTATAGTTATATATACCAAATATATTAAATAGTGGAACCTATATTAATAGCCGGGGGGAAATCCCCCCACTGCAAGGTTATTCCTCGCAATGCTCGTCACCAAGCCCCTCACGTTTTTTAACAGCGTGCATCTCGAATATGAGTTTCACCTATCCGGTGAACCTCATATTCAAGGCAAGCTGGTAACAAAAACCTTCGGGTGATCTTGCAGATTCCCCCTTAAGTATTGATATTTGCTTGTAACTTGTAAGATGGTTAAAAAATTGAAAAACTTAAAATCTATATAGCAAGCTTATAATCATCTCGCTTAACATTTGGTTAATTAGAATGTGGAACTTTCACAACCACATTTCCCTTTTTATGCCCTGATTCTACATACTCATAGGCATCAACTATGTGTTCAAAGGGATAGATTTTGTCAATGACTACCTTTAGTGTTTTGTTTTCAACAAGGTCTCGCAAATAGGTCAGATTTTCTTTGTTAGATATGGCAACCCCACCTTTTACTTTTTTTCCACCAAACAGAGAAGAGCGTGCAATTTGCAATAGATCGGGGAGTTCCATAAGACAGGCCAAATAGGTACTTTTCTTTTTTAGTATTTTATTACATCGGGAAAAGGTAGTTTTGCCAACCACATCAAGCACAATATCATAAGGTTCTTTACTTTTTGTAAAATCTTCTTGGGTGTAATCGATTACTGCATCGGCACCTAAAGATTTAACTAAATCAACATTAGCACTACTACAAACACCAGTGACATGAGCGCCTCGGCTTTTTGCAAGTTGAACAGCAAAGGTGCCAATGCCACCAGAGGCCCCATTAATAAGAATTTTTTGTCCAGCCTGAATAGTTACTAAGGCAATGACAAAGTGGTAGGCTGTTACTCCAGCTAAGGGAATTGCTGCCGCTTCCTCCCAACTGATGGTTGGAGGCTTTTTAACTAATGCCGCTGTTTCGGGGAGACAGGTATATTGCGCATGGGCACCAAGGGCCATTTCTGGAGAGCCAAAAACCTGATCTCCCACCTTAAATTGAGTAACACTCTCTCCTATAGCTTCTATTTCTCCAGCTAAATCAACACCGAGTATTGGTATCCTTGGCTTAAAGAGACCAAACATAAAGAGTTGTGCCGGAAGCTTAAAAAGCTTCGGCACAAAGGTAAAGTTACGGGCATTACAGTCTGTTGAGGTTACTGTGGTTGCATGAATCTTTATGAGTACCTCATTCTTTTTTGGTACTGGTTTGTCAACTTCCTGAATAGAAAGCTCATCTGGTGGCCCATATTTTGAATGAATAATTGCTTTCATGAAAAATCCCTTCTTGATTACGCTTCCACTGATGGTTGTGCTTCACTACGAATCACAGTGGGTTCCGGGTCATCAAAGGATTGGTTGAAGAGTCCTGAGATCACCATACCCCAGCCAAGACTTGAGATAATGATAAAGGTAAAGAAATCGATCACCGGAATTATTGAAAGTATTGTTGTTGCCACAGCTCCAATTAAGAAGTGATAGTGCCGCTTCTTTGTTTTCCAATTGAACTGCATACAAAGATACTGACCGGCCATGGTTGTTCCAATGACATAGGTCACAAAGAAGAGAGGGATTGCCGCAAGTATCAACGTAATACCAAAGGGAATGGTAACAATCATTACCATGGAACAGACAATTAATGCTGGATACATGAACATGGGAATCAACCCCCACAAGCCTGTCCGCAGATAGGTCTTAGGGGTTCGCTCTTTCTCGATCTGCTTGAATACCGGCAAAAAGAGGAGAATAACACCGATAATGACAAAGGAGAGTATCATTAATAGATGAAAAATACTCTTTATGGCAAACCAAAACTCCTTGGGAGCCGAGGCAAGCTCATCAAACTCTTTATGCTTTTCAAAGGTAACCTGGCCGGATACACGGGCAAGCTCCGCATCGGAGAGTTTTTCCTTGGTGCCGTATTTAAGGTTACCGTTTATCTTGCCATTTTCCGTAATGATGATCCTGCCACCATAGATTGTTGCATCACCATCAATGATACTATTCACAACGATTTTTCCAGCACCAATATACACATCACCGGTAATCGGGCCATCAGCAGTAAATTCACCACTGCCGGAAAAGAGATTTCCCTTGATTGTGGCATTGGGCAGTATATGGATGTTTTTACCACCCATAAAATTGGTGCCCTCAACCGCTCCGTCAATGACAATTTCCTTTCCACCAGCAATGATGCCATTGCCAATATCACCGGTAATATGTAAATCCTTCCCAGCACCAATAAGACCAAGTTCCGCCTTACCATTAAAATCAAGTGACTCCCCTAAGAAAACCAGATCCTCGGTTGTGCCAGAAAAGGTTAGCGATTTACCTAAGTAGAGATAGTCCTCGTTAAAGGTCCCTGTTTCAGTCTTTTGACTTCCCTCTTTGTCACACTCAACGACCATTGCCGCAGACACTACAAAACTCAAACAGAGTACCACAAGGATGCTTGTGAGTATTCTCTTATTCATGGTATCCTCCTTGTAAAAGGTTGAATAGTTTTTCGATTATAATTGCCTTTGACGCCTACCCATAAGGTACCCCAATTTTTGTGATAAAACAATCAATAGAAAGTGAGTGGCTTGGAATTTAAGATGAACGGTCGAAAATTGATGCTGAGTGGTTTAGAAATTTCAATTAAATTTGGCAATCTTAGCCATTCAGATGGATATGTAGTGAATGACATAATTGATGTTTGAGCGTTCCTCTGCTTAGTTTATTCTCTTCCCATTATTATGAAGGCCATTAATTTGAATGATTCTATTAGTTTTTTTGGGCGCGTCCCTCGCAGGCTCGGGTCGGGCTTCTTCGGGTTCCGCGTTCGCTTCAGTAATTTTTGCTTTGCAAAAATTACCGGCTTAGCCGCCCTCCATATCCCTCGCGCAAAATCAAAACCTATGTCATCGCGAGCAAAGCGTGGCAATTTAATCTTTCATTCAAACCTCACCCCCAGCCCCTGCTCCCATTCATGGGAGAGGGTAGAAAATGTGTGTTAATGTGACTTGACGCTTTTCAGCCTCCCATGTCAAAAGACCAAGTCGGATCTTCAACCCCATCAATCGCACCGCATAGATATTTGGGAAACGCGAAGATCTGTTCGAGCCCAAAGGGCGAGTTATCGAGCGACCAAATATCTATGTGATAAGGGCGATTG
>JANQEN010000086.1 GCA_028278335.1 Chitinivibrionales bacterium | reverse complement strand
GGGGTATCAGGTGCCAATGCAATTCGTAATACATGGGTAGAAAAATTTGCTCTTGGCACTGTAATATTATTGTTTATAGCAGATCTATTGCATTTACCTCAAATCATCGTTGCCATGATTGGGCTGATCAGTGGGCTTACTCATGGTGTGCGCTTATTTCTCTGGAAACCGTGGCAGACACTCAAGACTCCACTTGTGTGGATACTGCATATCGCCTATGCCTGGATAGTTATTCATCTCTTGTTGCGTAGTTTGTCTGCACTAGAATTACTGATTGCATCCTATGCCATTCATGCGCTTACTGTGGGTGCTATTGGTGGATTAACATTAGGTATGATGACTCGAACAGCGCGAGGGCATACCGGGAGGCCTTTGATTGCGGATAGATTCGAGGTCACCATGTTTTTATTAATTCAAGTCGGGGCATTTATTCGTGTTTTCAGCGGCATTGTGTCGCAAGAATTATATATGGCTAGTATTCAACTTTCATCTTTGTTGTGGACTGCGGCATTTAGTCTTTTTGTATTTCGGTATTGGCCCATATTGACCCGACCTCGGTTAGATGGAAAACCTTTGTGAGAAGGATAATGAGCAAGGCTAAGGATTAAAAAGAAAACTTATATATTTTGTATACAAACGCTAGATTTAGATTTCAATACAATCCAGTAACAGCCAGAATATTTTAGGTGTAAAGATAGGTGTTTTGATGATAAAAATAATCTTTTCTTTTTTATTGCTGGCTGTTGTAAGTAGTAATGCGATGGCAGAGTGGGTAGCTATTGGCACTGCTGTTGGTAGTACTTACTATGCTAATCCTAACACTATTCGTAAGTCTGGCAATAAGGTGAAAATGTGGACTCTTATTGACTATAACTCGATTCAAATAGGTGCTACTGGTAATAATTATTTATCACTAAAGTTTCAAGAAGAAAATGACTGTAAGGAAGAGCA
This sequence comes from Chitinivibrionales bacterium, assembly GCA_028278335.1. Taxonomy (GTDB): domain Bacteria; phylum Fibrobacterota; class Chitinivibrionia; order Chitinivibrionales; family JANQEN01; genus JANQEN01. The sequence goes on along the minus strand of JANQEN010000086.1, from coordinate 2,355 downwards.
AAGAAGATTACTTTATTATTCTTTTCATTCTGAAAATATGGGTAGGGGTGACGTTGTTTATATAGAACAAAAGCCCGATAAAAATTGGAAACCATTTCCCCCAGAAAGTATGGGCGAGTCCTTGTGGAAATTTGCCTGTGGGAAGTAACAGAATATGACTGCTTATGAAATGGACTTTATCTAAATCCCGTATTCTGAGCTTTTTACAATGCCCAAAACGATTGTATCTAGAAGTGCATCATCGTAATTTAATGAAGTATTCAGCTTCTTCCGAGATTGCCTTTCGTATTGGAAACGAGGTTGGTGAAGTTGCCCAGAAAGTGTTGATGCCAGGGGGTGTATTGATTGAATATGAGCGTGGCTTACGCAAGGCAATTGAAACTACACATAAATATTTAAATGGTCTATTCGATTCAACTTTGTACGAGGCTACGCTACAGGCTCAAAATATCCAAGTGCGCGCTGACCTACTTGCCAAGAAAAAAGATTTTATCAATGTCATTGAGGTCAAGTCTTCAACCAATGTAAAAGATTTATACGTAATAGATTGTGCAATTCAATATTGGGTAATGGATGAAGCAGGTTTTACCCCAAGCAAAATCAGCCTCGCGTATATTAATAATCAGTTTGTATACCAAGGTGGGGGCGACTATAACGGTTTATTCAAAATTTTTGATCTCTCGGCTGATATTTCTGAGCACGTTGAACAGGTCCCTGGTTGGGTAGAACAGGCTAATAAAACTATTGCAGGAAAATTGCCTAACATAGAGATAGGAGAACATTGCAATAAGCCCTATACATGCCCATTTATCGAGCACTGCTGGAAAGATGTTCCTGTAATTAAATACCCCGTTACTAAATTTCCGGGTTTGAAAAAAAGCAAAAGCATCGAACTAGCGAATGCAGGGTATGAAGACGCGCGGGATATACCTGATGGATTGCTGGGCAACGAAATTTTGCAAGCCAGGTTAAATGCTTACCGTACAGGTAAGCAGGTTATTCCAAGAGAATTATGTAATAAACTAAATCAGTTGAAGTTTCCTCGATACTACCTAGACTTTGAAACAATCGGGTTTGCTGTACCAAGGTGGAGTGGTACAAGGCCGTATGAACAACTACCGTTTCAGTGGTCTTGCCATGCTGAGGATAAATCTATGGGAATAAGTCATATCGAATTCTTAGATACATCGGGAAATCCACCTATGCGTGCTCTTTCTGAGGCACTAATTGATACAGTCGGGAATTTTGGTCCTATCGTTGTTTATACCACTTTTGAGAAGACAGTTTTGTGTAAGCTGCAGGAACGATTTCCAGAACTGGCGGATCAATTACAAGGTATTATTGATCGCCTTTTTGATCTATATCAGCCAATTAAGGAACATTATTTTCATCGTGATTTGCAAGGTGGTTACTCTATCAAAAATGTGTTACCAACTGTTGCTCCAGAGATTAACTACGCAGAATTAGTTGAGGTACAAGACGGCATGATGGCACAACAAGCTTATTTGGAAATAATTAATGAGGAAACCCTGCCAGAACGCAAGCAATCTCTCGTTGAATCTTTGTCAAAATATTGTGAGATGGACACCCTTGCAATGGTAAAGCTTGTACAAAACCTTTCAAATACAGATGAGTAACTAAAAAGTAAAGTAATAAAACACATCTTAAACGCTACAAACGAGAAGAATCTGATGATGCATTTGTTGACGTCCTGAAAACAAAAAATTTAGATTAGTTATTAGTAAAAGTCACAGGCTACAATTCGATTCCCACTTCCGCGGATTCTGTGTGAATGGCTACATTGTACCAAAAGCGAGCACTCAGGTTTTTAGGGGTCGGCTTACTATAGGCAGCCACGAAACAGTACAATCAAAATATTAAATACAGATAGGGTGTCCTCTCCAGAGAACTATTAGGATTGAGTGCAGGTTGCTGCTGGAGAGGTCACCGATCAACTACACTAGAGAAAAGACCTAGCGGCCTCCTTTTCATAATTGGAGGAATAAAAAGGAGGGCTTGTACTCCCCATTGCGGGGTATACCTTATAGATAACGTATTTTCTGTTTAGTTCACGTAAGATAGCTAATTAATTTTTTTCTATTGCTTTGTGCCAAAAGGAGACATTCGCAGATTTTTCTTCTAAATCAAATTTTCTGTAAGATTGGGGAATGAGTGCATACCTAGTTTAAAGGAGGAAATTAACTGAACATAGATTTAAGTCATTCTTCTTGAAAATGACCACAACTTGAGCATTTTTCAGCTGAGTACTCCTTGACAACTTCATTGATAATGTCGGTCATCTCTTTTATATCTTTGAATTCGTGGGCATGTTCTCCCTGTTGTAAGTATTGGTCA
>JANQEN010000063.1 GCA_028278335.1 Chitinivibrionales bacterium | reverse complement strand
TTTTATAGCACTCTTCCCAATTGGAAATGCAGCAAAAAACGTTTTATAGCACGTTTCCATTTTGGAAATGGTGCAACAACCAGTTAGTAGCATGCTTCCTAATGTTACCAAGCACAAAAAACTCTTTTTGTGGGTTCAGCCATTTTTACCAAGCGCAGGTATTCAATTTTGTGTGGATTTCCCGTGATGACAGTGAACAAAAAATCAGTTAGTAGCATACTTCCCAATGACACCACGCCCAAAATATTGGTTTTGGTTCTATTTCCTAGGGGACAATGGGCTAAAATCAAGATTATTGGTAACTGTAAAACTGGTCAGTACTTATTAAATGATTTTTCATCCCTTTGGCATTTAAGGATTGTCGTCATATTGGGGTTAGGTTTCGGTATACGGCATAGTTTGATGGGCATCCAAGTAATAATTTTAGTACCCCATTGTTAGAATCAGGATTTACCGGAATGAAGGATTGACAGGATATACAGAAATTGTATGTATTGATATCTTAAGGCTAACCTCTAATTGATTTATAATTAAAGGTTTAGTTGGGATTGAAGAGTTTTGAAAGAGAAACAGTTACTCCTGAACTTATGTTTGCCACGTAGGTATTTGTGTTAGGGGTACCTCCAAAGAGGTCTACGACTACGGACATCGAAGCAGTTCCTGTGAAGTAAAATTTAACATTTTTAGTTCCTATTGTAACTCGTGACATTAGTCCAAAGTAACCATCAGTTTCATCGTACTCATTACGATTTAATCCTTGGCGAATGCCAAATTCCCACCCCAGGATGTCTTCAAGTACAATTGGCATAAACATATAATTGAATCCCGATGCTATAACCCAATCCCTTGTTGGTTTTGGTACATCGGTAACCCCTCCAGTCTGCCTGGATATGCCAATATCATAACTAATTAAGTTTCGTTTACCAATTCTAATACCGCCACCTGTTTCAAATCCAATAGCCATATGGGTTTCATTTTCTCCAACAAGAAGAAACCCAGTATACATTTCTGGTGAGATTGTGGTTGTTTTGGCATGCAAGCTCAATGTTAATAGTATGATTATCAGAAATAATAGGTTTTTCATGTAATGAATATCCTTAGGTATAGGTTGATGAATTGTATATAATAAGATAACCAATTAATAAAATACAATCGCTCAAAATATTTTTTACTTCTTAATATCTAATTGTAATAGAGAATTATTGTACAATATTAAATAACAGTGTTTATATTTCTAGAATACACACTTAGAGGAGGCGAATATGATAAAAAGAAGAAATTGGTTGCTACTGATACTGGTTTGTGTACTTTCAATTCAGGGAAGAATCTTTTTTGTTGGTTCCAATCCCTATTTGTCTATATTTGCCTTTCCCCAGGATGTGACTGCTTTGCCCAGCGAATTTGTCTTCTTTTATCCCTCCATGCAAAAGTTACCCTGGTGGGGAGATGTAGATGAGCCGACCCATCGACCGAATGACTCTTACACGGTAACCGGTGAGAACATTAAAGAATCCAGTGCAAATTTTGATCATGATGGAGTGATACGATCATTTAAAAACCATATGGGTATTTGCTATAAACCAAATCCCGGTCTTGTGCATTATGTGGATGTTATGTATGATGTCAACGCCTTCTCTAACAAGGCCTCGGGTATATTGACAAACAGCGACAACAACAATACCATTCCCTTTGACTACTCCATAACCAATTCGAGTCATGAAGTACGGGCAAGCTCGATCTGGGGATTTCATCTTAAAGGGCTGCCAGTGGGCATTAAATTAAATTTAGGCTTATATCAATTGGGAAGCCCCAATCAGAGATTTGTGTTTAATAAAAATGATCAGCCCTATGAAACATCACGAATGGTATGGGGATGGGCAACTGTTGGTTGTAATCATATATTTGGTCCACGCAGCACCGAGGGTGATGCCTGGTTTCAAAATGAATACTCCCGTGGGCCCCTCTATCGAATGGATTTACAAGTTGGTACAACCATGAGTCGTATGAAATGGGGAGGGCGCTTTCGGTATATTTTTGGTAAACAGGACCAATTCAGGTGGCAGAGCCAACCCTCTAATATTTCCGATACGATCATTAGAAATAACTTTATTGGGGATTATGTTAAAAGTGATTGGGCAACCAAAACCCATGATCTAACCTACAGGCTTTACAATAATGTAACCTTGAAAAAAGGGGAACGATATTCCTTAAATACATTACTCTTTTTAGGATATAACGCTCATAAATCTAAAAATGCTCTTACAGAGAATTTAGATGTTGAAGACGATGCTTTAGAAGCAGCTCGAACATTTATTGTTGAGGTTAACCCAAATATCAATATCTATCCCTGGAAAACACGGTTTGCTTACATTGACGCAGCACTCCTTTTGGAATATGCCTATACTCGAATAGGGAACACCAATATACAACGGGTTAATGGGGGTGATATACGAGCTTATCGCAGATCAACTGTTTATGTGGACGATGAATACTCCTGGGAAAACTTCTCCTATGCCAATGAAAATTTTGTTGATGTAGGTGTGGACTTGAGTATGATGTTTCCCCTTTACGGAAATGCCAATTCAAACCTTGGGCTTGGGATAATTCATTTTATCAATACCAAATTTACTTGGTTGAATAAATACTTTGGTGAAAATAATGTGGTTAATAATGATCTGGAATTTGAAGTTGCTAACATGCGGAAAAACTATCGTAAAGAGATTTGGATTAACACCATGCTTAATCTCCACTATAAACGGGGTCCGGCAATCTATCAGTTTCAATTCACAGCACCGCTTCTGTACCTTTTGCAACCACGAACGCAGGTGACTGACAAAGAGGGAAAAACCATTTTGTACGAACATGAAAAGAAGGGAAACTGGGCATCGCAGCAAGGTGTCAAAGCCGCGATCTTTTTTGCCTATGACCTGCCTGCGTTGCGTAATCTTTTTCGGAGAAATTCACCGGGAGAGTTTTGATATTTATACCACGTAAAGATAGTTGGGCGCGTCCCTCGCAGGCTCGGGTCGGGCTTGCTCCAGGCTTCGCTATCGCTCCGGTATTTTTGCTGCGCAAAAACACTGCTCCGCACCTTCCACATCCCTCGCGCAAAAGATTAAAATATTGTCAGAAGTCAATAATGAGAATGGTATCGTCGATTTGAAATTATAAAGTGTATAGGCAATTAAGTAGATTTTGATTTATGCTTTTGTGTGAGCCAGGTGGCGGGTTTAGTCTGGCCTTCTGCCAGACCGAGGCGGAAGAGCAGAGCCCAGAGACACGGCGACCCGAACGAATGTGAGGGGCACATCCAAATACTTATAATTATAAGGGAAAAAATGAGTCAAATTTAAAACTATTTATTAAAAAGAACTCCCATATGCACCTTAGGACCACCAAGATGCTTTTGGTCACCCAGGTCTGGGCCCCAGAGATAGTCGACCATGAGCATTAAGGAGAGAGACTGCGTTAATGATCGTTCCACAGTAGCAATAGGACTGAGAACAAAGGTGCTTCGCTGGTCAGAGACTACCTCAAATGTATTTGCATCTCCCTTAGATATGATATGAAGGTTTGCATATGAAGCGCCCCCCACTAGTAAACCAAAGGAAAAGCGAAAGGCCTTTACTGGGATCGATGCCTCTCCAGTTATACCGCCATACCCAATACGCACATAGCTATCCTTTAGTCCTGGGTCTTCATAGGAACACTTTACTGAGGCCCCAGCTCCACCTAAGCGCAACGCTTTTCCCACATTGAAATAAAGCCTTCCTCCCAATCCAAAAAGGAAGCTCTTAATTGTACCAAAGTCGTTTTCAATAGATACATACCCTGTTTGCATTGCCATACCACCGCCAAAGAAGGCTGGTTTTTGTGGTGAGGATTCATGCCCAGGATGGGTATAAGTTAGTGAATAAAAAACAATTAACAGGAGGAGTGTTTTTGCAATTTTTTTAAATGGTGTATTCATGCTCTTAAAAATAGGACAGCACTGGATTTATAGCAATATGAAAATGCGATGTTTTTTAGTAAGTCAGATTAAGTTTTCATGAATAAATATGTTCTATCTCCGAAATCTATTTTAATCTTTAAATAGGGAGTAGTTATATCCAGGGTATTGTGAATTCATTTTAATATGTAAATCATTTAGAGGAAATTATGCGAAATAATTGGAAGATGAGTTTTATAGCATTAGGTATTGTATGCTACCTACAACTATCCATTGCAAAAGTATACTATGTCTCTCCCTCTGGGGAGGATACGTTTACTGGTACATCTCTGTCAAAGCCTTTATTAACATGGCAGGCTGCCGTGAATAAGGTAGTTGCTGGCGATACTATTTATATCCGTAGTGGGATTTATGCTCTAAATACAGGTTCTCCTGTGCAAGCTATTTCACCAATATATCTAGCAGGTGTTTCCATAATTAAAAAAAGTGGGACTTCAGACGATCCCATTGTTATGATGAAGTATCCCGATGACTCTACCAAGCCTGTTTTACAATGCAACGATTTGGCAGCTCCCAAGGATTTACATTGTCTCGCCGGTATTTTGCTTTTGGATTCTGATCATTGGCATTTCAAGGAGTTAGAAATTTCTCATGTCAATCAACCAAAACGGAGCATAGTTAACGGTATAGCCAGAGGATTGTATGCAATTCGAGGGCGAAATTGTCGATTTGAACATTTAACAATACACCATTGTGGGGGAACAGGACTTCAGATTCAGGATGGGGCAAAGGTGCGGAATAACTCTCTTGTAAAAAACTGTGATTCCCACGATAATTTTGATCCCTATTCCAAAAAGATGGATCGATCTGGCAAGGTCATTATGAATAGAAGTACTAACAAGCCCACACCTGATGTGGGCCAAGAGGCTGATGGCTTTGCCTATAAGTTTTCCCATGGCAGAGGTGTACGATTTGTTGGGTGCAGGGCCTGGAATAACTCCGATGATGGGTGGGATCTTTGGCAAACCGAACAGCCGGTTGTACTGGATAATTGTTGGGCCTTTTGGAACGGCTATTATCCAAAGGGAAGTAGGAAAACTGCTGGTAATGGTACAGGTCTCAAATTAGGTCAGAATGATGATGGACCAGCTCACATAATACAGCACTGCTTAGTTGTCCAGAACCGTCGATATGGAATCGATACCAATGGTGCACGGAGAGGTCAACAGGAGTGGACTAACAATACCAGCTTTGATAATAAAAAGAGTAACTTTCAGGTTTGGAAGAATAATTCCAAAGTTTCACTTAAAAACAATCTATCTATAAATCGTCAATTAAAGCCTCAGAATAACTTTGAAGGGTCAATTTCAGAGCAGAATAACTCATGGAATATAGTGAGTTCGATTTCAAAAGAGAGTTTCCAAAGTTTGGATACACTCCTTCTGATACAACCTCGAAAAGAAGATGGCGCGCTACCAATGATCAACTTACTAAAACCAGCGATCGTTAGCAACAATCATTCAAGCCTTGTTGATCAGGGAATATATGTGGGGACTCCCTATAAGGGGAAAGCACCTGATATTGGTTGGAGTGAAGTGGAGTAAAAACGTATGTAAAGAGCCGCGTAGAGGTGGTATATAGTACATATCCCAGATTGACATAGGCTCTAAAATGGTAGAGTTTATTATTTATTACTTTTAATAAAAAGGTGCCGCACTGATTCCATTCGATCACGATTGACTCCCAGATCACCCTTACCCAATCGAGATGCAGAGCGAAAGTGAATGAGCTTTTTCTCTGTATCAAATTGAAATTCTACATCGTCAACAAAGCGCCAGAGGGCTGTGGTAAATTCAACATAGAGATAGGTCTCTGTGCGCGTGATGATCTTGGTGCGTTTCATTGACTTGATGACTGCCACAAGCTGATCCATAGCTTGGGTATGGTCAGTGCTATAAGTCAATGGATCAATTGCATGAGTTTTATTGGTACTATGAGTAGAGACACAATTGGGTGTTTGGGGGCAGGGAGCGAGGTTCTGCTTTCCCACATGGGGAGGTCTGGTTCCGCTACAGGATAGAAAGAAAAGTGATATAACTAATAGCGCAACAATAGAGCAGAGCGTTACTGTATATTTTTCCATGCTATATAATCCTTCATGTAATCAATATCATCACGTTTTTCTAAGAGATGATGGGTAAGTTTATAGTGTTTAATAATTGTCATAGTCTCTTCAAAGAGATGAGCTGTGCTCCATTGAGTTGCGGAAAAAATGGGTAAGCCTTTTTGGGTACATCCTATGAGGTAGTAGCCGCCATCCGTTGTTGGGCCGATGACAACATCGACGCCTGTTTTCAATTGAGAAAATGACGTGCTAATATCGTGGGGAGTTAAATAGGGACAATCAGCACCAATTGCACAAAGATTTGTAATACCCTGTGCAAAGAGATGGTTACAGGCATGTAAAAGGCGACTCCCTAGATCTGTTCCCTCTTGGCTAAAAAAAGAGCGCGCCCTAGGAAAAAGTTCCTTTAAGGAGCCTGGTTCATGTGATCCAGTAAAGGCCACGTGATGAGAAATGTCATGTAATATGTATGATGTAACTTGCAAAAGCTCTCTATAAATACGGGCTGCCTCTTTTTTTCCATGGGTCTTTGCTATTCGTGTTTTAGCTGAATCTGACTCAGGTGTTTTTGCAAAGAGAATGACACTGGATATACTATCAGACATAGCTATACTCTTTTACCGTAATAGGCTTGATAAAACCATTCCCCGCGATCCTTGACCAAGGAAAACTTGCGCATGAAAACATAGAGACCCGAAAGAAAAATCACCTGAAAAAAGTTTTTGAAATACCCCCGCTTTTTCCAACCCCGGGTCGAACTGATTACTCCCTTTGAAAAGAAGAGAAGCGCTCCCTTATCTTTGATCAAAAAGGAGAGCTCAATATCCTCCATAAGGCGGTAATTGGGAAATTGATCGCCAATAACCTCTTTTCTAAAGAATTGAGCTTGATCCCCAAAGGAGATGCCAGTTAACAAGGTGCGGGCATTGTTCAGAAATTCATTAAATCGATAGGGGAGACTTGGTTGTTCATACTCTGCAGAGAGAGAACCGCCTGCTGCATCTAATTGGTGTTGCATAGCTGTCATTACCCGATTGATGCTTTGGGAACGTAACAATGAGTCTGCATGGACAATCATAATAATATCACCGGAAGCCTTTGCTATACCTGCTCTGATTTGGATTCCTCTGCCTGGTGGAGCTTGTATAACAGTGGTCTGACTAAAAGATTGAGCCCTTTCTACAGTCTTATCTGTAGAGCCACCATCAACAACGATGATTTCTGTGGGGTAGTTTTGATTCACAATGGCCTGGACACAGTTAGCAAGCTTATCCTCTTCGTTTAAAACAGGAATAATAATCGAGAGGGATTCAGGCCTTTTATATTTAATGGGCCAATGTCGAATATTTTTAATAAGTATGTATAACCCACAAATGACAAAGGGGATATACTCTACTAACATAAGTAAAGTGCGATTCCGCCAAGGGGATGTTTCTGCAAGGGTGGGTCTAAAAAAGAATAGTATTGGTAATATGGTGAGATGGAGTAGTATCCAAGGAGAAGAGCGATACAGTACCAAGAACGGTGTCATGATCAACAAGTACCAAGGATGAAAGGTTGGTGTAAAGAGTAAGAAGATTCCCGTAATGATTACTGTCGCTCGGATAAGGTTAGGAGTCAATAGAAATACTGCTCCACAGAGGATTACTGCAATGGTTAAAGAGCAATACATAGCCACATGGTAGTCAAAGAAGAGGTGAAACAGAGAGTACATGAGTCCGTTATGACGAAATTCCATTGTAAAGAGCGAAGGGACCGATAAAAAGGAGATGCCCTCACAGAGATAGGGGATAACAAGTAGCAGTGGCAAAAAAAGATAGGGTAGTGCGCGAGCTGTCTTTTTATTAATAAGCAAGGGGATAATAAAAAAGGGAGTGAATTTGGTCATGACGGCAATACCCAACGACAAAAACATCAATCGGTAACGTTGCTTTACTAACGTATACAGGCAGAGTATCACCCAAAATATCATGACTGGTTCCAGATGACCTTCGCCAGCCACAAAAACAATGTTGAGAGGATTCAGCACAAAGAGGAGTAGGTGTCTCTTTGCAATACCAAAGTGTTTTACCAACAGAAATAGAAGACCCACGGTTGCCAGATCAAAGAGTGTGAATATGGATTTGAAAAAGATAATCGAAGGAGATAACCATGCAAGGAACTTAAAGAGTAACTCAGCAAAGGGCCAATAAATAGTAGGAATTGACTTATGATTGATGTCCTGCCATATTTCGTTTCGAAAAGGGAGAAGTTCTTCTGCATCGGGTGCGGTGGTATATGGATTAAAGCCCTCTAATTGGATTTGCCCTTCCCAAATGTACCGATAGATATCGTCACTTTCAGGAAACTGAAATATCATCAAAATGCGGACGACTATTGCAATGGGAATAATCCAATAGAATGATCTGGAATCTTTGACCACCTGCCAAAGACCAATCATGGTTAGGAACATACCACTGACACCAACAAGATAGAGCGGATTGCCAATAATTGCTCTCCCTGGAATGAATAGACAAGCCGAGGATAAGCCATAGACCAGCAAAAGAAGGAATTTAATTGCTCTCTCTTTCTTTGAACTCCCAGGATGTGCTAATTGAGTGTGACTATCTATTTGCATCCATCCACTTCATTAAGGGTCCAATCATATTTAAGGTAGCTCACCTTTGGTTTTTTCTTTATAGCCAATTCCTTTTGAATATAGGCAACATGGGACCCATGTTTCTTGTTAAAGTCTTTGCCATACCATTGAAATATTTTGGAAAGATACAGGACACCATCCTTGTACACATTTTTCTGTGGATCAGAGAGGAATAGTTTGACTGTTTGGTTAAGCTGCTCATTGAGTGTGCGACCTAAGAAGGCTCGATTCAAAAGAGCGGGACAACCCTTTGATGCGCAAACTAATGCAGCATGGATTCGTGGCTCATCAAACTCTTTGCGGAGAACTTCATGCTCAATATGGTCCAAGGAGACAACCTCACCAAAGAGGGGAACAAACTTTTTCTTCCAGGGACTGGTGATATCTCGAATACCATTTTTTAGCGGGTAGTTATCCTTAATAAGAAGAATGGTAAAGAAGTTGTATGCATTAATTAAATAGGCAATCTTCTCTTCCTCAGAAAAGGCACTGTAGTCTGCTTTGGTAAGTGAGGAAAACTCTCGTTCTATATCTTTTACAAAGGGATCCTTTAACAGTTTACTGTAGGCAACCCCATTGTCACAGACATACTTCTGTAAAAAAGCGTCATAGGTAGCATAGGATTTGTCAAAGGAATGACTTACCATAATGATCGCTAATACAACGAGAGGGGTAATGATTTTCATATTAATTCTCCTTTATCTGACTGCAAATCGTAAAAGAACCTTTTCACCTTCTCTGAAGGGGAGGCCTGTTTTAAGTGAAAACTTTGGTATTCCCTTTTCTAAATCGCGAATTGAATATGTTGCATTGCCAATCTTTCCACCGGGGCAACTCTGTAGACAGGCAATACAGCCCGAATGCCATTGGGGGATTAGATCAAGATTTCCGGCAAATTTAAAATTGATTGCTCTGTTGTTTAATTCGTGAAGTATCTCTGCGGGTGTAAATTGATGGGTACCATAAATTACAGAGATTCCAATGACACTACCCTTTGCCCGTTTATCCGGCTCGGTTGATTTTTTAATTCGTCTTTTGGTCCAGGTATCTTGTGTTAGATTGTTACCGGGCTTGCCACCCACACTCACCAGTGCTTCATGAAGTAAGCTGTCTGAAATAAAGGTGGTAAAAAGGGCATTCTTTACAGCATTGCCTGATTCCCAAACAATATAGTGGTGATTTTGAAGCCCCTCTCCTGTGTTAAATTGCGAAGGGCGAAACACCGCTACCAGGTCAATCTCTTTTTTTTCTTTGTTAATAGAGTATCCTTGACTATGGGGAGTAGCCACACTGAAATTTAAAATATCGAAATACTTTTTGTAGGATGATAGGACAATAGCCTTAAAGTCATGGATAAAGTTCTCCACGGTAAGCATTTTTTGGCCATTAACTGAAACAGAGAGCAGGTTGTTTTTTATTTCAATGATAGCCTTCATTTCCATACGAGCTGTCTGGATGTCACGATCGAGTTGGACAAGGATCTTCTCTACCTGTTTAAGATTGGATCCATATTGTTGCACCCGCAGCCACTTTTCTGAAAACTCGATTTCACCACGGCCAATGCGTAGTTTTAAAGCGCAAAAACACTCTTCCGATTCGATCATAATCGGAATAAGTGTTGGATCAAGATCGGGGGTGATAAAGGAAAACTCAATACGGCCATCGGTTATGGCTCTGGCCTTTGGTATACTAAAGGTAATATGTGAATCCGCAGTGAGGTAGAGTCCGTTCTCTGTGAGCTTGTATGCTCCGGGACTGGCCTTACCACCAAAATTATCAGAGTCAAAGATGGTGGTGAAGATAATTTCATCAGTGGCTACACCAACCGATAACAATAGGAACAGAACCATTGATATACTGGCAAGTCTCATATAAGAGCCTTTATTTTATAAGGTGACTTGTTACATTAAACCTAAAATAATTTGTTTTTACAGAACCATAAATAGAATTGTCAAATACCCTAATTTGGTTTATATTAAAATTAATTATTAGTTGAAATCATTCTCAGGGGGAAGCTTCCCCCTACAGCAAGCCTCCTTCATGCCTTTTAACTTCTTGCATCCATCATATCAGTTCCACCTAGACGGTGGACCTGCTATGATGGGCAAGCTGATAACAAAGGCTTTCAGGGGATCTTGCTGATTCCCCCTCTTATGTAAGCATATGACAAGGATTGGTTTTAAACAGTACTTAATAAAGTCAAAATTGTACCCCTTAAAGAAATGGGTAGCATAAGCGAATCGACTATAAAATATGAAACTGAGTTCGGTGAATGATTATCATAATGCGTTGTGTCAATGAGAAGCAATTGATCGAAAAAGGAGGAATAAGTGAGCATACAAGGGATTAAAAACAAGGGATTTTTTCTGATATTATTATTGGCGCTATCTTGTTCAACTGCTCAGTTAGGGGTAAACATAAGTCTTCCAGAGCGGGGCGGAACCTTTGTCGATGTTGTTAAGGAAAACTATCGCTGGAGTGTTGCCGGTAGTGGTGGTGAACTTACTGCAAATCAGGTTGACAATCATGGATGGCCCACAGTCGATGCCCGATATGTGTTGGATTACCGGCCCGTTGCAGAATGGGCCAACTCAATCGATGATCCTGAGGCCTATCGCATTGATGTGAGCGGCACCTATACCTGTGCCTTTACTGGCCAAGCAACAATGAAGGTTATTGCTGGATGCAGAATTGAAAATGAAACGTACGATCCTGGATCAAATCTAACAACCTTTAACCTTATTGTGTCTGGTCCGGTAGGGCCTGGCCATGGTTTAATCATATTCGAATTTACCCAAACAAAAAGAAGTGGCTCAAGTCCTGTAGGTTCTGGGTTTACCAACTTTCGCATGATAAGACCAGGATATACCCTTAATACAACAAAAACCTTTACTGATAAATTCATTGCTGCCTTAACCGGAATAAAATTCTCGGTGGTTCGTTTTATGTGTTTTACTGGAACCAATGGTCGAGAACCCACCTACCCTGACTCAACCACCTGGCAACAGCGAAAATTGCCAACCGATGCATCACAGGTTAAAATTGCTTCGATTAACAAACAGGGCGGGGCAGCATGGGAGTATGTCATTGAGTTGAGTAATTTAACTAAAATGGATCCCTGGATTAACATTCCTCTCTCGGTTACTGATGAGTATGTTAAGAATGTAGCAAAATTATTTAAGGATAGGCTCGACCCATCGCTAACTCTCTATGTGGAGAGTAGCAATGAAGTGTGGAACACGGCCCCTGCCTTTAATCAAAGTCTTTACAATCAAGCAGAAGCTCAAGCATTGGGTATTAACGAGCATAATAATCATGCCCGTCGAAGTGTGGAGCTTGCACAACTCTTTGAGTCGGTGTATGGAGCAGGATCACTAAATAATCAGGTTCGAGTGATTCTTTGCAGCCATAAACCAATGCTAAAATGGTGGGTTGAACCCATGTTACAGTATGTTGAGAGTAACTTTGGTCCTCCAAAGAATTATTTCAATGCAATCGCCTGTCAAACCTATTTTTCCGGTGGCGAAGAGGCTGGAGATCCTGTTTCAACCATTTTAGACAAATGCCATTCCTCGATAACACAGCAGGTTGACGAAGCAGGGCAGACCAACGAGGCTGGACGAAAGCAATGGATTGCCTCTGCAAAGAAGTGGCAATTAGCGGGTGGATTTTGTTCTTACGAAGGGGGACCCGATCACGGTGGTGGGAGCACAACCAATATAGGAAATCGAATTCAAGCTGAGCGTCATGAGCGCATGGCCAGGGAATGGTATTACAATCTGGATGACTGTTTTTTCAAATTAGGGGCCAATATTGCAGCACAGTTTACACTCAGTAGCGCCTATACACGCTATGGCTGTTGGGGATTAACCGATGATATAACCAAACCAAATCGAAATCCTAAGTATGCAGCAGCAAAGAAACTGGCAGATTCACTCCATGCTAATCCTATTAGCATTCCTATGCAAAATCAGATTAAATCCAATGAAATTCTCTTGTATCACAATCACCTCTCAAACACACTCTCTTTACAACTCAATCTCACCAAACCGAATACCATCCAATTATCCCTAGTAAATCTACAAGGAAAAAGAATAAGAAAGTATAAAACAAAAACCCTTCAAGCAGGAACCCATAGGGTAAACTGGGATTTACGAACAGGCAGCATTCCACTCACCAACGGTGTCTATACTTGCCTGATCTTACTTGGTAATAAAACTCTAGTTGAAAAGATATTTGTAACTAAATAGGTTTTCCATTTTATGAGATATTAAGTATGATGAGTCAAAGTAATTTTTCATATAAAGCTATAAACATTTTTGTTAGAGGATTTTAAGGGGGAGTCAACAAGATCACCTGAATACATTTATTACTGATTGCCCATGAATACTGGTTCACCGATTAGGTGAAACAGTATTCATGGCTGCAAACAGTTAAAAGGGGTGAAGGAAGCTTGTTGCGGGGGGATTTCCCCCCGAAAGCTTTTATTTGTTATTTAAATTTTATACATAACTGTACCCCAAACACTACACAACCCTGCAAATAAATCATAGAACCCACTTTTTGTTTGGCATTAAAATTGATTTACTATGCTATTTTTTCTCAAATTAAAAAGGACGCAAATGAAAATGGATTCGAGAATACTAAAGCAGCTTGACCTGGATGATGAAAATTTAGAAATAAGCCCCTTTCTCTGTAAAGGAGGTTTGGATATACGAAGATATCAAATCACAACTGGTGATAAGAACTACTTGCTGACCTGTCATGTTGGCGATAGTAAAGATGCTCTTGCTGAAGAATTAAAGATTATGCATTTTCTTGATTCAAAGGGAGTATCTGTTCTTTTACCGGAGAAAACCATAGAAGCCCGGGCTTCACAAGAGAGTGATGCAACATCCTATCAATTGCGATCAATGGAAGAGGTGCTTACCATTGACCATGTTAAAAATCAGAAAGTATTGCGTAGTATTGTTGATAGCTTGGTCAGTTTACAGCGAATTACCGACGATAGTGAGACTCCCTTTACAATCGAAAGGCGGGAGATCATCCCAGAAACAGTTATAAATCGACTTACCAGTTGGCATGACTCGGATTACGAAAAGGAGGCTCTTCACAATGTGATCTCCTTTGTCCAATCAAATCTATTAGCCTATCTACCCTATATGGAATCACGCCTTTGTCATGGCGATTTACATCCTCATAACATCCTGATTCAAGATAATAATACCATTGCCATCATTGATTGGGAGTACTGCTTTTATGGACCCAAGCTCTATGATCTGGCCTTTTTAGTTGGTTGTATTGGCTTACATGGAAAGGAATATCTTTCAGAAGAGTTGATTGAGCCGCTTTTTAGAATCGCCTCCTTTCGACTTGGCATTGACCAATTATCTAGAGAAACCTTTTGTTCTCTGGTCTTGGCAACTCGACTACTTTGGTTGGATACCTGGATAACCAATAATGATCGGGAAATGATAGCAAGTGAAATTGAGTACCTGTCCTGGCTTTTAAAAAATCAGGAGAGTTTGTCAAAAAAATGGATGAGCTGGCTTTCTACACTTACCAATAAAAGCTCTGTTAAATGGGTTGTTCAGGATGCAGTTTTTACAAAGGAGATTGCACAACGCAAAGAAGAGCTGCAAAGAAAGCAGATCAAATCATTGGAACAGTATCCCGGTTTTGAAGCTGCTGAAAAAGAATCTGTTGCAAAGGAATTACGGAATCTGGTTGTTGCCTTTGGGAAAGATCAAAATGTCACAGGTATAATTGATATGTTAGGGATGCAACAGGAGCTATGTTCAAATGAGGAGGGGAGTAGAGCATTGCTTCACGAGTTGGGATATACCTATGCCAATGCTTCTCTCGCTTTTTCACAATTGCATCAAAGGACTGCCTTACTCAATCTCATTGATCATCAAAGGGATATGCATAACTCCTTTAAGGAGGATAGTGAAATACTACTTTCATTGGTATATCTGTACAGAAACTGTTCTATCCTTCTCTCTGAAACAGGTTCTGTTGAGGACTCCTATGTCAAGATCAAAGAGATTCAAGAAGTATATGACCAGTTTCCCAATGAGACTGGGATTGCCGAGGAGTATGCCCGTGCTCTTTCCAGTGGGATTATCACCGCTTTGGGTACAAAGAATAAAGAACAAACATCGTTTTTTGTAAAGGAGTTGAATTTATTGAAGGATCTCTTTTCCTCTTCAAAAAAAGTGCAGGGGGCATCTCTTTTTGCACAAAAGAATCTTTCCCGCTCTACCTTGGGAAAGGAGATCATAAAGGAGATTGTAAACTGAGTAATTGAAATGTAAAGGATTAGCTAGGAATTGACTCTAAAACTTCCTGTGCATGTCCTGCTGCCTTTACTTTATCCCACTTTTTAATAATAACCCCATCAGGATCAACAAGTGCTGTGGAGCGGACGATTCCCATATACTCTTTACCATAATTCTTCTTCAATTGCCAAGCACCAAATTTCTCAATCACACTATTTTCGGGATCGCTCAATAATTGAATGGAGAGATTCTGTTTGTCACAGAACTTTTTATGGGAGGCTACAGAATCCTTTGAAATGCCAAAGACCACACTGTTTTTCTTGGAAAAGGCCTCCTTAAGTGCGGTAAATTCATTAGCCTCTAAAGTGCATCCGGGAGTGTTGTCCTTAGGATAGAAATAATAGACAACAAATTTACCCGCATAGTCTTTGATAGATATCTCTTTGTCCTCTTGGTTTTTTAATGTTATTTCCGGTACTTTATCTCCTACAGATAGCATGATTTCCCTCCTACAATATTTCAATTGGTATGTAAGTTTGCATCGTTCCTTTGAAAAATAAAAATCAGTAACATCCAGATCAACAAATCCTCGCCGCGCTCCCACATTTCCAGATGCTACTGATTTTTACTTGCCGTTCATTATAACATTTTACAGCAGGCTGCTACACCACTTGCGCAGAATTCCTTTAAACATTTGCTTTTGTCTTCTCGATTTTCACATTTCATACAAAACAGAGCTTCACCGGTATCTTCTTTATCCAATTTATCATTTTCTGGCACAGGACAGCCATTTCCTTCGCCAAATATGCCACAGTTCCCTGCCAAAATGTACGACTCAATGGAATTTTGAAGTGATTTCGATTCTGATTCTGTAGACTTCTGAACACTACAGCTTTGTAAGAAGAGTAGTATTGCTATTCCCGCTAATAGACCTATACTTTTATTAACCATAATTGCTCCCTTCGTATTCATCATTTATTAAATGCAAATTGCATACCATTGGTGATCCTTGCATCGAAATAATGGGATTAATAAACACCACTGATGGAGTAGAGAAAAAATTGCGACTGCTATTCTTATTTATTTGGGTAGTGCGGGCTCATTCATTTTGTATTTCAATACAGAGATGTTTTTCGTAATCAATCGCTTAGGAGCTGTGCTGCATATATGTATATGTACAATTTCACAAATGAATAAAATATTCAACAATAAAGAGATTGGCATTAAAGGTGCTATATATTTTGAATAAGATGGGTGTAGTTGATGTATATTGATTAAAACGATTATGTTATAAGTTCATTGGAGTATGTGCATGAAAAGATATGGGGTTTTACTCCTTTTTAGTATGATTTTTATGTCCTGTGTTTCAAATCCTTCTGATAATTCTCAGAATAACCAAAGTAGAGAGAAGCTTTTTCCCATAGAACAGAGTGGGAAATGGGGATATATTAATGAAAAGGGTGATGTATTGATACCCAATTCATTTGACTTGGCTAAAGCTTTTGCAGAGAATCGTGCTGCTGTGAAAATAGGATCACAATGGGCGTTCATCGATACTAACGGGACTCCCTATGTTTCTGCACAATTTGATGAAACCCGTTCCTATTCAGAGGGATTTGCTGCAGTTAAGGCCAATGGCAAGTGGGGATATATCAATCATTCTGGTACAGTATCTATCAATCACCTCTATGATGAAGCCTTTGACTTTAAAAAGGGGATTGCCCGCGTTCGAAATGGTGCAAATTGGTCCTTTATTAATTCTTCAGGCTCACCTGCCTTTAGTGGAAGCTTTAGTTTTGCCGATGATTTTCATGATGGCTTTGCAGCAGTTAAAGTTTCGGGAAAGTTTGGGTATATAAATGTATTGGGCTCACTGGTGATCCCCGCAGAGTATGATTCTGCCATGGGCTTTGATCACAACCGAGGACCGGTTGATTCCAGCGGAGTATGGGGTTTTATTGATACAACTGGTACTAAGGTAATTGCTTTCCAGTTTGAGGATGTCCATATGTTTTCGCAATCCTGTTTTGCTGTGGTTAAAAAAACTGGAAAATGGGGATATATCGGTTTAGCCGGTGACTACTCCTTTGTTACGAAATTCGATTATGAACCCGGTGATTTTCATCAATTTCGTGCAGCTGTTTTTAATGGACAACAATATGGATTTATTAATACTCAGGGTGAGGTCGTGATCGACTACGCCTTTGATCAAGTGACTACAGTATTTACCAATGGTCTTGCACAGGTTACAAAGGGAAATACCTGGGGCTATATAAACCCTCAGGGTACTTTTGTATGGCAGTCAACTAAGTAACAATGTTTAGTAGTGATTTTTATTAAATTATAATTCTTTAAGGAGAGGTGTGATGATTCACAATAGAACAGAAACAAAGCGAAGGGATTTCATCAAGTTAATGACCCTTGCCGGGGGAAGTTTTGCTGCGATGCATGCACTCAATCTTAAAACATTTGCCAAAGAAGATATTGAAGCGTTGATAAAGAGGAACATACCCCTTGTTAAGCTTCCCTATGAAACTTCAGCCTTGGCACCCTATATTTCTGAAAAAACCGTGAAGCAGCATTACAATGACCACCATTTAGCATATTATAAGAGGTTAACTGGTTATTTGAGAAAGAATCCTGAATACAGTAATCGTGAATTGGTTGATCTCATTCAAAAGACCCGTGGTGGGATTTTACTCGAAGATGCACTACACAATTTTTCGACCCTTCTTTGGAACCACAACTTCTATTGGCAGAGTATGAAGCCAAAGGGCGGGATTTTGCCTCCTGTAAAAAGTCAACTGAGCAAACGGGTCGTTCAAGTATATGGGTCGATTGATAATTTTAAGAAGGCCTTTAAAGAGAAGTCTATGCAACTTGGTATTGGGTGGGTCTGGCTTGTTCAAGTGAAGTATGATTTACAAATTATACGAACAAAATACAGTGAGTCGCCAGTCCCTTCACCTTATCCACCACTCTTTGGGATTGATATTTGGGAGCATTCCTATTACATGGATTATGGAGCGGACAGAGAAAAATATGTCGATGCTTTTCTGAATAATCTGATCAATTGGCAATTTGCAGAGTCAAACTTTGTGATGATGAAGAAAAAATAGATCAGACTTTATATTTATTTGATATGGGCGCGTCCCTCGCAGGCTCGGGTCGGGCTGCTCCAGGCTCCGCGTTCGCTTCGGTGTTTTGGCATTCACCAAAACACTGCTTCGCACCTTTCGTATCCCTCGCGCAAAAGAAAAAGATACCTCTAAATTAGAGAGTAAATCTTTATCGTGATAGCTATTTGCGTGAACCAATAATCATATCATGTGATTGATACTTTTAAACCAATTTTGAGTTATTTGCAATCAATAGCAAATAACTGACAAGACTATTAAAGTATTAATAGATTAGGGTCTGATTTTTAAATCAAAAATTACCTAGGAAAATTGTTCAATCTCAATCTGATGGGTATCCTCTAAATCGGGATTGATATTTTCTCTGCCACACTCGGAGCATCGTAGTCGTTTGCTTAGGTTTGGTTGGTTTAATGATGCACCGCAGAAAAGACAGGTTTTTAATTTGATGTTTTCCCGTCTCAGATTGATTGGAACTCTTCCCGGAAACAGTAATTTTGCCATGAATGATCTCCATTGCATTACTTTAGGTGAAAGGATGTTTGCTTAAACTCGGATAATGATGTGCTCTCATAATATAATCCAAAAAAATAAAAATTGTATTAAAAAATGAGGATAAATGAAATAATTTTAAAATAATATCCGAATATCGCAATAAAATCCTGGTAATGCTATGGTTTTAAATGAGATGATGAAAACATATGATTCATAAAGGATAAATATTTATTTGGGCGCGACCTTCGCAAGCTCAGGTCGGGCTGCTTCAGGCTCCGCGTTCGCTTCGGTATTTTGGCATTCGCCAAAACACTGCTTTGCACCTTACACATCCCTCGCGCAAAAGATAAAAAATAAAGCTGCTACAGATAAAGAAACGACGATTCTAAAACCCAGACTATGCAGTAGGAGTAGATGCATAAGTGCAAGATTATGATTTAGTAAGACTCGAAGGCTTTGAAGGGCATATCCACAAGGTGATATGGCCGAAAAGCCTGAAAGTCTTAATGGGCATAGGGTTACAGGCTACTTCCCAAGCGTACATCCGGTCAAAGTCGTGGTGTGTTTCTGCGCTACTTCCCATTGCATAATCTGGGTTAAATCACAAAAAAATCTTAACATAAAAGATCAATTGATATAATCAATTTTAGTGAATAAATACAAATTTTAGAATGATTTTATAACAGCGGTGTCTCCTTCTCAAAGCCATTATTATTCTCATCGATTTCTACAATGGCATCAGAGGGATCAGCAAGTAGGGTAACTTTGTAAAGATATTTAAGCTGATAGTTGGCTGGGTGAGACACTGTGGAAAAGTCAGCCTTCAAGGTAATTGATTTCCCTTTTGCTAAAGAGGGAATAGTTTGCGTGATTTGCGGAACATTGCTCTTTGATACCGGTTCCTCGACCCCATGAAAGAGAACTTCTACATTTGTTGCCTCGGCACCACCAATGTTGGTAATTTCTGCAACAGCAATTTTGTTTTCTTCGTCCCAGACAAACTCTAAGTGCTTTACGATAAGATCAGGTTTTTTAGGCTTACAACTTAGAACAGTTACAGCGATCCAGAGTGACAGTATTAGCAAGGCAAGATTTTTCATATATCCTCCTAATGACAATGATACACGCTAAATTGGTCCTATGTGTTTAATCCTTTTCATAAAATAATAACATCAGTAATAGAAAATAATATGCCCAGTGTATTCATGACAAGAAGTTGTGGCGCAATGTTATTTTATAGTATCACAAAAAGGAGATACTATGAAAGAGATTTCTGTTCATGATTTTATGGAAAAACCCATATCCCTATGGTTAAAAAAGTGGTTTGCTTTGACATCCGGTGATATGCAGAACCATAATGCTATGACTATTGCCTGGGGTAGTATAGGTGGCATGTGGCATAAACCCTTTGTACAGGTAGTGGTACGACCTAATCGGTACACCTATGAGTTCATGGAAAAGTTTCCAACCTTTACGATTTGTGCCTTTGATGATACCTATAAAGCTGCTCTCAATATTTTAGGTACGCGCTCTGGTCGTGATGGTGATAAAATTGCAGAGGCTGGATTGACTGTTGTTGAATCAGCCTCAGTTGAAGCACCCTCTTTTAAAGAGGCCCAATTGGTGTTGGAGTGTAAAAAGAGCTACTGGCAAGATATGGATCCAAAGGGATTTCTCGATTCTGATATCGAGAAGCAATATCCCCAAAAGGATTATCATCGTATCTACTATGGTGAGATTGTTCGAATAGCAATGGACGAGTAGTTGATTGCAACATCGGCTTTTTAACTATCGATGTATGTGCGAGTTTGATGAGAGGGGGAGAGACCCTTCCATATACCTATATTCTACATCATAACTATAAGTTACATCTTAAACTGACTAACAATACGTTTTAGGCCTTCCGCAAGTAAACGGAGCTTTTGCGTGTTGTCCTTTATGTGCTCTGCACCGCTAGCTGTTTCTCCAACATCAGTATTGACCGTGGTGATATTGGAGGAGATGCTCGAAAGATCATTGGCTGTGCTATGAACATTCCGTGCAATTTCATCTGCAGCAGTACTTGCATTGGTAACATTGCTGGCAATCTCGTTGATCGTTGCTGATTGCTCTTCCACAGCAGAGACGATGGTCTGCGATATCATATTGACCTCATGAATGATATTGGAAATAACCTTTATCGACTGAATTGAGTCAATACTGATGAGTTGCATTTCCTGGATCTGTTCTTCGATCTCCGAGGTTGCCTGTGCAGTCTGCTTTGCCAACTCTTTAACCTCATTGGCAACCACGGCAAATCCTTTACCCGCTTCTCCAGCAGAGGCTGCTTCAATGGTGGCATTTAATGCCAAGAGATTTGTCTGGTCTGCTATATCATTAATGACCTCAATAATTTTTGTGATCTCCTTTGAGGTTGTTCCCAGTTTGTCCATTTTTTCTTGTGTAGACTGGGTTTGAGTATTAGCCTCTGCAGCAATCTCTGACTCCTTCTGACAGCTCTTGGCTACCTCATTGAGCGTCGCACTCATCTCCTCAATGGCTGTTGCTACAGAGGATACAGAAGCAGACATCTCCGTTGCTGCCCCAGAAACCGAATCCACGTTATCGGTGGCCTGTTGTGTGGCTTGGGACACCTTCTCAGTTCGTGAGGAGACCTCAGAGGTTTTACTGGCAATCTGATTTGATGATCCGGCCAGCTCTTGAGAGGAGTTAAATACCTGAGTTGCACTGTTGGTAATCTCGCTAATTATTTCCTGTAACTTTTCAATAAAGGTGTTGAACCAGGAGGAGAGTTCCGCCACTTCATCCTTGCCTGTAATTGCGATCCGTTTTGTTAAATCACCTTCACCCTGGGCTATATCTTTTAAAACAGCAACAACTTCACCCAGAGGTTTAAAAAGTATGGTGAGGAAGGTAGAAAGAAGGCCCAGTGAAACAATAATTATTGCAATTATGGATAATTTTTGTATCAGTGACATAACACGGGTTGCTCTGTAGGCATCGGTGAAGTCTTTACTCACAAAACATTTACCGATAAAGTTGTCATAGGGATCATTGATAAAAATTGAATGGGTCAGATAGGCCTTTTTATCCTTCTGCAATACACCGCTTTCGCAATCCTTAATGGCATTGAGTTTTTTTAGTGTCTTTGGTGAATAGAGGTCACTATTTGAAGATCCGGCTAGGGAGCCGTCTTTACTTACGAATGCTACCGGGCAATCAATCTTTTCCGAAAGAGTCTTGGCAAGAATATCTCCAGGGAGAGTAACAACAATGTAGCCAATTGCCTCATCATTATCATTAAAAATTGCAGTAATGACGATAAACACCAGATCACCTTCGAAATTAATCAGACATCCCTCATATTCCCAGGTCTCCTTTGCCTTTGCCGTAAGGTTGACCAAGCAGGTTGTCTCATAAAAGGAGGGTGGTAAATCAGTAACATCGGTCCCTTTTTCAATTAAAAGGGGTTTTAAATTTGTATCTATTATAATGAGTCGAGAGGGGTTGCAACTTTTTTCAATGGATAGGTACATACCACGAATAACAATATCACTACTCGCTTGAGGAGCATTTACAAAGGTGTAAAGCTCATCTAAGTGATAGAGTTTCTTACAGGATTTTTCAACCAAGTTGATATGAAAATCTTGATTGTCAAGACGGACATTGTCATAGATCTGACTAATATTCGCATCAGTCACCTTTTCTCGCTTACTTTGAATGAATGCACTAAAAAGAACGTAGCTGCCAATACAGCCAATCATAATAAGCGCAGCACCGACAATAATCTTCATCTTTAGAGAGGTAACTTTTAAGTTCATACTTCAAATCCACTTAGGTTTTATTCTGTTAAAACAGCGACAGAAGGCCGTGGTCCTCCTGTCACTGTCATATATAAATCGGATCACCCGAGAGCATAGTTAATCGGTTACTGTTGATCCTTTTAAGTATTTTGTAATTCGCTTGTTTAATTTTGGATCTTCCTTGATATGCTTTTCTAAATTGGGATACCCCGCTCTAAACCAGACAACCTTTGATTCATTAAGGCCATACTCCTTAACCGAACGAATGGCAGCATTGTAACTACGATGACATTTCGGGCCTTGACAGAAAAAGACCACGGTAACCTTATTTATATCTGCATCAATCTTTTTCATCTCTGCGGTCAGTTTCTCTTTAGATATGGCATTACCCTTGTCTGCATCAGGAATGGGCACACCCATTAAATCACATACTAACAGTACCGCTTTTTTTATCGTGCCCTGCTTGAAGAAGGAGTTTGGCCGTGTGTCAACCCAGAGAATTTTAGCTTCAGCATTTTTTAAGGCGGGCATCACTTCTTCTAAGTCCCAGATGGGGATTCCCGAGGGAAGTTCTTTTAATGATTCATCAAGATGGTTGGCGGGAATCTTTCCCTTGGCAACTTCGACACACTCTTTACACTCCTCTCCAACAGCTGTTGAAAGGAGAGAGACACATATAATAAGAATAATATATGAGAGAAACTTGTGCATAAAACCTCCTGAAATTAGGTATGAATGTTTGATTTCCAAATTGTATCCTGCGGAAGTTATTATTATGGTACATTTTAAGGGAGTTTAATGCAACAACTATATAGTTATTTATCGATAATTTAATTATTTAATGAACCATTAGTAATGGTTTAAGGGGGAATCCCCAAGATCACCTGAGCTCTTTTGTTACCTGCTTGCCCTCAAAAGCTGGTTCACCGATTAGGTGAAACAGATTTTGAGGATGCAAGAAGTTAAAAAGAGTGAGGGAAGCTTGGGGTGGGGGGAAATTTCCCCCCGTCAAGTCTTTATGTTCTACTAAATCAATTTGAAATGTGAATCGGCGCTTTAATAATTCGATTTCGATCCACCATTAAAACTGCCACATACGTTCCCGATGAAATCTTCCTATCCAAATGATTATCACCATACCATGCAATAGAATGCTTTCCCTTTGATATGGAACCGAGAGTTAGTTCAAATACACGGCTGCCCTTAAGTGAATAGAGAGCAAAAGTTGGACTTTGCACCGATGTTGACCGATTCCACTCAATCATAATGCTCTGTGAAGCATTATCAAAATGTATATGACAATCTTTTCTGTTTACAGCAGAGGTAATCTTTTTGAAGTTATTATTATGAACGGCGCCCGGCTTCACTTTGATTATCACCGTGTCTATATCAATTGCATTTTGACTTGTTCTAACCGTATAGGTTGCATAAAAGGTGCCTGTATCTCTATAGGTGTACACTGGAATGGCATTGTTATAGGTGGTTCCATTACCCATATCCCAGGTTTTTGAGGAAATCCTCTCATTTGAGCAACTAAACCCGTCAAAGAGTACAGTGTGTGGCTGCGTGCCTGTTAGAGGATAGGCTGTTGCCAGGGCAACGCAGTAGTTGCTTGAGTTATTTGTGATCCAACTTTTATTCATCTTGTTAGCAAGGGTCGCTGCAGTATGGGCTCTATGATTACACAGGGTGGTGAGCATTGATCGAACAGAGTCCTTTTGTGTTGGATACATCTTACGCATATCCACTTCATAATGGGGTTGTCGTCCAAAGGTGCGACTTTCAAACTCCTCCCATACCTGGATTACTCGTTGTTGTCCCTTGGCGCTGTTTTGAACTCGTTTCTGTAAACCAAGGTATTCCCACCAAATCAAATTAGGGTCCTGAGAAAAGGTTCCCTGGGGCGGCTTAAAATGATAATCAAGGGTTAGTTGCTGCTCAACACTCACCTTTTTACAGTAATACTCTGGTGTTTTAGTTATTCCTGCATACCATGGAGTCAGAGCACTATACTTTCCCTGGGCTGTGGTACGCCAGAAAATGCAGTCTATCTCACGCATGCTCTGATTGCGCAATTGATACACGGTGATCTCCTGGGTGGCATAGTTGTCGTGCTCTCTTAAGATTGCTGCGACATTAGCCACAGTGAGCTTTCTATCCGGTTTTACAGAGAAGGGCATGGTATTACCATGGGGCACTACAGACCTGGTCAGCGCCTTCTGTCCCTTCCATTGACGATCATATTCACTACTGTTATAACCGGTGCCATAGACATTAGTAAAGATAAACGTACCGGAACTATACCATCCACGGCTTTTAGCATACTCAATAAGGTTGTCACTTGCCAAGAAGTTCATGGTATCAGCTAAATTGACATCACGAATGATAAACGTATTGGGCATGGCAATGGCTTGATCATCGGGAACACGCCGTGCAAGCCAGTGTTTGCCTTTACAGAGCGCAACAAGCCAGATCTCATTAGGGTCAGCAATAGTCAAGGTTCTACCGGTTGGTGCTGCATAGCCAAACTTCTCTACCAATGAGGCTGCCACATGGACCCCTTGTCGTGCGGTTTTAGCTCTCTCTGCAACCAATCGACGTAACAGAAAACCAATGCCGCCATCAGTTAATTGGGGCCGGTTCTCCTTCGCATTACAAAGGTTTGTGTAGATGCCCACACCCCACTCATTCATAAAGCCGTCGGCAAACTCCTGTTTGATGTTCTGTGTCCACAAAAGCGCATTGGTTTCTGTAACTTGAGCAAGTTTACCACCGCGATAGAGTGTAATCGATGTGTTGGGACCATATGTCCGTTTAGGAATGTATCGAAAATTCAATACACAGTCAGTATAATTCTGCTCAACATGACCAAAAATAACCGAACCGTCAGCGGTTGCTTTCTTTCCTGCAGCAATAACATAACAGGCTGTAACAGTGTGGAACGTACATAACAGAACAATGGTTAGATGAACTAGAAGGAGTTGAAATCTTTTACACACAATAACCCCCAGTTTATTGAAATCGGTGAAAAGATGATCTTTTTATTGCGGTATACTATAAATATACGTATTAATTTTCACCTATAACAAAAAAGACTACATTTTCTTAAAAAGGGAAATTTAATTAAATTTTGCGGTGTGATTTTCATAGCCTTGCTTTAGTAAGGTAAAATAGTCATCTCCCTTTTCCCATCCCTTTGAAACTGGGTGACCAAGGAATTTTTCACTGTTGCTACTGTCAAATTGATATTGTTGTTGGGCAAAACTTGCATTCTTTCTTGTTAACCGAGCAAAAAGCTTTTCGGTTTTTGTACCCTGTAACAAATAATTCTCATTATTATTTGGAATGATGGTTAAATCAAAGAGCTTGTTCAACTGTTTTGACAATGCGTAATGGTTTAAAGGGTGTGCGTCAGTCAGATTAAATATTCTATTATCATAGTGAGCGTTGCAGCAAATTTTTAAGAGACACTCTATCACAATATCTGTGGGTACTAAATTTACTGTGCCCTTTGGAGAAGCATTAAACCTAATCTCTATATTTTTTTTCACTTTGCTTCTTATAGTTGACAATGCCCATAAATATTCATAAAAAGCAAACAGTGAGTTTGTATAACCAGTTTTTGAATCACCAATTAAGGTGGGAAACCTAAAAATAAGGTAATCTAAACCATTTTCTTTGCCATAATTTCTTATTATCGACTCTGCTAGTGATTTGCTTTCAAGATAGGCATTGAGGTGTTTGTTGGTATCATAAAACATTTCTTTAATTGGAGCACTCTCTTCTATCTGCTTACCTGCAATGTAAACTGTAGAGGCATGCACAAATCGACTGTTATTTTTGCAGGCCAATTGTATCAGTCTTTCAGTACCGTTAACATTTGTTTGCATGATTTGATCTCGAAATGAATCCTCATAGCGTAAAAACGCGGCAAGATTATAAATTTCATCAATTTTGATGCTATTTAAATAATCAGAATCTGATTTGGATAAATTAAAATTCTCCTTTGCGATATCTCCCTGTAGGACAGTAATGTTTTTAAACCGTTCCTTAGGAACAGAGAAGGTGCTGTTTACATGATTGTTATTTTCAACCAGTAATTTTAGACGGTCATTTACTGTTTGTGTTTCAGTCTCTCTGCCTATCATCACAACAGTATATCCCTTTTGCAATAAACCATATACAAGATATTGCCCAGAGAAACCAAATCCACCAGTTATCAGTGCATTCATATATTACTCCTTAACATTGCTAATTCTAATAGACACATGAGACACATTATCAAAAGGAAATGCCAATTGTATGGAAATACACATCAATTTCCTGATTCGGAAATCTATTTATGTTTCAAATAATTACAACAGACAACTCAATCTACAGATAAATTCTCATGCGTAACAAAAAGAGTTTACATTGATTAGCTTGGTTTAAAACATAAATACACCAAGCTATTATAAGGTATATACAGAAAAATAGGTCAAAAAAACTATATTTGAATGTGATGTAAAATAATTAAATATCTTTATAACATGTTGTAATTTAACAAGAAAACAGTAAAAACAGTTGGAATGAACTCCTTCAATTGCTCGATTTCGTAATACAAAGTTCAAATACAATACGATTTGTAGTGATCTACAGAGTTTTATTTTTTATCTTCAATATTTTCTGCAACTTTACGACTAATCCGCTTAGGAAAAAGCCGAGCAGCCCTCTTCTTACCCATCTGTGCACAGGCATTGAAATAGTTGACGGCGTATTGAGTGCACACTCTCTCCTTTGCTATCTGTTCTTGGGCCTTTGCTGCCTGAACCATACGAAGGGCATTCTTATGCAACGCTATTGACTGGGCAATACTCTGCATCTGCTTTTGTAGCCTGTCAACCAATGGGTATAATCCATGGGACTCACCCAAGGATTTCAGCTTTGTAACGATCTTTTCCAGATGCACCAGTTGTTTATGACGGTTTTGACGAAGAAGATAGCCATAGGTTTTAGTGGGAAACAGGTGCTCAAGCACCTGATCGAACATATGCTCACGATCATACTGCTTGCATTTTTCGAAAATAGTACGAATCATATCATTCAATTCATAATCTTTGTTGATGATGTCATCATACTGATCCATGCAAGTAGTTTGTGCGGTAATACGGTCTTGCTCTTTAATTTTTAAGCTGTTACAGAGCTTGGTTAGTGTGTCGATATCTTTGCTGATATAGCTATTCTGCTTAGATAAGCGGCAATGTCGGCGACAAATGCTTATGCACATGCTTGAGGAATCTTTTTCACGAATCATACGAGGCATAATAAACCTCACTTTCCCAGTCGTTAAACGTTCATGAGCTTTTCCATGAATAGCATCAAGAGTCTTTTTAATATCAATAGAGCATGCAAGCTTACAAAAGCTGTTTCGGATCTGTTACTGGCCAGACTTGTTTGTGCAATCATCTTGCTCTATTCATGACGTCTCAATCACAAATACGTATGGACTTTCATATTTATTGCTGAAATAATTCTCTTTTTTTCATTCTATCAATTTTTTCAGTGCCCATAGATCCTCGAGCAAGCAAATGACGCTTCGCAAATGCGGAATGGGTGTTGTAAGAAGGCAAACATCTTTCCTCACATGTGGCAAGGGGTATGTTAGTTTACACACTCAACTCCGCATTTGTGGAAAGGTCTCTGTTAGAATGCATCACCAATTCCGCATTTGCGGAAAAGCCTCTGCAAGAGAGCATCTATGCTTCCCCATTTGTGGAACGGGTGATGTAAGCGTGCAGACCCTATTCCACATATGCGGAAGGGGGTATGCAAGGATGAGGAGGGCATTCCACAATTATGGCGATGGATTTGCATGCATAAATAATAATCGTCACAAATTTGGAAACAATTTAAAGTGTTTGATTTAAGGGGGAATAGCAAGATCACCTGAGTGGTTTTGTTATCTGCTTGCCTATAAAAACTGGTTCACCGGCTAGGTGAAACAGGTTATATAGATGCAAGCAGTTAAAAAGCATGAAGGAAGCTTGCTATGGGGGGATTTTCCCCCCGGAGGCTTTATATTGAATTATGATGTAATTATTTAACTTTATAATTCGAATCTGAATATATAAAAGATGAATTTCCAAACATGGAGCCAATGAATTTATTTATTGAATGTTTCCAGGCTGTCTGAGAAAAAATACCGGATAAACGAGTTGAAGATTTTGCAATACCATAGGAGACCAGTTTTTTAAGCTTATTATCCCAGATAAAAAACTGTGATTGAAAGTAGATATTAGAACCTTCTTGCATATTAGGAAAGAAAAATTGAATAAGATGTCTATAATCAATTTCATCGCTAGATGATTCACCAGTAATAAGATCTGTTTCTACTA
Source organism: Chitinivibrionales bacterium (assembly GCA_028278335.1). GTDB lineage: Bacteria > Fibrobacterota > Chitinivibrionia > Chitinivibrionales > JANQEN01 > JANQEN01. The sequence continues at coordinate 53,694 of JANQEN010000063.1, read as the reverse complement.
ATTTAGCTTCCTTTTCTTTGAATATAAGAGACAAGTTTGTAATGTAAAGAACTAATTCAGCATCGAAATCACGAAACAAGAACTCTGTATCCTCTATGGGAACCTCTACACTGATTGTGTCACTCTTATTTGTTATCAATTGTTTTGGTGTAAAATTGAAATTGTTTTTATTAGCTAGCTTTGGAACAGAGACCTTTTTAATAAAGCTTTTTTGTAAGAGATTATTCACTGTTTGTGACTTAATAAAGTAATAGACAATTAGTCTACCATCTACTAAAAATCCAGTTTCTGGCATAGGTTCTGCAACTAGATTGTTTGGCTCAATCTCTGGAATCCTCATAGCCTCATTATCAAAGAATTGTTCGCGGACAATTGAATTTTTGGTGAATAACGTTGTAGATGGTGTTAGACCTTCGCTTTTAGGTGACTCTAAAGAAATTGTGAAATTTTCTTTAATTGCACTGGTAAGATAGCTCTTACAATTTGGTAATGAATCAGCAAAAACAATAGCCAAAGAGGCGTCGCGGATCTTTTGATTTTTATACTCCGGTGCTACTGATATGTTTTTTGTGGTGCTATTACAGGAGTTAAAACAGAGTACAAAACAAATAGCAATAAAAATGAATGATTTTATCATACCTAAAAATATATACTGCAGAACAAAAATCTAATCTGAATTAAAACTCATATCATAGGCTACAGAAAAATAGTTGGTATTATCAAGATAGGTTTTTACACTGTTTTTCCAATAGCAGGCGTATCCTGTAGTATGTAATGCTGTCTCTTCAAACCCAAAAAGGTAAATATCTTCATTTTGAATTTGAATGCCATAGTAACTAACATACTTTTCCGAATCAGCAAGGATTGTTACCTCATCATTCTTCCAAAAGAGCCCCTGTTGAAAATAATCGTCAGTTATGTAATGACCTATTGTGTAGACAGTTTTATTGTGCACTGCAATTCCTGTGGCAACATATCGTTGATAGGAGGTGTTACCAGTTGGTAGTGCTGCAAAGGTCTCATTATGCCAATATCCAGCACTCATTTTGGATTCCGCCGAATTTATTGTATATCCTGCTATGTAAACATCGCTTCCTTGAACAAACAATTTTGTGGCAACACACTCTTTATCATTAGCCTTTAAAATGTGAGGATAACTATTTCTCCAATAACAAGCGCGAATTTCATTTGCTTGAAACACAGAGCCACAGATTAGGATGTCATTGTTGACAATCACAATATCATGAAGAGTTGCCTTATCTTGCAAGCCAATAATAGACACCTCTTCACCATTTTTCCAGATAACAGGATCGTCCATTGCCCCAGAATTGAATGTTTTGGATCCAATAATATAGATGTCGTTTCCATTCACTGCTGTAGAGCGAATGTTGTAATTGCAAATATCGTTAGTGTCAGTTATGTAGCTAATATTTCCATTTTTCCAACAGCAGACTGCTGATTTAATTGTGCCAAAACCGAGCTTTCTTGTACCAATGACATATTCATCACCATCAATGGTGAAATAGGAGTGGGCTGCACAGTTATACCCAGGTTCTTTTAGGTCAATACGGACTCCATCCTTCCAAACACAGGCAATTTGGTCTTTACCGTATTTATTCAGATACATCCCAACCGCATACATGGTTTGCTGTGGATCCTGTTCTGTTTGTAAAGCCTGTTCGCAATTTATTATCATAAAAGAGATTAGAAAGATTAGGCATAATACATTTTTTGACATCAGATAACTCCTTGCTAATATGAGTGTTATTTTGAATGATGATATTTTTACTATTTTTAAAGTTATTTTCTAGATAAGGTTTTGATGTTTAATATAATCAGTACAATCAAAAAGTAATATATATATAGCATGTTAACGATAAACATTAAATATTATTTGTATTGCTCATTTAAATGGTGGAAGAGCAAGAATGAAAACTAAAGTTACAATAACTTCAAAAATGATCGCACCCTGCGGTATGAACTGCGCATTGTGCATTGGCCATCATAGGGAGAAAAAGCAGTGCCCCGGTTGTCGTATTGATGGTGTAGATAAACGAAAATCCTGCTCAGCCTGTCCTATCAAACTGTGTGAGAATAGAAAAACTAGGAACGTTGATTTTTGCTTTGCCTGTGCCACATTCCCCTGTAAACGATTAAAGCAACTTGATAAAAGCTACCATACAAAGTATCACATGAGTTTGATTGAAAACCTTACTACTATTAAAGAAAAGGGAATTCGATCCTTTGTTGCAGAGCAAAAAATGAAATGGCAATGCAAGCACTGTAACAACATTGTTTCAGTGCATCAAAGGGAGTGCACCCATTGTGGGAAAGAGTGGTGAGTTATCGCGATTGCGTTAGCTGCATAAGCCAGTAACCAAGGGCAACCGCAAGGAGTCCAACAAAGAGTTGGCCAAAGGCATTGATGCTGGCAAGCCATAGATGCTTGTTTTTAAGTAAGGTAAAGGTCTCCAATCCAAAGGAGGAGAAGGTGGTAAATCCTCCGAGGAGTCCAATAAAGAGAAATAGTCTCACTGAGGGAGAAAAGGGATGGTTGTGCTCGGTAAATCCAGCTAAGAGTCCTATAATAAGGCAGCCAATCATGTTCACCACAGTGGTACCCAAAGGATAGGGGGCTGATTTAAAGAGACTGGTAGAAAAGAGAGCCAAAACATAGCGTGCTATGCTTCCTAAAAAGCCTCCGCAACCAACGATGAGAATCTGCTGTACTATTTTCATGTTTGCTTTATAGTTTTTGTCTCTATTTAAGATAGAATACTAATCCAGCACCGGATTTGCTAAGGGAGACGTTAACATTATCAGAGATAATCATACCAAGGCCAAGCCTACCAAAACAGGCGAGTCGCTCATTAAAGGAATATTGCAGACCATACCCTGCATCGATTCTGAATTGAACATCTACGTCATCGTAAATCATAAGACCAACATCGGCAAAGATGAATTGATCAAGGGCATTGATCTCCTTAAGAAAAAACTGCTGACCAAAATGAAAACCCGCCACAACATAATCATTGTTATCGCCACTGGTTAGATTAAAGGAAATACCGGGGTTGATTGTGTAGACACTGTTAATGTGGTATTTGAAATTAACAACACCAGTGCGGCCAGCCATGAACTCGAAGCCAAACTTTTTTGCATAGTCAGTACCAAAGGCAAAGAGGGGAATAAGAACTATTAGAATTAATTTTTTTAGTCGCATAGATCTTCCTCCAAAAGAAATGAATGTAGTTATGGAAGGGTTATGGTTAAAAACTTAAAAAGGATCTCATCACTGGACCAGAACTTCTCCCCGTCAAAGGCAAGGTCCTCGATTCCCTTTACTGGTAAGGTATACTGCTGGATGAGTCCATCCTTTACTTTATGGGTGGCACAGACCTTTTCCAAATCGATCTTATTAATAATTGCACGGGGTAATTTATTTTCCGACTCGTAGAGATAGGTCCCGTCCCATTCAAGTCCCTGGGAAAAGCCCTGGTTTTTGTAAAAGTATAGTACATTGTTGCCTGTTGATCCTGCTTTCAAACACTTTTCAGGATCAACAAATATCACTTTACGGGTGCGCATGAAGTCAGAGATTGCAAGGAGACTTTGTCCTTTGTAGTGCACAGCACAACAGGCACTGGTGCCCTTAAGGCCAGTATCAAAAGAACCCACAAGGGCGCACTTCTTATCGGCAAAGGATTGTTTGTAGTCAATTTTATAGGCCCGATTCGATTTGTAGTCCACTCCCCAAAGAAAACCGTCAATAATACAAAGACCACTGGTGTGCACCGCCTCTTTAGGCATGTCAAAGTATGAGAGAATAGAAAGCGAGTCAGTTTCAAGATGGTAGACACGACTCTTTTTGTTCTTCCAGGTATTTGCAAATAGCAAGGTACTGTCGACCCAGGTCATTCCCTGGGGGGTATATTTCTTTTCACCTAAGGGAGTAGGGGAGAGGATAGTACAAAGAGCCTCTTTTTTATTTGCTGCAAAGGAGAATAGGTTTAATAGGAGGATAGGAAGCATGAGTTGTACTAATTTCAGTCTTATTAAAGGAATAAAAATTGTTTTTGTTTTCATTTCAATTATTAAAGATAACTTATTTCAGGTTTTCTTATAGGAAAAACATTGAGGACGCCAGCTCAAAGGATAATATATAATCTTCTTAAATCGTTATATATAAAAAATGTATATTAAGCTATAAGCAAATGTAGAGTTTTCGGGGGGATTCTCCCCCCACAGCAAGCTTCCTTCACGCTTTTTAACTGCTTGCATCCATAAATCCAGTTTAACCTGCTCGGTCAACCTGTCTTTATGGGCAAGCAGATAACAAAAGTGCTCAGGTGATCTTGCTGATTCCCCCAAAAAATCAGATGTTGCTTAAAATAGGAAGACTGTGCAATACACATTCCAATTACCCAGGTAAAAATTGACACTCTAGTAAAGGATTAGGCAATGCGTAAACCCCATATCCTATTAATCTTTATACTACCTCTTTTCTTTTTGATGTATACAAGTCATTCACAGAGTAACAATGCAAATAAGGAAATAAGTGTATCCTCTCAACAGGATCAAAATGATATGCTTGAGAAGACTGAAGTAGAGAAAGCAATCATATGGGGGCTAACTAAAAGCAAATTCTGGGGTGTACTGAGTGTTTTGATGACGCTTATTGCTTTAATTGCAATAATCCTAATAAATTTAAAATTAGGAACAAAAAAGCTGGTTACTATCTATCGTCCCTATGAGGAGACCCTTCTTAATCTTAAGAGATTAAAACTTGAGGATATGCTTGAGTATCACTCGCAGTACAATTGGGGAAATTATGCGGCAATAACAATTGGTATGGTTTTGCTTTCCATTACCATGTTAGTTATCGAATTTGATAAAATTGATGATTCAAATAAAACATTACTCTATTTTGCTCTTGGATTTATGTCAGTGAGCGCTGTACTTCTTTACTATGCAGACCTTTTGCACATCAATACACAAACACCAATCATTCCCATAAAAAGTAGATTCAGACTTATTGATTGGTCTGTTCGATTTGGCTCCTTTGGGGCAATGCTTATGATTTTGTCAGTATTCTTTTTTATCAGTATGATAAGTTTAGGAGCTACCATCTTTGCCTGTATTACCTATGTTGCAATAAGCTTCTTTGTTACTATGACTCGAAGAGTGCCACTGAAGGAGTTCAAGGATTATTTTGGTATAGACTCAGACAAGGAGATCCAAGATTTTGAGGAAATGTTCACGCGGATAAATTCAAATAAGGATACAACAGTAATACCCTATGTCCATGTTAATGATAAACCAATTAATTAGGGATTAGAAATAGTACCAGATTGTCTGATAGTCTGAGATATCCTCACCCATCGCTTCTAAGCGTTCTAGGTAGTCTAAAATTGGTACATCTTCACTAATATGAGTTTGGATATGGGAGGAGATTTTCTTTTCCCAGGGGTGAAACTCATGGAGGCGCGCACCGTTGGGAAGGATTGATACTAAATCACGGTTCTGTCGAGCGCGGAGATAGTTTTTACCCAGGCCAGGCACATTATAGACCGCTTCATCAGTACGCGAAATACCAGGTAATAATCGGGCCTCCTCTTTTTGCTCTTGCAGAAGCCGTGCAATGGGCACGCGATAATCGCTGGTCTCCTCTTTACCTTTTGTATTGAATGTGTAGTAAGGTTCAATCCCGACACGAGCCAATATTCGACGCAATGAAGAGGCTTCGAAACGGCGGGACGAGAAAAACGTATACACCAACTGATTGTAAACAGGAATACCAATGCTGCGTAATTTTTCAACAGCCTCAGTCATCTCAGGAGTAATTTCATAGGGATGTTGCACATGGGTTACCACTGCAACCTGGCGTTTTCCCGGCAGACGAAGTCTTTTAAGCATGGCGGCAAGTTTATCGGTGAAACGCATGGGCATGGTTACAAGAGTACGAGAGCCTATGCGAATTCGTTCGATACTTGGAATAGCAGCAACCTTTTGTAGGATCGATCTAAGAGTGCTATCAGACATGGCAAAGGGATCACCACCAGTGATCAATACTTCCTGTATTGAGGGATGATCCTTGATCCACTGAATAGCGTCATCAATTTTTTCTAAGGGTGCTAAGGAGTTAGGTTCCATGGCATCCTTAATTTCCCAGTTACGTTGACAATATACACAGATTTGTGGGCACGTATTAAAGGGTTTGAATATACAAATCGTTGGATACCGTCTTGTTATCAAGTCGATCGGTGATGTGTCGGACTCTTTCATGAAATCCATACAGCCATCGTGGCGATCAGTGTTGATCAGTGAGGTGATATAGTCGGAAGGGGGAATTACTTGGGCCCTGATTGCTTTATCATTTTTTGATTTGGGTGAATTATCCATCAGCGAGAGATAGTAGGGTGTAATACCAAAGGGTATGTTCTCTGATTCTGCTCGCTCAATGGTACTCTTTTCCTCATCGGAAAGATAGACCAATTGGGAAATCGTTTTTGCGTCACGGAGAATATGCTTTACCTGCCACTCCCATTTAAACCACTGCCGTTCAGTGGCGTTGAAATATGATAGAATCCTGCTACGGTTTTCCATACGTTTCTTGATGATGCTTCGTTTTAAACCATGCTTAAAACGGTCTAATCGCACCTGCATCTCACTATCCAGCTCATCAAGTTGACGAGACCGGTAGCGGGCTGCATTTCTTCCTTTGAGTTTAGTAGGAAAAAGGTGCATGTCAGAAAGGGAGCGTCCCTGACCTCGTCCTTGAATACCAATCAACAAATGCAAAAGCTCAGCATAGAAGGCAGGCGTAAGATCAGGTCGGGGTTTATTTTTGGCAATATCTCGCACAGCCTTGGCAAAGGAAAATTTAGCCTTATCTTCGGATCGTCTGGTTAGTATTCGCGTTAAACTCCGAGCACAGTCTCGCACCCGGATAATGGATCCCTCTGAAAAATCATCATAGTTTTTAAATGTATCATACACCATTTTGTAGGCGAATTGGGAGAGACTCTTTCGTAAATGGGTTACACTTTCTGAAGCTTCGGCAAGCTTGAAGACTTCCGGTGAATGTAGTTTTATATAGTCCGGTGTATACTTTACCTTATCAAGCATCTATGTGTTATCCTTTCTATCCCAATTCTAATTGGTTTATAACCAATGTATGCTGTAAAACATTAGTTAAAAAATGGTATCTACTGCGTAAGAAGAGTTTTGATTGCGGCAAACAATGATCAAGGGTGTGTGTCTGAGAGAATAATCTTAGCTAGACTTTTAAAGATCTTCTCTTATGATGAGGAACTCTTACACTGTTTTGGTTTGTTCGACACCCCTCCTGTCGATCAACCAGTAAGAATTCCTTACAAATCAATCATCTCTTATTACGTAAAACTTTATTGAAAAGTACTGTATTACTTTGCTAGGTTGCTATACTGTGTAGTATACGATGTTAAATGCATGCAATGGTGCTAGGCTGTGAACAGATTCTTTACAGTGTATAAAATATGAGAATTCGTAAGATTATAACTGTTTTTAGGCATGCACTGTAATTTAAGCGAATGAAATATACAATCTCCCCAGAGAAATTGCAAATGGGCTCATAGTCGCACTAAGGAAGAAAAAGTTCCTCTCGTACATGAATTAATAACTCTCAATTTCCTTTAACATGCGATTTTTTGACTCTCCAATTTTGGCCAATGCTGCCTGTGAACTCTCCTGAGCTGTATCAAAGAGGTTAATCGCTTTTTCTATTTCGTCAATGAGTCCTTCAATACGGTCAATCACCGCTTTAAAGGCTTTGCCATACTGACCAGCTTTTGTAGCCTGGATTTTGCCGTTCATTGAGATGATTTGCGCCTCTTCTAAAAGGTCGGTTATATTGGCTTGCGCCTCATTGATTGGTTGCAATGCGCCATTAATCTGGTCTTTTACCTGGTCAATATCAGCTAAAAATATGGATGAACAATCCTGTATATGCTGGTGTTGTGTTTCAATAAGATCATAAAAGAGCTTCGATGCCCAGGCAGGAATGATGATTTGGTCTTCTCTGGCAACTGATTTTAACTTTTCAAAGACCGAATTATTTCCAGTTAGTTCAACAATTAATTTTACATTGGTAAGTTGTGCAATATCTTCAACCTTTTCTGAAACAGGAATGGCCTTTTCCCGCGCCTTCCTAATACCCGGTGCAGCTCTATCAATATCAACAACAAGACTAATTGAGATGTTTGGCAATTTTCCAAACTGGTCGATTAATATAACCGAGGCTTTACCTGCACCAACCATGGCAATATTCATGTGGTTCCCCTTGATAATTCGTTCCAACCCCAATAAGGATTTTTGAATTTTGATTATATCATATTGGAATTAATATTTAAAGATCGATCTTTGATGGAAAATTACTTTTGAATTCATCTACTTTTTTGGTTTTTAATAATATGTGGACTGTCATGCTCGCGTGGACGGGGATCCAATTACTGAAACTTAATCCAGGATATTATTCTATACATAGGTGAGATGTTTTTTAAATAATAAAATCGTCGGGATACTGCCCGACAGCAGACATACTTTCTTTGCTTGTGCAAAGAAAGTATGCAAAGAAACACCGCCCCGCAATCGCCCTTTTCGCCTCAGGTTCAGGCACTCGTTAAACTCGGCTTCCCCTCGGACAACCACTCGTGCTTTTCTGAACCATTCGGCGGCGCGATTGAAGGGGATTAAAATCGTTTTATTTTGTACTTTTTCTGAATTGTTAGAATGAAATTGCTAGCATTGAAGGAGTGTTATGGATTTATAAGTCTTTTAGAGAGTTGATGGATTATATTGTCACCTGGTTTGTCAAAGAATACGCCTGTTTGATTAGGAGAATCGGAGAGACCTCGTACAAAAAGGTAGTATACACCACCAAAATTTTTTGCATAGGAATAGTGGGGCAAGCGAGAGTGCAGATATCGATCTACAGCAAGTGTATAAATAAGGTATTGTAAATCATAATTGTTATCACCCATTGATTTCTTGATATTCTGCTGATCATAGTCACTATAGTTTGCCCCCAAATGATTTGACTTCCAGTCAATAATGTAATACTTATTATTGTGGTGAACAACGAGATCAATAAATCCATGCATATATCCCAAGAGGGGTTGAAACTCTAACTCTTCCATTCTAGTTGCCAGATGATTGTATCCCACCTCTTTAAAGAGTGTTTGAAGTTCTTTTTGATTAATCTCACTGAGTGGGTAATAAAATTCTAACTCTCGTATGGTGTCCTGTTGCAGTATTCTACTGAGAGAGAATGTTTCAGAGGGTGTTGATAAGGGATGGGCGAGAGTAGTGAGTACCATATCCTTAATCACGTCGACCCAGAGATGATCAAATCCATAGGAAGCTAAAGTTTGGGTGACAAGTACTGATGTCTCTTCCGATTCTGCTTGAGTAAAGTCACACTTTTCAAATATGCTATGTATCATCGATCCACTGGTTGCACCAGAGGGAAAGGTGAAAATGCTTTTAAGAGTCTGCTCTCTTTGCGAAAGGGTAGAGGCTGGTGAAAAAGTGGATTCATAGAAAGGTGTTGAAGAGGGAGTAGTATGGGTAAGCCCGGAAAAACTTGATACATGCTTTCCCGGTTGAATTGATCGGGTAAATGTTCTATAAGTCAATGTAGGAGCTTCAATAATAGGTGGGGTAAGTTCTGTTGCGGGTTCATCATTGCAATAGTGTATACCTATGGTTTGGTCCGATTTTTTTGCCAGCGCCTTTAAGTCAGCATACAGGGCTGCTTCATCTAAGGATTTCACATGACGCTCAAGATCATCTAAGGAAGCCTCACTGTTCCACGTTGAAGGACGATGAAAAATAAAGGCTGGTGCAGAAGTTTCGGCAGTGCTAAATCGTCCCCAATAGAGATAACAACGATATTTTGCGCGGGTACATGCCACATAGAATAAACGGATGTTTTCTGCAAGAAGCTCTTTTTCAGCCATTGATTTGTGTTCGTTGAATTGGTCACTTCCCACATCAAATATTCGCTGACCACTTTTATGAAAGAGAACTTCCTTATCAGAAATGTTCGAGCTACCCCAAGTAAAGGGACAAAAAACTATAGGATATTCCAATCCCTTTGATTTGTGCATGGTAACAATGGTGACTGCTCTGTCATCCTTTTCTAAGCGTAATTCATGCTCTTCAAGACGGGGTGTGGAAGGGTCTAACTGCTGCGTAAACCAGTTAAGTAGTTGCGGCATTGCCAAGTGATTCTCTTTACTCTTCTGGGAAAGCAAATCCTGCACGTGCAAAAAATTGGTCAGCTGTCGCTCACCATCCAAACTCGCTAACACTCTTTGGCGCACCTGTTGTTCATCAAAGAGGGTCGACATCATACGCACAAAACCAAATCGATCCCAAAGATCATAATATCGTTGAAAGGTGCTAAAATACTCTTCAAAAATCGTCTGTTGATCCTCATGAGTAAAGAGAGCAGTATCACCAATGTCAAAGAGCGTCGTACAGAGTGCAGCCTTAACTGTGCCATGGTTTTTAGGATGGGCAATAGCAGAGAGTACCGTATGTATTGTGAGAGCCTCTGTTGTGTCAAAAATATTGCCAGCACTGTGCAGCACTGCAGGGATATGGTTTTGAGCAAGCATCTCCTTAAGAAATCGAGCTTGTGCTCGAGTGCGTACTAAAATGGCAATCATTTCCGGAGTGACAGACTTATTGCTTTCTTTAGTTGCAATGGAGCCTTTACTCAGTAATAGGATGATTTCCTTTATAATCGCATCACCAATAAGTGATTGTGCGTGCACTTTAGATATAGGTTTTGCATCGGACTCATTCTTCTTACAAAAAATAATTTTTAGGGAAGAGCAAATCGGTTTGTTGGCAATGTGCAGAGCAACATCACTGTGCAATGAGTCTGGTGTGTCAAGAGTATGATAGGGAATCTCTGGATAGATAAAGGTATCTCTATGCTGGGCAAAGAGGGTATTGAAAGCTTTTATCAAGCGTTGGTGTGAACGATAATTTGTTGAAAGAGTGTGTTGGTTAGTCTTGGGTGATTGCTCTGTTGCCTTAAAGAAGGTGAAGATATCTGCTCCTCGAAAGCTGTAAATCGCCTGTTTAGGATCACCAATCAGGAATAAGGGTACATGGCTATTGGAAAAAAGTGCATTAAATATGGCATATTGAGTTGGGTCGGTATCTTGAAATTCATCAATCAGAGCTGCTGTGTATTTACTCTTGATAAATGTACTAAGAGCGCTACTTTTTCCGTGATGGAGTGCTTGATAAAGATTGATAAGAAGATCATCAAAGGTACAGAGGTTACTCTCATGTTTGTTTTTATCTAATTGATCTTTTACATAGGAGAAGAGATTAATCTTTGTTTGAACTAACTTGGCTTGCAGGACCTTCTGTAACTCTTGAGCATTGGCATGTACTGTTTCACAGAGGTCAAAAAAGGGATGCACTATCGGGTCACATCTCTTTTTTGTAGCATCCACAATTGCTGATGCAGTAAACCGGACAAAGGAGGGGAAGAGACTTGGTGTTGCCAGATCATTTTTTAGATAGGTATCCATGGCACGAATGTGTAGGGGAACTCTTTTTATATTGTATTTGATGCGACTGAGAGAGTTACTGGTAAGAAGAAGCTGCTCAATGGCCTCTTTTTCGTGGGCCCACATCTTAGATACAACCTGAAAGGCCTTTAAGAAATGATTCTCCTGTTGAGTTGTGTCACACTCAATCCTCTGTGGTGTTACGGTTATATCGATCTGGCCTAACCGATTATATACGAGATCAAAGCAACGTTTTGGGTTCCAGTTGCTCTCCAATAAAAATCGAATAAAGAGTGGAGACTCTTTGTCAATAAGAAGTCGCCAGAAGTCAATAACAGCCTTTCTAATAAGCACATCTTGATTGGGTACTAACTCTGTATCAAAAGAGACATTGCTTTCAAAGGCATTGTCATTAAGTATGCGATGACAAAAACTATGGATGGTACAGACAGAAGATTCATCAAAGGAGTAGAGTGCTCGTTCCAACAGGTTACGTATAGAGGTTACCTGTTTGCTTTGGCGCTGCTTAGTTATGATTGCCAGTAAATTATCATTTGTACAGTTTGAGGGATTGTCAAGACAGGTAAGTGCCTCCCCAAGTAGTTGTCGAATCCTATCCTGTAGCTCTTCAGTGGCAGCCTCGGTAAAGGTCACTACCAAAATAGAGTCCAAAGGAAGTTCACACTCTAAAAGTAGTCGTAAGACTAGGTGGGCGATGGCATAGGTCTTTCCGGTTCCTGCGCCAGCAGAGATGCAATGCGTCCCTTGTAAAGGACAGGTGATAAGATTAAAGGTGTTCACAAAGAGGACTCCTGCGCATTTTGAAGAATGGGCCTAAACATCACCTGGGCATGTTCCATAAAGGAGTCATTGTAGTCAATGCTCTTTCCAGGATAAATCCGATAATAGGGATCATTTCTCTCGCCACGTAAATAATCTGTACCAAACCAGGATTGTTCAGCGTATCTAAGTGAATTTTCTGCAGAGTTGCCTTTACAATGTGAGCGGGCAAAGGCAAAGGATGTTTCTGGATAGAAAGGGAGTGGTAGGCTCATACCTGCCTTATACAGAGTAATAAGCTCCCTTAAATATTGTGTTGCCCCATCTATTCGCTGAAATTGAACGCTTTTGATTGAATCGGAGCTCTCTTTACTGATAAAGGTGCTTACGCAGGATCCATCAGTGGTAGCACAATAGATAAGATGATGAAGCCACAACCAAATACGGTCTTTTGCACGGATTCTTCCTGTTCTAAAAAGCAGAGGGCCCTGCTCGGTGATATGGGAGAAGTTACCAGTAAGGGACAAGTCGTCAATGCTTAGAGAGACGCTTTTGTCTATAGCCACATTTTGAAGAGGTTGGGATGATTGTAGGGCTGATACAAAAAAGTCGGCCTCCTGAAGAGATGATTGAAAAAGAGTACGACCAGCTTCTCCGTGAGGTAACATCCCTAAGGACTTGACGTATTCGTAGGATTCCTTTGTCGGTGCATCATTAATCCTCTGGGAGATTAAAAACTCATTTAAGGTATAGGAGGATAAACCCTCAAGAGTAAAGGGTTCTTCATCGCGGAGTGAGTCGGTGATTTGGGGTGGAAAGATTCCCAGTTGATTTTTTAAAAAATGTTTCACTGGGTGAAAGAAAAAGGCGCACAGTTGTTGAAGAGATATTGTTTTTACAGGAGATTCAAGGGGAACAGAAATTGGTGTGATCTTCTGTGGTGTATGTGCCAAGCTTTGCTTTTGGGTCGCTTCAAAATTTGCTTTGGAATAGCTGAAATACTTATGTGAAGTTGGTAAAAAGTATTCCTCACTAAAGGCATTAAGTCTATGTTTCCAGGTAATGTGGTTGACAATAGACGCATCGGTATGAGAATCTATGGAAAAGTTTTTTTGAATATAGTCGATCAATTCGGTTACCGGAGTAGCCGGTTGTATAATACTGTTATCAGAACAATTTCTGCCCTGATAGATGATAATAAAGGTTTGACGGGCTGAAAGTAGTGCCTCTAAAAAACAGTACCGATCCTCTTTTCGCAAAGAACGATCACCAATGAGTGGATTTGAATGCATTACATTAAAGCTGGTACTTCTCTCTTTTCGAGGAAAAGTCGCATGGTTCATGCCAATAAGGCAAACCACTTTAAAGGGGATGTTACGCATGGGGAGTAGGGTGCAAAAGGTTACTCCACCGGTGATAAATCCACTCCCATACTGCTTTTTTGAGAGTCCCCTTTGTAAAAACTCCCTTATCACAGAAAAGGATAGGGGTAACGAAAATGATACAGCAGAACCCTGTTCATTTAGTGAAAGAATGTGTTTGCGCAAAAGTTCGATTGATTGAGAGGATGATTGTGCTCCCTTTAAAAAGGTAGATATAAAGGTGAGTAATAGATCGCTCCAAGCTGATAGAGGACGATCGGTCTCTAACTCTTTGGAAAAGTAGATAAGCTTTTCAATAAACCAGGTGAGCTTTTCCAAGAGGGGAGTATCACCTTCATCAATAGAAATGTTTGGTATAATTCCCTTAAATAATTCCTGTTTCTGGGGTTCCATGGCAAAACCAAGGAACAGTTGATCTAAGCCTGCATACCAGGTATTCTCATGCTGTTCTGGCAGTCCGATCTCCTTGCGATGGGTGCCATCAATGCCCCAGCGAATTCCTGTTTGTTCTATCCATTGACGGATGCGTTGGAGCTCCTCTTGATCGATTCCCAATGTCTCCTGTATAATTGGTGATTCCAAAAGAGAGAAGAGTGCAGTAGCACTAAATCTTTTTTCACCAATGGTAGTGAGCTCAAAAAAGTCTTGAATGACTCGGCTATCGTTTTGGGTGTGAGTATCTGCAATGGTATAGGGAACATAGGCTTCCGCAGTTGAAGGAGTTTTAAAAACCGCTTCAACATAGGGAGCATAGTGGTCCAAATCGGGAGACATAACAATAATGTCGTGGGGAGCCAGAGAGCTATCCTTATCAAATTGCGCTAGAATTGTATCGTGTAACACTTCAATTTCTCGAAGTGCATTGTGACAATTATGAATTTGGATAGAATCGTCGCTTAGGTCAATTGGTTTGGGTGATTTTTGCTCATAGAGATTTAAAATGTTCCCTTGAATTGTTGATAAAAGAGAATTCTCCCTTGGGTCTATATGATGGCTCTCTTCTTCACAGTCAAGGTCATGCAATAGGGAAAAGTATTCCTTTCCGTAGCTACCAAGGGAAGAGAGTAGACGGTTTCCGGTTTCATAATGAAGAAAAAGATCTTGCTGGATAGAGGTGGCCTGTTTGACAGACACCTTTGATAATTTTTTTGATGAAATAATATCGTCCCAAAAGTGTTTACAGGGATTAATGCTAAAGAGATATATGGAGCAATGCTGTGCCAGTGCATCTAGAATTCGAAGGTATTGTGGTGGGAGATAGGATATGCCAAAAAGTGATATCCGAGATGGTAGATTGGTAAAGGAGCCCCTTTGGCTAAGCTTTGCAAAGAGGTCTTTTTGTAATTGCGCCTGATGTCTTATTTCAAAGGAGTCAACAAGGGCTCGCCAAAGAATAGCCTGCCATTGCTCATTGTTACCACGCTTCTCCTTGCCTTGGTCCCATTGTAAAAGCATGTCTGGTCTAAAAATCAGATATTGATCAAAGAGGTCGGCAATTTTTAGAGAGAGTTCAAACAATCTGTTTTGCGCAACGTCTGATTGTAGATACGATTTTAGAGTGCTGAAGCTGGATTCATTGTATAAAGAGGGGAGCAGCTCCATGATTTTCCAGGTCATCATTTCTCTTTGATAGAGCGACCAGTCACACATCTCAGGAAAAATTAATTTGTAAATTGACTGAATTAGTGCTTTGGGAAAGGGAAATGATACATGGGCACAAACCGAAAGCTTTTCTGCCAGGGCAAAGGAAATGTACCGTTCCATCCCTCCAGAGGGAATAGCAATAATCTCAGACTCCATTGGCGGAAGAGGCTCTCTTGAGATCATTGCAACCAGTTGCTCTGTGAGCTGTTCTAACTGATTACTGGTATAAAGCTGTATTCCTGACATAGAAGAGTAAAATAATTAACCGACGCATTTAAAAATGGACATTCAATCAGGAATACTTTTTTAAAATTTGGCAGGCTGCAGTATATCCTGATTTTGACACTGGTGATAAACCACCACCCGGTTTTGTCCAGGCCGATGCAAAATAGAGACCGGGAATTGAAGAGTATATGTTGGGACGTTTTGGTCCAATTTGGTTTACACTCTGGGCATACCCATAAATACAGCCACCAGGATTTAAGGTATACCGTTCAAATGTTTTGGGTGTAGCTATTTCCCGATGCGCAACTAATTGGCTTATCCCAGGTAAATAGTTTTCCATCTCTTTCATGAGGCTGTCAGCAACCCTCTCCTTTTTTTCCTTGTATTCAGAAGGGGAGAGACCTTCCCATTGATCTATTTCATCTACAACCATGACTGATGCGGTGGGTGCATTATCTTCGTTGAGATTTGCCTCGATCAGACTATAATCAACCAAGGAGATGATTTTTTTAGTATAATCCTTTGTAGTATTATGATGCCCAAGATCAGAAAAGCGAGTAAGTTCTTTGGGAAGAATAAAGGCACAATAGCGATTATTACCAATAGTATGGAGTGGCTTTTTTAGTCCCAGATAAATGCAAAAGGCAGAGTGGCTTAATTGGTAGGTGCCAAATCGTTTTTGAAGCTTTGCACTCTTCTCCTTTGGCAGAAGTGAGTTGATAACCGTGGGCATGTTTGCATTGGCAACAACGACCTCACAGGAAACTTCATTTATCTGGGAGGAATCACGAGTAGACTGCATGGTCACTCCTGAAATTGCACTATTGCGGAAGGGTATTTTTGTTGCCGAAGTATTAAATAGAACTGTACCACCATGACTTTCAATAAAGGAGCTTACATATTGAGCTAATTTATAGGAACCTCCCTTAATATAAGCACAACCTCCTGAGAGATAGATACTTTGAGCGCCTCCATAATGGAGTAAGGCGTATTTTTTAGGGTCCGTATGATAGTAGGCTGTGTTTGCCGATAAAATCAGTTTTAAATCTTCATTGTTAGTTAATCGGTCTAAGAAATTGTGAAGTGTCGAGAAAATATTTTTAAGGATAGTTGGATATAGAATAGGTGCTAGGGGTAACATGGCTAGAGTTTTGCCCGGTGTTATGGGAAAATTGAGGATCTCCTTGCGCAATCGCACAAGAAGCTCCATATATCGTTTAATGGCTTTCGGTTCGCGAGGAAAACGTTGGCACAGCTCTTTTTCTGCTAGGGCAATATCATCGGCCAACGTAAAACCAAGGTCACCTCTCTGAACATGATAAAATTCGGGTAATCGAACAAAGGAGAGGTTGTCACGAATGTTCAGATCATCAAGAATTGCAAGATTTGGATTGGTATCGCTAAACAAGCCATCCCAGGCATGCAACCCTGCTTCAAAAACAAAACCCTTTCTCTTAAATTGTGTTGCATAGCCACCGGGTATGCTATGCTGCTCAACAACTAATACCCGTTTGCCCTCCTTAGCAAGCTTAGCACCAGCAAAAAGTCCTCCTAAACCCGCTCCAATTACGACCACATCATAATCATTCGATTTATTGTTTGTCATAGATTATTTCTCTACATTGTCATTAGGTTTGTAGGTAGGTTTTTTCTCTTTTTTAATGGTTTTTGTAAAGCGAGTTCGTTTGTTTTCTTCATGACCTGCAAGAAAGAGAAAGCCGTCCACATTAACCATCTCATCGCCAGGCATAATTTTGTTTCCGCACTCGCAACTGCAATACCCCCACTCTTTTGATGCTTTCATGTACCCTCACTTCACTTAAGATATCCGTGATGATTTTATAAAAAGAATATAGTTGATATGGAATGACAGAAAAAGAGAAACCACCTATTATTTTCGATATAATTTAATGTGATTAAATATTTAAAAGATTTACTGTTATAAGGGAGTTTTGAATAATTATTTATCTAAGGATTGATTGGTTGCTATGATTCATTATTAATCAATGTATAGATATGCTCTGAAAATATTTCGTTAAACGTAATAATTATAGGTAAAATTATAAGACTTTAATAAGGATATAAAAATAGGGAAATTCGTCAAAACTGCAATTTGCAAAGAATTAACCCAAAATAAAATTTTAGATATCTCTGTTAATCCCTTTCAATATTTATTGATCAGAATTGAAAATGAGACACTATCCCAAGATTGAACTTGGGTAAAATTGAAAATTGAAGTATAAGGAAAAACTAGGAAAAATGAGGTTTAATTGCATTGGCAGGGATTTTCTAAGGGAGGTTACCGGAAATTTGCCGAAGGACAATTGGTGATAATTGGAATTATATGGTGAATTTTAAATAGAGAAAAGATATTGCAAACTTATGAATGTTGTATAAATAATGTGTGAATAAACCTAAAAAAAATAAACTTTTCATGTTGCCTATTTGATTTTTTTAATATTTTTCAATACGATTTTTATAGAGGATTGAGAGTAGTAAAAAGGGGCCGATGTACGACTAAGCAGTTAGTGGTATAAGAGAATAAAAATGGCTTCATACAGTATTGTATGAAAGGAAATTTAGATTTCTAAGAGCAGCAAAGCTGTTCAGTACTAAAGTAATCACTCAGAAAAACCAACCCGTGAGTGAGCTTAAGATTGGATGAAAGTTTAATACCTAGCATGAACAGAAGAACTATAGCCTTCATCATTACTAAGAGATATCTAATTTCTTTATTGCCAAAGCAATTTGCCTACCCACCATTGAAAATTAAATCGATAATTTTGTTATTCACTTAACAGAAAAGAGGGAACCTATGGCTGATATTCAACCTTTCAGAGGGATTCGACCAAGAGCCGAGCTTGTTCAGAAAGTAGCGTCGCCACCCTATGACGTACTTAACTCAAAGGAAGCTAAAGTATTGGCAGAAAACAATCCCTACAGCTATCTTCGCGTTGTTAAGGCTGAAACCAACTTCGATAGAGAGGTTGATCCCCATAGTGAAGAGGTGTATCAAAAAAGCGCCTATGTCTTACAAAACTTTGTTCAGGAAGGTGTTCTAATACAAGATGAAACTCCCTGCTTTTATATATATGAAATAACCATGGGTGACCATACTCAACGGGGTCTTATGATTGGCGCCAGTGTTGAAGAGTATGATCAGGGACTTATAAAAAAGCATGAGTTTACTCGTCCTGATAAGGAAGATGATCGGGCTCATCATGTGGACGTGCTCAATGCCAATACCGGTCCTGTCATGCTGTCCTACCATGCAAATGAAGCGGTTGATCTCCATTTAGAATCGATCTGTAAAGCAAATGAGCCAAACTATGATTTTACTGCAGAGGATGGAATTCGCCACGTTATGTGGGTAGTCTCGAATCCCGATGATGTTCAAACTATTGTGGATAATTTTAAAAGGGTTGACGCCATGTATGTTGCCGATGGTCATCATCGCAGTGCTGCAGCCTTTCGAGTAAGAAATGCACGTCGTCAAAATAATGAGGATCACACAGGAAATGAGCTTTACAACTACTTTTTAGCAGTTACCTTTCCTGATAACCAACTACAGATTCTTGGCTATTTTCGCGCAGTCAAAGACATCAATAATATGTCACCCAATGAATTTATCGCAAAAGTTTCCGAGCGTTTTTCCGTTGAGCAGACCAATGATCCAACTCCATTACGTGTGGGACACTTTACCATGCTTTTAGATGGGACCTGGTATTCGCTTGTTCCCAAGGAGGGAACCTTTCCTGCAGATGATCCAGTCCTCAGTTTAGATGTTTCGATTCTTCAGAAGAACCTCTTAGAGCCGGTTCTTGATTTACAGGATATTCGCACTAATAAGCGAATCGATTTTATTGGTGGTATCCGTGGAACAAAGGAATTAGAAAAACGATGCAATGAAGATATGCGGGTTGCCTTTGCACTTTACCCAACCAGTATAAACCAATTGATGAGTGTTGCTGACAGCGGGGAAGTTATGCCGCCTAAATCAACTTGGTTTGAGCCAAAATTGCGGTCTGGAATGGTAACACGCAGCTTACAAGATTAGCAACCGCATGATAGGGGAGCGATTAGATAATCGTTCCCATAACCTGAGACGCTAAGGAATATTTTTTATGGACAAACTATTGGACAAACGCATCCGGGGATTAAAATCACTGGTGGGTAACACCCCGCTCCTTGCCATCTGTTTTACTTACAAAGGAGAAAAACGAAAAATATACGCAAAAGCGGAAAACCTTAATATGACAGGTAGTATTAAGGATAGAATGGCTTTGCACATCATTCGTAATGCCTACAAGCGGGGAGAGCTTAAGCCGGGGCAGCCCATTGCTGAGGCCACCAGCGGTAACACCGGTATTTCAGTATCAGCGATTGGCCGTGCTATGGGACATCCAGTTACCATTTTCATGCCCAATTGGCTAAGCAATGAGCGAATAAACCTCATACAGAGTTTGGGTGCAAAAATTAATCTGGTCAGTAAAGATGAGGGAGGCTTTTTAGGTAGTATAAAAATGTCCGAGGAGCTTGCTGAGAAAGAGGGAGCGTTTTTACCTTGTCAATTCTCTAACGAAGATAACGTTAATGCCCATTACTCCTCAACCGGTCCTGAGATTTGGTGGCAGTTACGGTTCCATTCCTTGTATCCCGATGCTTTTATTGCTGGTGTCGGTACTGGCGGGACCATTATGGGAACTGGACGATATCTGAAGCAGAAGCGAGCCCAGGTAAAGCTGTATCCCTTAGAACCTTCCAATTCACCCACCATGTCTACGGGGTGTAAAGTTGGTAAACATCGTATCCAGGGAATTTCTGATGAGTTTATTCCTCCTATTGTCAATCTTGAGGAACTTGACGATATTGTGAGCGTTGATGATGGAGATTCAATAATCATGGCCCAGAAGCTCTCGAATCAATTAGGTATTGCTGTGGGCATATCCTCAGGAGCCAATTTTATTGGCGCTCTTAAGGTTCAGGAGATGATTGGGAAAGATGCTATTGTGGTAACTGTGTTTGCTGATGATAATAAAAAGTATCTTAGCACCGACCTTCTTCGGGATGAGCCTGTGAAGGATGATTTTTATGCGCCGGACATTGAACTAACTGGATTTAGCGCATTTAAACGGGTTTGTCACACCTGTTGCGATCCCAACGAGTGTGCTGAGCATGAACCGATCGATTTCCTTAACGAAGGTGGTGTATTACCACATTGCCCTCGTCGTTTAGCCTAGATACAACATTCGAATAGTAATAGAATGAATAAATGCATTTTTCACTTTAACACTTTTGGAGGGTACTATGCCTGAAAACAGAGTATATAATTTCTCTGCCGGACCGGCAATGCTACCGGAAGCAGTTTTGAAAAAGGCTGCTGGTGAAATGCTCAATTATAAGGGCAGTGGAATGTCCGTCATGGAGTTGAGTCATCGTTCCAAATGGTTTACCGAAATCATTGAGGGCGCTGAAACGACACTTCGTGAAATCATGAACATTCCTGAAAATTACAAGGTACTTTTTTTACAAGGTGGCGCATCAACTCAATTTTGTATGGCTCCCATGAACTTCATGAAAGGCTCGAAAAAGGCCGATTATGTAGTAACCGGGGCCTGGGCAAAAAAGGCAAAGGCTGAAGCTGCTCGTTTTGGCGAGGTTAAGGTTGTCGGTGATTCATCGGACAAGACCTTTTCCTATATACCGGAATTGGACCCATCAACCTTCACCGCTGATGCGGATTTCTTTCATATTACCAGTAACAATACCATTTATGGTACCTACTTTGCATCACTTCCAGAAACTGGATCTGTGCCGATTATTGCCGACATGTCCTCCAATATTCTTTCCGAGGTCATTGACGTATCAAAGTATGGTATGATTTATGCCGGTGCACAGAAAAATATTGGTCCTGCTGGAGTGACGGTTGTTGTTGTTGATGAGAAACTGCTTGAACGCTGTACCGATGATACACCAACCATGCTTAACTATCAGACCCATGTGAAAGCTGGATCGCTCTTTAACACACCTCCAACCTATGGTATCTACATTGCCAAATTAGTCTTTGAGCATATCAAGGAACTCGGTGGTGTTGCGGCAGTTGAAGAGGTGAACAAACGTAAAGCTGGTCTGCTTTATGATGCCATTGACAATTCGCCACTCTTTAGTTGCACGGTTGAGAATAAGGCACAACGTTCACTCATGAATGTTCCCTTTGTCACTGGATCAGATGACCTCAATGCTCAATTTATTAAAGAAGCAACAGAGGCTGGGCTTGTCACCTTGAAGGGCCACCGCAGTGTTGGTGGAATGCGTGCTAGTATTTACAATGCCATGCCTGAGGAGGGTGTAAAAAAACTCGTTGAGTTTATGCAACAGTTTGAAAAACAAAACAGTTAATACATTATAGTTTAACCAGGAGGACTTAATGTCAAAGACTGTATTAATTGCTACAGAAAAACCCTTTGCTCCGGCAGCAGTGGAGCAAATCAAGGCAGTTTTTTCACAGGCTAACTATGAGGTTGCCCTTTTAGAAAAGTATACGGACAAGGCAGCCTTTATCGCAGCAGTGGAAAATGCCGATGCTTTGATTGTTCGCAGTGACAAAGTCACCAGTGATGTAATTGAAGCAGCAAAAAACCTAAAGATTGTGGTGCGGGCCGGTGCGGGATACGACAATGTTGATTGTGCTGCAGCTTCAGCCAAAGACATTGTTGTAATGAATACGCCCGGCCAAAACTCCAATGCCGTTGCAGAGCTTGCCTTTGGCCTTATGGTAACTATTTCTCGTAAGCAATATCAGGGAAAAAGTGGTACTGAGCTTCGAGAAAAACGGATTGGTATTCATGGATATGGTAATATTGGAAAATGTATGGTAAAAATTGCCAAGGGATTTGGTATGGAAGTGGAGGCCTTTGGCCGCTCACTTACACCGGGTCAATCGCTTGATGATGGTGCTGTCGCCTCACAGAGTGTTGCTGATCTCTATGCCAATTGTGACTATATTTCTCTTAACATACCATCAAATGAGACGACCAAAGCAAGCGTTAGCTATGATCTCCTTTCTGCCGTTAAAAAAGGTGCAGTCCTTGTGAACACAGCTCGCAAAGAGGTTGTTGACGAGGAGGGACTTAAAAAAATGATGGAAGAGCGACCAGATTTTTGCTATGTGTCTGATGTTGCCCCGGTCTGTGCTGAGGAGTTACGAGAGAAGTACCCAGATCGCTGTTTCTTTACAGCTAAGAAGATGGGCGCACAAACTGCTGAAGCCAATATCAATGCTGGTATTGCTGCAGCAAATCAGATCGTCAACTTCTTAGAAAAGGGAGATACAACTTTTAAAGTAAACTAAGCAGCTTTGAAAACAATACAAAAAAGGAAGCCTTCTAAATAGAAGTGCTTCCTTTTTTATTTATCCCAGATTGTGCAGTAGGAGTAGATGCAGAAGTGCAAGGGTATGATTTAGTAAGACTTGAAGGTTTTGAAGGGCATATCTACAAGGTGATATGCCCGAAAAGCCTGAAAGTCTTAATGGGCATAAGATTGTGCTTCTACACTGCTTCCTATTGCATAATCTGGGTTTATCATTCACAGTTCTATACTAATGCACTTATAAAACTATGAACCAAAATGATCTATCTAAACACAAACTTTACTGATTCATGCTGGTTTCCAACAGTTAGTTTGCACAGATATACTCCAGCTGGAAGGGGAGTGCCAGCACCCTGTAAACTAATTGTATGAGCACCTTCACGTTGCACTTCGTTTACCAATGTTTTTACCAAAATCCCCTTTGTAGTATATAAGCTAATATTTACGTATGATTTTTTGCTGCTACTGTTTGGGAGATTATATTTGAGTTGAGATTTGACAATACGGAGATTACATGGTGTAGTTGCTTTTTTTAATATCACAGGATCAATTGATACAGCATCATAGGGCTTAAGAAAAAGGGAGCCAACACCTTGAAGAGTCATGCCATAATGCCAATAGATATAGGATACTCTGCTACTTCCTTCTCTAATACCGCGATCATTAAACCACTCTTTATAGGAATTACCAAAACTAGTGTCAGCACCAAGCGGTCTATTGTAATAGCGAAAGCTTCCAGGAATCATGCTACCGGTTTTTGAGCTTCCCACAGAGACTAAACCCTCATCTGTCAAGGCATAGGCACCGGCCATATTTGCTCGTTCATAGTCTGCGTTTGAGCAGGCATAGCAGTTAAAGAACCGACATTTTATATCGTTATCCCGTAGTGTCCTAAGTGTGACACCAATTGAATGGGAGGTCGGGCTGGAATGAGAGTAGACAAATCCGTATTCACGACCCTCTTTAATAGCTTTTAGCCATTTTGCACCGCAGGCCTTGTCACTTGAGCTTGTATGAGATGTACTACTAAAGGTCTCCCGGTTAGTTTCATTATAACCTAAATCACCGATGTTTTCACTTTCAAGATTGCGCCACTCCCATTTTTGGCCGGCAATGACATATTTCCTCGGTTGCGGGTCAAGACCATACATCCTTTTGTGAAGCCTGGCAAAATATTTGTTGACTATATCGATTTCCGTACCGAATCTCCCATAGTCTTCTAAAACACTGGCAGTGATACGGGAAACCCAAATCTCAGCCTTACGTTCCCCCGTATGTCTTACTAAGAGATTGGCAGAATCTTTCCAAGTACCGTCTAAGTCCATGTAATAGAGGTCACAGGCAAACTTCTCTCTTTTTGTTTTTCCCTGGAATTTATCATTAAAGTAATAAATAGGAATCGGCAGGTCTCCAATTAAAACCGCGCCTTCAAGATCATCATTTTGATAGCGCTCCTTTAATGCATTTTTCAATGCTGAGGTTCTACTTCTATCGGAAAAATTATCCTTATCGAGCCAGGCCTTTTTTCCTTCAACTTTCTCAAGGTCCGCAATGTATTGATCTATAGAATTTTTAATAGATGGATAAAGATCCTTATTAACAATTATGCCAATTTTTGCATTTGAACTTATAAAGAGCAAAGACAAAACTATGAGCATACAGGGGATTAATAATTTTCTGTTCATTATTTACCTCCCTTTGAAAGCTCTTCTTCAATGGTACGAGTAAGGTTACTGTAAGTGATATTTCTCGAATATAAAATGGGATCTAACTCTTTAGCTTTTGCATCTTTAATATATTCATCCATCTTGGACCGATATACTTTCACTTCGTTGATCAATGAGAGATCGCCAAATTCCTGAATTGCTAAAAGGAGATACTCACCCATCACAGATCCTTCATCTTTCTGCAATTCCGATACAACCAACTCTTTTGCTTTATTTGTTCCAAGTTTGCCTAAGGCAGTAACCACAGCATACTGCACTTTCTGGGTATATCCAGAGGAACCAAACCGTGCATGGGAATCTTTAAAAAGATTAACAAGGGAATTTGAATGCTCCACTACAGTAAAATGCCCAATTTGTCGTGAAGCTTCTGCAACGACCGATGGACTTTCATCATTGAGTGCATTACCAAGAAGATCACTGATCCATTTGGGAGATGTTTGTCCTTCGGGAATAGCAACACCCTTTAATGACTTTAGTGCAGATCTTTTTTCAATAGAATTGTCAGTGGAATAAAAGCGCTTTGCTATTGACACTGACTCATCTGCATAAACTAAGGAAAATAAAAGGAAAGATGAAAAGAGAAAGATTATTCTATTCATTACAGCCCCACCCTATGTAATTGAGTTAGAAAAATAGTTGTTTAAATATTCTTGGCTACATATATAATATAGCAAAGAAATCCCGAAATATCCTTGGAAATAGCTACAAAACGGCAGAATTTTAAGATAACCCTATGGAATATTATACGGGATTTTTGGATAAATTGAATGTTATCGTTAAAATGGCAATTTTTTTCTGTATAATAATAGGAATTTGAAAATAGAACAACACTTGATTGTTTATCTTAATTTGGTGAATCAAGAACTTTATTTGAAGAATTTGTAAATTTTATCTCATCAATGTAAATTAGATGATGGTATTTGTGATGAGAATTAAAGATGTTATATACGCTTAATTAACATTATTTATTGAAGACACCAATGAATAAAGAAAAGTCAACACTCCTTTTTTCAATCCCGGTTCTGTTATCTGGGTTTGCTGGACTTATGTATGAGGTACTTTGGCTTAAAAAATTAGGGCAACTATTTGGTAATACTGCCTATGCATCCTCTGCAACCCTATGTGCATTTTTTACTGGATTGGCTTTGGGTAGTTTTTTGTGGGGGAAGTGGTCTAAAAAATTCACCAACTCTCTTACTGTGTATGCATTGTTGGAGCTTGGAATTGCTGCTTCTGCCTTACTATTCCTTATAATTTACAAGATATACGCTCTCCTATACACACCTCTCTATTCTCTATTTGGCCATGTACCACAGCTTTTTACCCTAGTAAAGTTTATTCTCTCCTTTGTTCTACTAATACTGCCCTGCTTTTTTATGGGTGGAACTATGCCAGTTTTATTAAATGCTTTTGTAAATACTCGACAGAGTCTTGGGATTAAGGCAAGTTTTTTATATGCCATAAACACAATTGGTGCCGCTTTAGGAGCCTTTGCTACGAGTTTTTTCTTAATCATCCACTTTGGAATTTATAATACCTTGTATATCGCATTGATCCTGAACTGTTTAGTGGCGCTTTTTGTTTGGTTTTTTTTACGAACAAGGAGTCAATCACAGGTAGTGTATAAGGAGAACACAATCCCAGGGAGCTTGCATGAGACGCCCATTAAAGAACGATTTATTCTAGGGTTAGCCTTTGTTTCTGGCTTCTTAGCCTTAGGCTTAGAAGTGTTATGGATTCGTATGTTTGCTCTAGTTCTACATAACTCGGTATACTCCTTTTCAGTCGTTCTTATAATTTTTATTATAGCCCTTGCTTTAGGATCGTTAGTGGCAAATCGTCTTTGTAATTTAAAGACTACAGAGTTTAACGTTTTATGTCTCTTTTTTATCCTTTCCGGATTATCTGTGGGACTCACTCCCACTTTGTTCAAACTCATTACTCAAGATCTAAGTTATTCTGCACCTGATGCTGGATGGTATGGCTATATCTTTTCAATAGTCATTAAAGCCTGCGCAGTTTTTTTAGTACCAGGGATTATCATTGGTACCATTTTTCCCTACTTACTCAAAGTGTCACAGAATACAACGGGATACAACACAGGACGAATCATTGGAAATGTTTCCTCTATTAATACAATAGGGTCTGCCATCGGTGCAACAACCGCTGGATTTGTTTTATTACCCTTTGTGGGACTTTGGGTAAGCGTTATTCTTATTGCTTGTCTGTATCTCTGTATAGCACTGTTGCTTGCCCTAAGAGCTGACAAACAGAGAGTAACCTTCATTATAGTTAGTGTGGTTGGCGTTATCTCCTTGGTTACCTGGTTAAACCCCAGACACTTTCCCCTAATAAAAATCAATGACGGTGAAGAATTGCTGGATATGTGGGAGGGGAGTCATGGTAGTGTTGCTGTTGTGAAAGGTGGGAACAATCTAACGCTTGTTCTTGACAATTACTACACACTGGGTGACCTCAGCGCGTATAAATATGAGCGAATGCAGGCCCATTTGCCTCTGTTATTGCATCATGACCCTAAAAATGTGTTTTTCCTTGGTATGGGTACTGGTATTACTGCTGGAGCCGCTCTATTGCATCCCATCTCCTCGGTTACTACATGCGAATTAGTACCTGAAGTAATTACTGCAGCTCAAAAGTATTTTTCACCCTACAACACAGGTCTTTTTACAGACAAGCGTTCAAAAGTGATTGCCGAAGATGGAAGAAATTTCCTTTTAGGAACCAATGAACAATATGATGTCATAGTAAGCGACCTTTTTACCCCCTGGGGGGCAGGCACTGGAAACCTTTACACAAAGGAACATTTTATAACTATCAAAAAGCATCTTACAAACCAGGGTGTGCTTGCCCAGTGGCTACCGCTCTATCAGTTGTCAAAAAGAGAATTTGATATCATCGCGAAAACTATGCTCGAGGTATTTCCTTTAGTAACGATGTGGCGAGGAGATCTTTTTGCTAAGGACGTTATCGTTGTATTAATTGGTCATGTAAGCACTGAGCCAGTATCTGAAAAATCTATGATAAAACAGATGAAAGCCCTTGAGTACTATTCAAATCAGTCAGAGGATGTAGCAATTTCAATTCCACTAATTTTTTACGGTGGGAATCTTAGTGAAAATAAGAAACTCTTTGACTCAATTGCCATAAACACCGATAACCGACCAATTATTGAATATCTTTCACCTATTACCCATAGAAATCAAAGCATACAAAAAACAGACTGGTTTGGATCCTATGAATTGCTTGAATTTTACGATGCCTTAAGAGAAAAAACTCCTCCAGAGAGCGATCCCTTTCTTGCGACCTTGTCTGATGAGCATAAGGATGCAGTTCATGCAGGGTATACTTACTTTAAGGGTGCTGTTCTTAAGGATGATAAAAAAAACAATGAAGCGCAGGAATACTTTAAACAATTTTTTGAATATTTTTCACCTGATGTTGCTGCACAATTACAAGATCTGGGATTTCAAGTTATTGGGAAATAAGAAAATTTATTGGTTATCTTGAATTTATTAAAATATTGGGATTTATTATAATAGAAAAATATTTCAGTATAATTTGACTCTTTTTACTACCTTTATTTATATAACCTATAAGCTATGAAGTACTTATATTATCACTCAATTTTTAAATGAAAAGTAAACCATGAAGAAAACAGCAATCATATTAATGCTCTTTTTTAATGTTCATGTGTTTGCTGAGTTCCATCTTCATATGCATGATCTAGAAATGGTAAATGGTATCATTTCTATGATTGAAGGTATGCACTCCTATGATTATGAAGGTCATGATCATGAGGAGGTGCATTGTTTTATTTGTGACATGTCCAAACAAGTTAAACTTTTTCCGCGCAGTTACAAGTTTAGCTTACCTCTGCAAGATTGTGAAAAAAAGGTCTATTTTATTACATACAAAAGTGTGCGTTCACAAAATATTCGTTCTTCAACACTTTCCCGCGCTCCTCCTCTTGCTTAATTAATTAGAAGTTCGTTTTTTGTTGGTTTTTCTCTGAGTGATGAACATGTTTTAGAAAGTGTAACCTTTTTAATAAAAAAGGGGTTACAGGAAGTCACAGCAGATATATATGCTAGCAGGTTAGGCTATATTTTTAGCGAAATGACATTTAATTCTATATATTATAATAATGAAGCTTATGGTGCTTGTGAACATTAAGTACACCATACGATAATGGTAGGTTTGTTTAATCTCGGAGGGGAGGTTTAATCTACCAGGAAGACGCGTTACGCTGAATATCCTGCCAGAATACTAATCAGACTAATCAGAGTAAATAGCTTTCTTTAAGTTCCTTTTTCGTTTGTCATTTGTCTGATTAAAACAAATTTAAAAATTGTATAAAAATTACAAATTAACTTTATCTTTAAATGGGAGGTACAATGAAGGGCACATTAAAATTAACCAATGTTAAGCTTACCATTATTCTAATGGTTCTTGCTACCTTGATTTTTATTCAAGGTTCATTTGCTGGTGATCAGCCAAAGCACGGTCTCAAATTAACTGTTGAGAAACCAAAACATGGTGATGTGTGGGAAATTGGAACTGAGCAAACCATAGAATGGGATGATGATGGTCACGTGCACGGTACTCAGCCCAGGAATAACCGGGTAATACTCTATCTCATCACTGATGCCAATTCCCGCCGTGATTCTGTGCCAGTTGATACGGTCCCCTTACCCAATTATGTTGTTGGTAAAGGTGGAAAAACAACCTGGACAGTAGATTGTGAACCCTCTGAAAAGTGTCGTGTTTTTTTATTTCATAGATCAAACACTACTAGCTATGAGGGAAAGGGAGGCATGTTGAAAGGTAGGTATTTTAAGATTGTTCCTGGTACAAGTATTAAATTACCAAATTATTCAATCAATAAAAACAATCTTCTTTTTTCAAATAACCCAATTCCTTTTAAAGTATTTGATCTTAATGGGCAATTAGTTTTAGAGGGGAATAACAATATAACTGTTAAGGAACTCAACAACCAAATAAAGAGTGGAATATATTTGTTGAAATTCAAAACTCAAACTAATAATGCCACATACAAGATAAACTTGACAAAGTAAAGGTGAAATTATTGAGATTAGGGGATCTCAACGTTTAATTCATTGATTGATTAGCATTATGTTGAAGATAGTAAGCAGATTTTTCTGCATTTATAATTGTACTGTCTTTCAAATCAATTTTGATTCTATGAAACATTCTTGTAGGAGACAAGGATAATGAATATAATTCGACAACGAAATTTTTCGTGTATTGTTGTTATCTTTTTGTTTCTGTTCATCGGACTAAATGAAGCATTTTCTCATGCCGGTCATAGCCATGGTGGCTCAAGGAGTAAAGGTGGAGCTCGTGGTAGAGGGTTGATAAAATCCGATTTTTCAGAGGAAGATACTTCAAAAATTGTTATAGATATGTATGGAAATATTGGCTTATTTCTTGCACCAGATTTTGGTGGACGAGGAACTCTTGGTGGCGATCCTTTAGGGACTGGAGGTATGGATTCTTGGTTCTATAGCGCTAGTAGTTGTTTTGACAATCCCTTCCACAGTCCTCCTGTTATTTTAGAATCAAGAATAGGTGAATCTAATTTTAGTTATATTCCCGTTTGGGACCCATCAGAACTTAGTTTCCGTCTCAAGTACAGATTTGATACACAACTATCAACTCTTATTGACTTTGGGTTTATTGAAGAAAAAGAGACTATCAATGCTGGGGCCTCATGGACTGCATCACTTAATCAATTAGCCTTTAAGTGGGAACCAAGAAATGCTAATGAACTTAGTTTACGGGTTGGACATTTAATGGACTATAGTGAGTTTTCTATGCTTTTTGGTCAAACACCCTTGTTAAACAACGTTTATCAGGGAGCTGCACTAAAATTTGACAAAAAACTCAAAAAACTAAATAGGTTAGTTGTTGAAGTTTCCGGTGGTGCCAGTTTCATTGATAGAGTTTTATGGAGTTACCCAACTGACAATGTACCCTTTGTTAAAGGAATTTGGGAAGATTCTAGGATTCGTACATTTTTATATGCAGATTGTAAACTAAATGTAAGTGATAAATTAAACTTTAATTTTGTTACCGGAATACAAGGAATTCCTAGTGCAACTTCGTATAAGAAAAGAGTGTACGAATTAAATAAAGTGGATATTCATGAAAAAGGTTTAGGATGGACCATTGGCCTTGAGAGTGGATTTAAAACTGGAATTGTTGATCATGTACTATCAGTTATTCATGGATCAGGAGATGTTACCATGGGGTGGGGGGCTCCGGACTATGTGTATAAACAGAGAAAAATTGACACAACCACTATTGACTCAGCCTATTTTTCTAGAAACGGTAGTTCACTTACTAACCTTGTTTATTGGGCTACTGCTTCAAAAAAGAAGCTTCAGATGGATTGGGGTATTTGGTTTTCTTATCATAAACCATCAGATGCTGATGTTAAATTGTTGAATCGAAATAAATATGATAAAAGAGGTGACCCAATGCCTTTAGCTGATTCTCTTGTTCAACTCTTGCATCCGGGGTATAACTCTATTACGGAGTTACCTGACTATTTGTCTGCATCGACAGAGGATTATAGTACCCTACGATTTGCCCTTGACCCAATGTACAAAATCAACAAGCTTTTTCAAATAGGTTTAAGGTATGATTTTATATACTATTTTAATCCAGATGCAAAATCAAATACTTGGGAAATGGAAAGAGATGAAGAATTAAACCTCTATTATGCTCATCCACAATTATTTGAACTTGATGAACCTAGACATATTCGATCTAAATGGGACATGGAGGCAGTGAATGCCCATGTCATTTCTCCTCATGTCACCTTAAATATTAGAGATCTATTAAATCTAAAGCTCACCTGGTCTCATGGGATCTATGACCGAAAGATTCGTCGCCATGGGGAGTTTAAAAAGTATCACTCCAATTTTGCATTTTCAACAAACCTATTCCATACCTTCTCCTCTGCTGGAAGAATGTCAGCACCTCTTCCTAAAATTAACAAAGAGGAGGCTATGGCAAAAGCTGCTATGGAGCTTGCCAAGCTTATTGAAGAAGGGAAGGTTGAGGAATCTTGGAAAAATATTCCACCTGATAGTGCGGAAAAGAAAAAGTTTGCCACTGGTAAACAGTGGAAAGTGCATTTTTACAACGATGCCATCGAGGATGATGATAAATGTGATATCTACATATTTTTATCACTTGAAGGAAATTTCGATACCTTTAACCATTTTGGCGAATAGTAAAAAGGAGAAAAAATGAAAGCAAAAATAACTGTTTTGGTGTTGTTACTTATGTTCACTTTTTCAATAATTGGGGAAGAATGGAAAATGGGTGAGGGCTCCCATGTGATAACAGAGTTGCCTTCAAATGTAAAAGAAAAGATGAAATTAAAATATGAGAAAGTTGAACCTATGGTAATGGAGAAAAAGGTTCGGCTTACAGGAAAAGTGACTGCAAAAAAAGGTGCACGGTATCAGGCTCTTTTTACCGTCCATAAAAAGGACAAGAAATTTGTTTCAGCTGGACAGGAAGTTTCTGCAGAAACACCACTTTTAAAGGATAAAGTATTAAAAGGTAACGTTGTTTCCTTGACTCGAAAAGAGAGTGAAACCAAACGCAGAGTTTATGAAGCCATCGCAGCTTTTGATGCCAATGGTAGTGCTTTAATATCGGGAACAATTCTCAATGGTACCATTAATTTTAAAACTCCTGAAAAGGTTGTTTCTGTTCCCAATGGTGCAATCCATGTGATTCTCCATAGACGGTGTGTTTTTGTTTGCACTGGTAAAGATGGCAAATATGAATTGCGTGAAATACAAACTGGCTTTAAAGCCAATGGCTTTACCCAAATCACCAAAGGACTAAAAGGTGGCGAAGAAATTGTAACTGATGGTAGCTTCCATCTCCGTGCAGAACTTCTTAAACCAGAATCCGACTTTGGTGGCCACGGTCATGCTCACTGATGTGAACACTCTTTATTGCATACTAAAACTTCATTTAACTCCTCTTAAAGTTTGTTGCTAAAAAATTGAACTATTTGAGGGGGAATCAGCAAGATCACCTGAACAGTTTTGTTATCCAGTCTGCTCAAAAGATTAGGTTCACCGTGTAGGTGAAACTAATCTTTTGAATGAAGACTGTTAAAAAGTGTGAAGGAAGCTTGCTGTGGGGGGACCCTTCCCCCCGTGTAAATAAATAAATAAAAAATTAGGATTAAATGTATGATTGATAAATTAATAGAATTTGCCTTAAAGCATCGCATGTTTGTGGTGCTTATTTTTATCGCAGTCTGCATTGGTGGTACGGTTGCAGTAATCAATTTACCTATCGATGCATTTCCTGATTTGAGTCCCAATCTAGTGCAAGTTTTTGCAGAGGTGGAATCAACACCAACTGAAATCGTTGAAAAAATGGTAACTCGACCAATTGAGTCAGCCATGCTTGGAGTACCCGGTGTCAAGAGGATTCGGAGTATCACCACCTTTGGTCTTTCACGGGTAAACGTGTACTTTGAAGACAAGGTTGACATTTACAAGGCAAGGCAATTGGTGGCTGAAAAAATTGTGGAAGCAGAGGAGCACATTCCTAAAGGGCTTGATATGCCTCACGGCGTGGAAATGGGCTCTGTTGCAAGTGGAACTGGAGCGCTCTTCTATTATCGCCTGGAAGGGAAAAAGCTTGACAACACTGAATTACGTGCTCTTCAGGATGAAATTGTCAAACCTAACCTCCAAAGCCTTTCTGGTATTGCCAATGTGGTTAGTCAGGGTGGCAATGTGAAACAGTTTATCGTCAAAGTATCACCCTATAAATTAACCGGCTATGGCATTACTCTTGATGATGTTACCACTGCAATCGAGGAGAACAATCAAGACGTTGGGGCTGGACTCATTGAAAAGGGTGAGGAAGAGTGGATCGTTCGAAGTATTGGCAGTATTTCTAATGTAAACGATATTGCTGGTATTGTTGTTGGCTTTTATCAGGATAATCCAGTCTACGTTCGCGATGTAGCTGATGTGTCAATAGAGGGAGGGTTCAGGCGGGGTATTGCCTCAATGAATGGTAAAGAGGAGATTGTTGTAGGATGGGTATACAAACTCCATCGTGCTAACTCTTTTGAGGTTATCAAGCAACTGCGCAAACGTATTGATGAGATAAATCAAACTCTTCCGGAAGGTGTGAAGATTTATCCAATTTATGATCAAGGAAAATTGGTAAAGAATAGTGTTCGCACCATATCAAACACACTTCTTCAAGGTTTGTTATTTGTTTGCATCGTGTCATTGCTCTTTTTGGGAAGAGTAAAAAATATTATTGTGGTTGTCATGTCCTTACCCTTTGCATTGCTACTCTCCTTTATTGTGTTTTATGTAGGTGGTATCTCGGGAGACCTTCTATCACTGGGAGGATTGGCAATTGGCTTAGGTATGATTGTGGATGCAACCATTATCATTGTGGAAAAGATGCATCGTAAACTCCATACTGAGTCACTCTCTTTACCGCCGCAAAAATTGATTCTTGACGGATGTAAAGAGGTCGGACGGCCCATATTCTTTGCTATTGGAATCATTATATTTGTTTTCTTACCAATATTTACGCTCCAAGGCATTGAGGGAAAGATGTTTCGCCCCCTAGCCTTTGCCGTATGCACTGCAATGATTGGCTCACTTATTTATGCACTCATTGTTGCGCCGGTTCTTTATAGCCTATTCCCTGAAAAAGTACGGGGGCGTGACAAATCAGAATTTTTTCTTAACAAGCATTATGAAAAGGTATTACTCTGGTTGCTTGGTCGATGGAAGATGGTTATAACCATTTCAGTCGTGCTTTTGATTTCCGGATTATTCCTTGTTACAAAAATGGGGAAAATATTTCAACCAGTTTTAAAAGAGGGAACCATTGATTTATTAGCCTATTTTGATCCAAACATCTCTCTCAATGAGATTGGCCGGGTATCATCCCGTATTGAAAAGGAGATTTTAGAGATACCAGAGGTTCGTTATGCTACTTCTGATATTGGCTATGGAGAAGTGGGACCCCATGTTCATCAAACCAATTTCTCCTGTATTCAAATTGGACTGCACCCAAAAAAGAAGTGGAAAACAGCTAAATCTCAGGAAGATATTGCGAATATGATTAGGGGCAAGTTAAAAGGATATGTTGGTGTTGCCTTTAACATGTCACAACCGATTCAGCATGAACTAGACGATTTAGTTGCCGGCACTGGATCGCAGGTGTCAATTCGCATCTTTGGGCCGGATATCAAAGTACTTGAAGAGAAAGCTACCATGATTCGTGACTCCATTCTCTTTTTAGAATTTGCAAAAAAGGGAGCTGTTGATATCTTCTTAGAGCAAGTCGCTGGTCAGAAACAGTTACAAATAACCTTGTTAAGGGATCAAGTTGCCCAATATGGCATTAATATTGCCGATGTGCAACGGCTCATTCATGATGCGATTGGTGGTAAGCGGGTTGGTCGCGTATTTGAGCAAGATAAAACAACTGACATCACAGTCATTTTTGACGAATCTCATCGTAAAGACGTGGAAGCCTATGAAAACCTGCTGATTAATACTCCGCAGGGTGAGCAGGTTCCTTTAGCAGAGTTGGCTGAAATCAAGCTTGTCGAAGGCATGCGCCAATCAAGCCATGAAAATGGAAGCCGGTTAGTTGCTGTCCAATGTAATGTGACTGGTAGAGATGAGGGAAGCTTTGTTGAAGAATTGAGGGAGTATATTAAGAAACGGGTAAAGTTGCCTCCGGGATATGTTATTACCTATGGAGGTAAGTTTGAACTTCGAAAAGAGGCGAATAAACGGTTGGCTATTATCGTGCCTATCACCCTCTTTCTCATTTTTATGATGATCTTTGGCGCCTTTAATTCAATGTCTAAAACATTGCTTGTGTTCTTAAATATCCCCCTATCCTTTGTGGGAGGTGTTATTTCATTGGCGCTTTGGGGTGAATATTTAAGTATCCCCGCATCAATTGGATTTATTGTACTCTTTGGTATTGCAATTGAGGATGATTTGGTGCTTTTAGCACGGATTCAGTATTTGCGAGATGTTGGATCGGACCTGAAAGACGCTGTTGTCCAGGGATCAATCTCTAAACTACGTCCCGTACTCATGACCTCTGTTACTACCTTTCTGGGTCTGTTGCCCATGATTTTGGCAACAGGACCAGGAGCTGAGGTGCAGAGACCATTAGCAATTGTTGTCCTTGGTGGATTGGCCTCTTCTACTACATTAACATTGTTGGTGATTCCAACGCTCTATCTCTGGATAGAAAGTCGGAAAAAGGAAACACAAAAAGTCTAGGTGAGATTACTCGGGTGTCAGCTGAGGATATTTGCTGACACTCTCTTTATTTTTTTGATTGATGGCCTTTTTCCTCAGGTGTTTTCAAATTCATCTTTTTGCCGTATTCTTTGTAATACTCAATAAAGGGTAAAAATTCATCCTTTATTCTTTGTTCATCCCAGGGTGAAATATCTTTGAGACATAGATTTGATTTTTCAAATATGCCAAAAAAGTGGCAAGGTTTAAGAAGTTGTGTTGCAGAAATAACTTGGTCTAAAAGTACAAAGTGTTGAAAAATCAATGTTGTTGCAGGGGCATCCCAGTCAGAAAAGTTTCTACACCCAAAAATTGGAAAGAGAGCACTAAAGAGTTGCCTTTGCATAATGGTTGTCTCGTTAAAGAGAGTTTTTACAAGTGGGATAATCTTGCTTGAACGAATGGCTTCAAAGGGAGTGACAGCAGAGACAACAGCATTAGGATGCTTTACAACAGGATTTAATATTGTGCCATATTTAGAATTCATCAACGATATGGTTGCATTTAAAAAGGATCGTTTCTCTTCAGTCCAGAAAAACCGGTCCTCTCCACAATAGTCATTTATGACTAAAATCCCATTTGGTTTGAGTGCTTTATTTACTTCATTTAAAACATGCTCCAAATTAATGACATGATGGAGAATTGTATTGCAGAGAATAAAATCATATTGATTTTCTGGTAGTGAAATAAAATTGAGGTCTGTAATAGTGGTGTTAAATTGGGTTTTAAGATCATCTTGACTCAGAACTCGATTTTTAAATTTATTCATAGCGGTTTCACTAAGTTCATATAAATCAAGTTTATCAAAGAGGTTTAATTTTATTAACTTCTCCTCCTCAAAACCAATGCCACTTCCTAAAGAACAACCATGATCAAAATGGTCATACTTTTCTTTAATATAGGTGTGCCAAGTCTTCTGCTCGTTCCCGGAAATGGTCCTATTGACATAGGATGCAATCACAGGATGATACCAGGGGCGCTTGCTTCGTGAAGCTACCGTTAGCTCTTCACCCCAGGTGAAGGATTCCATTTCCATTGAAATTTCATAGAGTTTATTCCCTGGAAATATGGTAAATGTCTTATCCTGCATACAGTTGGTACCCCGTAACATTACTTTGTCTAAGTGATTTATTTATACAAATGGTACTATATTGGAGCCTCTTGTGTCAAAGGCATAAAGCTGATCAAGTAGGAAGTTGGTTTTTCGGAGCTGAAGCACTTGCTCATTTAAGGGGATGGCAGTGAGATTAAAAATCATTAGCAATTCTAAAGAATACATGAAAAATTAACCCTAAAAACGATATTTCTCCGAAATTAAAGGGTAATATCCATAATAATAAAAGAGTTCAGTGTACAAAAAAATATAAATAAATCCATCATTTATTAAAAATTGTACTATTTTATAGATATATAATTTCAGTAATAATTAAAAACATACAATACATACTTAAATGCTCTGCCCTAGCAGGAGGTATCATGGTTACTTTAAAAAAGCTTAGATCCTCTCTATTGATCGTGGGATTATTCCTGTCTCCACTGTTTGCAGAAAATGCCATTACACTGCATGCGCCGGCACCGGAATTCACCATGTATCAATATAAGGACAAAACTTTTTCCACTGATTCCATTTATGGAAAAAAGGTGTTGTGTTTGATTTTCGGTAGTATTACTTGACAGCCTTTCTGTCACGAGATCAACGCTGTAGGCGTCAACACTAAAAAGATGAAGATTTACAATAAGTTTAAGGATCACCCTCTGTTTTCCATGTATGAGGTATATCATTGGGAGGCGCATCCTTCGCGAAATAATGACAGTCATAGGTTTAGAGAAGTAAGTGGGGACTGGTGGTACCAGCAACCATTTACAAAGCCGAATGGCTTGGAACATCGTATTGAACATCATGAATGTTACATGAAAGCCTATCCAGAAATAAAAATACCGGCTTTGGTTGATGATGGTCCTGATGGTGCCAACCCCAAATTGAATACAGGCTGCATTGTTTCAAAGAAATTTAAAGCCAGTTATACCTCAGTGTATGTTGTTGGTTTGGATGGTGAATTCCTCTATATTTCCCATTGGCCTCCTGGACCGGGTGGAACTGTTCAGGGTGCAAAGATTTGGGTAGATACCACCTATAAGGGATTGGATAAAATTCTTACAGAAAATATGCCAACACCTATAATAAATGTGAATGATTTTTCAAGTACACCTGATAAAATATTACGCATTGATAATAGGGGAGTTGTCTCTGTTACTTTGCCTCAAGAGACGCACTACTCCATGGAGCTCTTTAATACCTTAGGAAAGCGTGTTGCCACGTGGTATGGGCAAGGACCAGGTAAACATCTTCTTGCTGCTCGATCTGTTTCAGGTGTGTATGTGGCACATTTAAGGACAAGAAATGGAACCTTTAGTTCCAAAATCCGGGTGACTGCAAAGCAATAGATACTGGCTTAGAACAGGAAATCAAACAGATAATCTGAAAAGGTGCAGCCCTGGGCACTATTCAATGCATCTGTTATGGAAAGTAGAAGAATTATCCCTTGTATAAGGGATAGTTCTTTCTATTTTTTACTATGAAACACTTGGAAGAATGAATAGAATGAATAAATTTTTCAAATGCCTGATTATTTATTTATCATGTACTATTATGATACCCTCGCAGGCTTTTGGAAAAAATAACATTCTTCTGTGGCACTTTGATCCCTTTGAATATGATCGATACTATGAACCTGAGATCGATGATACAATTGATTGTGCATATTGGATTAAAAAAAGCCTTGATGCCAATGGGTATTCCTATGATTACCACTATGGGATTACTTTGCCAGAGGAGATCAGTTCTTACAAGGTAATTATTGGCACTTTAGGCTTTTACCACTGTTGAGAGGATCACCAAATTATAGATCCGGTGGATCGGGAAAAACTCATTTCATTTTTAAGACACGGTAAGGGACTCTATTTGGAAGGCACAGCATACGCCTACAACAATTCCGATAATGACCTTTTTAATAAGCTTGGTTGTACATATGTTGGACCCGGTGTAGATACTACTACAAATTTGAATACCTTGAAGGGCCAAGCCAATACTATCGTGTCAAATGTTACTATGGAGTATTTGCCAGAATGTCTTACTAATTATTGGATAAGTGAGATTGATGGGGGAAAGGCTAGGTTGCTTTTTAAATGTGAAAAAGATAAAGGGCGAACCTCTTCCTACGAAGGAGTGGATGAACGATATCGCACCATTCATTCAAGTGTCTTATTTGGTGCTCTGAGGGATGAAAATAAACGAAATAAACTAATGAAAATATACATGAAATATCTTCTTTCTGGGTCAAATAACATTGGTAGACCATTGAGAAAAAATAGGTCTATCCATGGATTTTCCTGCGACTCAAGACTATTACAGCATGGAAAATTGCACTACACATTACATAAAAATGGTCAGTTTGCTACACATATGTACACTCTTCTTGGTAAAAAGGTCTTCACTTTAAGAAATAACAAAATGAAAACAGGAGATTATCAATACACATTACCTAAAAATCTTGGTGATGGTATGTACCTGTTAACAATTACATTCGATAAAGAGACAACAACAATTCCTATACTTTACAATAGATAAAATGCACTTTTTCAGTTAAACTACGAGGTGATTAATGCTACAAAAAAAGATGAGACGCAACAGGGCATGTTGCATTGCACTACTCTTACTATTTACCCTAAGTTTCAGTAAGAAGATGGAAGTAACTGTTAAAACTAAAAGCTATGGAGGAATAACAGCTCCTCGTCATACTGCCAGTATTTGGATTCAACAACCGGGGAATAAATACGTAAAAACATTGGGACTCTGGAGTTATGGCTATAACTTTTGTCTAATGAATTGGCGTACAGTCACTGGCCTCTTAATTGACGGTGAGTATGATGGAGAAACTGGAGCTACGTTAGCTGATCACACAAAGGCATTAAAGGTCGTCTGGGATTGCAAGGATACTAATGGTGTTGCAGTGCCTAATGGAACCTATGAATTTTGTGTGGAGATGGCAGAAAGTGAATATTATTGGAAGATTCATGATCCTAATGAGGTGTACATAGGTCGATATTCCAAGGGTACCATAGTAATTGACGACGAGAAAAAGGAGGTCCTCGGCGACACCATCTCTGACACCTGTTTTTCCGGCTTTAAGGCATCCTACGATCCTAATACTGCTATTGCCGTACCACAGGTCAAACACAAACAAAGCGCATGGTATGCAGAGATTTCTTATGGCCTTGTGACTCTTACATTACAAAAGCAGGTACCTTTTGGTGTTGATGTTTTCGATTTAAAGGGCAAAAAGGTTTGGACAGCTGAATCTATTACTACTCAAAAACTCTCACTACCTTCCAGTGAAATTGGCACACGTGGCTCTTCATCAGGGGTTTACCTATTTAAAGTATATAATTTAACTGATTCGAAACAAATTGGTTCAGTCAGACCAGTTTCACTTTTGAAGTAGATATTAACCTAAAAAAGGGCATGGCTGAATGAGTTATGCCCTTTTTTTAATGGGTCTATAGATTTTGTTCATATATTCTATAACTTTTTAGCTGTGGTTTTAATCAACTCCCAAGCCCTTTCAACATGTTTCTTTTCCGTATTGGTTTGACCGATACTAAAACGAAGGACAAATATATCATTAAGCATGGTGTGTGTCAGGTAGAGTTTTCCACTCGAATTAAGGGACTCCATTAGCTTCCTATTGAATTCATCTCCTGCTATATGACGAAAGCAGATTAGGTTTAAGGGTGGCCTCACTACCAGTTCAAATTCATTGCTCCCTTCAATCCATGAGGCAAACTCCTGTGCCAATCTGACATGCTCCCGGATATGATATTGAAGTCCCTCAACACCATAATATCGCAGTACAAACCAAAGCTTTAAGGCTCTAAAACGCCTTCCCAGCGGTACATGCCAATCACGATAGTCAATAACCGCTCCAGACTCAGTTGCTTTATTCTTTAGGTATTCTGGAAGAATACTCATTGTTTTGATTAGAATTGATCGATCAGCCACAAAAAAACAGTTGCAATCAAAGTTGGTAAACATCCATTTATGTGGGTTAAAACAGTAAGAGTCAGCTAAATGAAGTCCCTCATGTAAATGTTGAAATTCAGGACAAAGAGCAGCAGTTCCAGACATGGCCGCATCTACATGAAGCCAAAGTCCCTCCTCTTTACATATTTCCCCAATTTTTTTGATTGGATCTATTGCATTGGATGAGG
Source organism: Chitinivibrionales bacterium (assembly GCA_028278335.1). Lineage (GTDB taxonomy): Bacteria > Fibrobacterota > Chitinivibrionia > Chitinivibrionales > JANQEN01 > JANQEN01. Next base: position 12,346 of record JANQEN010000063.1, on the reverse strand, counting down.
TGGTTCCAATAGTTGCGCAGACAAAGAAGGGTGTTGTTCCATCTTCCTTATCTTTTTTTATTTGCTGCTTGAGTGCTTGCGGATCCATGGCAAAAGTGCTATCAACGGAAATTGCTCGCAGATTATCAGCTCCAATACCGGCAATTTTCACACCCTTTTCCACGGATGAGTGGGTTTGACTTGAGGTGTAAGCAACAAGTTTATCTACAACACCTGACTTGTTAGCAGAAAAACCGGCTATTTTTTCTCGAGCAGAAAGAATAGCACTGAGAGCAGCACTTGAGGCAGTATCTTGAATAACACCACCACCGGTGCTTTCTGATTTAAAGGCTCTTGGCAATGCCATTATTTCAACAAGCCAGTCGAGCACATGGGTTTCAACTTCTGTACAGGCAGGGCTTGTAGCCCAAATCATTCCCTGCACACCAAGTCCTGATGAAAGAAGATCACCAAGAATCGATGGGCCGGAGGCATTTGCAGGAAAAAAGGCAAAGAAGTTAGGTGATTGCCAATGGGTAACCCCAGGGAGAATTACCGATTCCATATCCTTAAGAATAGAGGAAAATTCTTCACCTTTTAATGGAGGGTCATTGGGAAGTTGAGACCGAATTTCGCCGGGCTCGACAGGGGAGAGTACAGGGAAAGACTCAATCTTCTCGTAATAATCAGCAATCCAATCAATAACCTTTTTCCCATGATACCGAAACTCTTCAGGGGTCATGTGAAATGAATGTGATTCTTTCATGTAATGAAACTGATTGAGGGTTAATTTGATTGTTCTGGGATATGATCGATTTCAGATCGTAGGGCGAAGGATTTATTGTCAATGGCACGGGATACAGCAAGAATACCGTCTAAATGATCATACTCATGTTGGAGCAGTTCAGAAAGGTCACCAACCAAATCCATCTCCTGCTCTTTAAAATCCATATCAAAATAGCGGATTCTGCATTCCCAATGGCGCTGAACTTTAACAAGTAAATCAGGAAAACTTAGGCAATCATCCCATATCTCCATGAGTTCTTTACTTTTTAGGTCGATAATGGGATTGAGAAAAACAACAGGTTTGTCTATGTGCATGAAAATAATGCGTTTAAATGCTCCAACCTGAGGTGCTGCAATAGCTCGCCCTCGATTAAAACGATTCTGAAAATCTAAAAGAGTATCCTTAAGGTTTGTGACAATTGCATTAATTTCATTCATATCATGAAGATGAACATGCTCACACATGGTATACAAATTTGGGTTTCCCAATTTGAGAATATCTCTGATTGCCATGTTGATCCCTCAGTGTTAAGGAATACTTCCATTATTATAATTGTTCCGCTTCTCAACAATCTTGTCCTATGTTGTGTTGCGGTATAACTGTTTCTATAAGAGTTTTGTCAAAAATCATGGGACAAAACTTTTGAGAAACAGTATATAAATAATATAGATTCAGGTTAACGCAAAATAAAAACATAGATTCTCCTGAAAAACTGTGTATAATAAAAATGATTACCACAAATAAATAAAATTAAGCTATATTAGATTGTGGCCGACTAAAAAACGTCTCAAAAGATTTAAGAACAAATAATAACCACTGTGCTAATAGTTATAATGAATATAATACGATGTTAATAAAGGTGTGGTTTGATAGCTTCACAAATAAATTTCAATTTTATAAAAAATCTTGTTTACTGTATGAATCAATATGTTAGACAAGATGGTTGTTGTAAAAAGAGACAATCACCCTTCCTCCTCCCCTTATATTTGTGATTGTCTCTATCTTTTTAAAGATCTACCATTTAAATCCATTGTAATATTCATCTAATCTATTTCTCTGTTTGTAATAAATAATGCAAAGTTGTAAATCCTTATATTTGGGATCGTATCTTTTTATCCAGGAATCTACCTTTTTATCGACCTCACAAATGTAATTGTCAAGGATATCGAGGTAGGTCAATCTCAATTTTGTAATTCCTGAGGGAAGGTTAAGCAATTTATTTCCCCGTAAATAGAGTTCTTTAAGGGATGAGAGCTTTGCTACAGATTTTGGAAGATATTCCAGATCATTTCCCCACAACTGAAGTATTTCAAGTTTTCTTAGTTTTGAGATTTGTTCTGGTAAAACCCGTAGCTCATTATTCCTTAAATCAAGCACTAGGAGGTCTGAAAGATTTCCAACCCTTTTACTAAGTTTTGTGATATCATTGTTTTGGACTTCTAAGGTTTTTAACTTTTCTAAGCCAAAAAGTTCATTGGGTAGATCTGATAAATCATTGTCATTAATGGTGAGCACCTCTAGCTCTGTTAACGTTCCTATCTGGGAAGGTAGAAATGTAATACCTTCTTTTCCAACTTCCTGGTTATTTAAGTCTAATCGAGTTATTCGACCGTTCTTTGTGGTGACTCTCTCATTAATTTCCCAATTGAGGTTATTGAGTGAGAGCATCTTTCTTACTGCTTCAAAATCATCTGCTTGGACCAGCACGTATGAGGCAAGCAGAATTACCCAAACGAAAATTGCTGATAGCTTTTTCATGGGAGCCTCCTTTGTATTTGACTTTAAACATATTTTATCCTATCCCTTCATTAATAATTAGGATCAATTTGTGTGCCAAAATAGCCTATGCTTTCCATATGTTTGAGAGTTTTATTCCTGTTGTTAGGCCTAAATCTGTCCATTTGTGTAAATAAATAGAATAAATAAAAGACAAATGGCAATTACCAATGTTACTATGAGGTAAGGAAGGGTAAAATTATACATTGAAAAGTAAGTTTCATATGGGTATGCCTTATGGTAGTAATAAATTTTGAACTAAAGGAGAATACATAAAAAATTGCTTATTTCCGAGTAATAATTATTTTTAAATAAATGTAATTCTAAAAAACAATAGGGGAGTAATGCATGAAGTCCTTTGTTATATGTATTAATGTACTTTTGCTGTCCATTTCCATTTTTTCCAATGATTTAGTATTATCCTTTACCAGCAAGGACCTAGCTGACAAAAAGGCAGCTCCTACTACTGGGGAGATGTTTATTAGTGGCAAGAAAATTGCCATGAAAATGTTACAAAGTGAACAAAAAGCTTATACCATATTTAGAGGCGATAAAGAGTTGATCCTTGCTGTGGATGATATAAAAAAAGAGTGTACTGAAATTGATAAAGCCACAATGGATAAGATGGGTCAAACTATGCAAAAGGCAATGAAACAAATGGAAGCACAACTGGCACAAATGCCTCCAGAACAGCGGGCCATGATGGAGGGGATGATGAACCAGCAAATGCTCGCCTTGGGTCAGGCTTCAAAAGCTAGCTACTCTGTTGTAAAGGTCGGTAAAACCGCGAAGATTGGCCCTTACAACTGTGAATTATATGAGGTAATGCTCAATAATAAAAAGGTCCGTGCATTATGGGTGACAAAATGGAACAATCTCAAACATAGCAAAAAACTCCTTGAGGCATTTGTTATGATGAGTGATTTTCTTAAAGACCTCTTTGCCACCTTTCAAAATAGCCCCATGTACAACTCCTTTGATAACCCCTATACTCACAGTAAAGAGATTGATGGATTTCCCGTAAAGGTAATTGAATATGAAGAGGGCCTAGCTCGGTTAGAAACAACATTTAACAAGGTGCAGCAGAAAAAGTTGGCTCCCACCCTGTTTGAGGCTCCTAAAGGATATGCAGTAAATAAACCAGAAATCCCAGTCGAATAATTTATTCCGTATAAATAATTGGATTCAACTTTTTGATATACTTTATACGATAGAGAGCCAAATCCTTTAGGGTTTTGCTCTCTTTGTTATTTACATTGGCCTTCTTAATAATGCTTCGATAATACTTTTTTGCACGTAGATAATCCCCTAATCGTTCGTAATTGACGCCCAGACCATAGCTCACCGCAAGATCTTGCCAGCCATGAAAATAGTGATAGATCCAAAGAAAGAGCTGGAAGGAGAGTAGATATTTTCCTGAAGCATAGTATTCTGCAGCAAGGTTATATATTGCCTTGTTTCCAATTGCCATGTTATCTTTGAGCGTGCGAATGAGCTTTAAATTGTAATATGCCGCACTATCATAGAGCCCATGGATATAGTACGCTCCAGCTTTATTATGGAAATAAGAGGTTTGGTCACTGGTTTGCCGATAGAGTATGTAAAACAAAGGAAAATTTAAATGAAAGAGCTCACCAGTAAAGAGATGTGTTCCTAAGGAATCATTGGTAAGTGATAATAGATCTTCAAAAACCCATCGACTGATAGATAGTGTGTCAACATAACCTGGAGACTCTTTTATCTCTTTGTAAATAATTTTCCCTTGAAAACGATCAAAAGCATAGGAACAAATTGCTGCCTGTTCTAAGTCTGATAGATTGTTTGATAATTGAAAGCATTTACGGGCAAGCTCTGAGGCCTTTGCGTAATCACCACGAATAGTGGCTAATTTTATTGCTCGCCTGCAAAGAGCTACATTGCTGCTGTCATGCTTGAGTGCAAAAAGGGTATACTGGAAGGCACTATCCACCTCGCCAGCAAAGGAGAAGTTGTCACTAATAAGCAGATGTGTCTTGCTATCAGCAGGATTGTTGGAAATGTAATTCCGTAACAGGGCTATTGTGTTTGAGTCTGCTCGTTCCTTGATGATTCGTTGTGTATAGGAATAGACAAGATCCTTTACTTTCTGTGAATAGCCAAAGGGTGCAGCGTATCGACGTACCTCCTGTAATAGGATGTCCGATCTGCCTGACTGGGCGGCCATAGTGCACAGATCCCAATATATCTCTTTTCTACCAGGAGAGAGGGTGCGTGCGTATCTGAGAGCTGTGAACGCCTCATTCAAAAGGGAGTCATTAAACTGTGCTGCAATGGCATCGGTGGTATAGGGTTTAACTGCTGACAAAAAGGAGGGATATTTTCTTGGAATACCACCGGTGCGATTATATAACACGGTAGTCTTTAAGGATCGTATAGTTTTTGCTTCATCAAAAAGGCGTTGTGCGTTTATACGATGCAGATCGGCAGTGTCTGGATGGCGTTTAAGATAGCAGCTCATAAACCAATCAAAGCGGTCGTACTCTTTTCTGTCAATTAAATATTGTAAAGCATTGATACTGAAAGGTGTTTTCTCTGTTTGTTCTACAGAGAAGGTGATACTAAGCAGTGATATAACAAGAAGTATGGGTTTCATCATATGTCTTAGGTACGAATTCATAGCGCATTCATTGTTAATAGCTGTTTTTATTATACATCTGTGCTCTTCCTCAACCAACCACTATTTGTAAGGAGCCTGAGGTTTTTGCTGTTATCAATATGTAAACTATTTTACAAAATACTATTTTTATCATTACGTGACCTCTAATAATTCAGTTTTGTCTTGAGACTGGCTAAATTAGAGTGCTTTAATAAGGGGAGTATATTGTATAATTAATAGAGAGATATTAGGCTCTGAGGGTGAGTAAATGTTTCCTATCAGCTAATGAATAAGTAGACAAAATTCGGGGGAATTATGAACTTATTTGATGATGATCTATGGAAAAGCGATGAGGAGAAAGAGCTGGATAAGGTGTTAGAAAAAAGTGCCTTGGATCTTTCACTGCAATTAAGCTCTCATTCTGTATCGCAAAGAGGAGAGTCTCTTGGGCATAAAACTGACAATCTACCTAAGTACAGCTTTTCCTCTATCGAAGAGTTAGAGGCTGCTCCTAAACGTCCTATGCAAACGCTTTTTTACGAAGCTCCCTCCTTTCCCGCAGTTGAAACATTAGGGATTAAAGAGATTAAACAGAAGGTCAGGTATATCTTAGGGGTGTTCAAGGAGCACAATATTCAGATAATTGTCTACGGCAATGTGCCGGACAAAGAACTATACCATCATTTAACGCAGAAAGTCATTCCCTACACAATGACCTATCCACCACATTCGGGAGCCTTTTGTCATATAATCGATGGTTGTTGCGGGGAATGTGGGACCTGTTTTCAAAACACTTACTGTAAACTTCAGTCTGAACTCTTTTCTGGAAATAATTAAAGGTGAACTCTAATAAACCAGTTTAATTTTGAGGCTGAGTAAAAAACCTTTTGATGAGGCACAGGAAAGAGCCAAGCTCGGTGAGAATCCGTGATTGAATGCAACGAAATCTAAAGTATGTTGGAGCCAATCGCAGTAGGAAATGATTTTTTAGATAATACCTAAAAAAAACCTGAAGGGATGATCCCTTCAGGCAATCTATTTAAGTACACTAATTAGCAAGGGGTGTTGATTAATAACGACTGCGGTTGCCGCCGCCACCACCGCCACCGCGATAACCGCCGCCACCACCACCGCCACCGCGGTAACCGCCGCCACCACCGCCGCCGCCGCCGCGGAAACCTCCACGACCACCGCCGCCGCCGCCGCGATTGTCTCTTTTGGGACGGGCTTCATTGACAACAAGCTTACGCCCTTCAAGCTCGGAACCATTGATTGCTTCAATGGCCTTTAAGGCGTCATCTTTCGAATCCATAATAACAAAACCAAAACCTCTAAGTTCACCAGTATATCGATCCTTAAGTAGTTTTACTTCAGTCACCTCGCCGTGTGCTGAAAAAAGGTTGCGGATCGCTTCATCATCGATGGTTTTGGGGAAATTCCCTACGTAGATATTCAATTTATACTCCTACGTTAAAGTTGGATGTGAACCAGCGAAACAATGTAACTGAGGTTATCATTTGTTTTCAACGTGGCAATTTATTTATTTCAATATACCTTTAAGTTCATTTAAAATTCAATAAATTAATATTTGAATTTTGTTATTATTTGAGAACGATAAAATACTTGCAGCAAGAATTTGAAGGTACTATATTCACAGCGACTAATTCATCATATTGCACAAGATGCTAAGAGATTAGATAGATTTTGTGATTCTTACAAAGGAGACACATCATGGACAGTAGATATGGCGCTTTTTTTATAGCCGTAATAATTTTTCTTTTTTGTGTAACAAGCTTTGCCGTAGATGGGCAAGATGTGAATACTGATGAACAACAAACCTTTGACTCTCTGGTCTGGAGTGACGAGTTTGAGTCCGGTGCGCTTGACACCAGCAAATGGTCCTATGAAAATGGAACCGGCAAAGAGTACTATCCCTTTATGGATGGCTGGGGAAACAATGAGTTGCAGTACTATTGTACTGAAAACGTGACCGTTGAAAAGGGGAACTTAGTGATAGCCACAACCTATAAAAGGAAAGTGAAAGAGGGAAAGAATTATTTCTCGGGAAAGATCGTTACCAAGGGAAAGTTTGATGTAACCTATGGACGCGTTGAGGCCCGTATTAAATTACCCTATGGTGATGTAGGTCTTTGGCCTGCCTTCTGGATGATGGGCTCCAATGCAGGGGAGCCTCCTGAAAAAACAAAGTGGGCTGAATGCGGAGAAATTGACATTATGGAACAGGGTGGTGCAACGCCAATGGTCGTGGGTTGTACGCAACACTATACTGCTTGGCCTAACAATAGACACGAAGGAAGCTATGCCAAATACAGTGGCAAGGACTATCATGTGTTTCGTGTTGATTGGACCGAGAAGGAGATCAAAGGATATATTGATGACAGTTGCTACCATACCTTTGCCATAGATAATCCTGAAAAGGAAAAAGCCTTTGTAGATAATCCGCTCTACATACTTTTAAATGTTGCTGTTGGCGGTGACTATCCTCGCTCGGATAATCCGATCGCTAAAAATTACCGTAAAAAAGATATTAAAATGTACGTTGACTGGGTGCGGGTCTATAAATAACAGGAGTGTCGATTATGAAGATGTGTCACACTATATTCTCACTCATTATTTGTTCTCTGCTATTTCTTTTTTGTGAAGATAACACACCCATAGTTGAAACCCAGGGCCGTGAATATAAAATCCACGTTCCTCAATCCTACACTGGGGCTAACAAAGTCCCGCTGGTACTGGTGCTTCACGGCTACCATTTTGATGTCAGTGGCATGCCTGAGTATTCCGAATTTAGTAAAAAAGCTGATACCGAGGGATTCATCGTTGCCTACCCTATTGGTACTCGTGAGGATTTTGGCAATCGTAATTATGTGTGGAATGCTGGTATTCATTTTGAGCAGGGGAGTCGCAATGCCGATGATGTGGGATTCCTCTCTGGATTGATAGACACCTTATTGGGCGCGTATATGATTGATGAGACTAAGGTCTTTGTTGCGGGTCACTCCAATGGCGCCATGATGACCTACAAGCTCAGTGCCAATATTCCCGAGAAAATTACTGCCATGGCCTGTATTGCAGGCCCCATGTATAGCCCTATCCCAACACCAAACTCTTCAGTTGCCTTAATGCATATACACGGAGCTAAGGATCATGTTGTTCCCTATGAGGGAGGATTGCTTGCAGGAAGGATGCCTTGCCCACCACAAGACTCTATTCTAAAAATCTGGCAACAATGGAATAAGTGTTCAACAACCTGTGACACCATTCTCAAAGATACGCTGCATCATGAGGTACGATGGAAATCCACCGAGGGCACGGGAGATATTGTGCTATGCTATCTCTATAATGCTGGGCATGATTGGCCCTCTATTGATAGAACCAATTGGTCTGCTACTGATCGCATATGGAATTTCTTTGAAAAGTTTTAATGAGTAAATACTTGTCTAAAAGAGAAGGGGATATCATTAACCTTTCCTTTTATGATATATACTCCTGAGGGTATTAATTTTAATAGAGTGTTAATTTCATTGTTAGAGATCTTTGTTTGAACGATACGGCCATTTAAAGAATAAAAGGCAATAGAATAGGTGGACTTTTTTGCATTAACTATTGAATGCAGCTCATGCATTGAGCGTATGCTATTGATTTTAATTTGCTTTTGCTTTGGTTCTATTGCTGTTGGTAATAGAAGCGTATCAAGATCATCAGGATTTATAACAATATCATTATACCGTATCAGTTGCATTGTTAAATCGTTAACCATATTGGTTGTGGCATGACTACACAGTCTATCCCAATATACAGTACCAAAACCAGACAGATAACAGAATGAAACTATATTGGTAGCACCTCCAGGACCTCCAGACCAATAATAAAAACGAACATAATCGCGTAATGATCCATTGTAATATAAATTTCCATAGCGAGTTGTGACTGTGTCCCAAAGTTCATTTTCAGAGTAACTTGCTTTTTTAGGAAAAAATTCATTGTGTTGATATTTGATTCGTTTTCCTTTATACGTTAGATAAACGCCTACCTCGTTACTGTTTACAGGTACGGTGTCATAAGCATTACCTGATTTGAAATATACTATGGTCCCTTTTTCATGGTAAGCTACTACGTAACGTGTAGAATCTCCTTTGGTTATTATTGAGTCAACAATATACGTACGTTTTGATTTGGTTACATACTTTAGAATGGTGTCATTGCTAGTCTGTGATTGCTCCACCTTTTTAACAATAAAGAATAATGAGTCACCAATCTTATAATCATGAAATCCTTTAATAATTTGACAAAAGGAAGTACCCATAATAACTAAAACAAAGAGTGATGTAAAAGACAAATTTTTCATAAAGACTCCTAGGTTAACAGGATTAGACTTACTGTTATATTACTAATATAAGGTAATTATAAATGTAATACAACTATTTCTTTTATAGAAAGTTACATTGGAAGACTTTAGAAAACAACTCATTAAAAATTACTATTTTATAAATTCTTATTCATAGAAACATTGTATTATATTGTAATACATAGATATTAGAGCAATCGAAAGTATAGATATTTACAAACGAACACACATACTTAACACTCTGGAGGTATTCCATGCATTACTACAGAGCTGTCATTGGAATCCTTATTCTTGTTCTCTTTGGTTTACAATGCAGCAATTCAAGCTCTGTGAGCAAAAAGGATCCAGCTTCAATTGACATCACCGGCACCTGGAAGCTTACAAAAATTCATGAACGAGATTGTATTACTATATGGGATGTTATTTTAGAATATGCCTATGATACGACCCGCTTTCCAACAGCGGATTTGTTTTGCGCAGTGGGTGAATCGGAGTATAATATGTTTTGGCAAGAAAAGGGACAAAGTTGTCTAAGCAGTCATAATTATGCAATAAAAATTGATACCTTGCATCGTGAAAATCCTGGAAGGGATATTTTCTATGGTACAGGAGATGATGTTAAATGGTATACCTATGCTATTATAGATCAAAACCATCTTACCATTCAATACGTACTTAAGGAGGACATTATACAGAGCCATACTAAAAAACAGCGGACCTTCACCTTAACGAACTATTATACCCGCTACACTGGTTCTGTACCACCAGAGGATTGGAACTCCACTATTCAACCACGGGAAGTGGATTACCCTGTTTTTACACAGTAAATATCACAGGAGTTATCCTAGGCAAATAAATTTACAATTTGATATTGGTTAGGTAAATAGTTTAAAAAAAAGTAGCACCTTCATCTTAAATAAAGAGTGCTGTTTTTTTTTCAGACTTACTCACTTTCAGTTGCCCTATCCTCTGAAATATCCTCCACTTCAACTTCTTCAATATCATTGACTAACTTTTTTCGCCGAAGAATAGGGAACAGATCATCTGCACAGTCTCTTCCCATTTCTATGTTTGCTTCGAAGTAATTTCTTTTATACTGTTTGATAACTTCGTCCTGGGCACATTGTGTTTCAACTTTGGCTTTTGCGCTGTTATATTGTGCCTCTTCATAGGCTGCTATGGCTAATTTGGTAGTGTTTACAACGTTCCCAAGGTCATCTGTAAAATGGTAGAGTGGGTGGCCGTCATCAAGCTGTTTGAAACGATACACTAAGTTCTCGATTGCACTAAGCAATTTGGTTAATTTCATTTTCGAATAGGTACTATAGGTAACTATTTCGTCAAAGGAGGCGTGAATAATAGCACCATGATTATCACGTCGAAACTGTTTAATATGCTCTAAACAGGTACGGGTAGCATTGAGTAATCGTTTTTTGGATATATACACCTTATCATATGCAAAGAGACAGCTCCTACGCATTTCATCCCACTTTTCTAACTTCTCCTTGAGAGTATCATATTTAGGTTTAAACGCCTGGGAGTATTTGTTGTCAAGGCCACACTCCTGATTTGCTAAGTGAATGTGTCTCTCTCCTGTTTCAAGACACTTTTTGGGTGAAATATATCGACTTACCATGCGAGCCATGATGCACCTCCATAATTGAGTAAAACATATCACAAGTAATTACACTAAAAAAGCACTAACAACTTTTTATGACGACTTTTCAGCTGAACATCTATCAGGAGAGGAACTGTTCCTTGCTACTGCACTCTGTTACTGTCCTCTGGTAATCATTACGAGTGAGTTGGGATGAATATTGTATTTTTTTTAATAATTTTTTGTAATCTATAGAAATTTCATTTTATGTATTGCATGTTTGTCCAATCCAGTCCAACTTTAATGAGGATATGATATCAAATCAATTTCCGATAAACATTGTAAGGTTATGTAATTAATAAAGTAACGAGGTTATATATAAAGTAGAATATATCCAAATAAAAGGGGCTAGTAGGGTTGGAAAAAAACAAACACCCTTAGGCAAAAAACCGAAAGATGTTTCAACATTTTCTACCCATCTTGGAAAAAGGACTAGTTGTGTTTCAATAATTTCAACAGCTCTAGGTAAAAGGACTAGAGATGTTTCAACAATTCCAGCCGCTCTAGGGAAAAGACTTTGCTGTGTTTCAGAAAATTCTTCTACCATTGGTAAAAGACCTAATACTGTTTCAAAGATTCCTACACTCCCAGGTAAACGTCCTAGGCCTGTTTCAACAATTTCTGCACCTCCAGGTAAAAAGCCTCGGTGTGTTTCATAAAATTCTACACTTCTAGGTAAAAGCCCTAGACGGGCTTCATTTATTTCAACCTACTCTGGTACAAGTAAAGGGCTGAATTTAAAAAATATTTAACTGTTGTGCGTTATTTAAGGATGTCACCTGATTTTTATTTATTCAAGAGGGAGGTTATAGTATTTGTAGGATACCACTAAATGCCTCATTTGTGAAGATTCATTAAAACGGTTTGATTTGATTTTTAGGACAATTGAATTATATTAACATTGTGAGAGTTTTTAATATGCTTGATTAGATTATAAAGTGCCAATGGCGCATCATATTGTAGCGATGGGCAACACCCTGGGAATTAGAATAATTTTTAATGATATTATAAATAAACAGGATTTTAAAAACCTTATTTTTGCTCTTAAACACCTTGTATGTTTATTTCTCATTAAAATGAAAGATGTTTAGTTAGAGAAATTTCTTCTTTCTTTTTTGATTCTTTTTTCTTTCTTCTTTGTTG